>JAUVYV010000075.1 GCA_030602885.1 Phycisphaerales bacterium
AAAGCAGGTTCCGGCCGGTCCAGTTCCGGGCCTGGCTGACCAGACCGACCGGAGCACGTGCTCACAGGGTGTCGAGCGCTCGGGATGTGCTTCCACAGAGCCCTATATTCTCGACATAATCACAAATATCGACAACATGTGGTCTCCGTCAAGAGCAAAATACCAGATGTGGGGGTCAGATTGGTGCCGACGGCTCTCGATTGGAGCTGTGTGGACCGTACAGACGTGCTCTCAGAGCTGAGAAAGGGCTATATGACGTGGTCAACACGACAATCACTCCAGGGCAAATAAATTTCAACAAATTTTGTACGGGGCATCATTTGGAGAGCGGAAAAACATCGCAGCATCAACCAAGCCACATGCGATGGATATGTAGAAAAATACGTGGCCCCAACGAATGCAATGGGGCCAGTGATTTTCAGGGCATAACAAAATCGATGTCGTTTCGACAATTCCACCCCGCCGATGGAGCAAGTGACATGACCGTGCAGCTCGGGCGTGGTAGTTGACATCGGCGGGGTGGCGGGCCGTGATGTTCGGCCCGTGAAGGGCCAGCAAAATCCGTAGGCAGAAAAAAAAAGACGCGATGATGTTTCGCATCTATAGCCATGGCCCCTCGGATTTTAGGTGACATAAGCAATTTTTCGGAACTAAAGAGAATGCTTGCCAACCGAAAATTGAGTTGTCACCGGCTGGCCCTTTTAAAATAGTAAGTGAGTTGCGAAGCAACGATTTTCCTTGTTGTTGGCAGGGTCGCTGCAAAACGAAGACGCACTGGCGTAAGATTGGGCGACCCTGCTCTCTGCGACCGCCTGGAGGGCGGTCGCAGGGTCGCGGTGTTCTCCGGTGAACGGCAATTGTCGAGCATGGATGCGAGAAACGACAGTGCCAATTGACGGCAAAACGGACGTAGGTTCCAAGGTTCTTGTTTGGGGTTGGCGTCAGCGTCAACGTGGTTTTAAAGCTAAGTCCAGATAAATGTAACTGTAAGTAATCAATCGATTTGCTAAAAGGGTGCTATGGGTAGTTGACGGTTGATGGCGTTTTGGTGAGGGGAGGTGGATTGTGCAGTCGACTACAAAAATGAAGTTACGGGCTGGGAGGTGGATTGTGCAGTCGACTACATACTGGATGTTACGGGCTCGAGGTGTATTGTGCAGTCGACTACATACGAAAAGTTGCGGGCTACTAGGGCGATGAATGGATGTCACGATGGCGATATCTTTTTTAGTTCTAGGAGCATATTTTTGATGCGGATTCGTGTTCCTTTTTTGTTTATCGGGTTTTTCCTCGGAAAGATATCGCAAAAACATCGTGATGTCAGGAAGTTTTTCGCATAGGACCTGTAAGCACAATTTTCGAAGGTGGACTAAACAGAAAAGTGAAGTTATGCAGATTGTGAAAAGTCAGGGCCCTGAATGGTCCATTTGGGGGACATTGGGTTATTGGGCTGGAATCGAGGATTACGGCGCAGCCAGGCTCCGGAGCTGCTTGACCAGGGCAATTTAGATCATAACCGGCTGCCGGCTGCCGAAGGGCAAGTCCATCTAACAAGAAATCAAGTCCTCGGAGTGAATCCTCGAGTACCAGGTAAGGTGCGAATTCTCCTGTGAGTAAGGTCATCGCGTCCCCAGGCTTTGAGACTGGTAAGGGATTTATCACCGGTTTTTTTATTCACTTTTTTGCGTGATTTTGCCATTGAATGTACCCTCAATGATTAAGGAACGATTGTAATTAAGCCGGAAGTTTTACAGATACCACCGGTAAGATTTTGAAGCTGAGTATCGAGCACACGAAGTTGAATCGTTGCTGCAGCCGGAGGCCAGGGAGCTGCAAATTGATATCGAGCATGCGTGGCATCGGTCCAGCTTTGAAATGCACCGAAGTAAGGAATAGCATCGGCGATGACTTCCACGTTGATGTCACCGGGTGTCAACGTTTGGTCCATCGGTTCGCTGAATTCTAAATCGATATCGACGATAAACGGAATCGGGAAAATAATCGCGGCCCCGATCACCGTTGGCCTAAGCGGCACAAAAGTTATCAGCCCTAAACGGTTCGGACAATCTCCCATCTGCTCGCATGATTCGAGCGTAAATCCATTGATGCTGACCCTCGGCAATGGCAAATACGGCAGTACCGGCATGCGGTTCGACCGGTCCACCCGGGTCGATACCTGCGACTGAACCGATAAGTCGCCATGGTCCACCGAAGAAATTCCGCTGAGCGTTTTGCGGTTTGCCCTGGAAAAAGAACATATAGGCGGCAGTTTCAGTGGCCCAATCCATAGTGTCATCAAAGGCAATAGTCAAAACCTGGGTAGCTTCTGACAAGGTGACTGCAAGGGTAGGGTCCTGGGCAGGAATCTCGAAGACGGTAGGCCCTACCGAGACGAGAGGATATGGAACCATCTTGGCAATCAGGTTCGAACGGATGAAGTGATTGTAACCGGTCAGGTACATCGTTGCACCCAGGCTGTCGACCATAGCAACTGAGGACCCGTACAGATTCCAGGCCGTACGCTGGACAGCTGTAAGGGTATTGGCCCACATATCAGCCAGGAAGGCAATGGCAGTACGGACCAGGACCTGGCGTGCCGTGTTGGGGTTAATGGGCGTAGTCCTGGCACGGACGTACGCTCCATAATGGTTTCGGCTGTACGTGTTTCCGGCAATAGAACCACGTGCATCCACAATTCCGCCACCAAATTTTACTTTCATGACATGCTCCTTTAAGAGACAAAAAAAAATCACGGATGTCACCGGTACGCCCGGAACTACCGTGATTTCGATTGATGCTACTAACAACCAAAGACAGAATCAATCATACGAAAAAGGGCAGGCCACATGCAAACGAAAAATAAAAAAATTTTACGGCATGCTTGACCCTTATACTAAACGGTCAGTATTTTAACGTTGGTTTTTTGATACAAGTCTGTGAATTTATGGACTTCGAGCACACCGGTAAAGCCAAAAAGCTCGTAAAAAAGCTTACCAGGTGAACCGAGGCCAAAGGCTGAGATAAGGTCGGTGACCTCTTGATTCCACCAAATGGATCCAAAACCAGCTGACCCTGCGTAGGCAAGAATACAGGCAGCTTGGTCATTGGTGTAAGTGAAGTACTCGGCACGGCATGTACGATTTGTATCAATGAAAAAAGAGAAGCCACCGGCATCGAGCAAGCGTAGGCGGCTGCCAACTGGGCCAACAACATCGGCATGATAGTCAGGCTTCCAAACGGATCCATCGGAAATCCAAAGGCAGTCGATAGTTGCTGATTGCTCCATCTTGAAAATCTCTCCGTTCGGGGGATCGTTTGGCCCGACTCCACAACCAACGATATCCCAGAACATGCAGTAGATGAATTTGGGAGTTTCACCGGCGGGCCAGAGGGCAGGGGTACAAGAACCACAATCGCGACCAAATTCAATCGGCGGCTTTGGTATTCGTTGGCCCATCTTTTTCTCCGTTGTTGACCTGGGCAGCTGGTCGGGGTGACATAGGCAGGCCAGGCTCGGTGATTTGTTGTCGACAAAATTTGTGTATCTGGTCAAGCAAAACGATGTCATGTTCAATGTGTTCGCGATGTGTTGGAGTCATCGAGAAGGATATCCCGGACCGTACGAAGTGAATAGCCCTGGCGATCGCCTTAAGATGTGAGTCGTTTACTGCAATCATGTGGTCTCCTTTATGATTTGGTGGGTACATTCGGTTTTTTTCAAAGTCTTTGAGGTCAGATTCAAAGGCAAAGTCTGTTACGTAAGGAATTGTCATGGTGGTATCCAACTTTCTGAATAAATCTGCTCGAGCTGGTCAACATCTGACAAATCGCAAACGTGCCTGCCCTGGGCTCTGGCTTCATGGTTGTAACAATTGATGCCGTCAATGAGAGGTTCGTTATGTGACCAGGCGTTATAGATTTGATGGCAGGTGACATCGGTCTTACGATTCGCCATGACCATTGACCAGCTGCCAACACTAGACCATAAGTGTTTGTCTTTGAATTTTGGGGGACGTAGGGACACTGCACGGCCGGTGCCCCACGTCCCACAGATGCGGCGGCCGTGCATAACGGATACCAATTCTACGGCATGGTTCAACGTCAAACCACGCAGGGGTCCTGGCTTAGCCGCATATCGAGCAACCTCAAGGGCACAGCCCTCGGGGTCCTTAACCGAACGGATATCTGTAATCATCGAATCACCGGTAACACCTAACCAAAGGTGCCTAAGGTGTGCCCTGGGGAAATACTTGCCGGTGACAACGCAGTGGATATGCACATGCCATTCCTTGGTCTTTGAGGATTCCTTGACTTGGAAGAACCATACGCCACCGGTAACGATGTCTCTGAAGTCCTTCAATTTTCGAAGCTGCAGAAAATATCGATAAAGGTCAGTGACTTGATGAAATAAAGGCATGTCCCTATGCTTGAGCGTTAGGGTCATGAGCTTAGGATACTTCTGTTTTTTGAGCCACTCGGCTACCGAATGGCCAATAAAATTTTTGCGGGATTCTGCACATACCGGGCACCATCGTAGGTGACAAGCGTTTGAGGCTATTCGAATTTCGCCGGTTTCGACCTGCCTGGTAAACCAGGCGTTTTGACGACAACTGGACAGGAGCTCTGCTTTCGAGCGATGGTCCGGGTCATCGGTGAAGTTATAAACGGCCCACGCTGCCTCAAATTCATCGATATGCGTTCGCCTCCTATACTCGCCATAACAGGCGTAGTCGGACCGGAGGACAGATGTTTCTTTGTTATGAACTTGAGAAGGATGGTCGATCATGATCCGTGCGATCCTGCCAAAGTCGTAACCTTGTTCCCTGTGTTAAAAGCAGGTTCCGGCCGGTCCAGTTCCGGGCCTGGCTGACCAGACCGACCGGAGCACGTGCTCACAGGGTGTCGAGCGCTCGGGATGTGCTTCCACAGAGCCCTATATTCTCGACATAATCACAAATATCGACAACATGTG
>JAUVYV010000045.1 GCA_030602885.1 Phycisphaerales bacterium
GCTGTTTTTTATGGTGTCTTTGTTCGGGCATATTGGGCCTCCATGCAAAAATTGAGAAGTTGTCCGATAACATATCGGCCAAATGCCCTCAATATACCCAATTTTGCTGTTATTCTTTACCAATATCATGAGTGAGAACCATATATTTAGCTCCGCGCTTCCTTTATGCTCCCTCCGGCAGGACCATCCTGCCGGTTGTGCTCGCCGCATTTTAGGAACAGCTCAGACGGATGCCCTTCCAATACTGTGATATTCGATTCCTGCCTTGTTGACTATTTTCGGGTCGTAGAGATTTCTGCCGTCAAAGATGAGCGGTTTCTTCAACTTTCCGGCGATAATTTCAAAGTCGGGATTTCTGAATTCCTGCCAATCCGTAAGAATCACAAGGGCGTCTGCGCCGTCGAGCGCATCGTAGCCGTTGTCGAACGTCTCGATTTTTTCATCGAGCACTTGCAGCGCCCCACAAGCCGCTTCCGGGTCGTAGGCCCTTATTTTTATCCCCTTATCGAGCAGCTTTTCTATGCAGTTTATAGCCGGTGACTCCCTGACGTCGTCGGTCTTTGCCTTAAAGGCAAGTCCCCACACCGCCAGCACCACGTCCTTTCTGTCGGCAAAATAGTCCGCTATCCGTTTCGCAAATCTCTCCTGCGAATCGGCGTTTGCCTGCTGCACCGCTTTGGCTACCGTCATCTCCACACCGTGCTCGTCGCCGGTATGAATCATCGCCCTGATATCCTTGGGAAAACAGCTTCCGCCGAAACCAATGCCGGGAAACAAAAATGCCGGCCCAATCCGCGAATCTCTGCCGAGTCCCTGCCTGACCAGCTCCACATCCGCGCCTATTTTTTCACACAGTGCCGCAAGTTGATTCATAAAAGAGATTCTTGTCGCTAACATCACATTCGCCGCATACTTGGTCATCTCAGCCGACGCCGCATCCATAAACAGTATCCGGTTGCCTCTGCGCATAAACGGGCTGTATAACTGTTTCATTATCTCCATCATCGCAGGATTGTCTGTTCCTATGATTATTCGGTCCGGGCTCATAAAATCTTCGACGGCGGAACCTTCCTTGAGAAATTCCGGATTGCTCACGTAGTCGAACGCAACTTCGGTCTTAGACCTGATCAGTTCCGTTACCTTTTTGTGCGTTCCGACGGGGACGGTGCTCTTTGTGACTATGATTCGGTACTCACTAAGGTACTCGGCTATTTCACCGGCCACGGCGAATACGGCGGACATATCTGCTGAGCCGTCCGGCCTGGGCGGAGTACCCACCACAAGAAAAATTATCAGTGAATCGTCCACGCCTTGCTTCAGCTCGGTCGTAAAGTGCAGTCGGCCAAGCATTTCGTTGCGTTTGACTATCTCTGTCAGACCGAGTTCGTATATCGGTATCACCCCATCTTTCAGGGCGGCGACTTTATTCTCATCGTTGTCCACGCATACAACATTGTTGCCGGCCTCGGCAAGACAGCCCGCTGTCACCAACCCAACGTAACCAATACCAACCACGCAAACCTTCATTTCGCATCCCTCTGTTCTTATCCACTATATCGGTCTATATCGACCTGCTCTGCAGCACAATCAACTGCGCCGGACATCCAAAACCGCTTACTCTTCGATAAGCTCTATCATGTCGGTGTCAATCTCTACGCTTGCCGCCTGGCCGAGCATATCCACCTGCAATACAAGCCGCATTCCATTTCTTGCATTGACCACAATCCCCTCCAGGTCCTTCAGAGGCCCCGCTGTTACGCGGCAGTGCCGCCCAATCTCGATATACTTGTGCGGCACCAGAGGAGCACCGGCCACAAGCGCCTGCTCAATCTGCACAAGCTCTGTGAGCAGTCTCTCCTGGTCTTTCACTTCAATCAGGTTCGCCACGCGATTCGTACGCAGAACTTCAACGCGCTGATTCTCCTGGCCGCAGAAGAACAGGTACCCGCTAAACAGCGGAAGAAACGACCGAAACTTTCGCCCGCGGTGATGATGCACTTTCCAGCTCATCGGAAGAAAGTAGCTTATATCTTTGCCGGCTAGGTCCTGAGCAAGCGCCTTCTCGTTCCGTGCCTTTGTGTGCGCAACCCACCACTGCCCGGAGAATTGCCGTATCGATTTTCCCTCGGGCCAGGCAACAGGTGGATTCTCACTTGCTTTCAGCACCGATAAACTCCCTTAGGGACCCCAAACGCGACTAATTGCGTTTGGGAACCCTATTACACTATTCGTAGAATCTCAACACAGTCTTCGCCACATGCTCAATCTGCTCAAGTCTAAGCTCAGGATAAATCGGCAGTGACAGAACCTCACTGCACAGCCGCTCCGCCACCGGAAAATCCCCGGCCTTGTACCCGAGTTCCGTGAAGCACTCCTGCAGATGAAGCGGCTTCGGATAAAACACTCCACAACCGACCCCATTCTCCGTCAGATATTCCCGAAGCCCGTCCCTTTCCGGCGCCCGGATTGTGTACAGGTTGTAAATACTGAAATTGTTCGGCTCTGTCACAGGCGCCTTCACCGGCGAACCCGCAAAAATACCGTCGTAAATCACGGCGTTACCTCTGCGTTTCTCGTTCCACCCGTCGAGGTGCTTCAGCTTCACACTCAGCACCGCACCCTGAATATTGTCCATCCGAAAGTTGCCCCCTATCATCCGGTGGATATACCGCGGATTTTCGCCGTGCACCCGCAGCAGCCTTACTTTTTCCGCAAGCTCCCCGTTGTTGGTCGTCACAAGCCCGGCGTCTCCGAATGCGCCAAGGTTCTTCGTGGGATAGAACGAGAAACACACAAGGTCGCCGAAATTGCCGCACTTGATTCCGTTCTGCGTCGCCCCGAGTGCCTGCGCGCCGTCCTCTATCACCGCAAGCCCGTGACGCCCTGCAATCTCCATAACAGGCTTCATTTGTGCAGTTTGCCCGAACAGATGGACAGGTATAATTGCGCGTGTCTTTTCGGTCACTTTCTCTTCTATCCTGGCCGGGTCGATATTGTACGAATCTTCGTCCGCATCGGCAAAGACCGGTTTTGCTCCGACGCGGGCCACCGAAGCAGCCGTCGCAAAAAACGTGAACGGTGTTGTTATCACTTCGTCCCCGGCCCCGATTTCCAGCGCCATCAAACTCAGCAGCAGAGCATCAGTGCCGCTCGACACACCTATGGCGTACTTACAGCCGCAATAATCGCGGATTTTCTCTTCGAACTTCGCCACATAAGGCCCAAGGCAGAACATCTGACTCTCGCAGACTTCACCGATTACCTGCAGAGCTTCCGCCTTGTATTCGGCGTACTGCCCCTTCAAATCAAAAAACGGTATCTGCATCAGCGTGCCTTTCATTTGTTACGCCTTTACGATGTTACTCTGTCAGATTGTCACCGTAAGGTACTCACTTTCATCTGCAAACGTCATTGCACCCGTATAAGCAGCCGGGACCAGTATCGTCTCACCCGCCCTGAAATTCATCGCCTCACCATCCCGGCCCAGAATAGTCCCGAATCCCGTCAATATAATCAATGTCTTCATTTTCCCCGGCGAAAGAAGCACCTGACAGCCCGTGGCCTGATGCCCCTTATCAATCCTGAAGTGCTCACAGTCCACTAACCTGCCAAGTGTAGTCACCGAAAGGTTATCTGCCGATGCGTCAAAATGAATACATTCGAGCGCCTCTTCGACATGGAGCTGCCTGCCCCTGCCCGTTTCATCGACCCTGTTCCAGTCGAAGACCCGATACGTCGTATCGGAAGGCGTCTGTATCTCGGCTATCAGCAATCCGGCGCCGATGGCATGAGTCGTGCCCGCAGGCAGGAAGTGACACTCGCCTTCTTTGACCTGTATCTTCTTGAGCATCTTCTCGACGGTGCCGTTCTTTATGGCTCCTGCAAACTCCTTCTTTGTGACCCCGTCTTTCAAACCCTTGTAAATCACCGCTCCGGGCGCCGCGGAGATTATGTACCAGCATTCCGTCTTCAAATCCCCCTTGCCCATCCGCTTGGCCGCCTCTGCATCCGGATGGACCTGGACGCTCAGGACTTCTTCACAATCAAGAATCTTTATCAGCAGAGGAAAAGGCAGCGAGAAATTCGCTTCTCCTGTTATCTCTTCGGGCCACTTTTCGACGGCTTCTCTGATGGCCTGACCGGCCAGCTCACCATTTAAAATCACCGATTTATCTTCCGGCAAATCGGCCAACTCCCAGCTTTCTCCGATTTTCTCACCGGCCGGGATGTCTTTGCCGAAGACCTCGCGCAGCTTTTGCCCACCCCATATACGGCATTTTAATATCGGACGAAACTTCAAAGGATACGTTTTCATGCGGTGTATGTTAGTCTCGACCGCACTTTTTGTCCACACCTTTACCCAAATAAACCGCTGATGCAGACGGCTCTTGCACTTACCCACCGATTTGCTCCGACAAATCCCTCTGTGGTCCGACAGAGAAAAAACCGTTATGAAAAATAATACTTTACCGCTTCACAGCAGAGCCGATCTCATCTATTATGTCTATGAGACATGATTCGTAAGGGCAATAATGAAGCTTACCACAAAAAGTGAATACTCGATCTTGGCCTTGATATACATAGCACGCCGCCGGAAAGCCGGATACACCAAAATCGAAGAAATCTGCTCACACTACAACATCCCCAAGAAATATCTTGAGCTTCTCCTCGGAATATTGAAACAGGGCGGATATATCAAAACAAGACGAGGTACAGCGGGCGGATACGCCCTGGCAAAACCGGCATCGAAGATTTCGCTCGCCGAAATAATACGACTTATGGACGGCGCATTGGCGCCAACCGAATCCGTAAGCCAGTATTTCTTTTCACATACGCCTCTCGAGACCGAGAAAAAGATCATGAAGGTCTTCAAGGGAATAAGAGATTACATTGCAGGCAGGCTTGAGGCGATAAAACTCTCGGATTTGACCTGACATCAGGCCCTGCCCACCGGGCTCGCAGCGGCTCTGCGTTTCCTCCAAAATAGCGTCCGTGCTTCTCCCTGCCTCCAGCGTCCTTGCGTCACGCGCAGTCCGGGCACAACCCTTCGAGCCGAACCTGCTGGCGGTGAACAACAAATCCCTTATAGGGACTCTCAGCCAGAGGTATCGACATCTCCGTCAGGCAGTGTGTGTCTCCGCAGTGCGTACACGTGAAATGCGGGTGACACTGAGTATCCGTGCATTTGTCCGCCGGCTCGTAGTACCAGGTTCTTTTCTGCAGAAAGGCTTTATGTACCACGTCTGCATTCACAAAAGTCTCAAGTGTGCGGTACACAGTGACTTTGTTTGGCGCCGAGGTCCCGAGCTTGACGGCTATCTGCTCTGCACTCTGGGGCTCGGCCGCACGCAGCAGGGCGGCAAGGACAACCCTCCGTGGACCTGTCCGCTTCAGTTTCACAGCGTTCAACAGAGCATCCGTCCTCTTTTCTATCTCTCGGGTTGTCATCGTTCCTGCGATTCTTCTTCTTTGCAAATATGCGGGTGGCTATGTCGGCTGTGCACGGGACAGGGCCCTGCCAACTCCACATCCGAACCGACAAATAACAGCGGGAAAATGATGTCACTGATGCAGCAGGGCAGCCACGTCGCCAGAAACAGCGTGGCAAATATCCCGAAGGCCGCGGCGATCGTTATATCGGATTGGATGTTCATCAGCATATAAGACGAGGATGCCCACGTGCTGATCAGAACATGACCGGCATGTGGAAATTTCGTGTGCGGCAGCAAATATGCGATAAGAACACCGAATATCGCAGCCGGATTAACCAGATACCATTCTTCGATAAAACCAAGATGAATCTTGTGCTCACGACGCTCCTCATGCTCAGAACCTTCATGGTCCTCATGAGCATTTGATGGACTGTCACCCACTTGGGAAGGTGCTTCATGCCGGTGCAGCTCGGCGTGAGCCGGGGCATTAAGCCCCAGCAGCTCTGAACCGATATGGGGTATTATTATGTCACTGAGCGTCGCAATGCCCACAGAACCGAGATAACCCACTATCAACATAAACACGAAGTGTTTCTTCGCAGCATGCACCTTGAACATCGATGCGGTCACCATCGCACTTAGCACCACGTGTGAAGGATGAAAGACCGCAAAAAGGGCGCCACTGCCTGTTGCTCCCACGTTTCTAAAGGCCAGCATAAAGACAATGCCCAAAAAAGCCCCCAACATCGTAAAGGGCGCGTGTCCCTTCAATTCTACAAGAATGTGCTTCGTTTTTTCCTTAACCGACATCTTCATTCTCCAGCCTTTTTTAGGACCAGGCCTGACCCACTCGCCTGCCTGTGATAAATATAGCCAAATGCAACTAAGCTGCAAGTAGTTTTTAGCAGCTTCCCAAAAACTCTTGCAAGCTCTTATAATACAGGGCGTTATAACCACAAAAATCGCTTCGCCGGCTCGCTCGGCTCGCTGTGTGACTTGCGGTGATTCACTCAAGTCGGTCGCTAATCAGTCCGAAAAGTAATACTGCTGTAGTGGGGATGAATTTGTGTGGTTTTCGTCCGCGGCTCAGACTGATAACGCCTTGAATGAAGGGTATTGCAGTGGTCTTAACCGTTCAGAAATTCGTAAATGATGCTCCGTTTCTGGCTATATTCCTCGTCTTCTGGGTCGGGGCGCTCGCCTCGTTGAGCTCCTGCACCATAGTGCGGGTTCCCGTCGTCCTGAGCTACGTCGCAGGCGCCGCCGATTCCAAAAAGAAGGCCATCCTTGTCACGGCTCTTTTCGTCTGTGGGCTCGTCGCAAGCTACACCGCACTGGGCATTTTCTTCGGCCTTGTCGGAAATCTCGCCTTCGCATTCATCCAGATCAACAAGTACATATTCTGGGCCCTTGGTGTGCTGCTGCTTGTCTGCGGTCTTTTCGTTGCCGGCCTGCTGAATGTAAGGTTCTTGCATCCCACGCTCGAGCTCAAAGACAGTCTGCGACACATGAAGTATGTCGGAGCGTTTGTTTTCGGCATATTCTTCGCATTGCTCGAAGTGCCGGCGTGTCCATGTTGCGGCAGCATCCTGCTTATCATAGCAGGCCTGGTCGTAACACAAAACCTCTCGGCCTATGCCGTGCTGATATTCTTTAGTTTCGCGCTCGGCCAGAGCTTTCCCGTATTGGCCGTCGCCCTGTCAACAAGTCTCATAAAGACCGACCTGATTATGTACCTTGCTCCAAAGATCCACCGCCTCGAAGAACGCGTCGAGCTTTTGGCAGGGAACGTGCTGATGGCGTTGGGTGTTTACTTTCTCGTCATTGCCTGAGGAGCTTTCCAGTGACTGAACACAACGAAACTTGCGACTGTGGAGCACACGAATACCGGTCGATTAAACCTGTCGCCCGATGGTCCTTTAGTGTGCTGTTTGTCGTGCTGGCCATGTTCCTCATGAAGTCGATGTTCATAAATCGGATATTGAGCAGGGCCGAGGCATACTCGACTTGCGGCATGTATAACAACACCATCAGGCAGTGCAAAAAGGTCCTGGCCATCGACAAGTCCAACAGTCACGCATGGAACACAATGGGCAGCAGCTACAAAAGTCAGGGCGACATAGAACAGGCCGTCAGAACGTTCCTGACCGCGATCAACATCGACTCCGACAATAGGGTCGCACATTTCAAGCTGGGAATGATATTTGCTCTCGAGCAGAACTACAAAAGGGCGATTCCTTACTTCGAGCAGGTAAGAGAGATGGGCCCGGAAACAGACGCTGAGCTCCAGGCCGACCCATTCTCATACTACAAATCAGCCCTCGATATGCTCGCCACCTGTTACGAGAGGTTGGGCAAAAAAGAAAAGGCAATGGCTGTCGTCGAGCAGTTGAAGACAGAGTATCCTGAGCACGCAAAGACCGCCGGAAAAACAGAGCAGATCAAAGAATCACAGGGCTCGTACTGAGACTGCTCACACGCCGTGTGCTGTCTTGCCCTCATTGCACCATACCGTTTTTACACGCCCATTCCCACCGGGTCATCCAGAAAGCCGTTGCGGATTCTGCACCGTTGCGGTAAATTACTGTCCTGAGCCCGCACCAGAGCCGCAGCCCGGATGCGCTCGATGCCGTCTGGGTATGGATGGGAAATTGCACAATGAAAATTCTCAGAACTATAACGGAGCTCGGTCAGCTTCCTGCCCACTGTGCGCTTACCGTCGGCAATTTTGACGGTGTCCACATAGGCCATCAGGAAATCATCGCTACAGGCAGGAAACTCGCATCCGAGAGGAATACCCAACTGGCAGCCATGACGTTTGAGCCGCACCCGGTTGCAATTCTACACCCTGAAAAAGCGCCCGGAGTCCTGACGCCGCTGGAACTCAAGGCGCATCTGCTCGACAAGTGCGGAACAGACTATCTGATTGTCTTAAGGGACAGTGTCAGCTTGCTCGGCTTGTCCCCCACCGATTTTGTCGACAAGTTTCTCGTCAAGGACGTCAAGCCCGCGGTGGTGGTCGAAGGTGACGATTTCAACTTCGGTGCCGCCAGGGCTGGCAATATCGATACACTGCGTCAAATGGCCGCAGAAAACGCCTTCGACCTCGTCGTCGTTCCGGCCAAAGTGACACGGCTTTCGACCGGCCAGAGCGTCCGCGTTTCGAGTACGATAGTCCGCTATATGCTCGAAAGCGGACATGTTGCCGATGCGGCAGTCTTACTTGGCAGGCCCTATACACTCACAGAGAAGATTATCGCCGGAAGAGGAAAAGGGAAACAGCTCGGCTTTCCAACACTGAATATGCAAAGGCCCGGACAGGTCATACCGGCAGAGGGTGTCTATGCCGGATTCGTTGGACTGGGGACAAGCATAGAGGATATCTGCAGGGCGCAAGACAGACTGCCGGCGGTATTCAGCATCGGTCAGGCCAGAACATTCGGCGCCGAATACCCGCTTCTGATAGAAGCCCACCTGCTCCACCGCGACGCCCCGAGCAATTCGAATACCTGGATGGCAATGGAATTTATCCGGCGCATCCGAACCCAGCATAAGTTCAAAACTGCCGAGGGCCTCACCCGGCAAATTGCAAAAGACTGCAAAACAGCAGAGGACATACTGGCCAAGGCAGCAGACCCCTAACACAGAAACCGTCACAACAACACCATTACGGATAATATCGCAAATTTGCAGGAGCAATAAATGCCGGACCAGCCCGATAGTTACTCCCAGAAAAGCGATGGCCAAATGAGCCAGCCGCCGCGTGATTTTATTCTGTGCACAAGCCAGCTGGGCTTTCGCCCCGATTCGCCCAAGCCCCTGACACTGATTGCACCGCAAGACAGGAAGAACCTGCCCGACCGAGTACCATTCTACATTCAGCACGTCGGAGACCGCCTTGCCCGTAACATACCAAAGCCCCCAAACTGGTCCGACAAAACCTTCCGATGGCCTTTTGATCCGCTGGACGGAAAATACGCCCCCGGCGAACAAAATTACCGCAGCTTTCGAGACCGATACCTCTATGAAGGCCAACTCAAGAGAATCGACTCACGGTGGGGTACCTTCTGGCAAGGCGACTTCTCAGAATTCAAGACAGAAGGTATCTACCAGATTGAAACCGAGTGTCAGTTGACCACGCCCTTTCTCGTCGAAGAGAAACCCTACGAGCGCCTCCTCCGCGGCTTCCTCATCTACCTCTACTCCCAGCGAAGCGGTTTCGATGTCCCTGCCATTCGCCCCGCAATGCACCTCGACGACGCAGTCCTCGATGCCGACGGCACGCAGATTCCCGCAGCGGGCGGCTGGTACGACGCCGGTGACCTGCGAAAATGGATGGCCTTTACACAGACTAATCTCGAAGCGCTCTGCCACATCTACAAATTCGGTCACCCTGCGTTCCGTGAGAAAGTCATCGACGAAATAAAGTGGGGCAATCGCTTCTTTCACAATATGATAAGCGAAGAAGGGCAGATTTACGAAGACGTTGGCGGCGGTCAAATAAAGTCCGGCTTCAAGTATGAAGACGGCTGGTGGTTCGAAAATCATCCCGGCTGCATCGCCGATTCCTCCGGCTGCCACACCACAGATAATATCCCAAACTCCGGCGACGAACGAAAAGTCCGCACAACCTACAACCCCCTCTGCCAGTTCGAGTTCGTAAGAAACCAGGCGCTTGTCTCTAAGATACTTCCCGATTCATCCGCCGCCGACTGCCTCAGACTCGCTAAGCTCGCCTGGCAGTACGGCCAAAACCACAACACCGACCGACGTACCCTCTTCGTCGCAGCGGAGCTCGCCGCCGCACTCGATCTCTTTGCAGCAGATGTCTCCGCAGTCTCTACCTCTCGAATACGACAGCTCGCCGAAGAGTTGCTCTCTCGTCAGGACAAAGGTGATACACCTCTCTCTCATTACTTCCTCGAACAGGATTCTCGCGACGGCTACCGCAGCTTCGGCTTCGCCGCCACTCCACCTCTCGCTCTGCTTCGGCTGTGCGAACTCGATATTGAGCGACTGAAGGACACAGCCGACCGAGCAGCCGAGGCCGTGCGGCTGTACATCGAAAACTACCTCCTAAAAGACGCCCAAAGCAACCCCTTCGCAATTACCCCGTATGGCATCTACATAAACCCGCCTCATCCCGATACGCAGCTCTTCAGAGACGCAGGCAGAGCCAGGACCGTGAGGACGTTTACTCATCCTTTTAACCATCAGGACATAGTCCATCCCTGCGGAGCCGTATGGACCAGCCATGCACATTTACTTGCCAGGGCAGGAAAGCTCTTCGCCAAGAAAAGCTATCAAGACGCTGCCGAGCGACTCCTCCAATGGCAATTAGGACACAACACTGTTGGCCTGTGTCTCTTCACCGGCGTCGGATTCCGACACCCTATCCCATTCTCTGCCTTTAACTACAAGATACCCGAGGCCTGCATTTGCGGCTGGATTGGAAGACCCGACGACACGCCCTATATGGAGACCTCAAACGCTGTCGAATGGAACACCCAGGAAATCTGGGATGTGGTTTACCAACATGCTATCGGAGCAATCGCATTTCTGACCTGACACACAAACTGCATACAAATGTTGATTTCTTCACCGCAAGACCATAAGATAGCCCCTTCCGGCCAAAAACGTTTGATACACACACTCGGAAAGTTTACTGTAACAATGTCTGCTTTCGGAGAGAACCGACATGAGCAACAAAGTCCCGGTCAAGGAAAAAATCGGCTACGGCTGCGGCGAATTCGCAGGCAGTCTCATCTGGCAGGTCATCATCTTCTTTCTGCCGATATTCTATACCGACACGTTTGGCATCCCCGCGGCGTTTGTTGGCACCATGTTTCTCGCAGTTCGAATATTCGATGCCCTCAACGACCCCGTTATGGGCCTCATCGCCGACCGCACCGAAACACGATGGGGAAAATTCCGCCCTTATATCCTCTGGATGTGCGTGCCGTATGTTGTGTGCGGAGTGGTGATGTTTATCACCCCGGGCTTCGACATCTTTGGCAAGAAAATATATGCCTTCACTACATACGCCCTGATGATGGTTGTCTATACCGCGATGATGATTCCCTACTGCTCACTCACCGGCGTCATTACCGGCGACCACGTCGAGCGAACGAGTTTGACATCATATCGTTTTATCGGTGCCTACTCCGGCTCTTTGGTCGTCCAGGGCGTGATGCTCTGGATGGTGGCCAAGCTCGGCCGCGGCAATGACCAGATCGGCTTTCCGTTGGCAATGACGGTTTTCGGCGTGCTGTGCCTTGGGGTGTTCCTTATTGCCTTTGCCACAATACGAGAGCGAGTCCATCCGTCAAAGGACCAAAAATCCTCGCCGCTGCACGATCTGTGGGATCTGGTCCGTAATGTGCCGTGGATTGTTTTGTTTTTGGTGTCTTTGGTGACACTGATCTATGTGCCGATTCGATGTGGTGTCATCATGTACTACTTCAAGTACTATGTGGGCAACGAAGGACTGGCGGCCGTATTCATGGTTAGCGGGACTCTCTGCGTGATGCTTGGGATCACGCTATCGAAATGGCTCACAAAGACTTTTGGCAAGAGAAATGCTTACATCGGCTGCATGGCAGTCATAGCCGTAACAATGTGGCTGCACTACTATCTAAAGCCCACCGATATCAAGATGCTCTTTGCACTTCATTGGATATACTCGCTTGCCTCCGGCCCAACAATGCCCTTCGTCTGGTCAATGTATGCTGATGCCGCTGATTACTCTGAATGGAAGACCGGAAGACGGGCAACTGGACTCGTCTTCTCCGCATCGACTTTTGCTTACAAGGCAGGCGTTGCGATCGGTGGGATTATTATGATGTGGGTCCTTGCCGGCTTCGGTTATGTAGCCAATCAGCCCCAAACCGACCACGCACTCGTCGGAATTCGCCTTTGTCTGAGTATTATCCCCGCGGTTCTGGCTGTGATTACGGCTGGTCTGCTGTTCTTGTACCGCCTTGATAAGAACAAGCTCGACACAATCCAAAACGAACTCGAACAGCGAAGAGCACTCGAAGGCGCCGCCGAAATGGATGCAAGCACAGGCTCGCCATTGGGAGAATCCGATGAAGTCTAAGGCGATAGTATTTCGTGATGCTTACAAAGTAGAAATAGCCGAGATTGACGTCCCCAAGCCCGGGGCCGGACAGGTCCTCACAAAAACCCTTTACTCCGGCGTCAGTACCGGCACCGAAACACGTGTCCTCGCAGGAGCCCAGGCAGGTGCCGATTTCCCCCTCGTTCCCGGCTACGAAAACCTCGGCCAAATCGTCGAAGTCGGCGAAGGCGTCTCTTTCAAGCCCGGCACAATCGTCTTTGTCGGACCAAGTGACTTCACTTCTCCCTACACCCGCTGCTGGGGTGCGCATGTCGAGTACGCACTCAAGAACGCAAGCCAGGTCTTCCCCGTTCCCGAAGGTACCGACCCCGCTCTGGCCGTTTACACCAAGGTCGGTGCCATTGCCCTTCACGGCGTCAAGCGTGCATCCGTTACGCAAAAAGACACCGTCGCCGTCGTAGGCCTGGGGCTCATCGGCCATCTCGCCGCCCAGTGCGCCAAGGCAATGGGCGCAACCGTCATCGCCATAGACATGGCCCCGGCCCGGCTTGATGCGGCAAAGCAGGCGGGAGTTGATTATGCTGTGAATGCTGCAAAGGAAAATGTCGAGCAGCGGGTGAAGGAAATCTCAAACGGCGGTGTCGATGTCGCTATCGATGCCACCGGCATAGCAAAGTTGGTGGATTCCACCGCCCGCCTCGTTCACACCAAACCCTGGGCGCCGCCTTACCCACCGTCCGGCCGAGTCGTCATCCTCGGAACCAGTAATGAGCCGATTTCCTTCTCGTATAGCCCCACACTCTTCGACAACGAGCCGGACATCTTCCCATCACGCGATACTGTCCCCGACGATTTGAGCGAGATGATGCAGCTTATCGCAGCAGGTAAGGTAAAGCCGGATGTCATCCCGGCGAAGCAATTCGATTTCAAAGATGCACCCGCGGCATACGAGGAACTTATCGATAAGAAACTTATGCGTATGGTCTTTTCCTGGACATAAGGAGCACGAAATGAACAAGGTCAATATCGGTATCATCGGCGCAGGCATGGTCGCCGACCTGCACATGGACGGAATCCAAAAGCACAAACGAATAAACGTCCTTTGGTTTGCCGACCCAAACAAAAAAGCTTTGACCACAAAGCTGAAGAAATACTCCGTCCCAAACGGCACCGCCGACTATCGTGACATCCTCAGAGACTCCAAAGTCGATGCCGTCATAATCTGCTCGCCGCCCTTTACGCACTTCGAGATGGCCAAGGCCGCTATGCGCGCAGGCAAGCATATCCTGCTCGAAAAGCCGATGGTCCTCAACCGCCCCCAGGTGAACGGCCTCCTCAAAGAAGCGCAGAAACACAGAAAACTCGTCGTCTGCGAATGTTCCTGCAGGAACACACGCCTCCAGCCGAAGTTCCGCTTTATCAAGAAAATGATCGACAACGGCGACATCGGTAGGGTCTATCATATCCACCACAACCAGCTCATGCGCCGCACCTTCATCGAATACAACCCGGCAGGGGCCTGGGCCATGCAAAAAAAACTCGCTGCCGGCGGCCCGTTCGTTGACTGGGGCGTCTATGACCTCTCATTCCATCTCGGTCTGCTCGGCGACAAACCAAAATTAAAAAAAATCTCCGCCTTTACTAAAAATGGCCTGAAAATTTTCCGCAACCCTAAGCAAAAATCCGACATTGAAGAGCACGGCGCAGCTTATATGCAGTTCGACACCGGCCTGACCTACTACTACGAACGCGGCGCAGGCGTCCACGCCGAAATCCCCAACGAAACCCGAATCTACGGCACAAAGGGCTCGCTGCGTTTTGCGTACTGCTCCTGGAACTCGCCTGAAATCGAGCACTTCTGGGTCGATAAGAACCGCAGGGAAAAAAGAACCATCCGCAAGGTCGATATGTCAAAGCACCCCGGCGACGACGCCGCACTCTACAAGCACTTCCTCGACTGCCTCGCCGGCAAAGCGAAACCGCTTATGCCCGTCTCCCTGGCCGCAAAGCACCTCGACATCCTATTCAAAATACTCGGCAAATGACGACAAACGTCCAAAACCGCTCCGCCGCCTCCGCATCCTTGCATTGGCTCGTCCCGCCTGATACAATCCCAGCCTCTCTGAATGGAAGGTTTGCCTATGATACCAAAACAGGACTTTCAAAAAGCACTTGATCTCATCGGCAGCTCGTTGAACTGTCTGATAACCACCCACACCCGCGTTGACGGCGACGCCTGCGGCTCCTGCCTGGCACTGCGCGAGATGCTCACTGCCCAGGGGAAAGATGTAAAACTGCTGTTCTTGTCGGAGCTTCCCGAATGGTACCGGTTCCTCTTCGAGCAAAAAGTCCCTGTACTCGGTGCCGATGTCACAGTTGAGCAACTGAAAGAAGGTCAGTTCGGCAAATTCGATCTCATCATCATCGTCGATACCAACAGCAACAGCCAACTGCCCAAATTCGACGAGTTCCTTAAACACACCGAAACCCCCGTTCTCGTCATCGACCACCATGAGACATCGGATGGTTTGGGCGATATCGAGCTGGTCGATGCCGGCGCCGCAGCAACAAGTCTGATTGTCCTCGATTTCTTCAGATACGCCAATTGGCCAATAACCACCGGTATCGCTCAGGTCCTTTTCACAGGAACGGCAACCGATACCGGCTGGTTCCACTTCAGCAACACCGACAGCCGAACCTTCCGCAGTTGTGCCGACCTCATCGAAGCAGGCGCCGACCCCACCGGAATCTATCACAACATTTACCAGAATTACTCCTTTCCTCGCATCAAGCTGATGATGGCCATGCTAAACACGCTCGAACTGCACCTCGACGGACGATATGCCTCTCAGTATATCACGCAAAAGGATTTCAAACGCACCGGCGCAAAATATGAGCATACCGAAAACCTCATCGACGAATGCCAGCGGATTAGCACCGTCGAGGTGGCGGCTTTGTTCGTCGAATCCCAAGACGGCAAAATCCGATGCTCCTTGCGCAGCAGGGGGGGTGTGGACGTGCGCAAAATCGCCCAGTCCCTCGGAGGTGGAGGCCATACCGCTGCGGCGGGGGTGCATCTGGCTGGGCCAGTGGAAAACGCAAAAAAAACCATCCTGAAGCTCGTGGCTGAGGTAATTACAGACTCTAAGCAATAACGCACGCTGCGATTTTGGGTTAAAAATGGGTCCCCGGTTTGAGGTCTGGGTAGAACCCCCGGCATAAAGCCGAGGGCTTTCGGCGGAAAATTGGGTTTGATTGGGTTTGCTTTGGGTTTGTTTGGGCTGAAATTGGGTTTGAATTGGCTTTGAATTGGGTTTGTTTGGGTTTGTTTTTTTGCGGCATTTTCCAAGAAATTTTCTGTAAGTCCTTTTTGCGCATAGAGTTAAATGTTGTCTAGTTATTTTGACATTGGGTTTGTTTTGCATAAAAAGGTGTAAATTACCAGCAA
>JAUVYV010000077.1 GCA_030602885.1 Phycisphaerales bacterium
CCTGGCCGGCACGGCAATTGCGATTGGGAGCAATTGCCGCTCCGGCCTCCCCACCACCCACCCTCAAGCATTTTCTGGCAACATCGTTCTGGCGTCTCAAGGAGGCCGAAAAATCATTCTCTATTTTTCAGCATGCCTCGCCGTCGCTTTTTGGATCCGGATGTTAAGTTCGACCGGGAAAGCGGTCGAACCAAAGCTTCCACTTTTGCTCTTTTCTTCAAGTTTTTGAAAAGAACAAAAGCTGGAACTTTGAATGCGTTGCGGCCTTACAGGCCTTACTGCCAGCGACGAAAGGAACCCGAAAATGGGATATAAATGAAATTGTCCACAGGACAATTAATCATTCATGGCTGCCTCATTTTCGGGTGAATTATTTTTGTCATGCCAAGGCATAACAAAAATTTTTTCGGCCACCAATCGACGCCTTTAAGAGAAAAAAAGAAATTCACGCACGTTGGTTTTTACGTTTTACCCCACTTTGTTAATCGTTTCCAAGTCAGGCGAAAAACCGTCCAGATTTTTTCAGCATCCCGGCGTCCGACGAAAATTCAAGACAGGAAACCCAAGACAATTTCCACGATCCAAGACGAGAAACTGTCTCAAAAACCCTGTCAGACGCGTTGATATTTATTGAGTTTCGGCCGGTTTTTTCCCTGGCGGCCCCCTCCACCAGAGAAAAAAACCGGCCTGTTTCACCGGTCGCTGGGTTTTGGGGACCTCCCCTAAAACCTGCGCTCGGGCGATGGCGCAATGCCGCGGCATGGAAGGCCGCAAGCGCGCGGCCATTTTTATAATCTGATGCGCCACGCCCGCCGGTGCCGGCGCGCCACAGGCGCCCCGGAGAGCGCCGCGGCAGCGGCGCCGCTCAAAAAGCGCCGCCCCCGCCGCTATAAAGACCTTAAGGGCTTAAAAAAAAGCCCTCAGAATCGATCCTGAGCACTATCAATTACCCGATGTACCCAAAACAAGCACAAATAAGCTGGTTTGACTCATGGCGGGGTCATGGCCTTGTAGTGGCGTTGTATCACACGATTGATCCTGAAAGGCCTTGACAGCTGCGCAGCGCCCGGGTAGAATCCCCCCTTGTACCACACACTCGCGTCCGGAGCGCTCCCGGGTCCGCCCAAAAGCTCAAGGCAATTCGTTGCCCAGCTCAAGGCGAGTACCTCTTGCGACCGGACGCTTTTTTTTCTTCCACCCTCTAATGGAGGCCAGACCAATGAAGTTCCAATCGCAAATCATCACGGCCGGATCCGGCTCGATCGGCGGAACAACTTATGGACATAACAAG
Source organism: Phycisphaerales bacterium (assembly GCA_030602885.1). Classification (GTDB taxonomy): domain Bacteria; phylum Planctomycetota; class Phycisphaerae; order Sedimentisphaerales; family Anaerobacaceae; genus JAUVYV01. The sequence goes on from JAUVYV010000077.1 coordinate 1,292, forward strand.
GGCGGCATGTACATGCGCGGTCGCGGCACGCCCACAAATCCCAACTCCGCCAGGCAACAGGCCACCCGCAACGTGTTCAGCCTCTTTGCCGGCGCATGGACCTCCGCCCTCACCCAGGCCCAGCGGGATCTCTGGAACGCCTACGCGCAAACTCACACCGTCAAAGGCCCGTTCGGCGAGGACGTGTACATCAACGGGATCTCCTGGTATATCATGTTCAACTCCAGGCTCCTCGACGCTGGTTTCGCAGGTCAATCCGTTCCGCCGCCCTTCGCCGCCCCGACCGGTCTCACCACATTCGACTGCGACATCTCGGCCATCACCACAGTTGACGTCACTTTTACCGACCCCCTTACCCCTATTAAAGCCCTCCAGCTCTGGATGACCCTGCCCGGCACGGCCGGCCAGACTCCGAACTTCCGACAAGCACGCCTCGTCGGCTATTCCGCCCTGGCTGAAGCCTCACCCTGGGCCGCAACAATGCCCTTCGGTGTGGCCCCCGACGAGCAATGCACCTTCTACTGCCGAGTCATGGACGATGCCGGCCAAGTCTCCGGCCTCTTGGTCGACACAGATTTGGCCGACTACTAAGAGGCCAACATGCCGTTTTTTGAACTGAAAAAAGGCTATCCCTTCCCAGGGGCAGCCACAAAGTTCATCATGCCGCCAGGTCCCGACGACTGGCAACCGAAATCGTGGGGCACTGAAGGCTATTGCACTGCCGGCACAACGCGACTTTTTGACGACAGCGCACATTTCCTGGACGACGGCCTGGAACTTTTCGATGTCCTGTACTTCACGGCCGGAACCCCACCCGTCACCTGGGCAAGAGCCATCACCGGTCCCATCTCGCAAACTGAGCTCGACCTCGCCGATTTTGTCCCTGGAACCTACACCAACCTCGTCTACAAAGTCGGAATGAAAGCCCCGCACACACTCCAGACGCTGCAAACGATCGTCGCGGCCAGGGGCCTTTACGGCAACACGGCCCACTGGTCGACGATCTGGACTCAGGCCCCATTCGTTGACTTCCGCCACGACGAGCTCGGCGATGTTTATGTCTGCCACAATCCGGGCAAAAAGCGACTCAAGGAACTCAAAAAACTATGGGACATCGCCAACCCCGGATCCGAAGAACCTAATCCCTGGGATAACCTGAATCCGGAGCCTGACCTATGAAAAAAATCCTCGCGTTCATCAAACGCATCGTCTCATGTGCCGGCTCACTGCGCCTGATCCTGCGCATCATTGAAGCCATCGAGAGCATTCTCCAAGACGACGAAAACGAAGAAAAAAAGTAACTATGCCCTACGGCAACGCAACCGTTTCGCGCATCATCAAAGTCTCAGACGGTGACACCTTCGTCTGCGACATCGACGACTGGCCGCCTATCATCGGCCGCCGGATCCCTATTCGGATCTCCGGCATTGATGCGCTCGAGCTGAACGACTCGAGGCCTGCGGCGCGTGAGCTGGCCTATCGCGCAAAGCGCTTTCTCGAAACCAAGCTCATGGCCGCAAAGCTCGTCGAGCTAACCGGTATCCGGCGCGGCAAATACTTTCGCATCAACGCCCACGTCTTCGTCGACAGCCGAAGCCTCGGCTGGATCATGCTCGAACGCAAATTTGCCCTGCCGTATGAAGGCGGGAAAAAGCCCGCCTGGTTAGATTTTTCTTGACAAGACAACGCCCTTTTCGTACCCTGATTTTGCCGGCTCCAGGGCGTTCGAGGGCCCTTCCGCCGGCGAGTGCGCTCGGCTTCTACTACTACTAGTTTTAAGTACAAGGTAGTAATAGAAGGCCTCGGATTTTGTGGATAAGTCCGTAACTGCAAGCAAGGGAGCGAGTTATGGTAAAATCTTCTGTTGGTAACCTGTTGGTATCTTGTGGACAACTTAATTATCAACAACCTGTAAACAGGTTACCAACACCTTTTCGGCCTCCAGCCGCCCAAAACGCCCACCCTTTTCAGCTTATTCTGATAATTATCCTTATGCAGAGTTCACGAGCACGCCTGCCAAAGGGGGAAAGCGATCGGAAATGCCGAAGTCCCCCAAAAATATCGATTTTTGCCAGAATGGCAGGATTTCGCGTCCGACATTTTCGGAATAAATCCCGCGAAAGCCCTGTTGGCAACTTCGCGGTCCACGAAAATTCGTGCTCAATGTCCAAAAACGGACATCGGTACATTTTCGGACACCTGCCAGAACGGAAAAACGGCGTCGGCCGAAGAAGAAACTACAAATTGACAACCCTTAATCCATTAGCCAAAAACCAAAGGTGCCCCATGGAAAACAAGACAAAAGAAAAGAAGAAGTATCAAGGATTTTACGAGTGCGTGAACCATGAACGCCTGGCGATCTTCTTCCAGGACAAGCCCCCGACTTTATGCCGGAACTGCCACGCCAAGCTAAAAAACAACCTGACCCTGTTCCTGGGTCAGAGCATGTCCAACTACGTTATGCTCGAGCATCTCATCATCCAGCATACCGACATGATCCAGGAAATCCTTAAACGACTCGAAGGCCTCGACAAGTGGATCGAGCGGCTTGCCGGCGTCAAGACAAAAGACGAAAAGGAGAAAAAATGAACCCCTTAGAAAAGGGACAACTCTGTCCCGTAATGAGCGCCCGGCTGCTCGTCGAGCCATCCATCGACCTGACCCCTGGTAAACTCGAGGTTGGCCCCGTGATATTTCCCTGCGCAAAAGAACACTGCGCCTGGTACCATCGGGGCCTCAAAACCTGTGCGGTCCTCCTGATCGCAACAACTACACCACCACGAAGGGAGTAATCATGGCAACACCAAGACAGACGGCCCGTGTGCGAATTAACAAACTCGTCGATGAAATAGTTGCCGACCTGCACGGGATTAAAAGACACACCCTGCACATGGACAAACCGGCCCTCGAGGTAATCAAAAGGCGGTCCGCAAGCAGGCTCGACATGATCCTGGCAATCTATGATGTCCTGGACGCTATCGACCTGCCGGCAGAGAAACTGATCGCCCCGGACGAGGAACTGGATCTCAAATAAAAGTTCTCGACGAGCTCACGAGAAATTTTTATGCGGAGTGGGTATGTTAATCTGCCTAAAAAGAGCGTCAGTGGCGTTATAAAAGGCAGTCAGTGGCGTTATGAAAGAGCGTCAGTGGCGTTATAAAACAGCGTCAGAAGACCTATACACACACACCCCCTGAATGCGTAACCCACACATTGACAGCGTCCCCAGAACAAGCCATAATTATGAAGTCAGTGCGTAGTAGTGTATCCACCTGGCCGGCACGGCAATTGCGATTGGGAGCAATTGCCGCTCCGGCCTCCCCACCACCCACCCTCAAGCATTTTCTGGCAACATCGTTCTGGCGTCTCAAGGAGGCCGAAAAATCATTCTCTATTTTTCAGCATGCCTCGC
>JAUVYV010000117.1 GCA_030602885.1 Phycisphaerales bacterium
AGTCGGCAGAATTTAAAAACTCTGCTGCCATCATCGAGGGGGCGCATCTCCATGAACAGGTCTTTTGCAACCTCGATGTTGAGCAAATCCATCACCCGCAAGGCTTCAAGTCCCCAGGTAACGACAGCGATTCCGCCGGAACTACAACCGGTGACCCAGTCACAAGTGATCGCGTTGGTGAAGACGTGTCCCTCGGCGATGCACCCAGGGGCGTCACCGTAGAAGTAATCCCAGCCGAGGCCGTCTCTCAGGAAAAGGCGGCTGACAGGCACGGGGATAAAGGCGAAATAAAATTCCACGGACCAATCAGCACTTTGGTAAGTAAAGATGCAGGGGTCTATATGGTGTTGGGTCAATTTGAAAACACGGTCGTTTGGTGGAGTTTTGCAAACAGGGGGTCTGTGCGGTACACATTTCTTGACAGTACTGAACCGAGCATAGAGGTACTTCGGAGTTTTGCCTGGGTCGAAACAGTGAACGCAGTCGTCACCGTACTCGATGTCAGTCTTGTTTTGACGTTGTCCCATATTACCTATTGTACCCGATTTCCTCACCACTGAACAGCAAAGCCCTGCGGCGATTGAGCAGATAAGAAGCCATTTCGACAGGGTCGAAGTTTTACTTCGACAGGGTCGAAAATTCCGCTTCCTCAGTAAGAGAGTGTCTTTCTCTCTTAATAAGATTATGGGTGCAATTTTTTGCACCCCCCTAAGCCCTTTTTTTTCCGGCTTTTTTCGATGACCTGGTCGGCAACCTTTGAGGCCGTCTCAAAGGTCTCACCGCGGTGGAGAAGCTCGTTGATAATGACATGCTTGGTTAGCTCGATGAAGGCCGGATTGCTCCAGTCGTGAATGGGCGGTCGGTTGTGTTGACGAGCTCCACGTTGGCGGCTTTGTTTGCGGAGTCCTTTGCTGAGTGCAAGGGTGCCGATCAACTTGACCCAGTGCTCCGCGCATGGCAGTGGCCTGGTGTGTATTTTGCGCTCGGGGCCGTATGGTTTTTCGATCCATACGAAGCCGAGGTACTTGAGCTTCGCAAGCCAGTACTGGATCGTCCGTCTGGACCGGTGAAACTTTTTTTGCAATCTCCAATTCCATAACCAACACGTGTCCGGACCAAATGAGTATAGATAGCCTAAAAAATCTTTCTCGGAATTGTTTAACAGGCGGAACTCCTGAGACCGTATCCAATATGGAAGTCGATGTTTTTTCCTTCGTTTGCCCATCCCTGGGATTTCCAAGACCCTGTGATGTTACTTTTTTTCGTTCATTGAGTCAATTGCTTTTTTGCGGTCTTCATCGTTGGGGTGTGTGTAGATCTGCGTTGAGCTGAGGTTCTTGTGACCGAGCAGCTCCTGGACGACTGGTAGCGGGGCGTTGCGCATTAGCCTGGTAGCGAAAGTGTGCCGCAAAAGATGCGGGTGGATGTCACGGTGTAGTGATATTTCACCGGCGTTTGTGATGATGTACTGGACTTGGCGGATAGAGAGTGGGTGCTGGCAATGGTTGGCGTAAAAGGCTGCTCGAGCTCCGAGTGCTGTGTCTTTGTTCCACCATTGGCGGTACATTTTGTCGATTGCAACATTGAGACGGTCTGAGATAGGGATTGTGCGCTCGTGTTTGTTTTTCGCCTGGTGGTTCAGAATGGTTAGTGAAGTGACAGGGGCGTCGTGGTAATAAAGCTGGTCTTGTTCCAGCTGCACGAGCTCACCGACTCGACAGCCGGCATCGAGCATCAGAAGCGCCATTGTGTAGTTGCGATGATGGACCTTGGGGTGCCATTGGGGATCTTGCGGGTGCTGTAGGTAGCTGAGGAGTTTGTCGCACTCGTCGGGCGTTAGTGTTTTGAGTTGTAGTTGTGTCATGATAGTGCCTTTCGTTTAGCTTGAATTGGGTCGATACGTTTCAGGATTTTGAAGACGTGGGCGAGGTGAAGCCGGCGGTGTTCGAGGAGGGTTTCCGCTGCGTGGTTGATTAGCTTGATGTCTTTGGTTTTGACTGCTTCCTGCAAAAGCTGTTTGATGAATTTTTCAGCGAGGGTGAAGTTGCCGTTGACCCTTGCTCGATTAGCCAGTTGGATTAGCTCGTAGCATTTTTTGTAGCTGGTCATTGAGTCCTTTCGGCTGGGTGGGGAGATTCGGACGGTCTGATAATTGAGTGGGTGTTTACGCAGCAGCGCTGCTCAGTGAAACATAACATATCTTATTTCTCCATAATTACGGCAGGTCCGGCAGCTCCCAGGGGAAAGTCGGCCACGTTGCCGGCAAT
>JAUVYV010000089.1 GCA_030602885.1 Phycisphaerales bacterium
AGCTCACCGACTCTGCAGCCGGTGTCCAGCATTACCAGGGCCATCGTGTAGTTGCGGTGACGCAAGTGCTTCGTACTCGCACATGCAGCTGACTGCACAAGGAAGGTGAGGAGTTTATCGGTCTCCTCGGAAGATAGTGTGAAGGGTTGTCTTCTTTCCATTTTGAGCTCCTTTCTGTGAAAGCGAATTTGACGTCTGGGAGTATATCGACAAAGCGAAGTCGTGGTCAATAGTAAAACGAAGTAAAAAAAGCGAAATTCTTTTGAGCCGGCTCAGCCGTCGGTTCGCATTTTACCCAGAAAGCGAAGTCGAGCAGATGGACGAAGTCGGATATCAAGGGTATATGGCACCCTGCAGGGGTCGTTTGTCCATTTACGGAGCACTGAGGGCGATTGTTGCTATAAGCTAGCCCCCGGATGCTGGCGCGACTACCAGAGTGCTACGCGACTGGAAGGAAAATGCCTGGCGATTGTTCGTCGGGCCCGGCGATGAGGTCCACAAACGGAGTGACATTGCGATGTGCTTTAAGCTAACTGCAGCACCGCGATTTAGCGGGGCTGTCACTGCCCGGCTGTGGTGGGTTTCAGCTGAGGCCACGCCGAAGCTGAGGCCCGCCGCAGGCGGGATACCCCGCCGAATCGAAATGCCGCAAATAACTTAGTGGCATCTTTGATGCCGTCCGAGCAGCTGCTCGCGGCATTTTGAAGGCAAAAGTGCGGGGGTGGGTCGGGGACGCAGAGTACTTTTGACGTTTCGGCGGGGTGTAAAATAAACAGCTGAGCGAATGCGAAGTCATCCGTTGAGCCGTAGGCGAAGCTGTAACAAGGCGGGGTTTTTTGCCGCCTTGTCATATGACTAGACCAATCGCGATGGTCTTTTTTTGTCTCTTACGTACTCAATGGTTTGATGCTACAATCGCGATTGGTTTGGGGGGGATTGGGGGGGGTGTCCCCCCCGCCGGCCGGTACGGACGGAACGAACTCGGGACGGCAAGGAGAACTAACATCGGTAGATACATCACGGACTGGACGTGCAGACGTACGGGCTTGGACGGCGTTGTGTGTTGTATCAATGTTGATGTGTCGTAGGGTGTTTCGATGCGGTACTCGGTGTCGTGATATGATTCGATTCGTACTGGACGTGCAGACGTACGGGCTTGGACGGCGTTGTGTGTTGTCACGATGTTGTTGTGTCGTAGGATGTCACGATGCGGTACTCGGTGTCGGATAGACGTTTGACGTGCCCTGTAATGGTGTGTGTGTTGTATGGTGGTATCGATGTCGACAGTGGTATCTATGCGGAGTGGTGTAATCTTTCTCCTGCGATTGGATATTCTTTTTTCGGTGGTGGTTTGCGTGTTGTATTTTATCGGGTTTTTCGAGTCGAATTTAACCCGATTTGTCGAGAATGGGCCAATCAAAAGCTCGTCGGAGACAAATCGGGTGCCCTGTGCTGAGGACCAGAAATCAGTCGACGTCGGGAAGGTCAGGGAAATCGCCGAATGTCCCCATCGCAACAATCGAACCATCCGCCAAACCAATATTAAATTGTTCGAGGAATTCGGCGGTGACATCACCGACAGTGACATCGGTGTCCACGTGCGGACCCGACGCTTGCCGGCATTTCGGCCAGGGGCCTTTTTTAAGCTTGCGTTCTTGGTCGTAACTAACCATAAGATTCTGTCTCCAATCTGTGTATGTGTGCGAGGTTATTATCGAGGAAGTCATCTGTAAAGCGACAGGTGATTCCGGCATCGAGGACGGTATGATACTGACAGGCTTTGAGGATTGCCCTGGCGTTCGGATCGGTTTCGCTGAGGCCGCGGACCACAGCCTGGCTGCCGATGTTTTCCCAGAGCTCAGGGTGCTCATCTTTTGGCGGTTTGAGGGGGACGCCCTTTGCAGTTCCCCACGCGCCGCAGATTCGCCGACCGTGCAGAGCGTGAAACACGGTGACAATATCTTCAAGCTCGAGCTTCGGTAAATCACAGGGACATGCAGCATACCTTGCGACTTCGTTAGCGACCTTACCCGGGTCCTTGATTTCGTTAATCTTAACGATGAAGCTGCCGTGGGAAACCTGACACCACGTGTGGCTAAGTTCCTTGTGCCAATAATAATTACTGTCGACAACGCAGTGAAGGTGATTATGCCAGAGACCATCGTTGTCTGACTTCTTGATCTGGAAAAACCAGATTCCACCGCGGACGTGCGAACAAAAATCAGGACGATGTCGCAGGGTACGAAAGAACCGGTAGAGGCAGTCGATCTGAAATTTGAGGTCAGCAGCGCTGTGCTTGATGGTCAACGTGACGAATTTGGGGCGGTCACGATTCGCCAACCACTCCGAGACGGCGTGGGTGATCCAGCTGACTCTGGCTGAGCCACAAAGAGCACACCAACGGAGCTTGCAGCTGTCCAGGGCAAGTCGCACCAGGCCGGTCTCTTTGTGCCTGACAAAATAGCCGACTTTTCGGCATCGCTTGAGCTCCTCGAGACGGCGGGATTCGAAGCCACAAGCCAGGTGCTCATAGAGCTTAATCGCCGAGGACTGTCGGGCTATCTGTAAAATGGCACGAGAACGCCTGAGAGTTGACTGTGATGCGTTTCCGACAGTTGTTTCCGATGTATGAACTAAAGGGCCGCATTTTTGGGCCGGAATCGCGGTTTTTGGGGGTGCACATCCTTGAGCCGAGCAACACATTACTTAAGACCTTATTCGAGCAACACTTATAGCAGGTTAAAGACCGGCGGGGTGTGTGTCGCTCGAACACACACCCCTCACCGGATCAACCACTTCCGAAAGGATGAGTTTTTGGCCTCCCCGACCGAGCAGGTCAGACCATCAGGAGCTCGTCAACCTGGGGGTGAAAAATGACGAGCTCCCCAGGTCATGCTCGTTCGTACGAGGCGCCAAGGTTGCACTCCTGCAGAGCCCTGGTAAAGAGCATTATCGGTAAAGCGACTTCGAAGTCAACAGGCAATTAGAATTATTTTTTTGAGGTCCGGAGTGGCAGGGGATTCGCTTCCCACCCTGAACCGCAAAGCCAGCCGGCTGCAGGGGAGAAGCCAGGCATCCGGGGGGATAGTCAGCCCGCGGCTTCCGTAAGTCCACCAGGGGGAGACTGACGAGCTTGTAGGGGTACGTCAGAGGGGCATCGAGGTGCCTTAGCAGACCAGCTCCTGCAGCGGACTACCCGAGTGCTACCCGAGTGTAAGGCTAAAACAACCCGATATGTCGTGAGGTGCATACGAGTATGGCCAGATTGATGGGGCTGTGGGGTGTTCGCTATGGTATGTGCAGCACCTCGATTCAGCGAGGACCATCTTTCCCGCCTGGGGTGGGGCGGAGCTCCGGCGAAGCCCTGGCTGAGCCGGAGCGGAGTCCCGCCGTAGGCGGGATACCCCGCCGAATCAAAATGCTGAACATTTCTTAGCGGCAGCGAAGCTGCCATCATTGCGATCGCACTCAGCATTTTGAAGTAAAAAGAGCCTGCCTTTCCTGACCGCCGCCATTTATTTACAGGCTCTTTTTACGCTTCGGCGGGGTGTAAAATAAATCGCTGAGCGAATGCGAAGTCATCCGTTGAGCCGTAGGCGAAGCTGTAACAAGGCGGCGTTTTTTGCCGCCTTGTGATATGACTGGAACAATCGCGATGGTCTTTTTTCGTCTCTATCGGGCTCAATGGTTTGATGCTACAATCGCGATTGTTCGGGGAGAGTCCGAGAGGGCTCTCCCTCTCGCCGCTCGGTACGAGCGGAATGAACTCGGGACGG
>JAUVYV010000027.1 GCA_030602885.1 Phycisphaerales bacterium
AAAATAGTCGCTGGTCGCTGGTCTCTCGTCGTTAGCTCACCTTGGGGGGCGGGCAAAGACACTAAGAAACAAAAAAAGGTTCGAACCACGGATTGACACGGATTTGCACGGATTTTTTATCGCCGAGGACGCCGAGAGCACCCTCTGTTGAAAAGCCGAGGTAGTAGGCACTCGAGGGTAAACTTCGGGATTCAGTCAGCAGGTGTACTCGGCGCGGGCCTTGCTCCAAACGTGGCTTGTCCGCAGGCCCTTCGCCTTCGTCCACAAGAGCTTCGCTCTTTATAAAAAGCCGACTGAAATGCGTTTGTTTGCTTATAAGTAGGATGGGCGCGGATTGGGTTCGTATCGCGTATTGCGTTCCGCCAAACGTCCGGCGGATAAATTTCAGTAGATGGCAATGAGACCTAGCGCCGGGAGGGGGAACCGCGAATTAGTACAAAGTTTTTTTAGACACTGATTCACACTGATTGACACTGATTCTTGAAAAAGTTCAAGGGCTAAGAGGCAAAAGATAACATCTTGTAAATACGACGTGGCCATGGTTTAGTCCTCCCCGGCTACGGCTTCGGCCTTCGCCGAGACGAGCGAGTTTTTGATATTATATTCACTTTCTATATGTTCGGTGGGTATTATACAACATGGGAAGTTAGATGTCAAGGGAAAAATAGTCGCTGGTCGCTGGTCTCTCGTCGTTAGCTCACCTTGGGGGGCGGGCAAAGACACTAAGTAACAAAAAAAGGTTCGAACCACGGATGGACACGGATTTGCACGGATTTTTTACCGCCGAGAACGCAGAGAGCACCCTCTGTTGAAAAGCCAAGGTAGTAGGCACTCGAGGGTAAACTTCGGGATTCAGTCAGCAGGTGTACTCGGCGCGGGCCTTGCTCCAAACGTGGTTTGTCCGCAGGCCCTTCGCCTTCGGCCACAAGAGCTTCGCTCTTTATAAAAAGCCGACTGAAATGCGTTTGTTTGCTTATAAGTAGGATGGACGCGGATTGGGTTCGTATCGCGTATTGCGTATCGCGTATTGCGGGTTGTGGACACGGATTGGGTTCGTATAGCGTATAGCGTATCGCGTATTGCGTTCCGCCACACGAATGGCGGGCAAGCGGCCGGTAAAAGGCGGGCAAGGCAAGCTTCAGTAGATGGCAATGAGACCTAGCGCCAGGAGGGGGAACCGCGAATTAGTACAAGGTTTTTTTAGACAGGATAGACAGGATTAACATGATCTGGTTAGCCAGAGAGGGCACCCTCTGTTGAAAAGCCAAGGTAGCAGGCACTCCAGGGTAAACTCCGGTCACGAAGAAATTGGAACCACGGATTGACACGGATTATCACGGATTTTTCTTTTTGGGGTTACGGATTTAGGGCAGATTGTCTTTGTGTTCTCGGCTTGCACTGCTTGCCAAGCGAGCTTGTCCACAGTGCCCTGCCTCGTCCACTGAATCGCTTCGCGTTTCTCCTTTGGAGTCAATCTTTTGAATCACCGGCTGAACGAAGTCTGGGGCAGGAGTTGGTCCCCTGCTGCTGGGCCGAAGTAAGTAGCTTCGCGGGGATAAATGCGAGAGAGTTGGAGTTAGAGGATTCGTGAATTGAGCCACGAAATAAATGTTGTAGTTTTTGACCAGAAGGGTATAATTTGGGTGCCCGCCAGTGGCGGGTAAACATCGCCAGAACGCTTTGAAGATAGCCTCCCCCAATAAGCTGGGTTCGAGAGAGTTAGGGTTGGAATACTTAACTAAAGTTTGTTAGTAAGAACTGCTCTGTAAACCCAATTACACTGCTAACACTTTCTTTGTCGAACTTGTCCCACTCTGCGTGAAAAGCTTTATTCCTGAGTTTAACATAGCTTTGAACTATTGGTACTTGTGCTCCTTTAATTACACCTTTAGCTTTAAGCGCATTTATAACTTCGGACATGTCTTTATCATCCACATCCAAATTTTCTTTTATCGCCACACGCTTCAAAGCATCCTCAAGCGCAGCACACGCAAGAACCGCTGCAACATCTTTGTTGTCATCCAATGCCTCTTTTGCCAAAGCTATAAAATCTGCAAATATCTCAGCGGATACCTGACCTTCTACCGTAAATAACCAACCTCCCTCAATTTCTGCTTTAGCAGCCTGAAGTATATTTATTCCAACTTCGGTATGAGATGGCCAATTGTTTCTCACATGTTCAATAAATTCTTTATAATATGTCTGGCTGGTCCCAAAGATACGTTCCAGAAACGAAAGCGAAGCAGAACGAAAACCTCTAAATTTACCGTTATCTACAGAGGCGGATGAGTACGCCATCGCAGGAATTTTTGCTGCCAGCACTGCATTCCCAAGCCCTATCAATTCATCAATTCTTTTCAGTATATCTTCTGTCGTCATATTATTTTGTCCTTTTCACTTTCTTGCAGTAACAACTGGCTAAATCAACTCACTGACACGTTTATAATAAACCAAGTTCACCTCTCAAATGATCACTCTCTTCTTCCGGGATGAAGTCGGCTTCTTCAACATACATCAGCAGGCGCTTAGGATTTATGCCTCTTCTTCTCCAACGACGTAACCATTTATCAAGTTCTTCGGTGCTACTAACATCTCTGAGTTCAAATGCCGGTCGTGACTCAGTACTTGACTGGCGGGAGAGACGATTTCTCAGTCTCAATGAACGTATTTGGTCTTCCAGAATTTGGATTCTCGCAATAGTCGCTTCCTGTTCCGGCGCCTGGCTTTTCAGTTTTTTACGAAAGATACTTGGAACAGCTTCAACTGGCGAAACTAACGTTTCATTGATTGAGGATGTGATGTCTGCCTTCAGTTTGTCTCCCCAGTTAGGATCATCCTTATCGTACAGCAACACTCTTAACTGTTGGAGGTCAAAAGGAACATCGTCCATTGTCTCTGAAACCAAGATGACAGGTTTACCAACAGCGTGCGATAGTCCGAGTTCATAGAACACATTGGCATTCTTTGTAGTGAGTTCAGCCAGAATAACTTTGGCATCTTGGATCATTTGCCACAAATCAGAAACAATAGCACTTGGCCTAAACAGGTCGTCTGCACGAACAGCCACCAATTTGGAATTCTTGATTGCAGGCTTATAAATGCTCGTATAGTATACGTCGAAAGGGGATTTAAAGGGCATCATCACAAAGCATGTTTCTTCCGGCTTCTTAGCTACCTTCTTCTTAGCTACCTTCTTCTTAGCCATCTCAAACCCCTTTCCCAAAATAACTGTTCATATTTACATAAAACACGCTTCGGAAGCCAGCCAGACGTGGAAAGCGGCGTGTATGCGGGTTTTAGCCCCTGATAGTAACTCAAAGTCCGCCCCGACGATCCATCGTCTGATGGCCGTCCTTGTCTTATACTTTGACGGCAAAAGGGATATTTGTCAAACAATTTCCATGAAATCTGCGGTTAAATCAGTTGACTTTGCGGCAGTAATTCGTATCTCGCATCTCGTATATCGTATATCGTATATCGCATCTCGTCAATGGCCTTAGCCCGTTAGGCCGTTGACGTGGCGGGGGGCAAGGAAGTGAGAAGTGGGATTGTTAATTTACGATTGCCGAAAGGGAAGGACGGAGGGAATATCGAATTAAGAAGTGGATTCCCGCCCTGCCAAACAGACGGCGGGTAAATCTCGCGGGAATGACAAAGTCGTTGTGAAGATGCCAGTGTTTTCGGGTGTGCCCTCGGCCAAAGGCCGAGGCTATATATTTCGCCTGTGGGCAGGCGAATTTGGGTAAGCATACCTCACGCCTGCAACCCACCGGTGAAACCGGGGGTTATATACATCGCCTGCGTGGCAGGCAAAGTTGGGAAAGCATACCTCACGCCTGCAACCCACCGGTGAAACCGGGGGCTAAGGTCGCCTGCGGGGCAGGCGAAGGGATTTACGATTTACGATTTACGATTTTCGATTGGGGATGGCCCCGGTGAGATAGATGAATCATCTCACGGGGCAAGCAGGGGGGGCAAGGAAGTGAGAAGTGGGATTGTTAATTTACGATTGCCGAAAGGGAAGGACGGAGGGAATATCGAATTAAGAAGTGGATTCCCGCCCTGCCAAACAGACGGCGGGTAAATTTCGCGGGAATGACATCTTCGCTTTGCTTGTGCAGCAACGTTCCATTTAATATTCAAAGGTCAATAATATGGATATCGGTGGCGGAGGTGTTGTATTATGTTCGTAGTTGTTTGGCTTAATCAAAAGGACTACGAACCTTTTGGGTCGGCAGGTGCGGCTGTAGTCTTAAAGACTAATCGAAAGGACTACGAACATGCTGGGCCGACAGGGAAGTTTTGGCTGGTAGGTTTGGAGGGGCCGGGTGGCGCCGGGCCGATTCAGGTGGTTCGAAGAGAGAACTCGGCAGGTGCGGCTGTAGTCTTAAAGACTAATCGAAAGGACTACGAACATGCTGGGCCGACAGGGAAGTTTTGGCTGGGAGGTTTGGAGAGGCCGGCCCCTGCTGGAACTTGCGTTCCAAGATGCAGGGGTCTACGCTTCACTACGAGAGGCGGGGAGATGGATGGGTATTCGGTGACGGTGCGATGGGGGATTACACGGGCTTGATTGCCGGGACGGAGAGGTTCACGAAGGCAGGCCGTTTGCTATTCAGTGCCAGCCCCTTAGGGACAAGCTCACCTTAGGGGCAGGTGAAGAGTGAGGTAAAGAGTTTTTCATCGCGGATTTTCACCACTAAGACACTAAGGCACGAAGTAACAAAAAAAGGTTCAAACCACGGATTTTCACGGATTACACGGATTAAGGATAGATTATAGCCACAGAGAACCCAGAGATTTCACCACGAAGCACACGAAGGTCACGAAGAGTTCAGGTGTTCAGCCGGTAGGTGCTCTTGGCGGGCGTTCTTCTCAAAGCGAGCTTTTTCAGAACGCCCCGCCTTCGATCACGGAAGCGTGCGCTTCCATTTTTGACCGGCTGAACGAAGTCTGGGACAGATGAAGAGGCACGAAGATTTCAGCGGGCAGATTGGCTTTGTGTTCTCGGCAGGTTACTCTCTGAAAGCGAGCTTTCTCCGAGTAACCATGCCTGCGTCCACGGAATCGCTTCGCGCTTCTCTTTGAGAGCCAATCTGTCCTATGAGTGGGTGAATGGGGTTGCGGCGGAGGGGCTTGAGCGGCTACATACTAACGAGTAAAAAGGACTTGCTTTCTCGGGCTATTTAGATATTATTTGGGCACGGATTGGGTTTAAGCTCTAAATGCTAAGCAGTAAATCCTAAACAATATCGAAATTCGAATGTTCAAGTGATCTAAACGTGGTTGTTTGCCGGGCGGATCCGGCTTCGCCAAGGGCTACCCGGCTACGGCTTGGCGCCTACGCCGAGACGAGCGCCGCGACAAGGGGCGATATGGTCGATGAAGGCAGTTTGAAATCGATGAATGAATTAGAATGGAGAAGAAAAATAGGTACTGTGTCCTTAGTTTTATAGAGGAAGTAGAAATAAGTATGGTGTCCCCGGATTAACCGGATTACTCAAAAATGTACCTCCTATGGGGCAGGCGGACACCTTTAATTTCCTGATTGGAGAGAAATTTGAGTAACTCTTTTTCAAGACGGCGTTTCTTGCAGGCGGTTGGGGCCGGTACAGTGTATTCCATTCTTCCGGGCCATGTCATGGGTGCTGATGAGAAGGTTAATATGAGACCGGCTTATCATATCATCTCTGACAGCGAGGTGGCCTGGCCCTTTGACCCCAACGCGGCTATCTACTGGAAGGGCCGATATCACCTGATGTATATCAGGAAGAGCCCCGGGGGTTGGGGGCATATTTCCAGTGTTGACCTGATCCACTGGAAAAAGCATCCCAACGCCACCATCTTTGACCTCAGCGGCAACGCATTTATCAATAAGCAGGGGACTCCCACAATTATCTCCGGCCATGGGGGCGTTTCGGTGGCCGTTGCCCAGGATGACGAACTGAATGTGTGGAAGTTTGTGTCGATAAAGCGAGGCCATGAATTCGGCGATCCGCATCCCTCAAAATATAACCTCTGGGATCCGCACGGCTGGCTGGAGGGGGATACCTATTTCGCGATCTTCGGCTGTCATCCGTTCAAGCGTCCGACTCCGGCGACGGTCTGGAAGTCGTCGGATTTGAAGAAGTGGGAGTACATCGGCCCATTGCTCAGTCGCGAGATGCCGGACGTCGAGCCCTTCGAGGATATTTCCTGCCCCGACATGTTCAAGCTCGACGACAAACACATGCTGCTGTGCATAGCTCATATAAAGGGAGCCCGTTACTATCTCGGTGAGTTCAAGGACGGTCAGTTTCATCCTGAATCGCATGCTCGCATGAACTGGCCCGGCGGAGCCTGCTTTGCTCCCGAGACGCTGGTCGATGATAAGGGACGACGCATTATGTGGGCCTGGGCAACGGACGACCATAAATACCCCAAGCGACAAATAGCGACCGGCTGGGCCGGGACGATGACGATGCCGCGTGTGCTTTCATTGGCCACCGACGGCACGCTGCTCATTCAACCCGTAGAAGAATATGAGAATCTGCGGCGCAAGCCACGGAAATATGAGAATATTACTGTTTCCGCCGGCAGTGACAGTGTCCTTGGAAATATCAGTGGCGATTGCTTGGAACTGATGGTCGAGATCGCACCCGGCGTTACCGCACCATGCGGCGTGAAAGTCCGGCGAAGTCGGCAGGGACAGGAGGAAACCGTCATTTCCTACGATCCCGGGAAGAAGCATCTTCGCATTGAGGTTGAGAAGAGTTCCCTGGATGAGGAAATTGTATACCATACCTACGTTCAGAATTATGGCGGCAAGTACAATACACCCAAAGCAAGCGAAAACCTTTTGGTGACTGCCCAGGAGGCGCCTTTTGAGCTTAAGGCGGCAGAGTCGCTGCGCCTGCGGATATTCCTCGATCGCACAATCCTGGAGGTCTTTGCCAATGGTCGTCAATGTCTGACACAACGCATTTATCCCACCCGCCCGGACAGCATGGGTGTATCTCTGTTCAGCGCCGACGGCAAAGCCGAGTTCACATCGATCAGAGCTTGGGATATGGCTCCAATTGAGGTTCCGGCGGAGACTAAAGAAAAGTAGGCAGAAAGGCACAGGGACTCAAACCAATAGTTTTCGGCATCAAGCAGCTAGTGCTTTGTTACTGATAATTTGGTGGGTACATAACTAAATTAGCTGATTATACTCTCACTTTAACTGGTACAGTTTTCGAGGAGCAGACCATTTCTGCTTTGCACCATTTTATTGTTCTTGCTACCAAAGAAATATTCCTTTGCGAATAAAACACCGATAATCAGAACAGCGATTATTAAGAAAGCACCTGCACCGCCCAGCCCACCCGCCATCTCCGCAAGCTCGCTGTCAGCAACCGCCAGATTGAGCTTGGCCGGTGCCAATACCAGCAGGCCGTTATCGGTTGATGTGAATTGCTCTCTGTCACTCATGGCTGAGCGTTTTCTATGGATTTCAATGGTTGTTGACATTGTGCACGTCCGGCCTTATTTTAAACATCAAAATCAGCCACAGAGCTCACAGAGAAAAAGTAAAAATCAAAACGCAAAAATCAAAATGACAAAGGAAAATTCAAAAAGAGAGAATAGTCAACGGCGGTTCAGCCAGCAGCAGTACGAGATGCTCAAACGCTGCTCAGATAAAAAAGATATGACAGAGTGGAATGAGTGGTGTGAGAAAAATCCTAATGAAAAGATTTGGCTTGAAGGAGCAGGCCTCACCGAAGCACACTTGGAAGGAGCGGACCTCGCGTTTGCCCATCTGGAAGGAGCGTACCTCAGCAAAGCCCATCTGGAAGGAGCGGGCCTCACCGAAGCGCACCTGGAAGGAGCGGACCTCGAGTTTGCCCGTCTGGAAGGAGCGAATCTCGTGTATGCCCATCTGGAAGGAGCGAATCTCCGGTTTGCCTATCTGGAAGGAGCGGATTTTGCAGTAGGTGTTGTTGATGGTTCAACCTTATTATGGGAATGCACTATTGACCGCGAGACGAATTTCCGCGGTGTTGGTCTGGGCGGCGTGCGGATAGACTCGAGGACAAAACAGCTTTTGGAATATAACATTAGGCGGATGAATTGGGAGGATTGGTATAAGGGGCATGCGAAGCTGAAGTGGTTAGTGAAACCTTTTTGGTGGATGAGCGACTACGGCCTTTCGACAGGGCGGATAATCGCCACGTTTTTTGTTTTGGCGTTTGTTTTTGCGAATATTTATTACCACTGGGGGAGGATTGCTCGGCCGGGGATTGTGGAAAACCTTTTCGTTGACCATAACGGCGTTGCAATACAGTGGTGGCTTGTTCCACTCCGGACTCTCTATTTTTCCATTGTCACCCAGACAACCCTCGGGTTCGGCGACATGTATGCAAATGCGCACAGCATATTCGGGCACATATTGTTAAGTATTCAGGTGATGTTAGGGTACGTTCTTTTGGGGGCGCTGATCACACGATTTGCGGTACTGTTTACGGCAGGCGGGCCTGCTGGTAGGATTGATGATCGATGATTGATCCCCCTGCCGGTTACCGGCGGGATAAATTATTGATGAATGTGGGTCCTCTGTAGCGAAGCCATAGTAGAATGCACTCGAGGATTCGGCGGGATGTGGAAGCAAGCAGAGCTTGCGGTTTTTTATAACCCGCGCAATAAAATTGCGGGGCTAAATATTTCGCCTGCGGGGCAGGCGAATTTGGGAAAGTATTCCTAACGATTGCAACCCCAGGTGAAACCTGGGGCTAAATATGTCGGCAGGAGGACAGGAGGGCAGGAGGGCAGGAGGGCAGGTGGGATTGCCTACGGAGACGATTTATGGTATTGCTTGCAGGGTGCAAGTTGGTATGATGATTACTGTCCGGTCAGAAGACCGGCTGGTGTGACTGGATTGGACTGAGCGGTGAAGTTGAGGCAAGAATATTTAGGAGGACTTGTTATGAAGAGAGTAATGATAGTTGCGGGTATTCTGCTTAGTGTTTTGCTGATTGCGGGCGGTGCTTACGCGCGTGGCGGCGGCGGCGGTGGCGGCGGCGGGTCAGGCAGGCGAGCAGAAAGGGTTGAGGCAGAGAAGAAGAGGAATTCAGAAAAGTCAGAAAAGTCCGCGGAGAAGGGCAATGAGGAACAAGAGCGAGAGAGAGCGCGTATAGAGGAGGAGCGGCGTGAGCAGATTCGCGAGCGGGCGCGGGTACGAACGCGGGAGAAGAGAGAGCAAGTGCGGAACGAGATGCGCGCGAAGGTGCGTGAGGCGAAAAAGAAGGCCGAAGGCGCCGAAGGCGCAGGGAGTGGAGGGGCAAAGGCAGAGAAGGGCAAGGGCAATGAAAAGGAAGCGGGTCGCGGGGAGGGACGTGGTCAGCAATTATCGGCGGCTGTAAGGCAAAGGGCGCATGAAGAGGCGAAGCACCGCAGGCGTGTGGCTCGGCTGAAGCGGATTCGCAAGCTTGCGAAAGCGAAAGGGGGCACGGAGGCGGTGCAGCGAGTTGATAGGCTTATGGCTAAGGAGCAGAAGCGTTACGAGGTGAAGATTGGCCGGATGAGTGAGAAGGGCGAGAGGGTTTCGGAGTCGGTGGAAAAGGCCGGGCGCGAGAAGGTGAATATCAGGCCGCCGGGCAGAGGACGCGGTGGTGATGGTGACGATGAGCAAGAGGGTGGTGATGGTGACGATGAGCAAGAGGGTGGTGAGGAGTAGAGGTCTTGAAGGTTGGGTAAGGTGGTCGGAACGAGGTTTATTTTTGAGAGGTTAAAGAGATGTTGCGGAAAGTGGTTTTGATAATAGCGATTGCGGCGATAGTGTTTTCCGTGAGCGGTTGCAAGAGGAGCTCGGAGGAAGGGGCTTTGGGCGAGGAAGAAGTGAAGAGCGCAGCGGAGTATGAGGCGGAGGCGGAGAAGGAGATCGACGAGGAGAATATGGCAGAGGAGCTTGACAGGATAGAGCAGGAGATGGAAGCGGAAGCCGGTGGTTAGTGGGCGTTTTGGCTGCGATTGTGGATGCGGCGATGATTAAAGTCACGGACGATATTGCGATTGCGGAGGGGGACATTGTCTTTAAGTTTTCTCGCAGCAGCGGGCCCGGGGGACAGAATGTCAATAAGGTGAATACGCGAGTGACGCTTCTGTTTGATTTGGCGAAGTGCAATGGCTTGAGTGATGAGCAGAAGCGGCGTGTTGCGAGACGGCTGAGCGGTCGTGTCACTAAAGATGGGATTTTGCGGGTTGTTTCGCAGCGGCATCGGACTCAGAAGGCGAATCGGGAGGCGGCTTTGGAGCGATTAGTCGAGCTTTTGCGAGGGGCGCTTGCGAAGAAGCGGGTGCGGAAGCAGACTTCGGTGTCGTGTGCAGAAAAGCAAAGGCGATTAGCGGAGAAGAAAAGACGCTCTTTGCTCAAGCAGCAGAGGAAGCCGGTGTCCTCCGGTGATATTGACGGGTAGTCTTTATCTGTACCTGTCGTATCCCGTCCGCTGTTCTATTTTACGGAGTCGTCTTCGGGCAGGCCGAGGCGTTTGTACAGGTTTCTGCGGCCTGCTTTGTCGGCATCGAGGATGGAGTGGGCGCATTCGGCGACTTCTTTTGCCTTTTCGCGTGGGACGCAGATGACTCCGTCACCGTCGGCGACGATGACATCGCCGGGTCTTACGAGTACGCCGCCGCAGACGATGGGTCTGTTGACGGATTCGATTTCATTTCTTCCGGGTCTGATTCCACGGCCTACTTTTCTAAAGTAGAGGGGGACTTTTTCGGTGATGATTTCGTCGGTGTCTCGTGCGGTGTTGTTTGTGACGACTCCGACACAGCCGGCAACTTTCCAGCCCATGATGTTGTTTGAGCCGATGGTGCCGACGTCGGAATCGGGGGCGTCGTCGAAGACGAGGATGGTGCCGGGTCGGATTAGTGGGGTGAAGGGTTCGGGGGTGAGGGTGTTGTATGTGGAGCTTACCCATTCATCGAACTGCTTCGTTTCCATCGCGGGTGCGTGGGGCTTATTTGTGGGGACGTAGCGGGTGGTTACGGCGACGCCGATAATGCGATGGGTGTAGTGGGTGGTGTCTTTCCAGAGGGGGTGTATTTCGGGAGACATGAGGCCTATGTTTTTGAGGCCTGCTTTGTCCATTCCGTCTGAGACGTCGGCGACGCGGAGCCGTTCGAAGAGCTTGATGATTTCGGTGTCCTCTTTTTGTGAGTAGATTTTTGTGGGAATGAAGTTTTTGCCTTTTCTCAGTTGTTCGACGGCGGGGTCTTTCTGTTGGGTCAGTGCAGGCGCGGTCAGGATGAGCAGGGTGGTGACGGCCAGGGCGATTGTTTTGGATTTCATTTTTGGGTCTCCTTATGTGTCAGTTCGATGTCGATGGTTTTTTGGGGTGGTGGGTTGTTGGGGTCGGCGATGTTTTGGGCGAGGCGGAATGCTTCGTCGAGTGCGGTTGGGTGTTTTTGGATTTGGCCGAGGTCGTCGATTTGATTGACGAAGAGGTTTGCGGCGGGGGTGATGTCGAGTGCGTTGAGGAAGTATTTCATAGTGAGTCGGACGGAGTCGAACATTTTTTTGCCTTTTGTGGCGCCTACGGCGATGACCATAGCGCGGCGGTGTGGGGGCAACGATTCGGGAAGGGGTTTTTTGAGGACGTACTTGCGTACCCAGAAGCACTGGCAACGGTCGATGAGGATTTTTGCCTGTGAGCAGACGGTCATAAAGAAGATGGGTGTTGCGAAGATGAGGAGGTCGGCGTTGAGGATTTTTTCGATGAGCGGCTGATAGTCGTCTTCGAGGGTGCAGTCGCCTGCTTTGCAGCAGTTGTTGCATTCGTTGCATGGGGCGATGTCGAGGTCGGCGAGGCGGATATATTCGGTTTGGGCGCCGGCGGATTCGGCGCCTTCGAGCGCGCGGCGGAGAAGCAGGTCGCTGTTTCCTTTCAGGCGTGGGCTTGTTGAGATACCAAGAGCTTTCATTACGAGTATCCTTCGGGCGTTGGGTTTTGTTACTTCATAGGGTATCGGTTGTGGGGTGGAAAAGCAATGGTGAATGTGGTAGAAGGGTTGTTTAGAGGCGGGAGTGAGAAGTTGCGGCGGTGGTGTTTTGAGGACCCGCGCAATAAAATTGCCGGCCCGCCTAAGGCGGGTAAAAGGCGGACAAGATTGCGGGGCTAAATGTTTGAAGACCCGCGCAATAAAATTGCGGGGCTAAATGCGCGGAATGATAATATGTCGGTAGAGTTTATATTGGGCAGGAGCGGGACGGGCAAGACGCGGTATTGCGTTGCGGGGGTGGTGGAGGGTCTGTGCCGTGAGGGGGACGGGCGGGGGATTATATTACTTGTTCCGGAGCAGGCGACGTACCAGGCGGAGCGGGCGATATTAGGTGGAGGGGAAATCAGCGGCTATCACAGGTTGAGTGTTCTGTCGTTCAGCAGGCTCGAGTATATGCTGTTAGGCAGTCGGACGGCAATGGGGTCGGTGTCGCGGATTGGGCGGGCGATGATAGTTCAGCGGATACTGCGTGAGAAGCGTGACCAATTGGCGCTGTTGGGGGCCAGTGCCGAGCGGAGCGGCTTAGGGTGGGAGATTGCGGAGGTGATTGGGGAGATTTATCGCTATGGGTATGGGGCGGAAGACTTAGAGCGGGTATCGGGTGAGCTGGAAGCAGGAAGTAAGAAGTTAGAAGTGGGAAGTGAGAATGGATCCTCTGTAGCGGGCCAAGTTAGCAGCACTCTAGGACAAGGAAGTGGGATTGCAGGATTGAAGTTCGGCGAGATTGCGCTGGTAGTGGAGGAGTATCGGCAGAGAATAGAGGGTAGGCGAGTGGATCCGGATATTCAGTTGAAGGAGGCCTGCGAGAAGGTTGCAAAGGCGGAATGGCTGGCCGGGGCGGAGGTATGGGTGGATGGTTTTTCGGGCTTTACGGGCAGCGAATCGGCGATGCTGACGGAGCTTATGAAGGTTGCGTCGGCGAGTCATATTGCGCTGTGCCTTGAGCCGGCGAGGATGGATTTACGGGGGACGAGGCGGGAGCAGGGCGATGTGAGTATCTTTTCGCCTACGGAGCGGACTTATTATGATATTTTTGATCGGGCGAAGAAGTGTAAGTTGAAGATTAGGCGGCCTGTTGTATTGACTGGGGCCAAGAGGTTCGATGGTAGCGGTGAGCTGGCGCATATCGAAAGGGAGATTTTTTCAGGTTCGCAGAAGAAGGCGGTGTGCGGCGGGGCGGCGGGGGTGGCAAAGACAGAAGTCAGAAGTCAGAAGTCAGAAGTTAGAAGTCAGGAGTCAGGAGTCAGGAAGGCCGGCGGTGGGGACAGGTTGGAAGTAAGAAGTAAGAAGTTAGAAGTGGGAAGCGGAGATGTGGAGAATGTTCGTATTGTGTGTGCGGCGAATGCACGGGGGGAGGTGCAGTTTGTTGCGAGGCAAATACTCGAATTAGTGAGGGAGAGGGGGTATCGATATCGTGATATTGCGGTGGTTGCGTCGGATATCGGGAGTTATGAGCATTATGTGATTGCGTGTTTTGAGGACTATGGGATTCCGTTTTTTATTGATAAGTGCAAGGTGCTGAGCCGGCACCCGGTGGTCGAGTTGATATGCTCGGCTTTGAGTGTAGTGACGGAGGGCTTTTCGAGCAGCGATGTTTTTGCATATCTGAAGACGGACCTTGCAGGCGTTGAGCGGGAGATGGGTGATTTGTTAGAGAACTATTGCGTTGCGTTCGGGGTGAGGGGGGCGGACTGGGTGCGGGAGAAGGGGTGGGAGTTTGCCGGTGGAGACGATGCGCGCTTCGATGAGGCGAAGGTCAACGAGATTAAAGGGCGGGTGCGGGGGCCTTTGGTAAAGCTGGCCGAGCGGTTAGGGGCAGGTGAAGGTGAGGGGATTTGTGCAAGGGAGTTTACAGAGGGGGTATTTGAGTTTTTGGATGAGCTTGGGGTAAGCGGTACACTTGCAGGGTGGATTGAGCAGGCGAGCGATGGTGGGGACATTGGTGCCCGCCAAGGGAAGGGCGGACAAGCTGCGGATGAGCATGGTCAGTTCTGGGAAAGGTTTGTGGATGTGTTTGACGAGCTTAGCGAGGCGTTCGAGGAGTGTAAGTTAGTTTGCGAGGATTATCTTTCGATATTGAAATCTGCGTTTTCCGAGATGACGATGGCGTTTATACCGCCTACGCTTGACCAGGTTTTAGTCGGTTCGATAGAACGGAGCAGGCATCCGGATTTGAAGGCGGTGTTTTTGCTTGGTGCGACGCAGAAGGAGTTTCCCGTGCCGATTGAGTCGGTGGGTATCTTAGGTGACGAGGACAGGGCTTTGGCTGAGCGGGCGGGGATGGAGCTTGGGAGCAGCAGGCGTGAGAGCATGGTGGAGAGGCAGTACCTTGCGTATATCGCGTTCACGCGGGCATCGGAGTATTTGTGTGTGACGTATCCGGCGGTTAATGAAAAAGGCGGCGGGGTTGTTCGGTCGCAGTTTGTGGATAGTCTGGAAGGGCTTTTTGAGAATCTGCAGGCCGAGTCGATCGGGGCCGAGGAGATTTGCGTTGAGCGGATTTACAGTGCGAGTGAATTAGAGGATATGCTCTGCTGCGGGCTTGGGAGAGATGCAGAGGCGCAAACGGGCGCGCATGGCGAGTTGTTGGCTGCAATGTGCGGTGATGCGGAGCTTGGTGAGCTGGCCCGGAGGGTGACAAGCGCGATAGGTTACGAGAATCGTGCTGAGTTAGGTGCGGAGGTGGTGGGAGGACTTTTCGGTAAGTGCCTGCGGAGCTCGGCGAGCCGACTTGGTACGTTTGCGAGGTGTCCGTATCAGTATTTTTCGCGGTATGTTCTGGATTTGAAAGAGCGGGCGGAGTTTAAGTTGGAGCCATTGGACGTAGGGGACTTTTATCATCGGGTGCTGGATGCGGTCGTCAAGAGATTGGTTGCGGAGAAAAAGGATATAGCGGCTGTCGAGGAGGGGCGGCTTGTGCAACTTGTGCGGGAGGTGACAGGGCAAGTAATGGAGAGCGATTCGTTCATGGTGAATTTTGGCCGGCACGGCGGTCATAATGCGTTTGTTTTGAATTGTGCGTGCGAGAATGTGGAGCGGTGCGTTACGGCTGTAGCTGAGATGATACGGGCGGGTGTGTTTCGGCCTGTGCGTTCGGAAGTGGGGTTCGGGACTATTGCCGGGCAGCGCGGAGAATTAGGTGATTTGCGGATTGAGTTAGGGGAGGGGCGTGAGCTGAATCTTCGCGGCAAGATAGACCGGGTTGACGCAGCCCAGACGGATGAGGGGAAATTAGCGGTAGTGTTTGATTATAAGCGCAGCGGAAAGTCGTTTAGCTGGGACGGATTGCTCTACGGGCTTGATTTGCAGTTGGTGGTTTATCTTTTGGCGCTGAGTGATTCGCAGAATGGTCGGCAGATAGGGGGCCGGCCGGTAGGCGCATTCTTTGTGCCGGTGGAATCACGGCCTGGAAGGCCGTGGTACGCGAAGGGGATATTTAACGGGGAATTCTGGGAGCAGTTGGACAAGGGGTGTTCAAGGTGGAGCAGGTATTATAATTTTGATGTCACGGCGAAGGATGGTCAGTACGGCAACTACGGCAAGAGCGGAGCGCTTAGGGGCGGGGATTTTGAGAAGGTGATTGAGTTCGGGAAGGGTAAGGTTGTGGAATTGGCGGAGGGGATAGTTTCGGGAGGGATTGATGTTCGGCCTTACCGGCTCAGGGGCAAGAGCGCGTGCGGGTGGTGTAAGTATAAGTCGGTGTGCAGGTTTGACTGGCAGGTGAACGAGTACAGGTATCTTGAGGGGATGGGTAAGACGGAAGTGCTTGGGCGGATAGGCGATGGCAAAAAAGATTAAATGGACGAAGCAGCAGGGGCGTGCGATAGGCGAGCAGGGGCGGGATGTGTTTGTGACGGCGTCTGCGGGGACTGGTAAGACGGCGGTGCTCAGCGGGCGGTGCGTTAGTATTGCGGCGAAAAGGGGTGTGTGTCCGGATGTGTGGAGCCAGCTTGTTTTGACGTTTACGGATATGGCGGCGGAAGAGATGCGGTCGCGGATAGCGGAGCAGTTGCGGGCGGCGATGGCGGCAAGCAGGGATGGGGAGGAGCGTGGACATTTGCGGCGGCAGCTTCTGCTTTTGGGCGGGGCGGATATCAGTACGATACATTCGTTTTGCAAGCGGCTGATAACGGAGTACTTTTATGAGGTTGGTCTTGACCCGAGTTTCGGGGTGCTGGATGGGGACGAGTCGCGGCTGTTGAAAATGGAGTCTCTTGAGAAGACGGTTGACTGGGCGTGGGAGCAGGGGAATCTGGCGCAGGGGTTGGGGGAGCTTTTGGGCAGGCGGGATTTGCGTGTAAATGAGGGCTTCTTATCGCAGATAGTCGAGATAAGCGATTATTTAGATGGGGTGGTAAATCGGGACAGTTGGTATGAGCGGGCGAGGGCGCTTGCGGAAGAGGTGAATCCGTTTGATGGGGACATGGGCAAAGAGCAGAAGAGAATGGTTGCGCAGAGAATCGAGGCCACTGTTGACCGAATCAGACGTGCTCAGCAATTGTATCGTCAGAGTGGAACAGGTAAGTGGGCCCAGAGTTGGGATAGAGAGTTTGTGCAGCCACTAAGTGAGTGTCTTGAGGTTTTGAAGAAGGGGGATTGGGAACGTTTTGTAGGGCTTCTCAGTGAAGTCAAGCCTCCGAAGAGTAACAAGCCCGATGCCATGGATGGTGCCGCGGTGGAGGTTATCAGAGTAAACGCTGAGACGGCAAAGAAGGAACTGAAGGGGCTTTGGCAGCTTGCCGTTTTGAATCCGGAGTATTTAGACAGGATTGGGGGTGCTGTCGGTCTGCAGACGATGGTGATGCTTGAGCTTGTTAAGAGGTTCGAGCAGTTTTACGGGGAGGCGAAGGGGGCGATAAATTGCCTGGATTTTGCGGATTTGCAGCGGTATGCGGTGAAGCTGCTTTGTGCGAGCTTTGATGAGGAGGGTAGGGCGGTTCCTTCGGAGACGGCGAAGGCGCTTAGGGGGCGGTATAAGTATATCTTTGTGGATGAGTATCAGGATATTAATGCGGTGCAGCAGACGATTTTGGATATGCTGAGCGAGGGTGGTAATGTTTTCGGGGTGGGGGACGCCAAGCAGAGTATATATTCGTGGCGAGGGGCGCGGCCTGCGATATTTCTTGAGCGGGTCGATGGAGCGGTTGTCGAGCCGGTGAGCAGCGATGAGGGTCTGCGGGTGGATTTGAATGTGAATTTCCGGTCGGATTCGAGAATCCTGGAGTTTGTGAACGCGGTGTTCTCGAAGGTGATGACTAAAGAGTTGTGTCATATCGAATACGATGAGTCGGCACAGCTCAGGGCGGGTGAGCAGGACAGCGAAAGAGCCGGAGATGGGGACAAGATTGTCGAGGTTCATATATTAGATGAGCGGAGACGGCAGGAGGGGCAGAAGCAGGAGGAAGCTGAGGGTAATGGGAACGATGATTTGGCGGAGGGGACATACAGCGGTCGGCAGAGGCAGGCGGCGCTGATAGCGCAGCGGATAAGGCGGATGGTGGGGGCGGATATAGATAGGGCGGAGTTTCAGATATTCGACAAGGGCGAGCAGCGGTACAGGGACGTTGAGTACAGGGACATTGTGATATTGATGCGGTCGGTGGCGAAGAAGGTTGATTTTGTGGAGGTGCTGCGATTGGCGGGGTTGCCGGTGAGCTGTGAGGCGACGGCGGGGTACTTTGAGGCGACCGAGATAAGTGATATGCTGTGTTTATTGTGCGTGCTGGACAATCCGCGACGTGACATCGAGCTTGCGGCTGTTCTGCGGAGTCCACTCTTCGGGATAACCGATACGGAGTTAGCGAAGATACGGCTGTGCGGGCGGACGGGCGATGAGGAGAGGAGCTTTTTGGATTGTGTTGTGGAGTATAGTGAAAGTAGGGACGATACTGCGCTATCGGAAAAGCTGAGGGGTGTGCTGGGGCGGCTTGAGGGTTGGCGGACGGAGGCGAGACGTGGTAAGTTGGCTGATTTGATATGGCGGGTGTATCGAGATACGGGTTATCTTTCATTTGTGTGTGCCTTGCCGAGCGGTATGGGCAGGAGGGCTAACTTGCTGAAGCTGCACGAGCGGGCGATACAGTTCGAGGGCTTTGCGAGCAGCGGCGGGGTTGCATCTTTGAGCCGGTTCATAGATTTTATAGAGAAGCTTGTGGAATTAGGTCAGGACTGGTCAGCGGCGGGGCCTGAGACGGCGGCGGGCAATACGGTTCGGGTGCTGAGTGTGCACAAGAGCAAGGGGCTCGAATTTCCGGTCGTGTTTTTGGCGGATTTGAACAACAGGTTTAATATGGCTGATGCGAGAGGGGAGTGTTTAGTTGATGATGAATATGGGCTGGGGTTGAAGGTCATAGACGACGAGGCGGATGCGAGGTTCAGCTCGCCTGGCTTTGAGGTTATCGCTGAGAAGCGGAGGGACATGTCGCTTGCTGAGGAGATGCGGATACTTTATGTGGCGATGACGCGGGCGAGGGAGCGGTTAGTCTTAGTGGGGGCTCAGAAGGCGAAGCGGTGTCGTGAGATTCTGTGTAACGGTTTGCTGAGTGTGGGCAGGATAGCGGAGTGGCAGCTTCGGTCATGTAAGAGTCATTTCGAGTGGGTGCTCTACGGACTGAGTGACAGCAGCGAGCTGGCAGAGATGTTTGAGACCGGACTTGGGGGCAGGGGCGATGGTGATAAGCTGTTTTGTGCGAAGCTGTATGGGGAGGGGGAGGAAAGGCGGTTGAACAGTTATGTAGAAAAGACACGCAAGAGTAAAGGAAAGGGGGCAGGGAAAAGGAAGGTGAAAGCCGGTAAGGGGACACGGGGCGCGAAGCTTCCGGCGGGATTGAAGGAGAGACTTGGCTGGCGATATGGGTATGGTGATGCGGCGGTTCTGCCTGCGAAGCGGTCGGTTACTCAGTGGACACACAGGGACGATGAATTTGTGCAGCGGGATTACTCGCGGGCGCTGGAACGGAGGCCGAGGGCTTTGTCTGAGGGTGTTGTGGAGGACTCTGTACAGGGTCGGCTTGTTGGAACGGCGACGCATCTTGTGCTGTCAAAGCTGGAGCTGACTGAGCGAATAAGCGAAGGTGCGGTGCGGGCGGTGTTGGAGGAAAAGGTCGGGGAAGGTGCAATCACGGCGTCGGCAGGGGGATGCGTTGATGTCGGGGCGATAGTCGGGTTCTTTGAGAGTGATGTTGGTCGGGTGGCGCTTGATAAAAGCAACACGGTTTTTCGTGAGTGGCCTTTTACGTTTGCTGTGCCTGCGTCAGAGTGGTTGAGTGAAACCGGAGTTGTGGCGGTTGGCGATGATGAAACCATTATCGTGCAGGGTATAATTGATATGGTGATTGAGACGGCGGGGAGATTGGTCATCGTTGACTTCAAGACGGATGCGGTGAGTGTTGATGAAGTAGCTGAGCGGGCGCAAGTTTACAAACGGCAGTTGGAGCTGTACGGCAGGGCGGCGGGTGCGATTCTAAAGCAGAATGTTGCAGGCAAGTGGCTGTATTTTCTTGGGCCTGGTTGTGCGGTTGAGATTGAGTGAGGGGGGGTGAGTGTTTTTTTGTGCTTGTGTGGAGGGGCGGTATCCGTATAATCACCTCAAACTGACCGATGGTCAGTTTGAGAGTGTAAAAATCAAAACCCAAAATGCAAAATTGTTGAGTCCGCCTGCGGCGGATAGCTGATTTTATCGTATTTTTTGTAACGCAGGACATATCAGCGAATAAAAGGTTACGTTAATTTTTGTCTGCAAAGCGG
The DNA here is from genome assembly GCA_030602885.1 of Phycisphaerales bacterium. GTDB lineage: Bacteria > Planctomycetota > Phycisphaerae > Sedimentisphaerales > Anaerobacaceae > JAUVYV01. The sequence continues at coordinate 19,771 of JAUVYV010000027.1, forward strand.
TCAGTTTGAGTTAGTTAGAAAGAGGTCGGTTATCTTTTTGGAGAAGTTTTGAAATGTCAGGAGCACCGAAAGCTAATGCGGTAGTGGCGCAGTCTGGCGGGCCCACGGGCGTGATAAATGCATCGTTGGTCGGGGTGATTGAAGAGGCGCAGAAGCATGCGGAGATTGAGACACTGTATGGGGCGATGCACGCCGTGGCGGGTATGAAGAAGGACGATTTCATCGATTTGACGAATCTTTCTGCTGATGTGCTGGAGACGGTGGCGGGTTCGCCTTCGTCGGCAATCGGCACGAGCAGGGCTAAGCCGGATGAGGCGTACTGCGAGGAAATCATCGAGGTATTCAAGAAGCGCAGTATCGGGTACTTTTTCTATATCGGGGGAAATGACTCGGCCAATACGTGCTACATCATCAACAACGTGGCAGCAAAGGCAGGTTATGAGCTGCGTGCGTTTCATATTCCCAAGACGGTTGATAACGATTTGCTTGTGACGGACCATTGTCCGGGTTTTGGGACGGCGGCGAAGTTCGAGGCGTGTGCGCTGATGGGCGATGACCTTGACAACCGTGCGCTTCCGGGTGTGAAGATTGATGTGATAATGGGCAGGCATGCAGGATTCTTGACGGCTGCGACGGTATTGGGCAGGAGGAAAGACGACGACGGGCCTCACTTAGTGTATGTTCCTGAGAGGGGCGTTTCGATGGATAAGTTCATATCGGATGTTGACGGTGTTTGCAGGAAACTCAATCGCTGCGTGATTGTGGTGAGCGAGGGGATGTGCGACGTTGACGGGGTGGTGTGGACGAAAAAAATCGCAGACACGGGTGAGAAGGATGCGCACGGTAATATCCAGCTTTCGGGAACAGGTACACTGGCGGATTTTTTAGCGGGGCAGGTGAAGGAGAATCTGAAGATTGGGCGAGTTCGAGCGGATACATTCGGTTATCTGCAGCGGAGCTTTGCGGGTTTGCAAAGCGAGGTTGATAAGCGTGAGGCGAGATGGTGCGGCAGGCATGCGGTGCAGTATGCGATGGAAGAGGTAAGCGGCTCGGTTGCGATCAAGCGGGTAGGGGACGGCAAGGATTACAAGGTTGAGCTGTTCAGGACGGAACTTATAAATGTTGCGGAGAATACCAAGTCGATGCCGGATGAGTTCATCAATGCAGAGGGCAACGGTATTACGCGGGCGTTTGTGGATTATGCAATGCCTTTGGTTGGCGGTCTTCCTGAGACGGAGTATTTAGGCGGCTATCCAAGAGTATAACCGGAAGATGTTTTCCGGAGGGGACAAGGCCTGGGGGTTTAGAGACCTGCAGGCCTTTTTTTGTTTTTTGGTTTAGTTGAAGAGTGCTTCGACGAATGTATCGGGGTCGAATTCTGCGATGTCTTCGGGTTTTTCGCCGAGGCCTATGAATTTTACGGGGATGTCGAGCTGGTCTTTTATTGCGACGACTATTCCGCCTCGTGCTGTTCCGTCGAGCTTTGCGAGGAATATGCCGGTAACATCAATGGCCTGGGTGAACATTTTTGCCTGTGCGATTGCGTTCTGGCCTGTTGTGGCGTCGAGTACAAGCAAGACTTCATTGGGAGCGTCCGGGATTTTTCGTGTGACGACGTCGCGGATTTTAGTCAGCTCTCTCATGAGGTCTTTCTGGGTATGGAGCCGTCCGGCGGTATCGAGGATGAGGAAATCGGCATTTCTGGCGACGGCTGCTTCGCAGGCGTCGAAAGCTACGGCGGCTGGGTCAGAGCCCTGTTTGTGTTTTACGATTTGCACGCCGATACGGTCTGCCCATATCGATAACTGCTCGACGGCTGCTGCTCTGAAGGTGTCGCAGGCAGCTACGATAACTTTGCTTTTGTTTTGGCTGAGAATATAGGCAAGCTTGGCAATAGAGGTAGTTTTTCCGGAGCCGTTCACGCCGGCTACGAGGATTACTGTAGGGCCTGATTGGGCGGTGTGTAATTGCCTGTCGTGATGTGGCCAGTAGTCCTTTATGTGCTCTTTTAGAAAGGGGATGATATCTTCAGCGGTTGTGATCTGCCTGTTGCTGTAAGCACTGCGCAGGTCTGACATTAGCTTTGCGGTGGTCTCAACGCCGATGTCATCGCTTATCAGGGTCTCTTCGAGCTCATCGAGGAGGAGGTCGTCGATATTTCTGCCCAGGGAGAGGACAGATGAGAGAGAGGAGCTGATTTTGTCGCGAGTTTTGCCGAGGCGCTGCCTGATATATCCGAGGGTTTTGGAAAAGATTCCCATAGCATTTTCCCAGAGCAAAGAAATCGCGTTCAGTTAGTCACAGGAGCCAGCAGTTTCTCAAAAAGCGTCGGCAAATTCAAGGGCAATTGCGTGGTTTGCGAGTGTGGAAGAAAAAATTGTTCAACCCGGCTTTTTTTGCGTAGAAGGCGGCTAATTTCTTTTGACAAATCGGGCGTGTGCGGTTAGAGTCCGGCTATCGTTTTCTTTCATAGAAGGTTTTCCCAGGACTGCAGAGGGTGGCGTATTTCGGCCATACAGAAACCAGGGAAGATTTTTGCATCGGGTGATTTCTGTTTGTTGACAGCACGGATAGACAAAAGGAGTGCACGTTGGCAACTGGTGGAGTCGAGAGGATTTTTACAGATATTCTGGATCGTGCCAAAGCCCTTGACCCGGTCAATACTCGGAAGTGGTTCGATAATCTGAGGTTATTAGACTTTACCGGCGGCTCGCTGGAGATAGGTTGTCCCGACGAGTCGTGCGTTTACTTTTTGAATAAGAACTGCCGGGGGAGTTTTACGCGTGCATCTCAGCAGATAACGGGTCACTTAGTCACAGTACAGTTTTCGGTTGACGGTCACATTAAGCGTGACAGTGATGGGCGGTCGCAGGAGTATGAGCTTAGTCTTCATCCGGACTACACGTTTGAGAATTTCGTGGTTGGTCCGAGCAACCGTCTTGCTCACGCAAGCTGCGTTGCAGTGAGTCAGTCGCCCGGCAGCACTTACAATCCACTTTTTATTTACGGCAACAGTGGTTTAGGCAAGACGCATCTGCTGCATGCAGTCTGCTGCGAGATGAAGTCCCGGTGTGCCGGGGGTGCGGTGATTCAGCTCCTTAGCTGTGAGGATTTTATCAACCGGTTCATACGTGCGATTGAAGTGGGTGACGTGCTCGGTTTTCAGAGTCAGTTTCGGTCTGCCGATGCACTTGTGATTGATGACGTTCAGTTTTTGCGTGAGCGTGAGCAGAGCCAGGAGGAATTCTTCCATACTTTTAATGCTCTTTACAACAACGGCAGGCAGATAATCCTGAGTGCGGACAGTCCACCGAGCGAGATACCGTCTTTGGAGGAGCGTCTGATTAGCCGATTCAACTGGGGATTAGTTGCGAGGATCGACCCGCCGAGCTACGAGACGCGGGTTGCAATCGTGCAGAAGAAGGCGCATCTGCGCGGTCTTAGTATCAATGATGATGTGGCCGAGTACATAGCACGGAAGGTCCATGCGAATATCCGTGAGCTTGAGGGTGCGCTTACGACGATTTACGCGGTGGCGATGACGAGCGGCAATGAGATAAATCTCGAGCTTGCTCGTGTGGCTCTTGAGGACCAGCTTGAATCGGCGAACAGGCACATAAGTATTACGGATATAATCGACGTTGTCACAAGGCATTACAACGTTCGGCTTGCGGATCTTCAGAGCAAGAAGCGGAGCAAGAGCATTGCCGAGCCGCGTCAGATTTGTATGTATTTAGCGAGAAATCTGACGAAGCACAGTCTGGAAGAGATTGGGGGGCATTTAGGGGGCCGGGACCATACCACAGTTATGCATGCGTGCAGCAAGATTGGCCGTGTGCGGACGGGGGACGCTGCGATGCACGCTACACTCGATGAACTGGCGAGGCGGGTCACGCAGGGAACAAGGGGTTGAGGTCGCAATGGCAGGTCCGAAATGTGCGTGAGAAGGGGGCTTGAGCGATGCCTTTATAATTGGCAGAGGCAGTAATTCGGGGCAGAGGGGGTTGACAGGGTAGTTTACAGCGACGGTTTCCATCCGGACAATCCATGGGAGACAGACCCGTGGCCGAAGAGTCCTGATGCGGGCGGCGATTCGCTGAACCGGACAACTGCCAGTAATTACGGCAATGACATAGCCAACTGGCACGCAGCGGCGCCATCGCCGGGAACTGCCAACTATTGGGGCTGGAAATTCATAATTATAGGACGTAACATACAGCTGTGGCCGCCGATTCCTGGCGAGATGGCGAGTGAAGCAGTCAGGTATGGGTGCGGCGGATTTGTGTGCTTCGGCTGGGCCAAGAATGGGATTGACTTGACCATCCGGATATGATAGAATAATGTTAAAATAGGTAAGCTTGGTTTGAACGGCTTGGTAGGGCTCGGAGGAGTTTTGTTTTTGAGCCGCTGAGCTCATCGAACGGTCTTTGGTTGCTTCGGGGGCGCGAGCATGCCCTGTCGGTCCGTTCAATTACCAGGTGGTGTGTTGATGCCTGGTGTCTTTGCGGAGGTGTTGCGGTTGGGTGAAGGGGGGTAGTTGGAGCAGGTGGAACGGGCAAGGAGGAGCGGTATCTAATGGCTGGTGACCTGGAAAAAGAGATTTCGAAAGGGAAGGCGAGTAAATCGGCTGGCGGTGAGGGTTTAGGTGCGGCGAGGATGCCGGATTTATCGGTGGACCGTACTTTAAGGTTTCGTTATGAGCTGAAGTATCTGATAAGCAAATCGAAGGCGAAGGCGATTGAGCAGTACGTCGCGGCGTACATAGAGCAGGACCGGTATACGAAGCTGCAGCCGAGTAGCTTCTATCCGATAGTGAGCTTGTATGTGGACTCGGAGGAGATGCAGCTTTGCAGAGAGAGCTTGACGGGGAAGCTGAATCGTTTCAAGCTTCGTATCCGCAGCTATACGGATGACCATTCTTATCCGCGTTTTTTGGAGATTAAGCGTCGGGCGAATAGCGTGATTATGAAGAGCCGTTACAGGATAAAACACCGTGATATAAAGCCGCTGCTTGCGGGTGAGTTTACCGACCCGCAGTATTACGGCACGGATGAGAAGATACTTCGACAATTTCAGTTATACGTGAGAAGTATCAACGCGAAGCCGGCTGTGCTGGTACGGTACAGGCGGAGGGCATACGAGGGTGACAGCCATACGAGGGTTCGTGTGACTTTCGACAAGGAACTGAGTTATAACGTGACGGATGAGCCGCAGGTCCGGTTTAACGGCGGTGGCTGGCAGCTTCATAAGCTGTCGCTTGACAGGACAATTTTAGAGATAAAGTTTACGGGTCGTTATCCGGCGTGGCTTTCGACGATGGCGAAGGAGTTTGAGCTGCGTCAGCAATCCATGTCGAAGTATGCGAACTCGATAAAGGAGTCGTGTCTGCTGGGATTTTGTTCGCCGAGGATATCTTTGGGGATGTGGGAGCTATGAACCAGTTGTGGGAGATACTTAACGCCCCGGCTTCGATGGGTACGGCATACTCGGCGGAGAGTGTACTGTCGTCGCTGCTGCTGGCGTTTGTATTGGGGCAGGTCCTTGCGTGGGTATATTACTTTACTCACGTTGGTCTGTCTTATTCGAAGGGTTTTGTGCAGTCCATAATTGTTGTGACAATTGTTGTGTCGCTGATAATGGTTGTGATAGGCAACAACATCACGCGTGCGTTCGGATTGATGGGTGCTTTGTCAATTATACGTTTTCGTAACGTGGTTAAAGACACGCGTGATATGGTATTTATATTCTGTGCTTTGGTGGTGGGGATGGCGACGGGGACTCAGGCACATTCGATTGCGATAGTAGGGACGATAGTACTGAGCCTGACGTTACTGTATCTGCATGTGACGGGGTTCGGCACGCATCTGTCGCACAACGGGTTTTTGCGTTTTACATTCGAGGGACGTGTCGGGCCCGACCATCCGGTGACCGGTGTGCTGAAACGATTCTGCAGGAATTTTTCGCTGATATCGACGAGCGGCGGCGCCGAGGGCGGACCTGAGGCGGAGTATGCGTATCATTTGATGATTCGAAACTCGAGCAAGAACGAGGAGATGCTTGCAAAGCTTGAAGCAATTAAGGGAATCGGCAATATCAACCTGACGATGCAGGAACGGCTGTTAGAGGTTTAAGGGTGGTTATGAAGAGCGGCAGAGGTCAAAGAAGCGGCAGTTTGCGTATGCACATCGTGCCGGTGGTTGTGTGGCTGGCGGCTGTGGCGGTGGTATTTTTCATGTTTCACAGTCGTTCGCAGCGTTTTGAAGTCTTAGGTATAGCTCAAGGCCAGGTACATCAGATTGCCGCCACATGCGACGGTCGCCTGAGAAGCGTCCCTGTTCAATTGTTTGAAGAAGTCACCCTCGGGCAGACATTGGCAGTCGTCGATACAGTTCTGGAGAATGAAACGGTAGGGGCTCAATTGGGTACAATTCAAGCAGAAATTGCGCATTTAATGGCCCAATTGATTACTATCGAAGACAGTTACTTAGCTGAAAAAACCGATCGACAAATCAACTATGTTACGGACAAGAGAAGATTTGTAGTCGATATCGAAAACGCAAGACTGCGCATACTTGAGTTAAAAGCACTTCTTGCATCCGACCGGATACTGCTGGGAGACTTGAATACGGAGCTGAAGATTGCCGAGAAACTCCTGGAGCAAGATGTAATCGAACCTTATGAACTGGAGAAAGCAAGGGTACAGTACGAAACTTTAGCAAAGAAGGTTGAGGAGAATGAACACCTTCTCGAACAGGCCCAAAGTGATCTAAAACAATCCTCGCAGCGACACGATGAATATGAGCGACACGAACCCTACTACCCCTCTTCCGATAGTGCTCTCGATGTTGTGCACCAGGCAATAAAGGTTCAAGAGCAGTTAATGAATGAATTGCTTGCAAGGCTCAAGCCGTTGGAATTGAAGTCTCCAATCGACGGTGTCGTCATCCCGGTTCTGGGAAATGCAAACGAAGCAGCTTTACGCAGGCCGGGTGAAAATGTCTTGCGAAGGTCCGGTGAGGTCATCACTGCGGGAGAACCGATATTCGCCGTGGCTGAAATTGAGCCGCGTGAGATTGTTGCCTATGTCGAGGAAATACAATTGTCTCACATTCGAGAAGGAATGGTGGTTGAAGTTGTCAAGAACAGTGAGCCGGTACAGATAGCGAGGTCTCAAGTAACGTACGTTTCGCCGGTCGTTGAACAAATGCCGGAGCGATTATGGGCAAACCCTGCGACCCCTCAGTGGGGCCGGGCCATATTGATAAGAAAACATCCGGATTTGAAACTGGCTTGCGGCGAGTTAGTGAGGATAAGGATTTTGTAACCCTATTTTCCATACAAAGCCACGGCAAATCAGGGCGTCTTAAATGCAAAATAGCATGGCCGGCGAGACTGGGAAGGGAAAAGAAGATTCAGAGACTCCTAAGGCAGATACGGGAATATATGATTTACAATTGTTTTAGCCAAAAACCGATTCACCTGGTTATATGCGGCTTAGCTTGCATCTGTAGTCTGGCCGGGTGCAGCAGTCCCGCTGACTATAAAGTGGATGCCGACGAACAGGTGTATAATATTATTGACGAAAAATGGAAGGAAGAGTTCGGCACCAAAGCCAACTACAAGATCAGTGACACCACACCAACGCCCAACGACATACAAGTCGAAAAATCCATTCCATCCTCCGGTGTTCTGACGCTGCCGCATGCGGTCGCACTGGCGACCGATTGTAATCGCGCATATCAATTGGAGAAAGAATTACTTTACACAATGGCTTTGGATCTGAGATTGACGCGGCATGAGTTTGAAACCCGGTTTTTCAGCGGGGGAAGAGAAGGGTACGGCAAAGAGGGTGACACCGAAGGAATCGGCGGGGAAGCAGACTTCGGTTTTGACCGGCTGCTCGCCAACGGTACGAGAATCGGCACAAGAGTTGGTATCGCCTGGTTCAGGGTGCTCACCGGCGACATTAGTGGTGGGCTGGCCTCCATCCTGGGCGCAACCGTAACACGACCTCTGCTTCGCGGAAGCAACCGAGAGGTTGTGATGGAAAATCTCACGCAAGCTGAACGGAACACGCTATATCAGGTGCGTTCGTTCAATCGGTTTCGCAAAACGTTCGTTGTGTCAATTATCAGCGAGTATTACCGTGTCCTGGAGCTGGCTGATATAGCCGAGAACGCGAAGGGGAATTGCCGTACTTTGGATTGGCTTTGTGAGCGAGTGGAGAAATTGGCAGCCGTTGGGCGTGTGCCCAAGGAGGAGCTGGAGCGGGTTCGTCAGGATGCGCTTCGAGCTTTGGACTTATATATTCAAGCCGAGAAAGACTACAAACAAGCGCTTGATGAATTCAAGATAGATTTGGGTCTGCCTACAACAGCGGAATTTCGACTGGATGAAAACGAACTCAAGGCTCTAAGTTTCAGTGAAATGGCTTATCCGGATTTCGATGAGAGCGAGGCCATCGAAATAGCATTGGTCGAGCGTCTGGACCTTGCTAACAGCGGCGACGCCATCGCTGATGCCGAGCGTAAGATTCTTGTTGCCGCCGATGGTCTTCGTGGCGAATTGAACCTTTTCGTCGGTGTGGATGCCACCTCACTTTCAAGCTCTTCAGAACTATCCGGCGTAGGTGCTTTAGATGATGACTTTACCGCCGACCGAAATCGTCTCAGTCCGCTGAGACGTTTGCGTGACAACAACCCGCTGAGAAGTTTTCGTGACGAGTCCGAGATTGGTATCGATTTGGAGCTGCCGTTAGACAGAGTGCTCGAGCAAAACATATATCGCAAAGCTTTGATAACCCTGAGCTGGCGTCATCGCGAGTATGAGGAAATGACCGATTGGGTGACATTGGAAGTGCGTCGGGCCTATCGCGACCTCATCGAAGCAGCCGAGCGTCACAGGGTGCAGTTAGAAAACCTTGAATTGGCCAAGAAGCGCCTTAAAGATACGTATCTTCTGCTTCAATACGGGCGAGCAAGCAGCCGTCGCGTCCTTAACGCCCAGGATGACTTGTTTGACGCTCAGAACGCCGCTACAGAGGCTCTGGTGGGTTATACTATCGCAACCTTGAATTTTTTTCGCGATACCGGAGTGCTTCAGGTTCGCCCGGATGGTATGTGGCAAACTGCGAAGATTGTTGACAAAAAACCGCTACCCGCTGATTTGCCGGTTGCGGAAAGTTTATTCGTACTCGGAACTATAGAAAATCAACTTGAGACGGGAGAATTTATCGACATCGAGACGACCAAAACAGAATCACCTAAGTATGATAATCAATAGGAAATTACAGGGATTGTGGGAAATATATGGACTGGATTAAGCCGGGGCCAACCGTGAGGGAAAAGTAAATGCCACGATGGTTCCGCGGTTAGCTGCTGTCAAGTGTGTTTCTTTTTTGTGGGGCGTATCACATAACGTTTTTATGAGCAATGTTTAACTGAAAGAGGATGATGAAAAATGTTTAGAGTTAAGGAATTGCTGACGGCTTGTTTAATCCTGAGTTTTTCAGGAAATATTTTCGGAGCCGATGCTATCCTTAACGAATATAACGCCGTAGCTAATACCGAGTTTCTTAACGGAGGAGACGCATCTGCCGATGAGGACGGCGGGAGAGCATCTGATTCATATTTCGGGAGGGTTCAGGGTAACGGCGGCGATTGGTTTGAATTAGTCGTGATTACCGACCACCTGGATATGCGTAACTGGAAGCTTGATATCTTCAGCGACGGCATATTCGACGAAACTCTGGATCTCACTAACCACCCTATTTGGGCTGACCTGCGAAGCGGAACAATTATTACTGTTTCCGAAGACCTCCCGAGCGACATCAGTTACAATCCTGGTGCAGGTGACTGGTGGATAAATGTCCAGGCGGAAAACAACGCCAATGGTTTTTACATCGAAGCTTCGAACTTCAGAGTCAACAATAGTAACTGGCAGCTTAGAATAAGGAACTCCGGCGGCGCTGTTGTATTCGGTCCTGCTGGTGAAGGGGTTATTCCTGATGGCCCCGGGGTTAGTAGTATAGAGATATTCCGGCTTGAAGCCGATCCAAATGCTTCAATTACGGCGGATTCAGTTGATTATGACGATGGCAGAAATTTAAGTACTTTCGGCTTGCCCAATCGATGGGGTCTGCAGGATTTTAATCAGTTACGCAGTGTTGTTGCCGAACCTTCAACATTGACCTTGTTGTCTCCCAACGGTTCAGAAATTATAGTTGGCGGCACTACATGCACGGTTGCATGGGAGAATCTGGGAATCGTTGATAATGTCCTTATCGAATTTTCGATTGACGACGGCGATACATGGTCGGAGGTCTATCCACCAAATCTCGGAAACACCGGCAGCTATAAGTGGCTTGTCCCAATAATTGATTCCGAACAGTGCATTGTGCGCGTTGTAAATATTGCCGACCTATCTGTTTATGATACGAGTGACGGAGTCTTTTTTATATATGAATGCATACTGGATGGTGACTTGACGGGTGACTGTATCATAGACCTAGCCGATTTTGCGGTTATGGTAGCTTCCTGGCTTGACTGCGGCAACCCTTATGACCCCAATTGCTCAGAATAAACTACTTTGGATGGCCTCAATTTGTGGGGGGATAGGGGCGAGGGGAAAGCCGCTGCCGGCGACAAGCGGGGCTGGATGTGAGTCTTGATGGGGGGTGGTATTGAGGAGGCCGAGGAGGTGGTTTGGCGGAGCTATGTTGTTTTTCTGTTGAATTTTGGCGGAATTGTGGTATCGTAGCTGCCTGCTGTTGACGAAGGATTGCAAGATTGAGTGCGGTTTTGCGGCTGAGAGGTTTTTGCAAGGAGATTTTGGGATATGGGTTCAGAACTATCGCAGCTTGACAGGTTGGAAAACCAGAGCATTTTCATAATAAGGGAGGCGTACAGCCAATTCAGGAAGGTGGCGATGCTCTGGTCGATAGGTAAGGATTCGACGACGCTGCTTTGGCTTGTGCGGAAGGCATTTTTCGGCGAGATACCTTTTCCGGTGATGCATATAGACACGTCTTACAAATTCAAGGAGATTTATGAGTTTCGGGACAAGTATGCCAAGGAATGGGATTTTAATCTGATTATTGCGAGGAATGAAGAGGCGCTGAAGAATGGGATGAGCCATGATAAGGGGGCGCTTCAGTGCTGCAATGAATTGAAAACCAATGCGCTCAAGATGGCAATAGCTGAACACAAGTTCAAGGCGCTTTACTTAGGGATACGACGTGACGAACACGGTATTCGAGCAAAGGAGCGGGTGTTCAGTCCGCGGGATGAAGATTTTGAGTGGGACTACAAGAACCAGCCACCTGAGCTTTGGGATCAGTACAAGACAAAGGCGACGGAGGAAGAGCACCTGCGGGTTCATCCGCTGCTTGGCTGGCGTGAGCTTGACGTTTGGGAATATGTCAAGCGAGAGAATATTCCTGTGGTGGAGCTGTACTTTGCGAAGAACGGCAAGCGGTACCGCAGTATCGGCTGTGAGACGTGCTGTATGCCTGTTGATTCGGACGCCGACACGATAGAGAAGGTGGTGGAGGAGCTGAAGACCACGAGGATTTCAGAGAGGAGCGGGCGGGCGCAGGACAAGGAAGATGATTATATGATGCAGAAGCTGCGGGCATTAGGGTATATGTAGCATCTGTGAAGCTGCGAGAGTGTTTTATCAGTGTGGTTTGATTATCAGGTAAAGATTGACGGGATTTAGGAATGGACGTACTTGGTTTTGTGATTGTGGGTCATATAGATCACGGCAAATCGACGTTGATTGGCAGGTTGCTTTATGACACCGATTCACTTGCGCCGGATAAGATCGAGGAGATGAAGAAGGCCTCGGCGGGTCGTGGCAGGGAGACCGAGTTCGCCTTTCTGCTGGACCATCTCGAGGAAGAGCGCAAGCAGGGGATTACGATTGACACGACGCAGGTTTTCTTCAAGAGCGATAAGAGGCGATACGTAATAATTGATGCGCCGGGACACGTGGAGTTTGTGAAGAACATGATTACGGGCGCATCTCAGGCGGAGGCGGCTGTGCTGATTATCGACGTTGCGGAAGGAGTTATGGAGCAGACAAAGCGGCATTCGTATATGCTGTCGCTGCTGGGCCTGCATCAGATTGTTGTCGTGCTGAATAAGATGGATTTGGTGGGATTTTCTCAGGAGCGGTTTGAGGCGGTCAGGGCGGATGGCGAGGAATGGCTGAAGTCAATAGGTATAGAGCCGATTATGTACATTCCGATTTCGGCGATTCGAGGCGACAATGTTATGAGACGGTCTGAGAACATGGGCTGGTACACTGGGGCGACATTTTTGGCCAGTCTTGACACCTTAAAGAATAAGCTTCCGGCTGAGAATAAGCCGCTGCTGATGCCGGTGCAGGATGTGTACAAGATTGATGACAAGAGGATTAACGCAGGCAGGGTCGAGGCCGGTGTCATCGAGAAAGGTATGGAGGTCAAGGTTTTGCCGACGGGACAGGTGACACGGGTTAAGTCTATTGAGAAGTTTCTTGCCGAGCCGACGAGGGCGGTGGCGAGCGAGTGTATCGGGGTAACGACGTCGGATGCGGTGTTTCTTGACCGTGGGAACGTGATTTGCGTGCCGGGTTCGGAGCCGGAGCTGACGGACAGGATAGCTGCGAGTATTTTCTGGATGACCAAGCACGATTTATCGAAGGATGAAAAACTGACGATACGCTGCGCGACGCAGGAGACGAGCTGCAGGATAGAGAAGATAAAGAAGAGGATAGATTCTTCGACACTTGAAGTTATCGAAGAAAATGCGACCACATTGAAGAATCTTGAAGTGGCTGAGGTTGTTATTAAGACGAAAAAGCCGGTGGCTGTGAAGAATTTCAATGATGTTCAGGAATTAGGGCGGTTTGTCCTTGTTCACGACGAGAACATCTGCGCGGGGGGAATCATTGCTCAGTGAGCCGGGACTATGAGTGAGAGCGGCAGAACCGTCATAATAGGTCTGGACGGCGTGCCTTATGGGATGCTGAAGGGCTTTGCCGACAGCGGTGTCATGCCCAATACGGGCAAGCTGATAAAGGAGGGCATATTCAGGCAGATGCACTCTTCAGTTCCGGAGGTATCTTCCGTTGCGTGGTCTTGTATGATTACGGGCAAGAACCCCGGCGAGCACGGCACGTATGGTTTTATGGATTTGGTGCCCGGCTCTTATAAGATGAAATTTCCGAACTTCACGGACCTTAAGGCGGCGCCATTCTGGGACGAATGGGACGGCAGATCGATTATTGTGAACGTGCCGTCGACCTATCCTGTTCGGCAAATGAACGGGGTTCACATCTCAGGTTTTGTTTCGATAGATTTTGACAAGAGCGTCCATCCACAGTCGTTGATTCCAGAATTGCAGAAGCTTGACTATCGGCTGGACGTTAATTCCGAACTGGCCCATAAGAATATGGATCTGTTCCTGCAGGACGTTGACAATACATTGGCGGCGAGGGTCAAGGCCGGTCGATATCTGTGGGATTACACCGACTGGCAGACGTTTATGTTTGTGTTTACCGGGACGGACCGGCTTATGCATTTTCTGTGGGATGCCTACGAGGACACGGGCCACAAGTATCACTATCTGTTCTGCGATCACTTCAAGAAGATCGATAAGGCAATTGGTGAGATGGCTGAGAAAGCCGGTGACGGTGATTTGATTGTGATGGTTTCGGATCACGGATTCGAGCGGCTCGATTACGACGTGTATCTTAATTTCGCACTTATGGAACACGGCCTGCTGTATTTTGCCGATGGGGTCGGGCTGAATAACATCAGCGAAGGTACAAAAGCGTTTGTGCTTGACCCAGGTAGGGTGTATGTGAACTACAAGGACAAATATCCGTGCGGGACGGTTGAGGAATCGGAGAGTGAAGCGTTACTGTCGGAGTTGGAGGCGCTCTTCGGGTCGCTTGAGGTTGATGGTCGCAAGGTGGTACGGGATATGTACCGCAAAGAGCAGCTTTATTCGGGGCCTTACGTTGACAGTGCGCCCGATTTGATATTAGTCGGTGACGATGGTTTCAACCTCAAAGGCAGCGTTAAAGCCGAGCAGTTGGCGAGCAGGGGGGTGTTTACGGGCAAGCACACGCAGGACACGGCCTTTTTAGTCGTCAGCGGGGCATTTGACGAGACTGTATTGCCTGAGGTTCCTACAGTTTCGGATGTTCGGGGTATAATAGAGAAAAACACAAGCCGAGCTTAGATAATCCAGGCCCGGCTCGTGAATGGTTCGAGATATTTATTTCAACTAACAACCTTGGCCTGAACAGGCCAAAGTATAATCTTACCATTTGACTTTGGAGCAGTCCGCCATAAAGCAACACTCAGTCCAGGGGCAGTTGCCGTCGTTCGTACCGTAGCAGGGGTTATTGCTTTCGGCCGTTTGAATGGCACGGACAAGGTGGACCTTCTTCATTTTTCCGGGGTTGATACCGACGTTCCTCGCTTTTTGCTTTATCTCGGTCATTGTCATGGGTTTTGTCAGTACAGCAGCCATTGTTTTCTCCTAATTTTCCACAATTACTGTTTCCGCCCGCATAACAGCTTTTTTAATGCTTTAACGAGCAAGTTGAGCCCTTTATATATTTCGGTTTTTTTGTCGTGTTTCATTACAGGACGTGGCAAAAAAAGCATCTGAGTTTGCCGGTTTGATTATTGCGTTGTTATGCCCACATTTTTCGGACTAAAGTGCTTCAATCAACATCGGATGGCAGCGACAGAGTCAAATAAGGCAGATAGGTCGGGGGCTGTCGATTTGGTTGAGGTTAATCTCAAGATGTCCTCCATGTCTCGCGCGACATGATTTCGCGGACTTTGGGTGCAGGTGGTTTTTGCCCCTTTTTTCGGAGCTTGGGCTTTATTTCGTGAAATCCTTTCATGACGAATATAGCTATCCAATATGCGCCCCATACGAAGCCGAAGCCAGCTACGCAAAACAGGAACAGGGTGACGGGCAGATAAACGGGCCTGTTCATAAACGGCAGGGTGACGAGTGTGTCGAGATGGCCGCTGAGGAAGTAGCCACCTCTGGCTGCGAGGATTCCGCCTATTATAGCGCCCAGGGCAGAGAGTATCCAGGTCAAACGTTTTAGGCCCTTGTTTACATTGGCCGGTCCTTGCGTGTTCAGGTGCCCATTTGTGCCTGCTGCGACATTGCTGAGCTTAAGCTGGGCCGTAGCGGCTTCGTCTTCAGCTTTTGCTCTGGCTTCAGTTTCTGCCTCGACCTGGGCCTGTGCTCTGAGTCGGGCTTCGGTTTCGGCCCTGGCCTGTGTTTCGGCTTTGGTACGTGCGTGTATCTCGGCCTTTAGCTTTTCTTCGGTTTCTTCTCTTGCTTCGGTTTGGGCCTTGAGTTGTATTTCAAGTTCGATTTTGGCCTTGTGTTCTGCCTGCGTCTCTGCCTCTGCCCTTGATCTTGCCTCGATTTCGGCTTTCAGCTTCTTTTCTACGGCGGCCCGTGTTTCGCTTTCGGCCTTGAGCTCTTCTTTAGCTTCAATTATGGCCTGGGTTTCTCTCTCTGCTTTTGTTTCAGCCCTTGACCTTGTCTTGATTTCGTTGTGCAGTTTCTCCTCTGCTTCAGCTCTTTTTTCAATTTCGGCTTTGAGTCTTTCCTCGCTGTCGATTCTGGCCTGAGATTCATGCTGTGCCTGAGTTTCGGCCCTTGACCTTGCGGCGATTTCGCCCTTGAGCTTGTCTTCAAGCTCGGTCCGGGCCTGGGAAATTGCTCTTAGTCTTTCTTCTGTTTCTCGTCTGGTGTTCATTTCGGCCTTGGCTTGTTCTTCGGCTCTGGACCTGGCTTCGATTTCGGATTTGAGGTGTTGTTCGGCGGTGATTCTGGCTTCAGTTTCGGTCTTGAGTTTTTCCTCGAATTCATCTTTTTCGCGGACCTGTATCTGTGCGAGCTGTTCGGCTCTGGATCTTGCCTCAGTTTCGGCTTTGAGCTTTTCCTCCAGCTCGGCTTTTGCTTCGGTTTCGGTCTTTAGTTTTTCTTCAGTTTCGGCAAGGGTTTTTGCATAAGCTCCGATCTTCTCATCGGTTTCGTTTCTTATCCGGCGTTCGAGCTCGGTGCGTAATTGTTCTTCGTCTTTTGTGTTGCTTTCGGGTTGCGTTTTGAGTTTCTCTTCGAGCTCTGCTTTTATTTGCGTTTCGGTCTCTAATTTTTCTTCCAGTTCGGCCTTGGCCTGGATTTCGGCCTTTAGCTTCTCGGCGAGCTCGTGTTTTTCTTCGGTCGCAACTTTCAGTCGCTCTTCCAGCTCGGCCTTTGTTTCCGCCACGATTGCTACAGGGATACCGTCGTTCGGTGGATTGTCGGAGCTTATGCCGCCGCGTCGGTCCGGTGCCCTGACCTGCTTATTACATCGCGAACAGGTAACGACTTTGCCGACCATGTCGGAGGTGATGTAGAAACCGTGCCGGCAATGTGGACAGTCTGCTATCATGTATCTGTACCCTTTAAGAAAGTATACAAATATAATTTCGTGCATCAAAACGCCCGACTTTACGAGAAAAGGGCCAAGGCCGCGATTTCGGGCTAAAAAGGGCGTTTGTGTGAGCGAAAGGGCCTGTAATATAGGCGCTGCTCGTACTGTTATGATGTTCGGGGCCGATCTCGGCTGAGTGTGCCGGTAAAGCAGTCGGTAGCAGGCGCCGATTGAACGCATTTGACATTGGTTTGCTGTTGTGGTATGGTGGCGACCGTTGGCATTGTGATAGCGCAGACTGTGAGCGAGTGAAACGAAGTTTGTTGCAATGTGTTTGAGAGCGTCTGTATGAGCCAGGGGAGCCGGCCCTGTACCTATTTTGGCCCCGGTGTACCGGGGGTGCAAGCAGGTCTTTGCACTCAGTAGTGAATGTTGCTTCAATGTCAAAATAGGTGCGGGGTGAGCGGCTGAGAAATGCAGCACGTATTGAATATTGGCTCAGGGCCAATAGGTGCTGGATGACCCTACGAACCTGATCAGGTTAACACCTGCGAAGGGAGGCTGAAGAGAGATTGGCGAAAAGCACTCCTTTTGCGGGAGTGCTTTTTGTTTGCAAGCGATGAGTTCGATGACCGAAAAAGTTAAACGGGCCACGGTGGGTATTGCGGGGCTTGGCGGGCTTGGTTCCAACGTGGCGATTGCCCTGGCCAGGACTGATATCGGCAAACTGATAATCGTGGATTTTGATGACGTTGAGCAGAGCAATCTGAACAGGCAGCAGTACTTCTTTGACCAGATTGGCAAAGCCAAGGTCGATTGTATGATTGAGAACCTGCGCAGGATAAATCCGGATGTTAAGGTAGAGGGACACAAGGTCAGGTTGGATGCGGAGAATGTGCCGGAGATTTTTGCCGGGGCGGATGTGATTGCAGAATGTTTCGATACCGCCGAAGCCAAACAAATGATTGTCGAAGCTGTACTAAGCAGGATGGATGTGCCGATTGTCTCAGCCAGTGGTTTAGCCGGCTACGGAAACAGCAACGCGATACACACGCGGCGTATTTCATCTCGACTTGTATTAGTTGGCGACGGGGAAAGCGGTATCGATTCGGTAAAGCTCCTCACCGCTGCCAGAGTTGGTATCGCGGCCATGCACCAGGCGAATGCGATAATCGAATTGATAGTCGATGGGATTAAGGTGTGATCGAAGATGGGTGTTTTGAGGGTAAATGGACAAGATAAAGAGTTCGCGGCAGAGAAGTTTCCTCTGACGGTGGCAGCGCTGCTTGGAGAGCTGGGCGTTGAGGCGGCGACTGTTGTGGCGGAGGTTGACGGTCAGATTGTCGAGCGAGAAAAATTCACAGCTACGGAGCTGCGTAACGGGCAGAGGATTGAATTAGTGCGATTTGTGCCGGGAGGTTGATTGTATGGATAGGCTGGTTGTTGCCGGCAGGGAGTTTAATTCGCGACTGCTTGTGGGGACGGGCAAATTTGCGTCGAGTGAGATTATGGCGAAGGCCATCGAGGCGTCGGGGACGGAAATTGTCACGGTTGCGCTTCGGCGGGTTGATATCGAGAATGAGAACGACGACATGCTCAGTGCCATAGACCGCAATAAGTATCTGCTTCTGCCGAATACATCGGGTGCTCGCGATGCTAATGAGGCGGTTCGGCTGTCAAAGCTGGCACGGGCTGCAACAGGGATTAACTGGGTGAAGCTCGAGGTGACTCCCGACCCGTACTACTTGCTGCCCGACCCGGTGGAGACGCTCAGGGCGGCGGAGATTTTGGTCAAGGACGGCTTTATTGTCCTACCCTATATCAATGCGGACCCGGTGTTGAGCAAGCGGCTTGAGGATGTGGGCACTGCCACCGTGATGCCGCTGGCGAGCCCTATCGGCTCGAACCAGGGGCTCAGGACCCGTGCGTCGCTGGAGATAATAATCGAGCAGGCCAACGTCCCGGTGGTTGTCGATGCGGGCCTGGGTTTGCCTTCGCACGCAGCCGATGCGATGGAGATGGGCGCCGATGCGGTTCTGGTTAATACGGCGATTGCTACGGCTGAAGAACCGGTGAAAATGGCCGAGGCGTTCAAGCTGGCGGTCGAGGCGGGTCGGACGGCTTACATATCAGGCGCAGCCGGCGCCGGTAAGCGCGCGAGCGCGTCGAGTCCACTGACCGGTTTCTTGAGGGACGAATAGAAGTGGCTGATACTGATAAACATCAAGGTGGTGACATCAAGACCATACTGGCCGAAAAGCGTCTTGATGATGACATTGAGTTCCGGCAGGAGCGAATAAAGACAGTCGGTAGGGGGGATGTTGAACGTGCCTTGTCGGAGCCGGCCGGCTCATACGGGAAAGAGAAACTGCTTGCGCTGGTGTCGCCGGCGGCCGAGGGTTATATCGAGCAGATGGCGCAGTTGGCGCATCAGCTTACGCTGCAGCGGTTCGGCAGGACAATTCGACTTTATGCACCGCTGTATCTTTCGAATTTCTGTGTGAATGACTGTGTGTATTGTGGTTTCAACAGGGAGCATCATTTCGACAGAATACGCCTGAGCGTTGAGCAGGCGGTCGCTGAGGCGGATATTATTGCTTCGGAGGGTTTCAGGGACATCTTGCTGGTCAGCAGTGAAGACCGTGATTTTGTGAGTGTCGATTATCTTGCTGAGCTTGCGAGAAAACTGCGTGAGAAGTTCTGCTGTATCTCTGTAGAGGTGTATCAGATGAGTGAGGCCGAGTACGCTCGGCTGTTTGCCGCGGGTATCGAGGGGGTCACTCTCTATCAGGAGACGTATAGGCGAGACAAATACAGCCATTATCATCCGGGAGGGCCGAAAGCGGACTACGACGTGCGATTGGGCGGGCTGGATTGTGTGGCTGCGGCGGGGATGCGAGAGGTTGGGTTGGGTGTTCTTTTGGGATTAGCTGACTGGCGGGTGGAGACACTTGCTCTTGCCGAGCATGCTCATTATCTGATGAAGCGCTACTGGCAGAGCCATGTATCCATTTCATTTCCCCGTCTTCGACCTGCAAGGGACGTTGAGCGTTCTCAGTTCAAGTATCTGCTGACCGACAGGAATCTTGTTCAGATGATGCTGGCGCTTCGGCTGTGCTTTGCGGATGTGGGTCTGGTTCTCTCGACTCGCGAGCGGGCCGAGCTGCGAGACCATTTAGTTAAACTCGGCATAACGAAGATGAGCGCGGGCAGCAAGACGAATCCGGGGGGGTATTCGGGCAGGACGGGTGCGGTGGAGCAGTTCGAGATTGACGATACACGGACGCCTGCAGAGATTGCCGAGATGTTGAAATCACAGGGGCTTGAGCCGGTCTGGAAGGACTGGGACGAGGCATTTATCGAAAGCTGAGAATTCCTATGGGGTGCCGGCTGATGCATCAGCCGGGCCTTTTTGTTATTCTAAGCTTCAACTCTTTCACTGCACTGTAAAGAACCGGAACGACCAGTACGGTCATTATCTGAATTGTCATTCCGCCGAACGATGGTATGGCCATTGGCACCATAATATCCGAACCCCGGCCGGTAGAGGTGAGAACCGGGATAAGCGCAAGTATCGTCGTGGCTGTCGTCATAAGCGCGGGGCGAATCCTCCTCTGGGCCGCCAGGACGACCTTGTTGCGTATTTCGTCAATGCTGTTCTGCTTTGCGGCTGCAAACTGCTGTTCGATGTACGTGCATACTACCACCCCGTTGTCCGAGGCGATACCGAACAGGGCAAGGAAGCCGACCCAGATGGCAACGCTGAGGTTTATGGGATGTATCTGGAAAAGCTCGCGCATGTGCATGCCAAAGACACTGAAGTTGAGGAACCACGGCTGGGCGTAGCACCATATCATCAGAAAACCGCCCGCCCAGGCGACGATTATGCCGGAGAAAACGAGCATGCTCGTGGCAACGGATTTGAACTGGAAGTACAAAATCAGAAAGATGATGAATAGCGCCAGCGGAACGACAATCGTAAGAGTCCTTTGTGCGCGAATCTGGTTCTCATAACTTCCGGCGAATTTGTAGCTGACACCCGCCGGTATGACAAATTCGCCGGCGGCGATTTTGTCTTTGAGGAATTTTTGGCACTGCTCGACGACATCGACCTCTGCGAAGCCGGCCTTTTTGTCGAAGAGGACGTAGCCGATGAGGAAGGTGTCCTCGCTTTTGATTGCCTGCGGGCCTCTTACGTAACGAATCTCGGCAAGCTGGATGAGCGGTATTTGCGCACCGTCGGCGGCGGGGACAAGAATCTTGCCTAAGGTTTCTATTCGGTCTCGCAGCTCCCTCATATATCTGACTCGAACCGGATAGCGTTCTCTGCCCTCAACCGTTGTGGTGATGCGTCGGCCTCCCACAGCTACCTCGATTATGTCCTGGACTTTGCGAATACTGATTCCGTATCTGGCTATCGCTTCGCGGTCGATATCTATCTCGAGGTATGGTTTTCCGACAATCCTGTCTGCAATGACGGCGGATGGTTCAATGCCGGGCACCTGCTTTAGCAGTTGTTCGAGCTGCAAGCCGACCTTTTCAATTGTCTCAAGGTCGGGACCCTTCACCTTTATTCCCATAGGCGCCCGCATTCCACTTTGGAGCATAACGAGACGAGCAGCGATGGGCTGGAGTTTCGGTGCGCCTGTTGTGCCGGGGATTTGGCCTGCCTTTACGATTTCGGCCCAGATATCATCGGGACTTTTTATGTGGTCGCGCCACTGTCGGTATAGTTTGCCGTGTTCGTCCGGTATCAGGTCATCGTTTTCATCGTGAATGAACTCGCCTTTTGTCTTGTCGTATTTGAATCGAACCCTTCTGCCGTGCTTATCAAGAATGTACTCAGATTTGTAATTGATGACGGTCTCAATCATTGATATGGGGGCAGGGTCCAGCGGCGTCTCTGCCCTGCCGATTTTGCCCACGACCGAGTCAATCTCCGGTATTGATTGAAAAGCTGCATCCTGCTTGGCGAGGATGTCCAGTGCCTCGCCGATGGATGCGTGCGGCATTGTAGTCGGCATGTAGAGGAATGAGCCCTCATCCAAAGGCGGCATAAACTCCTTGCCGAGCCGGGACCAAACAAGAGCGCCGAGAATGACAACGACTATGGGTATCGACATGAAGATAAGCTTGTGTCTGAGGCACCAGCCTAAGATTGCCGAATAGTAACTCTGGAAGATGCGGAAGAACAGCAGCAGTCCCCCAATCAGAATGGCGACAAAAATCAGATTCAGCACCGTTCCCTTTTCCGGGCCGAGTGGCAGCCAGTGCTTCGTGAGCATTATTCCGACCAGTGCTACGGCTGCTATATTGGCCGCCAGAGGTCCCCAGCTCTTTGCCCTCTCGGGCAGATGGCGGCTGAAGAGATGATAAATGCCGATTCCGATTACAATAACACCGATCCACCAGGTCAGCATAAACCATGCCGCGATCCCGGCGCCGATTGAGGCCAGCCCCAGAGCGTATCTTGCCGCCTTTCTGAGGCTGAATTTTTTAGTGAACAGGATGTGTGCGGCAGGGGGGATTATCGTCAGTGCGACGATTACCGATGCGACGAGGCAGAACGTCTTCGTAAACGCCAGGGGTTTAAAAAGCTTGCCTTCGGCGCCGGTCATCGTAAAGACGGGCAGGAAGCCGACCACCGTTGTCGAGACCGCTGTCAGAATCGCGCTGCCCACTTCACTTGCGGCCCGGTAAACAACCTCCAGCTTATTCTCCTCCGGTTCCGCTCTTTCGAGATGGCGCAGGATATTCTCGCAGATTACTATACCCATATCGACCATTGTTCCGACTGCAATCGCGATGCCGGACAGCGCTACGATGTTGGCGTCAACGCCGAATATCTTCATTGCGATAAAGCACATCAGCACCGCCAAAGGCAGCAGGGCGCTAATCAGAACCGAGCTTCGAAGGTGCACGACCAGGACGATAACCACAATGATGGTGACAAGGATTTCTTCTGTGAGAGCACTTTCGAGTGTCCCTAAGGTTTCGTAGATAAGCCCTGTTCGGTCGTAGAACGGGATGATTTTGACCTGTGAGACGGTTCCGTCGGGCAAAGTCTTTGTGGGGAGTCCCGGTGATATTTCTTCGATTTTATTTTTTACGTTTTTGATGGCCTCGAGCGGGTTGTAGCCATATCGCACTACTACTACGCCGCCAACGGCCTCGGCTCCTCCCTTGTCGAGCGCCCCGCGGCGAAGGGCAGGGCCGTAAGATACGTGAGCGACGTCCTTGATGTGTACGCCGACATTGTCGTTGACCTTTATTACGGTGTTTTCTATGTCGGAGAGCTTCTTGATAAAGCCAAGACCGCGTATGACGTACTCAACCCTGTTTATCTCGATTGTTCGGGCGCCGACGTCAACGTTGGACATCTTGACGGCCATAAATATTTCGTCGAGCCCAACACCAAAAGCGCGCATCGCGTCAGGGTCGACATCAATCTGATATTCCTTGACGAATCCGCCGACAGATGCCACCTCGCTTATACCCTTGGCGCTCGTCAATGCGTAGCGGACATACCAGTCCTGGATGCTGCGGAGCTCGTCGAGGTCCCAGCCGCCCGTAGGTTGGCCGTTTGCGTCTCTGCCTTCGAGCGTGTACCAGAATATCTGGCCCAGGGCGGTGGCATCGGGGCCTAAGGTCGGCTGAACACCTTCGGGCAGTGTCCCTGCGGGCAGGGAGTTGAGTTTTTCCAGGACCCTGCTGCGAGACCAGTAGAAGTCCGCCTTTTCGTTGAATATGATGTATATGCTGGAGAAGCCAAACATCGATTGGCTTCGGATGGTCTTGACTTCAGGGGTGCCGAGCAGCGAGACGGTCAAGGGGTAAGTTATCTGGTCGTCGATGTCCTGGGGCGAGCGTCCGGGCCAGGCAGTGAAGACAATCTGCTGGTTCTCACCTATGTCGGGTATAGCATCTACGGGGACGGGGTTTCTCGGCAGTGCCTTTAACTGCCAGTCGAAGGGGGCGACCAAAATGCCCCAGCCGACCACGAACACTACAAACAGTGCAACCACCAGCTTGTTCTCAAGGCAAAACCTTATCAGCCGGTCTGTGATAGACGGTCTCTGCAGGTTCGGTTCAACCATGGCTCTATGCGCCCGAATCCAACTTCAATGTCACAACTGGTTCAGATTTTGCGCTATTGTTTGAACTGCGGCAGCTTGACCAGGTAGTCTTCCGGGGCGGCCTCGAACTTTTCCTTGCAGCCGGCACAGCAGAAATAGACCTTTTTGCCCTTGTACTCGGTGTAGATGCTTTTGTCTATCTTGGCGCCCATTATCGGACAGGTTGTCTGTTCGACGGACTCGGCTGCTGCGGCCGCAACTGCCTCAATATCCGCAGCCGATGGTGCGGCGGGCGGTGCAGCTGGCTCTTCCTCCTTCTTGCAGCCCGCCAGCCCGATCAGCAAGAGACCGGCCAGTGCGATTATTGTGATTAATGCTATTCTTCTGGCGTTCATTGTCTTGTCCTTTCAAAAAAGAGTTTTCTTTCGTTTAGTGATTATGACCTTCATGTCCCGCGGGCATACCCCGACCCTCGGGGCTCATCATACTGGGCTTGGCCTCTATCTGCAGGGCCGAATCAATCTTGAAGTTGCCTTTCGTTACGACGATATCACCTTCGTTTAGACCTTCGGTGACTAAGTAGTAGTCCGCCGCTCGCGGCCCGAGGACGACCTGACGTCCCTCAAAGGTGGGCTTTTCCGTACCCGGCACGCGGACGTACACGACGGCTCGTTTGCCGGTTATCAGGGGCGCCGAGGCAGGTATTACGAGCGGAGGCTTGCCTGCGGCGTCGGCTTTGACATAACCGAGCGACTCGGTCGTCACAAGGTCCATTCCGCAGATATCACACTTTCCGGGTTGTGTTTTGACAACGGAAGGATGCATAGGGCATATCCACTTACCGGCCATGTTCGGGTCCATCACCATTCCCCCGGCGGCGACTTTTGACCGGACAATCGCCCGAACAAACATGCCGGGTTTGAGCCGCCCGTCGCGATTGGGGACATCGACGCGAAGTTTGACCGTCCGTGTCTTTGGGTCGAGAATCGGGTCGATGAAGCTGATTCTGCCCTTAAAGGTCTCTCCCGGATATGCTTCGGCGGTGAATTCCACCTCCTGTCCGTACCTTACCCACATCATGTCGGACTCATACGCGTCCAGCTTGACCCATACCTGAGAGAGGTCTGCCACCGTATATATTTTTGTCCCCGTGTTGACATACGTTCCTTCCGTTACGTGCTTGGCTATAACGATGCCTCCCATTGGAGCGTAGATGGTCAGATGGTCGGTCGGTCGGCCCGTCTTTTCAATTTCTTCAATTTGCCGGTTCTGCAAGCCGAGCAGTCTGAGTTTTTCCTTAGCTGCATCCAGCGTCGCTATGGTTGAGCGGCGCATCAGGTCGGAAGTGTCAGGGCGCATATTCTGAACCGCCTTGACTGCCTGGAGCAGCTCGGCCTGGGTACTCAGCAGCTCGGGGCTGTACAGATAGACCATGTGGTCATTCTTGAGGATATGGGTGCCGGTGAAATCGACGTAGAGCCGGTCTATTCTGCCGGGGACCCAGGCGGTGATATGCCTGACTTTTGTCTCGTCGTAATCAATCTTGCCGACCATTCGAATCTTGGCTTCGACGAACTTTCTCTCGACAGGGGTGGTCCGGACTTCCATAAGCTTGAGTGCGTCTTCGGAGAACTCGATTTGCCTTTGGCCTATATCGCCGCCTGCGCTTGATATGGGTATCAGGTCCATAAAACAGATAGGGCACTTGCCGGGCTTTGGCTGTCTTATCTGTGGGTGCATCGAGCACGTCCACCACTGTGCGGCCGGCTGGGCATGTTCGGTGCCATCGCCGTTGAGCTGTACGGCTGGGCTCTGATGTGTGAGGCCGCGAATTATATAACCTGCTGACAGCGCCAGAAGCAGAGCTATCAGAATCTTGACGTTTAGCCGAGATATAATCGCAGTACCTTTCATAGTACGGTCCTTTCGGATATTATACTAATCCTATAGGAGTAGGTTCAGAAAAAACACCTCATTCTCTGTAACTTCCTGTCTAAAAAGAAGTTGCAGGTGTGGTGGATACGCTTTTGGGGCCCATAGTATTAACTACAGATACAACCAAACGTTTCCTTTAGTTATTTTGCAGCCAACCGGACGCCGATGAGCATCTCGAGCTCAGCTAACTTCTGTTGATTGTTGACAAGAGCCCTTTCGTAAGCGAGTTGATATTGGAGCAGCATTCGCTGTGCATCCACCAGACTGAGGAAGTCTATAGTGCCGGCCTTGTATGCCGCCTCCGAGCTTTGGAGTAGTTCCTCGGCTTTTGGAATAAGGGTATCTCGATAAAGTCGAATCTTTCTAATGCTGTCGTCGTAGTCATAGAGTACCTGGGTGACTTTGGCCAGCAGGGAGTTTTCTGTTTCGATTCTCTGCTGCTCTGTCTTTATCAGCTCCGCCCTGGCCTGGCGTTCGCCGGCCCTGTAGCTGTCCTGCCAGAGTGGCAGATTCATCGAGAACATGAGGATAACGGCGTCCTTTCCGCTGTCGGCGGCTCCCGAGGACATGGCTCTATCGGTTTGGATCCAGTCCACTCCCACGCCGATGTCCGGATAGAATTTTTTCTTTGCCAGTTCGATTCTGCTTCTTGCCGCTTCGGCTTCGTGGCTCAGCTCTGCGAGCTGAGGGTTCTTTTGTATGAGCGTGTCCATTAAGGCACGCTGTTCCAGCCGGATCGGCTCGAAGGATTCCGTCCCCGGCCAGGGCAGGTTTGCGTCGGCAGGGCGGTTCAGCGACGCGTTGAGTCTCGCGACGGAGGGTTTCCTCATCTCCTGCAGACTCCGCAGGATATCTTCCAGTTTGGCCATCTCGACCTGTGCACGTATCAGGTCTGGGTGACCCGCAGCGGCGGCAGTGTATTTCATCCGGGCGACGTCCTCGAAATGTTTGACCAGCTCGAGATTCTCGTCTGCTATTCTTATCGCATGGCCGAGGTACGCGAATTCGTAGAACGCGTTCTTGACATCGTTGAAAAGCTTCAGCTTCGAGGCCTCGTATCTCTGCCTTGCGGCCCGGGCTTTTGCCGCTGTTGCATCGGTTTTGGCCTCGATCTTGCCAAACCAGGGGAACATCTGACTGATGCCAACGCGTTGCTTTTGGGGTCCGACGCGAGTTTCTACTTCCTCGATATAATAGCCGTATGTAATCCTTGGGTCCGGCAGTGCCTCGGCCTGCGGGACCTGCTGCAAAGCCGCCTGCCATTGTTCAAACTCTGCTTTAAGCCCCGCATTATTCAGCGCAGCATACCGCAGGTAATCCTGGATTGTCAACAGCTCAGCAGGTGCGTTTGGCTCTTCAGCAGCGACCGCAAACTGCGCCGCGCCGATTAACATTACCCCCAGTATCAGTTCTCGCACTCTCCACGCCATATCGACCCCCTTCAAGCTAATCGGTTAGTTGAATGGTGTCTGGTCAGAAAACATCTCTGATTGTACGTCTGCGGAGGTTATGTGTCTATAGGGAAAAAGCTGCCGGAAAGATGATTCTCGAGGCGGCGATGGAGTACATTCAGGACGACGAGCTGGTTGAGATTTGTCCTAATTCGATTAGAATCCGCAAACGCCTCCTGAAAGAAGGCGACCGCCGCCGCCACGGGAGCGCGGGAAAAAACACGTGATACCCTGAAGACCGCACAGCCCGCTCGTGGATTATACAATATCAATGCGAGCAATCTTCAACTTCGCCCACCTTCTCACGAATGAACTCTTTCAGTTCTGCGGTTAGCGACGAACACGGCAATACGAGATACGAACGACGAGATACGAGATACGAAAATGACTGGGCCCGGGAGGATTCGAACCTCCGACCAATGGATTATGAGTCCACTGCTCTAACCGCTGAGCTACGGGCCCGAACGGGCAAATAAGTTTACTGATAGTGCGGTCGTGCTGCAAGGAAATTTGACTTGCGAATATGCGCAGATGAGTATCGGACCGATCAGCAGCTCTGTTGTATGTATTTTTCGGCGTTGCTGAAGATGGTCATACCGTCGGCGTCGGTCTTGTCTTTCTGGCGGGTCCAGCGGGGGTGTTGCGTAGGTCGGACGTGCCTTTCGGGGTGGGGCATCAGGCCTAAGACTCTGCCTGTAGTGTCCGTAAGTCCTGCGATTGAATCGACCGAGCCGTTGGGGTTGATAGGGTAGTTGCCCTCGCTGCCGTTTTCATCGACGTACTTGAATGCAATCCGGCCGGCTGCCTTTAGCTGCTCCAGCGTCTGCTCGTCCTTCGTAACGACCTTACCCTCACCGTGTGCTATGGGCAGGTAGATTCTTCGGCCCGGCTCGATAAAAACGCATTTGTTTGTCTGCGGCTGCAGATAGACCCAGCAGTCCTCGAACTTATTGCTGTCGTTATAGGTTATAGTGACCGCCCCTTGGCCGTTGTCGCCGCCCGGAAGTATGCCGCATTTTACCAACACCTGAAAGCCGTTGCAGATACCGAGCACCAATTTGCCGTCGTCGATGAATTTTCTGAGCTGCTCGTAAAGGTGGTGTCTGATTTGATTGGCAAGTATCTTGCCGGCGGCGACGTCGTCGCCGTAGCTGAACCCGCCCGGCACAACGAGTATCTGATACTTGTCGAGCAGTTGCCTGTCTTCGATTATCCGGTTAATGTGCACGCGGTGAGCTTCGGCAGCGGCCAGCTCGAGTGCATATTCCGTTTCCACATCGCAGTTTATACCTGCCGCCCGAAGGATTATTGCCTTTACCTGTGACATCGGTTTTCTCGTTTGCTGTTACCAATCAAAAGTTTTTTGCCACGCCTGTTTCAGCGGTTCCAGCTCTGCGTTGATGACGTCTGCGTCGTTTTCAGCTTTGATTATCAGGTTATTGCCGTTGGTGACCTTGCCGATTTGGCCGAACGGCAGATTCAGCATCAGCTTGGCAAACGCGTCGAATTTTTCCGGCTCAACTTCAACGATGTAGCGAGAGTTCGATTCGCTAAAGAGCTGGGCATCCGTTCTTG
>JAUVYV010000069.1 GCA_030602885.1 Phycisphaerales bacterium
ACTTTGCGGGGGGAAAACCATCTCTAATAACCTTGCTGAAATTCGATTCACCACCAGCTCGACCAAAGACATTCGCTGCGCTCTGCCTTGGTTACGAGCTGGTCCCCCTCTCGAATTTCGCGAACGCAGAATGAGCTTACGAAAATTGCTTGCCCGGCAAAGCCGGCAATTTCCGTAAGTCGCTGAGCAGCTCCCCGATGCAAGCCAATCGCCACGGCGTCAGCAGCCTTGTCACTGTGTCTTGCGATATCGGGTAGCTGCCTGGGCTCGCCGGTGGCCTGCCGGCCGGCGAGCTGGTTTCCGCAGGTAGCCCGTAGGCCTGCGGATAAGGCAACGCAGAAGCCCCCCCTGGTAATCACCATCAGGGGGAGCTTTCTGCTTGTGAAACGTAAGCGCCTCACAGCATACCGGCGATGGGACAGCAGCGCCAAGCGTTTTATCCTGGGGGTCGGGTACTCTGATACCCTGTTTTCGCATCTGGGGCAATCTGAGCGTTTTTAGCCCTCCGGAGACGTGGGGGCCACCCCTACTTTTTTAGACATAAACGCAGGTTTTTGAGAAAGTGTCGCCTTTTGTTATAAAGTGCGACCAGAAATTGCAGCCGTCAGCTTCGCCGGCGAAAAAGAGTCGCAAAAAATGTGTCGATTCCCCTATCGACAAAAGGTCGGTTTAGCTGACTGTGCAGCCCTGAACTGGTCGGCTTGCTGAGAGCCCCGCTTGACTCCTCGAGCAGCTCCGCTATAATTGCCCTGGGCATCCTTCGAAGTAGTGACATTTTTGCCTTCGACTGTAAGGCCAGGGAGTCATGACATGGCAAAGCTTCTTACCAGAAAGCAGCCGATCATCGCAGGTGTCACTCACCCAATGTCTCAATACTCGCGCGTGGTGTCGATGATGTGTGGTGTTGGTTCAGGAGTGGGTAACAACGACTACGCCTTCACACCCACGATGAGTGATAATATTTGGCTACTCAGCATCAAGGCCTGGTTTATGAGTGACACCGCAGGCTCACAGGGATCAGCAACGTTTTTTATTCGCTGTGCTTCCTCCCAGCCTGGCAGTTATGCAGAGGTTCAAGCCGCCCGGAACCTGGTCCCGGTTTACGCTCGTATGAGTTTCGTTGAGTGGAATTTCCACGGTGAATCGTTCAGCTTCGACTGGACTATGAGCGAGCTTATTGCCAGGCCAGACCGCAGGTTTGCTATCGCCATCAGCAACCTATCGCCTACCGTTGGAATCAGCATGAGAGCTTCCTTTGAAATATCGGAGTCGTGAGCGATGCGAGTGTTTTTTTTCGCGACTTTCAAATGCTTCTAATCAGTTGAACTATTACAACCGACCAGACTCAAAGTCGGTAAGCGACCAAACCTCGAGCGCACCGCCGCCAGGTATCGAACGCCGGCATGAGTGAACTTCGCAGCCATCCCCTAGATCATCTATATCAACAAGATCATGAACCTGTTACAATCGATGCCAGGGCCTAAAAATCTTCATAGCCCGATTTCTGCCGTCCGAGCGATCCTCAAAACGCATGAGGATGCCATCTAAGGCAAAAACAACTGGCAGTCGATAGCACAACACCCCCCCAAATTCAGATCTAAAAGATGTCACTGTGTAGTCACGATGTCACCATCTCGAACCCCGGGGGAAATATCAACCTGCAGCACATCGGTCAAGGAAATAGATATCAGGGGAATTACCAGGCCTGGCGATTCTCGGTCAGCAGCGCAGCCGGCAGCCGAAATTGTAGTCACTATTCAATCTCACTCCAGTCGTTGCCCTTCCGCTTGAAGACACGGAAGTAAACGCCCAACGAATCCCGTGCTTCTCTTACGTTCCTGCAAAATTCATACTGTGCTGTCGTCAAGCCGTCGATAATATACCATACTTTGTTTACTGCGTTCCACCTGAACCCCGCAGACCTCAGTGCATCTTTGAGCGCATACGTTTTTCCCAGGGCTACGACAACAAATTGCGCTCTGATAGGAACTGTTTCCATGCTTAAAAATCCTCTATTCGAATCGTGGACCACGCCGGCCGGCGACATCACCTGCAGCAGACACAGTGACATCGAACCAGCAGCATTTTCTTAAATCAGCCGGTCCGCCGGCTGCCGGCGGAATCCCCGCCACCCTTGACCACAGCAATACAGACCGAGCCTGGCCTTGGGGCAATACCGAAAAAGAGAGAATCGCCAACCTCAGCTGAGAGCATTTTGCAAATTGCCGTTGGTACGGTGATGTTGACCCCGCCCTTTTTGCCCTGGACCTTCCTGGCTAACTTGCGAAAATCTTTGCGGCCGTCAGCTTTGATCTGGTCGTACCATCTGCGCGTCACCTTGACAAACGTGACCACGCCAGGCCAGCGAGTAGAACCAAAAGCAAGCCAGTCACCGAGTTCGAGCCCCAGGTAATTACGAACCTGCAACGGCAATGTCACGTGGTTCGTACCGCTGGACCTGCGCAGCTTCCGAATAGGATAATCATAGCCCGACAACTCCATACTGCGCAAAACGCCAGTAGCTATCTTGTCAAGGTCAGCTGGTTCTTGCGGTCTCATTCGGGGACCGCCGGAATGTGTTGATCTGCGTTGTCTGTGCATAACCGCACCTCAAATCATAACGTAGGGGCGGGGGAAACCCGACCCGCACGATTATACAGAAATTCCGAATCAGCTGCAAGGATCAACCGATAATCCTAATATCTGACCTGATTTCGCCTATTTATAGACACCGTGATATCGCTTGGCGGCAAGTGCCTGGCGTTGCCGCAGTCGGGCTACCTCAGCTTCCCTATCGCGGTTTGATGCAATGAAGGCTAATTCTTCGTCACTGTATGGCGTGATTGGTTCTGCCGGTGTTTCCCTCAGCCGGCGTTTCATGTCTTCCCGCCGCTGCTCAGTAACAGGATCCGTCACACCTTCGTCACAAGCTGCATGAGCGCCGCCGCGACCTTTAGCCATCTCCGCCTGAATTGCTTTAGTCAACTCGATTTTATGTCCCTCGGCTTTTGCCATGTTTAACCCTCGAATCACATAACCTGCAAGATTGAAACGGTTGGATCGCACGCGCAACCTCCGCATCCTCCGCAAATAATTCAGCCTGGCAAACAGCCCGATGATGACGATATTGCGCACAGATTCGGCGCGTCCCCGCCATTGAACCGCAATCGACCTGGCCACTCGCCAGCGAACCCCGATGTTTTTCAGTTCCACGTATGCCGCCCCATCCAGACGCGAGTCAAAAGACAAACCAGAATCGGCCGGCAGAACCCCCAGGCGAGCAGAGCGAGCATAAGACTTTCCCCCCTCCACTATAGTTTGTCCCAATGCGCGCTGTTTTGCGCGCGCTGATTCCAGCCCAAAAACGCCGGTTGCCGCCTGGGCCTGGCACGTCAAAGCATACGAATTCTTTGAGGATCGCCTCCAGGGACAGTGTCTTTTCTGGACGGAACCCAGGGCAACACCCCAGGCAGCCACCCTGTAGGCCGTAGCATAAGAAACCCCCAGAGTTTCGGCGAACTCTCGATGTGTAAACCACGTCACCCCGTTATCACTCTGCCGGAACTTGACATAACCCACGAAGCAAGCCACCGCGATACTAAGCCCATCGTCACGAACCAGCGCAGGGTTGACCCATATCTTAACGACACGCCTCAACAGCATGGGTACACGATACCAGTTACATTTGCCCCGCCGGTCAACATCAACGTATCCGGCAGCCTCCGCCTCTTTGATCGCCCTGATCACCCGACCCCGACCGCACCTGGCTACTCGCGATATCGTGTTCTCCGACAGAGGCCCCCATTTTCCGGCGCCCCGATAGGCAGTAATGATCCCAAGAATGTATCTTGCAGTCAGACTTAGCCCCTGACCATCACGCCTGGCACACAAAACCGGCAAATCCTTCTTCAGCTTGAAAGGGTCAGGAGCTTCGGAACCTGGCTTTTGCAAATCCTGTATCTGTAGGTCTTTAACAGACGGTTCAGCCGGTGGTATCTCCAGCTGGAGATTGACGAAATCAGGAAGCGCAGGAAAATCTTTTGGTTTGTCCTTGACTTGCCAACGTGTTGGAGACGATAATGTACTCATATGTCTGGCTTCGTAGGTAAGTATCGGTACGGTGGAAGCCCTGTCAACACCTTTTTTTGGGGCAAGCCAGGACCTCCCTCGGCTTCTGGCTTACACTGAGAGAGGAGAATCAGGGACCAGAACAGGAACTATACACGTGGCGAACCATCGTACCGGCTTATCTACAATACAGTGACATCCGATAAATACACGATGAGCAACTACATCAAAACCGCAATCTGGATACTCGCCGGCATAACTATTGCCGCCGCAATCGCATTCTCACGCATCGCCACCTGGTCAGCCGGCTTTGTCCTCTTTGTCGGGACGGCTCTGGTCCTCGCTCTATGGCTTTCGGCCAAACACCTGGTCCGCACAAAGGCCGATGCGATCATATCAGGGGCCGCCGGCACTACCATTGAAGAAATCAACAGGATAGTTAACACCATACAGACCACAGCCGGTAATTATGAGGCGGACAAATACCGCATTCAGCAACTCCGACAGGTTCGCCGTCGATTACGTGATAGTGACATACCCAGGGACACTACACCGGCCAACTCTTGACCCAGGGCGACCTACTATTGCAGCCCTGGAGCGATTCGAAAGAGATATTAAAGAGAGAAAACAGCACACGGATCGGCGCCCGGGGCCCGGAGTGCCCGGCGACCTACTATTGGCGCCCTGGTAGCGATTCGAAAGTGACAATAACGATAAGAATGTACCCACTTCGAAGGGGTAACCGCAGCACGGCCGGCTTCGCCAGCCTTCGGCCTGCCGGCATCTAATGCTGACGCAGCCAGGCCAGGGCAGCCCCCACACGAATCGAAGCGCACACCGGCGACGGCCTGAGCCGGCCGTATTGGTTGTGCAGCACAAAGGGAGGCAGCCGTTAGCTAGCGCCGGCTGCCATCTATTCCACTCGCTCTCAACTGCGTACTATGTCCCTGGCGTGGGCGCCAGTGACATATCGCCGCAAGGTTCGCCGAAGTTTTTCCCCCCGCAAACACCCCCCTATCCTTGGCACTCCAAAATAATGAGGAGGTATTTGACTTTGCGGGGGGAAAACCATCTCTAATAACCTTGCTGAAATTCGATTCACCACCAGCTCGACCAAAGACATTCGCTGCGCTCTGCCTTGGTTACGAGCTGGTCCCCCTCTCGAATTTCGCGAACGCAGAATGAGCTTACG
>JAUVYV010000071.1 GCA_030602885.1 Phycisphaerales bacterium
ATCGCCCAGGGCAAACCACAGCTTGCATCGAGGAACACCTACCACGGACCCTGGCGATACATGGACTTCATCGACTCGACAGAAGGCGCCGCCGGCACAGGAACCCTGGCAGCTGCATTCGCATTCGCCCTGGGCCAGAAAGTCTGGTTCCAGGCCAGGATCATAACAGATTCAGTCCGTCTCTCGGAGCCCTGGCAGCTGGACCCAAGAGACATAGTGGCCGATGTGTAGCCCCCGTTCTGCTTTTGTGGAACGGGGGCTACACTTGCTGACGACCAAGATTATGAAGTGACGGGGACATTGTCCCCGGATGTGACGGGCACATACAACCCGATCGGACTATACAACGACGAACCATCCTACGAAATTGAAGCAACCGGCTGGTACATCTGGTGGGATGGAGTCGACACCTGGAACATCAGCACTTTACGCGGAACCCAGGGTACCGCCTACTGGACCCGGACCGATCCTGCAATCGCGGGCCTTTACAGTCCAGGCGGGACCGCAACAGGAGACGCTACGGTAGCTGTGATCCCCTAACAACGGTCTGAGCAAGTGATGAAGCTCTCCGTTGTTAGCCGGACGGGGGCTACACAGGTAACTGACGAAAAATACGAAGTTACAGGGACCTTGTCCCCTGACGTTACGGGCGACTACCTGCCCGATGGAATCTACAACGGTAAGATGTCGTATAGCCATGCCGTTGGCGTTTTTTTCATTTGGTGGAACGGTATCGCCACTTGGTATATCAGCGGAATCAAAGGCGGTATGCCAGGTCCGCACTGGTGCCGGACCGCCCCTACTATCGAGGGCCAGTACGGCCCCCTTGGCGGCGCTACTGGAATCGCCACAGTTACCGAAATTTAGATCGTGAAATGCATGAACCACCTTACAGGACAAAAAACATGATGCCAGGCATGATAATGGGTTGGCCGTGGAGCATCGCGAGTATCCCCTCCGGTTGGCATCTCTGCGACGGCACAATGGGGACACCCGACTACCGTAACTGCTACCTTGCCGGTGCTGGCGATACTTACAATCCTGGTGATAGCTTTGGCAGCGATGGTCAAGTCCACACGTTCACCGGTGACGGTCATGCACACGATCTCCCTGCGGGTGACGTCATTATCAGCAGCACGCCCAACGGTGACCTTCAATACGCAACCAGCATAAACCCCGCAGCGGGTACGACCGACACCGCCGACAATCGCCCACAATCCAAAGCCATAAACTGGATTATGAAACTTTAACGAGGTAGTGACATGAAGCTAATCATGCACTTAACAAAAGACAATCTGACCGAACAGGAAGCCAAGGACCTCTACGAGGAAATCAAAACTGAACTCCACAAACGTCCTAATGTTCACGTCAACGGCCAGATTGTAGACAAGTTCATCGGTAGCCACACCACCGGGGTCCCTGAGGCCCCTGGTGAGGTCTAACCAGAAAGGAGTTGAACCATGAAATTCGGTAAAGACCTATGGGATGCACTGCGATTCCTGATCGCGCTGCTCAAAATGATCATCGACATGTTTGGTGACAACGAGGACCAAGAGAACGCAAAAAAAAACAACGTCAAAGTCTGACCCACGTGGGCCAGGTCAAATATCGCCTGGCTGCCGAATCGGACTTACCCGCGATCATAGCTTTCGTTGATTTTTGGCTGGCCGGCAGAGGCCTGGCGGACCAGGTCTCCGGCTCAGCACACGATTACTTCGTGCCGGCCGGCCGTCACCTCAAGTATGTCACCAAGTACGTGACACTCATCGCCCTGGTCGAAAACTGCATAGTGGGATGGTCCGTCAAAACTCATAAGGACGTACTGATCCATTTGCTCGTCGCCGGCACATTCAGACACCGGGGAATCGGGTCTGCACTCCTGGAGCGCATGGACCCGCAGCACATCCGATCCAAGATGGACCAGGCAGCCGGTAATCCGGCTGAGTTCTACGCGGACCGCGGCTACGTCAAATCCTCAACTCCCCTGCAGGGCAAAAATCAAAACATCGAAATGTTCACCAAAGCCAGGGACCTCGGCTGTAGTGGCTGCCACGCAGCAGCGCCCTCAACCTGCAGCAGGTGCGCAAAAGCCAGACCCTGAAATCATTTTGAGAGTTGAAACATCCTCTTTACTTCGAACCCCCGGAGCTGCCGGCAACGTTCTCCGATATCGAACCCCCTGTACCTCGTTTCTGAGCCAAAAAGCGAATGTCCCAATCTCCTCGAGGAAATGGTCCATTTTTCGATTACACACCTTTGACGTTCCCAAGTGACATGCCCGCAACTTCGAAATCACGGAAAAAAACAGGTGAAATCTCCGATATAGTGCAACGTAAAAGCCACATCAAAAATAAGCAAATCAAAATACAA
Organism: Phycisphaerales bacterium; assembly: GCA_030602885.1. Lineage (GTDB taxonomy): Bacteria > Planctomycetota > Phycisphaerae > Sedimentisphaerales > Anaerobacaceae > JAUVYV01. Next base: position 2,371 of record JAUVYV010000071.1, read on the forward strand.
CGAACCAACACGGCCCAGAGCCGGCCAACATGCGGCCAGGAACCGGCCAACATACGGCCAGGAACCGGCCAACATACGGCCAGGCCGAAAAACAAAGCCGGCCAACATACGGCCAGGCCGAAAAACAAAGCCGGCCAACATACGGCCAGGCCGAAAAACAAAGCCGGCCAACATACGGCCAGGGCAAAAAACAACACGTCCGGCCAGAAAACGGCCCAACCGCCGCCGCCCGGCCTATCGTCCGTGCGTCGGTAGCGAGCGGCCCCCGTCCGGCCTTATCGCCCGGCCGGTGGTAGCCGCCGTACATCCCCAGGAGCAATAGCGCGCAAAAAACAATACACGGCCCACCCGCGGCCTGCTTACCGCGACCCGCTCGAACAAACATCTAACCCACAATCGCGAACCGATGGAACAATACATCCGAAGGAAAAAAACGGACACCGCCATCACAGTTCTTCAGGGTTACCATTTGCAGTATTTTGCAGGTCCCTTCAAAACTCCAAATTTACAAAAGCTGCGTCAGTTTGTCGTTTGGCAGCCCCATTGGAATTGTAGTAAACCATCCCTGTCTTCCCAAGGTCGAAAATACTCTTCAAGAGCAGTCTGTTGAATCTGGCACAATCTGACAAAAGCATTGCTGTGCTTAAATATTCTTTCTCAAGCTCCCCGGCCAATAATCGCAATTTGTCCTTCCTCTCGGTTACTTGAGCTTTTTTCACTTCCGTCAGCCCCTCTTCGAGTCTCGACAGTGTCATTTTCTCAAGGTTACATCCCAGAGCAGTCGCCAATTCTTTTCGTAGACATTACGGTGACGACTTTACGCAAACTCTGGACGGTTTCTCATCGATGCCTTGCAAAAATTGGCCCACTTCGCTGAGGCATCCCAGGCAAGTCCCACCCGCCCCCAGACTCGAATTTACGACGGCCAGATTCCCTAGTCACGTCGTAAATTCAGCAATGGAACCGGGGATTACTCTAATCGGGCCGGATCGCATACGGGGCATAGGGAACCCGTACGCCCTGACAATGCCCCGTTGCTCCGGTACGCCGCGGGCAATTGCATGGACGGCGTTCGCTAGACTCGAACGCCAGTTATAATTGCACTATGCGGCTACCGGTCCGGCCTACCGTCGCTGGTAGTCTGTAGACCAGCGACGGATTCCGGGGTTCACACGTCGAACCCCGTGCGTGCTACGAAGTGCTACCCGTCTATTCGGGTAGCACTCCCGTAGCCCGCCAGCTATTTGTTATTTTTAGCCATCCCAAAGCAGCCTGGTCCTCGCAAAGCATCGGGCCTGCAGCGAATCTATGCCAGGGCAACAACACCCCCGTCACTCGATTCGCAACTGTGCCGGCCCGAACCGACGCCCAGCTCTACCGACAACCATTTCCCCCGGACCCTTACGAGGGAAAATGGTTTTTTTTGAAAGGGCAACACTATGGATCGCAACTCTCTCTGGTACGAGCTGCTCTGTTGGCTCGGTAAATCGTTACTCGAAATGATGTCAGGTCAAAGGGGTTAACCGATGGATGAACTATTTGAAAAATTTACACGTGGCGAGATGCCGAACATCATCGAATTGATGGCAGCTATCTCTGAAATCTCCGATTACTGGCCCACTAACGTCTGCGCCGACTGTCGCAGCTGCCAGGATAGCGATTCGGCGCAACAGGAAGCCGATAGAGCCGTTTAATCGAGTCCACGCCTACCAAACTACCCCCAAAACTCAATCTTCAGCTGACTCCGAAATCGCTTTCTGCGTAAAAGACGACCTCAAATCACAGACGCCCTGGAAAAATGTCGCTTTTAAAATGTCGTTTTTCCTGTTGACACGATGTCGCTTTAGCCGATACTCTCATATCAGAAAAGTCGTTTTTGCAGAAAGGACACGATTATGGCAGCGGCCCTCTCACCCCAACTTGGTCACGGCCAGGGCCGAGGACCACAACCCCAACCACCCCAAACCACGAAAGGAGCTGCGCACATGAACAATCGAGAACGAGCTGAAAGTATCGTAAGATGCGTCGACCTCGTCTTAGTATGGCTGGCAGCACAGAGATTCGCCGAGGCCGTCGAAACCCTAAAGACAATCAAAGACCACGCAGAGGATATCGCAAAAGACCTCCACGAATAATGAGACGCTACAGAAAACTCTACGAGCTGACCCTACTGATTGAGCAGGCAATGCTCACCGAACACTTCGGCCGCGCCGAAAAACTACTCAGGCAAGCGCTCGAGGAAGCATTCAAAACCGAGGACAACAAAATAATCGGCAACATCTCGTACACCTTCATGACATGCCGGCGAATCCGCGTCATCAAGGCACTCGAAATTCTCAAACGTATCGACCCAATCCAATCTCAACGAAGGGAGCTCTCATGAAAGCATACGTCTGGTTCTGGCTCGGCGTCGTCATCGGTTACTTCGGCGGTTTGCTTTTCACATATCTGCTCAGAAAAAAACGAAAGGAGTAAATCACGAACAAGTACGTCATAATCTTCCTCAGCCAATTCGCTTGCTGGCTGATCGGTGGAATTACCGTTTACCTGCTCATGAGAAAATGAAAGGAGCAAATCACGAACCCGGAACAAATCATCGAGGAGGTGACAACCGCCATCAAACACCGCACGATATCGAACACACTCTGCTGGTGGATCATCTACTACCACGACCGAATCTGCTGTATCCCCACCAACGTAAAGGTCCCACCCGAGATCATCCTGGGACAATTCACCGAAGACCAGGCCAAAAACGGATTCACTCCCACGGATCGAGACGGACTCAATGAATACGCCGTACATTTTTTTAAGGAGCTATACAAATGAAAACTCA
>JAUVYV010000038.1 GCA_030602885.1 Phycisphaerales bacterium
CGTTTTTTTGCCTTTTCACAGCCATTTTTCGCAAATTTTTTCAATTTTTTTCAAACTTTCGCACGTTTCGCCAAACACCAAAACCCGCCCCGTTTGCCCCTCTCGACCCCGAATTCGCCCTTCCCGCCCATTCCCCCACCCCCCTCTTTGCCCCCCTTCTAACCCCTTTTTAACCCTACTATTAGCTATACTTATACTACCCCCCAACTCGAAGCACAGTTTACCCACCGTCTTTTTGGCGGGCGGAGACCACAGACTCCGATCCGGGACTCCGTAACCTAATCTTAAAATTGAAATCCCCCAACCTTTACCCGCCACTCGCTAAGCGGCTGTATCCACCTGCGGCGGCCCCATTTTTCGCCCAAAATCATCAGGTGCGCAATAAAAATCTGACGCCGGAGCCGCTTTTTCGCTTGAAAAAACACCAAATCCTCTTTATCTTAGCGCCTTTGAATGTTTTTGACGAACTGAATTATAGTGCTGAGTTCTCGTTGCTTTTAGAGTTAAGAGCACAGAAGGGGTCTTTTTTTATGCTGAAAGTCAAAGCACGTACCGGCGAATCGGTTCAACAGATGATGAGACGGTTCAAGAAGCTCTGTGAAAAGGAAGGGCTGGTCAGAGACATGAAACGCAATGCGTATTATGAAAAGCCGTCAGAACGTGAACGCCGGCGTATGCGAAAGGCCCAGCGAAATGTGATCCGCATGTCAATGCGGTGACGGCCCCTCGGTCACTGTCCTCGGATTATCAACTCTCCTCAGCCGGCCAGAACACCCAGGCGCCTTCGTTCGCCCATTTCTTGATTTTACCCTTCTCGTCGCGCGCCACTTCGCCGCCGTCGTCTTTGAGGTTTGCACCGAAGCTGTAGAGCAGAAAAAAATCCTCAGTCCTGCGATATGAGTATGGCTTGCCGCTGTCGGTATTGATACCCTTACATGTTGGGGTACAGGAACGAGCGGTTGGAGGCCGGCTGACCATTGGCTTAGACAAAAATACAGAGAGGTTCAAAACAGTATTGTCTCACCAAATGGACTCAGAGGGTCGATGGTCTTAAATGGATTGGGACAGTCACGTTTTCTTCTCGTACGCTCAACACTAAATTTACTGCAGTGTCTGAACTATAACCAATTGAATTCCATCCGGTCGTAACCGGGTTTTGTTGCTTGGTATGCGAGAATTCCTCCTGATTTTCAGTTTAACGGTCAGTTAAGTCAGCTAAAAGTATTATAGGAAAGTTCGAGGGTGTAATCAAGAATTTTCGGCTCATTGAGCGTTTTTACAGTGAAAGTGTGGTTTTGCGCACGAGCAGAAGTCTTTTGTAAGCTTGGGACGCCGCATTTGAGGTGTGACAGAGTAGTATCAGGCTTATGATGGCCGCCGCACCAAATTACGGCAACGGTCTATTTGGTGCTGGGTAAGCAGAGAACTCAGAGGGTAGGTTTAGAGCCTATCCTAATAATCGGCTTGTTATGAGGCCGAGGGCCAGCGTTGCTGATTTTCATCATTATGGGTGCATGAGGGTGTCGTACAAAATGGCGATAATGGTTTACGAATAAAGGGTTTAGGGAAAACTCGCAGCGAGTTTTTCGAAGGCTCGGGCAAATGCTTGTTAATAGGATGCCGAGATTATTCGGCCACCTCAAGGAAATTGGCGTCGGCGGGCGGTTCGGTCAGGTCTTCGAACTGTTCGAGCTGTTCTTCGATTTCTTCCTGGAGATGTTCGATATCTTTGTCTGTCAGGTCGGTTTTCTCTTCAGCTTTTGGCTTTGGTATATCTTCGAGGAGCTCGGCGAGTTTTTTTGTGAGGTTATCGGCTCTGTAGGTTGGGATTTCGTAGAGCCAGCCGGCGTGTTTTTCTGCGAAGTTTTCGGCGTTGTCGCGGGCGAGGAGCCTGGCTTCTTTTTCCCTGAGCTGCTCTTCGGACTCGACCTGGCCCTGGGTTTTTGTGATGGGTGTTTTGTCGGTAAATTCGGCGGTGCAGACAGCGTAAGTTTTATTGTCGTGTTTTGCAATCTTGATGGTATAGACGGTGGAGTCCCTGAGCCGACAGGCATAGCGAGAATCGAAGGCGAGGTCTTTGTCATCTGCGGAGAGTTTTTTTACGTCGTCGAAGCGCAGGTTAGTCAATGCGGTGAGGACTTTGTTTGCGATGCTGGTTTTTAGTTTTTTGCCTTCGGGAAGGCCCGTGATGAAGGCGGTTTTCCCATCGTCGAAGGAGTCGAGGGTGTAGATTTCGTTCGGGGAGGCGACGGTGACGGATTCGATGTCTTCGTGTTTGACGGATGTGAGCTCCTGAGCGACGTAGTCGAGCGCGCGTTTTTTAATCCAGGGAGTTTTCGGGCTGACATAGACGCTGTTGTCATCGACTCGTCTGATGTAAGTGCCGCGTCCTTTTTCTTTTAGCTTTCCGACGACGATGCCGGTGATGAGGGCCGAGTCCTTATCGTAGAATTTGACGACGTATCTTGCATCTTCTTCATTAACCTCAAGGTCTTTGTGGTTGAGTGGGTCATCGGTGTAGAATTCCGTGGGCTGGCTGTCGAGGCAGTTGCTGATGAGTTCATTTATCTCACCGGAGAGTGCAGGGTAGTCGTCTTTTGAAGCGACGACGAAGGTTTGTTTTCGGCGGTTGAGGATAACCTGGTCCTGGCCTGTTCCAATTACGATGCCGGCAATCTGGTCGGGGTCAAGGCCCTGGATAAGGTATCTCGGGACGGTGACATGAGATTTGGGCCGGTTTGCGATTTTCGACTGTGCAATCGCCCAGATTACGGTTAAGAGTGCAATTAGTCCGAGAATCGTAAGTTTTCTATTACTCATCGGCTATTAACTCCTGGAGAAGGTTTTTCAGGCATCACTTGCGTGACTGATATAGTGTCTTTTCATTGCGGTTCGACGGATTCCGAGCACAACTGCGATGATGAGAATCACGGCCGGTGCAAGGAGCATGTTGAAGCTTCGGAGGCGATTACCGAGATGCTCGATGCTTTGGCGTCTTTTCATTTTGACTTCGCGGAGCTGGCGGCGAGCTTTCAGTTTTTTGAGCTCGAGGTCTCGAGTTTTCCGGACAATGGTGCTGCCGACGATTTGCCTTTGTTCGGCCTTTGTGGCCGAGAGTAGCTCTCGAAGCTCGCTTTCGAATCCCTGGATTTCGGCATTGATTTTTTCGACTTCTTCGGCGGTCTCGGCTTCGGCCTTTGCCTCTATCCGGTCAACGAGGACGAACGGTCTTCTGAAGCCGCCTCTTGAGCGAATTGAGATAAGGTCGGCTGAGCCGCTCAGCTCATCGATTGCGTTGAACAGGAGGGAGCTGTTGTCGCCTACGACAATCTTGCCGAACATCGTATTCTGATAGGCCATCATATCGGTGATGAAATCAACATCTGAGAAGACTATCACCGCACAATCCTGCTCAGCTTTGGCAAGTCCGGTTAAATGCTTTTTGACGGGTTCGGTGTCGTTGGGGTCTTCGGCGGCTATTTCGATGTCGATGCCGTCCGGGAAGCTGCTGGGCAGTTTTCCTGTAATCAGATAGGCCATTGTGACCGGTTTTGTGCCGTCGATGAACTTTCGCATGAGTGCGGCAGGGTCGGGAAAGCGCAACTCGAAGGGGCTTGAGGTTGAGAAGGTGCCGCCTTTTTTGGTTGTGGTCAGCAGTGGAGTTCGCTGAATACCGGTATCGTCGTCCTGATTAGGCCCTGCTGTTTCTTTGAGTGCGCCTGCGAAGAACACTGTGACGCGGTTAAGCTCGGCGGTGGCGACATTGTCCCGGTTGAAGTTTTCCGGCGGCGTAAGCTTTAGGTAGCCGATGATTTTTTCGGGTCTCTGGTTTTGTATCATGGAGGCAGGGATGGCCATGCCGCGGTCGCCGGCAAAGGTATTTTCAGGCATTTGGAGCTGCCAGGCTGCGAGCAGTCCGGGCAGGTTCGAGCTTTGCTTGTGGTCGGTCTGCATCATCTGCATTTGCGTCTGGGCCGGCTGGTCGGCGAAGCAGTGGGGGTCGATGCAGATGATTGTCCTTCCGCCTTTGAGGACGAACTGGTCGATTGCGAAGAGGGTCTTTTCGGGCAGCTTCTTGGGGTGAATTACGAGGAGCGTGTCAACATCATTGATATCGTTTGTGTCTGCGGGGACGGTTGTGACATCATATTGCTGGCGGAGGTGCTCGATGATAGTCCATGGGCCTCTCGGCTGCTGTCCCTGCATACGCATCATCTGAGCCATGTAGCCGGTGACCTCGTCGCCCATGACGGGCAGTGAGCTGAGGACGCCGATTTTCTTTTTTTGACGGGTGATGGCGGTATCGACGAGATGGCTTATGTCATATTCGACGAAGTTCTGTCGGTCCGGCGAGAAGAACGGGATGACCTTTTCGACGCCGAACTGAGTCTGGACGACCAGGCCGAAGAAGAAGTTTTCTTCCTCGGTGATGGGGAATCTTTTGAGGCCGTAGCGGAGTGCCTCGACCTCCTCGTCGGAGAAGGGTCTTGGGTCGATGAGCTCGAGCCGGACCTTGCCGTTTGAGACGGCGGCGTACTCTTCGAGCAGGGCCTTGACGAACTCATAATAGTTGTTGAAATACTTGATGTTGTCGGGGGCCTTCATTGAGGCGGTCTTGGCGTAGTAGAGCTTTACCTTAACGGGCTGGTCCAGTTTTGCGAGAATCGCTTTTGTGCCGTCGGAGAGGGTGTAGAGCTTCTGTGCGGTGACGTCGAGCTTGATTCGTTTTCCGACGTTCTGGCAGATGCTGACGGCACTGAAGGCAATAACCAGTATAAAGATAACGCCGATAACAGCTCGTATCGTTCTGTTCATCAGTTGGCCTTCCTTTCTTCCAAAACAACAGCGCTGGCGGCTATCCAGCCAACAATTAACAAGACGAAATAGGAGAGGTCCCTGAACTGGAGGACACCTATCTGAATGGATTCGTAGTGAGTCTGGAGACTGAAGGTTTCGACAGTTGTGACGAGTCCCGCCGGCAGGAACGTGGAGAGGTAATCCATAGTTGTGGGCATTCCGGCGAAGACGAGGATTGCACAGGCGACGACGGAGAGTACGAAGCTGATGACCTGGTTTTTGCTTACGGTGGAGAAGAAGCAGCCGACAGCGAGAAAGGCGCCGGCCATCAGAAATGAGGCGATATATCCGGTGACGATGAGGCCTGTGTCGGGGTCGCCGAGGTAGCAGACGGTTACGACCATCGGGAAGGTCAGGGCCAGTGCGATAGCGAGGAAGAGCCAGGCGGCGAAGAATTTGCCGAGAACGGCCTGGATGACGGTGATAGGCAGGGTGAGCAGCAGCTCGATAGAGCCGGATTTTCGTTCCTCGGCCCAGAGCCGCATTGCGACGGCGGGGACAAGGAAAACGAAGAGCAGTGGCATGTTGACGAAGAAAGCGGTCATGTCGGCCTGTCGGATCTCGAAGAAGCCTCGCTTGAACGTAAGGTAGCCGGAGAAGAACAGAAAGACGACAAGAAAGACGTAGGCGATTGGTGTGGTGAAGTAGGATTTAAACTCTCTTTTTAAGACTGCCCAAAAACTGTGCATATTCAACTCCTGTGTAAATTTCGAGCCGCCCCGGCATTTTTGGAACAATTTCAGGCGACTTTGCTTTTGGTAATCTTTCGGAAGACTTCGTCAAGGGAGCATTTGTATTTTTCTCTGAGTGCCTCCGGTGTCGAATCGACGAGTATTTTACCCCTGGCGATGATAATGGTTCGGGAGCAGACGGCTTCGACCTCTTCGAGGACGTGCGTTGATACGACGATGCATTTGTCTTTTGCCATTTTTCCGATGAGGGTTCTGACCTCGTGTTTCTGGTTTGGGTCGAGGCCGTCTGTGGGTTCGTCGAGGATGAGGACGTCGGGGTCGTGAATGAGTGCCTGTGCGAGTCCGACGCGGCGTCTGTAACCTTTCGAGAGCGTTTCGATTGTCTGATGATAAACGGATTCAATCGCGCACATCGGTACGATTCGGTCGAGGGCGCGTTTGCGGTCCTTGCCGGCGATTTGTCTTACGTCGCAGACGAAATTGAGGAGGCTTCCGACGGTCATTTCGCTGTAAGCGGGGACGTTTTCGGCGAGATAACCGATTGACCGTCTGACATCGGCCGGGTTTTTGAGGATATCATAGCCACAGACAGTGGCGGTTCCGCTGTCGGGTCTGAGAAAGCAGGCGAGCATTCTCATCACGGTGCTCTTGCCTGCGCCGTTTGGTCCGAGAAAGCCGAGGACCTGTCCTTTTTCGACGTCGAATGATACACCGTCAACGGCGATGATTGGCCCGAAACTTCGCCTCAACTTTTTTATGCTTATCATATTCGTCTCCTGCAACCAACGCGAAGTAAATTACGCAGCTATACGGCCGAACAGCCCGTCAGGGTTCGGTCTTGCCGGGGCAATATCGGCTGTTTTCTGCGGAATTATAACAACGTCGCGGCGAAGGTCAAGTGTCGAGTTTATTGTGATAGGAACTAACTTCCAGAGGCCGAAGAGAAGTAGTGGTGGCCCTTTGCCTGACTGTCTTTGGCTTCGGCAAGAAGGTTAGAGCAAATCACAGCGCTGAGTCTATCACCAGAACAATGCGTAAAGCGTCACATATATACCGAGCAGGATCGCCCACCAGAGGGCGAGTCTTTTATACCAGGGATAACGACTTTGGCCTCTGCCGGTCAGCGGTCGGAGCATAGATGGCTTCCAGAGCCAGTGGTCGATTTTCTCTCGGTCGGGTGCAGGCGTCAGATAGGTCAGCACGACGTGGAAGATGACCACAGGAATCAGGAGCAGACCAGCCATATTGAAGTCGTTGACATCGGTTTTGAGGATTCTAAAGACAAAGGGCAGCAGGGTCATCGGCAAGCACAAGAGCAGTGTTGCGCTTGCAGAAAAATTGTTGGATCTCTTCCAGAACAAAGCGGAAATAAAGACCACGACGACCGGAACCGCCATGAAGAACCAGCACTGCTGAAAATAGCCGAAGATGGACTCCCATTGAGCGACGACGGGGGCCCAGAGTACCCCGATTGTCAATATGACGGTGGCTGCGATTCGGCCGAAGCGAATCATATCGGGCTCGGATGCCTGTTTGTTCCAGAACCTCTTGTAGAAGTCTATTGTCACTACTGTGGAGCAGGAATTTGTCAGTGACTCTATTGTGGACATAATGGCCCCGGCCAGGCCGGCGAAAACCAGCCCTCTGATGCCATAACCGAGCGGGCCGATCAGGGCGCTTACAATTTTGGGATATGCCTGGTCGGGATTTTCGAGGTTGGGGAACAGCCGGTAAGCAATCATGCCGGGGAAACAGACGGCAAAGGTGAGAAATATTCCGAGAAAGGCGGCAAACAGAATCCCTGCGCGTGCGTGCCAGTCGTCTTTTGCGCCGAGGACTCGCTGATTGATGTACTGGTTGGTTGCGTAGTACCATACGTTGGTGGACAGGAAAAGGACGACCATTCCGGTCCATGGCAGCTCGGGATGATTTGCAGGGAGTATCAGATGTGCTCTGTCGCCTGTGCCTCGCAGCGCCTCCCATCCACCGATTCTGTCGAGTCCGAGGAAGAAGACGAGCAGCCCGCCAGCCAGCAGCAGGATTGTCTGGAGGACGTCGGTCCAGACGACGGATGCCAGGCCTCCTGCGACTGTGTATGCGCCGGCGGCGACCGCGAGGAACAGTATGGCCAGCCAGATGTTGACGCCGAAAATCGAATGCAGCGCCAGACCACCGGCGTAAAGGACGCCCGCCAGGTTAATGAATGCATAGGACAGGACGGTTATAAGCGCAAAGATAACACGGGCCGATGAACCGAAGCGATTTTCGAGATACTGCGGCATAGTCGCAATGCGACGGCGCAGGTAGAAAGGAGCGAAAAAGGCCGCCATTATGCTCATCGCAGGAAAGACGCCCCACTCCCAGTTCGAAACGGCAAAGCCGTAACGATATGCAAAGCCGACTTCGCCGATGAACTGCTCGGTGGATATGCTGGAGGCAACCATGGAAAAGCCGATGGCGAACCACGGGAGCTTGTCGCCGGCGAGGAAATAATCCAGAGCGGTGGGTTTCTCACGCTTCGCGACCCAGAAACCTATCGTGAGCACCACTGCTATGTACCCAAAGAAGACGGCATAATCCAAAGTGCTCAGTTCCATTTGCGCATCCCGATATAGATTACCAACGAATCAAAGAGGCATCACCCGGCCGAGACTTTTCTATAAAGGTCGGCGTATGTACAGGGCTTAAGACCGAGCTTGCGAACGTGGGTGAATGTGAGGTCGAGCATTTTCATTTCGGGGTCGAACGAGTGCAGCGACCAGGGATGCCATATCAGTGAGACGAAGGGTTTGTCCCTTTCGACGGCTTTTTCGAGAAATACGCGATTAACTTCAAACTCGTCCTTCGGAGTCTCGACGAACCTGGCTGGTATCGCCTCCGGCATTACCGGCGGCCAGAGGGTTAAACGCTTGGGACCCCAGTTGTTGTTATCTTTCAGTAAGTTTTCATGCCAGCCGTGGCCGGGCAGCTCCCACAAATCCGAAAAACCGTCTGCATCGTAATTAAAAGGCCTGCGAAGAAGGGCGGGCATTGAATAGTCCGGCCCCCAGAGCAGACCGCTGACGTATCTGTGTCCGGCTTCCTGAAACAGCTTCAGAACATCGACGGCGCCTTTCAGGCCATCGTCGAAGCCGCAGGGCGTCCGAAACCCGATACAGGGACGCTCGAAGACCTGCTCAATTACCTCCTTCGCTTTGAATATCTCCTTTTGTTTCTTCTCGTGCGATACCGCCGGGCCGCAGAATATATGGTCTCGCAGCATTTGATGCGAGTAGCTGTGTGAAGCAATCTCGAAAAGGGGGTCGTCAAGCAATTGCTTGTATTCTTTGGGATTTGCCTCAAGTGTCCTACCGACGATGAAAAAAGTCGCCGGCATCTCAAATCGTTTGTGGACGGCGACGATTTTGCGACAGGCCGCCAGACAGGCGGATGACTCTGTGTCGTAGGCGGCAATGTAACGGGGCTTGACTTCTTTGCTTTGGTCGGCTTGTGCCAAATGAGGCAGAACGACAGAGCCGACACTTCCTGCGATTGTTGCCTTTATCAGGTTTCGTCTGGATATCTTTTCCATTTTTCCAACCTTTCGTTTTTGTGAATCAGTTTAGCTCGGCCAGGACGCTTGGTTTTTTGATGCAAAACGCACCGTCCGGCACCCATTCGACTTCGGTAAAACCAAGTTTCCAGTAGTCGCGCGGTCCGAAGGCGCCCGAGCGGTACCATTTGCCGTTTAGTTCGACCATCTCACAGGCAAAGCCGATATCGATTCTCTTGCCGTTGTATCGTATGTCATAAACGCGAACCGGCGAATTCTTGAAATCAGTCGGGTCGTCGGAGATGATATACTGCCAGTTTCCAAGCATTATCCATTTATCGCTCAGTGGGTGCTTCATTACAGTAAGACTTTCGGCGCTGTGGAAGTAACCTCCAATCCCTTTTGAGGTAGCGCCGTAATCAAAATCCGGGTCGGGCTTTGAAAAGTCCGCGCAGATACTAAGTGATTTCCAGTGTATAAGGTCCGTGGATTCGGAAACGTTAGCCTGCATTGTGCCTATAGTGCTGTATAGCAGCCAGCGATTGTTCTTTCTATCGCGGACAACGTGCGAGTCGCGCCCGGGAACCTGCAGACCCTTAACCGCATCGGCAATCTTGGTCCAGTCTGTAAGGTCTTTCGAGTATGCCAGGCCCTGGGCCTCTTTATGACCTTCGAAGACCCACGGATGGCTGTGGCCCAGCTTGCGATATTCCATCGGCCTTCTCGGATGAACGATACCTGAATAGAACATATAGAAACCATCGTCGGCCTTGAGAACAAAGGGCGCCCATATCTCGTGCCGGTCGAATGTCCCCTCGCGGTGAGAGGCGTGGAGGACGTGGCCTCTGAATTCCCAGTTGACGAGGTCCTTGCTGATGGACCATGCTATGGTCTCCTCATTGCCTGTATAGCCGTGGTAGTAGCCTGCCGTGCCGCTGATGTTATAAAGGTGATACCAGCCGTCATGATAGATGAATGAATGGTCCTTCATATATTCGCCGGGCGGAGCATAGTTACAATCCACAGGAGAGAGCGGCTCTTCCGCAACCGCTGTGCAAACAAACAAAAGTACGGCAAGAAATGCGAAGCTGCACATCCTTAATCTTCTGCTCGACTTCAGATTCACTATACTGTTGCCTCCTTTGCAGACCTTAGTGTTTCAGATATTCGAGCGTCTTGCGTAATGACTCTGCATGGTCAATGCTCGGCTCATATTCAAGGCCGAATATGCCTTCATATCCCAGTTTCTCTATCCGGCTGAGAACGAACGGGTAATCGGTTTCGCCGTTGTAAAGCTCGTGCCTTCCGGGCACGCCCGCCGAATGAAAATGGGCAATTACATCGATGTTTTTTTCTATGTGCCTGACCAGGTCGCCTTCGGTAATCTGCATGTGGTAGCAATCGAAGAGCAGCTTCATTCGCTCAGAACTGAGACGGCGGCAGATATCCGCGCCCACGTCGCTGCTTGTAAGGAAATAGCCGGGATGGTCGTACCTGTCGTTCAACGGCTCTAACAGCAGCGTTACGCCTTGCTTCTCAGCCATCTCGACCGTCGGCTTGAGTCCGTCGATAACCGATTGCAGCATTTGCTCATCGCTCATTCCTTCCACAATGTTGCCGGTGCAGACTATAGTGGCAGGTATCCCGGCCTGCTTCGTAAACTCGATTGTCATCTTCGCCCTGTCCAGCCACTGCCGGCGATTGGCGGGGTCGGTTAATCCGCCGCCTATCGAGCCGTCCGGAGCACCGATGACGATATTGGTAATCTTAACTTTATTGTCCGATGCAATCTTCGCCAGCTCATCGGCTTTACCCTTAAAGCTCATATCCACAAACCACATCTCAACGTTCTTGAAACCGAGCTCGGCGGCCTTTTTGACTCTGTCGGCAAAAGGCAAATCCGCAAAGGCCATTTCGATGCATAAACCTAATTCCATTTTTTCTCTCCTATCGGAAAAATCTATTTGAGCGTTGACCGAAGGACCTTGTTGATTGCCAATGCGATCGCATTGCAGTCCTGCTCGGAATAATTGTAATTGATATCCACCATTACCGCACGAGACAGCAAATCCAGCGTACGCGGGCACATCTCGCGCGAGTACTTAGGCAGCTCATTTTCAGGCACGGCGCTCCACGGCAATCCGTCTGCGGCAACAGTTTTCTTATCCAGTATATGCTCCCAATAGTAGTAAATATGCCAGTCTCTGACCTTCGAGTCGTAGATACCGCCGGCCGGGACGCCTTCGGCCTGCATTGCCTCAATCGCCCTGCGGGTTATATCCGCATCGGGCAGGAACATCACAAGGCAGATAGCCGTATCGCCCGCTTCGTCCGTCAGCCGACGAAAGCTCAGCCCGGGCAGCTTTTCGATTGTATCTTTGATTTGCTTTTTGGCCCTGCGATAGCCGGCTAACATCTTCTCGGTCTTGCGAATCTGAGCCAGAGCCACAGCCCCTTCAAGCTCACTCATTCGATAGTTCTCACCGCAAAACAGCTCGCCTTCTTTCCGCTCCTTGGCGAATCGGTCGGGCCTCCAGCAGGCGGCGCAGTCGTGCCAGCTCTGCGCGCGAGTGTAAAGCCATTCGTCGTCGGTGGTGACAAAGCCGCCTTCTCCGCTGACAATGACCTTGTAGTAATCGAAGCTGCAACAACCGATGGTCCCGATGCTCCCTAATCGCCTGCCGCCGAACGACCCGCCGCCCGACTGGGCAAAATCCTCGACTACAGGGATACCCTTTTTGTTCGCGATATCTATAATCGCATCCATCTGCGCGGGCGCTCCCCGCATATGAACAGCAGCGATAGCTTTTGTTCTTTTGGTTATCGCCTTGTCAATAGCTGTGGGGTCTATATTCAGACTATCGTCGATATCAACAATCACGGGGATAGCGTTCGAGGAGGCCACAGTGGCAGAGGTTGCAAAAAATGTGTATCCGGGAACAATCACCTCATCACTTGCCCCTATCCCCAGCGCCCGGTAGCTTGCGACAAGAGCGGACGTACATGAGTTCACCGCCAGGCAGTATTTCGTTCCAATTAGTTCGCGCATAGCCGTCTCCGCCGCCTCGACCTTGCTCGGCTTCGGATTGTAGTATCGGAACAAATGCGGGCCCTGAATATTCGCCTCGCCTTGCACAATTTCTTTAATCCTCGCTTCGTTTTCCGGGCTGAGCCGCCACATGCTCAGGATTTCGAGCAGCTCTTCGGAGCCAATCTTCGTAGGAAACGGGCCGAGCTTCTCAACCGCTTTGCCGCCGCCGTCAATTGCCAGCTTCTCCTCACTCACTTGTCAGTCCTTTCAAAATGACACAACTACGTTCAATTGTTCGCTGTCGGTAGGCAAAAACACCGCTTCTCTGTCACTATCCCATTGGTCCCAGTCCCGGCCGTTTATCGTTACGGCCTTGATTGGTTTGGCGAATGGACTGCGGACGAACAGCACAGTCCGTTTCGGACTGACTCGGCCGGCTAATTTTATATTCGCCTCGATTGTGTTCGCCCTGCTGCCGTGGCACATTGTGTAGGCGGCCTTGCCGAAAATCGTCCGGATGTCATGGACTTCAATCTTCCTGCCGGGCTCCAGCCAGCGTCTTGGCGTTCCCGCCGCAAGCCACAGCTCATCGCCCGCTTCCATAGCCAGCATATCGCACACACGATTAACAAACCTCGCCTCGTCCGGAATCTTATACATTGGCCCGCTGCCGACTCGCCATCTTCGGTACTCCTCCGTAAACGCCGTGACATCCGGGTACAGGCAGGATGTCATCGCATTATAGATGTTCCTGATAGCCGCCGGTATTTCGTTTCGCAGCAGATACGCCTGGATGGGATTTTGAAGGTTCGGCTGAAAGACCATGCCGCCCCTGCTGAACCAGTATTCGTCATCGACCACGCCGTGAATATGCTGTCCCAGCGAGCTCGACAACGTGATATTGTCTTCCCAGTCGTCGAGAATCGCTTCCGAGAGCGGGTCGTGTGGATCGAGAACCCCGGTTGTTATCAGAATCATCGGCCCATACAAAACCTCCCGCGTTGCCGAAAGGCGGAATGTAAGCAGCGTGTTTGTCTTGTAGCGTGAGTAGTATCCGGATCGCATCGGACCAAAGTAACGGAGCCGCTGATAGACTCTGGAAGGGACAAACGGGACATAGACGTTGTTTCTAAGACGCACGACAGGAGCTAATTCACTCGTTCGCTTTACGGCTGCCCTCAAGTCCCTGATGTAGGCATCAGCTTCCGTTGCCAGCCGGTCTGCTTCCGGCAGATGAGCCCGCTTGAATGCCTCGGCGGTATCCCGCAGCCCCAGCCACGCATACGCATTATTGGCAAACCAGAATCCCCAGTCACCGTTGTCTTCCAACCGACCCGCAGGCAGCAGCCCGTAATGCAGAACCTTATCTCCATCTTCGTCTGTCTGCCTTGTCCTGCTCCTCTGCTCGATAATCCAGTCGGACGCCTTGAGCATATTCGGCGCCGCATTCGTGAGCCACTCATCGTCGCCCGACATCAGATAGTGCTGGGCCAGACCCCAAAGCACGGTACCGTGGTCGAGATTGTAGGGCCCCATCGTGTAATTATAGACCTGATCAACACGGGTACCGTGCAACACGGCTTCTTGTCTGCCTTTGAAAGTGCCCGGCATCCGTGCCGAACCCTGGAGTTGTATAAAGGTTTCAAGATAATTTGCCGCCGTCTCGTGGTCGCCGACCCTGTCTAAGAAAATCGTCTGAAATGCAGACTCATTGGCAAAGACCTGATAACCAAAGGTAGCAGCCGGAACCATAAACAACCCGCTTTTCGGGTCCTTCGTCGTACTCATACGAATGTGGCAGAGAACCGACTTGGACATGTCGTTGAATTTCCGCTCCGGCACATCAAACGGCTTGTACTTAGCGACTATGTCCCTCCAGTATGAAATCACACGTTCTCGCTGCACCCCATAATCAAGGGCAGCTATCTCTGAAGCGTATTGCTCGGTCAGGTCGCCGACAAATGGAACGCTGATGTACACACCAGAGGATTCGTGTGCGGCAACCGTCAGCGTGTGGTGTATCGCTTCTTTCTCAACCCGCGCCGTCGTACCTTCGGGCGTATTCACGTGCGCCCGTATAAAGGTCTTATCGCCAGCCTTGTCCATGACGAAGCCGTTCTGCAGAATAATATCGTTGAGGCGGTCCGGCCTTAACCATATATGGGCTTTCTGCGGTTCGTCCGTCGCATTTGAAATACGCAGCTTCACCATCAGAACTGCCGGTGTCTGCTCGCTTCTGTCCGGATCATAAGGCGACAGCGGACCTTCGAGCAGGGTAACAAACGCCTCTTCATCAAAACTGAGCTTTTCATGGTTCCATCGCACGACCGGCACGGGCAGATAATCGCTCAGCACCGACATCTGAGACGTGGCGTCATTGCGGTCATATACCGGTTTTTCACCGGTCCCGATGTACCAATGCAGCTCGGCCCCTTCCCAGTTACAGCGAGCAAGCTCTTTTGCTTTCGCCTTGGCTTGATGCTTATTCATAAAGAAGCCGCCACCCCACTCCACGGCGAACTTCTGCCAGCTTGCATCGGCTGCTATGGGCAGATATAGTCTGCCGCCGTCTTCCCTTAGCATCACGTCCAGCGGCGGTATCTCCTTTCCGGCTCGGTCGTAGGTTTGCTCCGGCTCGGCCCGCAGTTTCTCCCGTACGGTCCTGCCCTTTTTGACATTCGAATCGGCAAATGTCGGCGCCTCGTGCGCTGTGGTTATGAAGACCGAATATGCAGGAATATAGATCGGCCCTTTTTCCAAGTCATCGACCAGGAATGAAAAAGCCTCTTCGCCCGAACGAACCGTGACGATTGTCAGGTCATCGGAGCCGGGTAATTTCGGTTTTGCTGCCTTAAGGTCAACCGTGATGCCCTTGGGCTTGTCACCAACCTTAATCTTCCAGGATTTTCCAGACACCATCTTATCCTGGCCATCCCATCCCCAGCCGGCAACCTTTTCAATCCAGCCGTTGTAGATTTCAACTTGTCCCTCGACGAGTTTGCTTATAGATTTGTCACACCCGAATTCGATGCGTAAAGATACCTTCTTCTCGTCTGTCGGCGAGTAAACCTTTAACGACGAAATGCGGCCAGGCTCCTTATCGTAAAGCAATCTGACCTTAAGCGTTCTTCTGTAATCAACCGGCTCAGGCAGATTCTCGGCGCGTTTGTTTTCGTCTTTCGTAAGAGGCCTGAACGTATAGACGACTTTGCCGCCGTCCACCTCCACATTCGTCTGTGCCGTAAGCCATTTTCCCTGCCACGGATCATCCATTCGGTCTTCTATAGTATGCCTGGCTGGCGGTTCGCCCGGCCAATTGCGAGCCCAGTACTGAACCTTTGTCGCTTCGGCGAAGTCACCACTCACATCCTGCTCGTAAACAACCTCGACACAGTGTATGTCCCGTTCTTCCTCCCACAAGATGCCGACGTTCCATTCGTTCGACCCGGACTGCGGCACCGCGATAGCCTCACTGTCGGCAATGTTCTCGCCTAAGGGGCCCGTGTTGCCGGACCAGTGTCGCAGCTTCCCAAAAGAGCTGATGTCCCATTGGTGAAGTCCCTGAGCACATGCAGCGTTTCCAAAACCCAGTGCCGCCACAACCAGCACGACAACAACGCGTGTAATCACCTGCCGAAAACAACTCATAATCACCTCCACAAAACTGCCACCCGAATCCTGGATATTCACATTCATCTTTCTGTCTCGAATCAGTACTTCGGCGGGTCCATGACCGTTATTTGCTTTATTGGGCGCTTGCCCAAATTCACGAGACGATGCTTCTGCCCGGCCTTGATGTAGAATGAATCATCTTTTCTCACCGTCCATTCACCCTGGTTTTCTATTTCGAGCCGGCCGGGACCGCCTGAAAGAATCACACCACCAACATCACAGTCGTGAACCTCCCACTCGGCTTTTAGCTCGGACGGAGCGATGGTTTCGTGAACCATCTGAAACCTCATGTCCTGGCGCCGGGGCGTGAGGAAGACGTACTGCCGATGTTTATCAGCGGCGCTGCGCATTTGTTTGCGTGGGAAAACAGGCACCTGCGACGGCCCGCTTGAGTTTGCGAAGAACTCGGCGAAGCTTGTCCCCAACGCCTTTAATATCTTGTGCAGCGTAGCCAGAGTAGGGCTGCTTCGACCTTTTTCGATCGCGTTCAGTGACGCCGGCGATATTTCAGCCAGCCGGCTCAACTCGCGCAGTCCGATTCTCGTTTCCAGTCGCATCTGACGGATAGTGCTGCCAAAATTGTCACCGCTCATACGAGAATCATCCTTGCCTGTTACGTTCAGTATAAGAAACGATTGTTATGGAAAACTGTAACGCAACGAGACAGGCGCGTCAACAAGTTCCTGGGAAATTATCGATGCTGTAGCTGGCCGGCTGCGGGCGGCAGCGACCCGCAGATGGTCCGACGAAAGGCAAGAGCCGAACAGAGGCGAGTTGTCTTTCGTCCTCTATCCTGTTATCAGCCGAGAGCCGTCGAAAAGCATTGAGCCGGGGATTTGGGCGACAGGGCCGTCGGTTTGCGAAGGCATGGCCTGAGCCGGATTTGAGATATTCTTCAAATTCCGCGGCTCTTCGCTCATCGGCAAATTGCAGCACTACCACAAGTCGCCGCGGCAGCCTTTCTTCGCCGGCAAGCAGCGAACGCAGACTGGAGGCGGGGGGATTCGAACCCCCGTTAGTCCCTTTTTCTAACTACTTGTGTTACCACAAGTTACCGACCAAGTTGTTTTCTACTAACGGCTTAAGGATTCTCAGAGTTTGTCAGGTTTTATCAGGATTTGTCAGAATTTTCCTCTCAAATGCTCCCGTATTACTCCCGCGAAAATCATCGCGTGGACTCACCTATTGTGTATGGCGGAGCTTTCTGTTTTGTCCAAATTACTAAGCCAGACTATGTAAATAGTTCTGCCTGTGGCCGATGAGCTGGTCTGGTGATGTGGCAGGATTCGGTTGTAATGTCTGAATTCTTGCAGCCGCAAATGTGAATGGAAACATCGAAATCTGAAGCGATATTTCTGATTCGTTCAAATGCTTCTTCTCGCATTTGGCTCGGCAAAGCGATGCCTTGGGAATTCTTCATTCCTATGGGAAGCGTAGTACCTTCAGAATAAGGTTTGAGCAATTTGCACAAAAGCTGCTCGTCTTTTATATTTCTTTCGAGACTTTTTCGAATAGCCGGCCTGAGGAACAAATAACTGATAGCGCTTTCTTTAACGCCTGCTTCGGAAATTGCAGAAAACAAGTCGCTCAGGGATTTATCTGAGTCCATAACACCATATACAAGCGGATCAGCACGGGCTCCCGTCGTAATACCAATCTCAACTAATTTCTGTAAAACTGAAAGTTTTTCAGAAACATTTGCAGTACGAGGCTCAAATATTTTTCTGATATTATCATCGACGCATGTTAGCCCCACTTGGGCACATACCAAGTTACTGTATCTGGCAAATAATGTGATGAAGTTTGCCGGCACAATTGCCTTTGTGACGAACTGTACTCCAATGCCGCCTTTAAGCAGCGTTTCCATTGTTTTGTATGTCTGGTCAAGTATTTTCGGAATTGGCTGAAACGGATCGCAGGAAGGGCAAAAATAAACAGCTTGAGGCTTCTTTCGTTTTTTGGCAAGCTCTTCGGATAGCTTCTCAGCAGTGTTAGCAAATAGTATTACTTTGCCGTCTCCGGGATATTGTGAATAGCCTTTCGTATAGCAGTAAATACAATTGTGGAAGCAACCGGAAGTTATATTGATTGTTGGTATTTTTGAAAGACAGCGGAGTTGCGAAGGCGTAAGCACATTCGATTTTCTATTTTTGCTAACGAGTCGGGCCATATCCTTTTTCCAGGCAAAAAATCTTCAAATTCAGTATTACAGAGACAAAATATATGTGCGGAATTGATTCTATTGTGCTTGTTAACCTGAGAGACAGCAATATTTTCAAGATTATGTTCTATCAAGTGCTTAATCAATTTTTTCTTTGTTAAGTCTACATCCTCAATTACAACAAGTTTCGCGAGACTGCACATTTTTTTCAAAACACTGCTACCATCGGGCAATTGTAAACACCCCGGATTAAATTGCCGAATCGGAAAATATATTGCATTCGTATCACCGTCGTTCGAAGCATCTTTGTTATGCAATAATTGTAAGCCTTTATAATAATTTGACAATGACAAATGCCGAAGACTTTTTCCAGTCTTTAATGAAACGTTGCTGTTTTTCAAAAAGATGTTCTCAGGCGAAAGGTTATCTGGGTTTAGACAGTTATGAGGCTCAAATCTTCTATTCAGCCAATCGGCTTTGCTCAACTCTTCTTCACCAAGTTTATGGATAACTCGCCAGTTGTTCGAGAAATTCAATTTGAAAGTACTGAGATTGTTAAGTAGGCGACAGATTAGAGCAATATCAAATTTAAAGTTTCCCTTTGTTGCCTTTTGCTCTTGTATCCACTGCAAGTAATCAGCTTGAGAATAGTCCAGATAGGATATAGTTCCACGTAATGAACCTTTATTAAAATGACGCAATGGGTTTTGTACTCGCAGCCCAACCATAGAGCATGCCAGCTTACAATTTTGGGCAACATATGGTTGTGTCTTTAGCATTTGACGCCATATATTACTTGCCAGAGCACCGTTACCACTGCCGATATCGACAAAGCTTACTTCTTGAGCAAAATCTGGTTTTGCTTTAGAAAACATCCCTGATAGAAACGGGGAAATTGCCAAGTCCGCTAAAATTTCAGAACGCTGTTTACTTCTTGGGTCAGACTTACCCGAAAACCCAGAGGTGAGCGATTCGATCAGAGTAAAAGAATCTGCTCGGTGTGAAAGAGCTACAGCTGGATACAAAAGCAAGGATATCCCAAATTCGTTATCAATTTTATACTGGCGATAGTGGTAAAAGAGGCGACCTTCATTGGGGTTGGAAATGTCCGGGCCCGTTATGTTAGCAAGAAATTTTGGATCGTTGTAGGCTTGTGGCTGTTTGATCTTTGCAAGTAAGTAACACGGATTTCTTATAGTTGAAGTGCCACAAGCTAAACCACTTGATCCATCGGACCACTGAATCGTAAAGTTTTCAAAACCAAGAACCTTGCTAAGTAGAGTTGATGTGGCATTCTCATTGCAAACATTTTCCAGAGCCCTTAGGACTTCTTCTAATAAGCAAAAATAATGAAAACAATATCTTATCATAGTTTTGCGACTAAATTTGGATGCTATGTACTGCTGGCGGGCAACTTTCAAATCGTCAAGAATCTGAAGCCCTGTCGATGAAAGCTGCGGCATTACGGGTACCCAATATTCTTTCCAATTCTGTTTAATGAATGTTGGTTGGCCATACCAATCGATAAGAACATTTACGAGAATATCTTCAGAGAGAAGTATCTTCTTTATTTGGCCTCGGACATATTCTTGACATTGGCCACACGGTCTGTCAACCGGAGTTCGGTCTTCTTCTGGATTCATTTTCGTTGGAAGGTTAGTATTAGTTGATGGGATAAATAGGGGGTTTTGAACAGCGGAAATTCGATCATAATCAAGCGGCTACATTTCGAAGTCTTGTTCTCTGGGATTTCTTATATATTGTTGCCATAATCCCCCATTTTCAAAACCATTATACTCGATAATGCCGCAAATTTCAAGACATTTTTATCGAGATATTTTCAGTTTCAGCAGGATCATATAATTTTGATTATATCACATTCCTGATGTTTCTCGGTGCCAAAATGAGAAAAAAGTGTGCCAAATGTGTGCACTTGACTATAAATGTAAAGAATGTGTATTTCCCAGGTAACTGACAATAAAGGGGTTATCTCACTTTCAAGTCATACAAGGCTGGGGGAGGGAGACGCCCCAAAGCCAAAATTGTGTAAGTCTTTATAAAACAGGGGCTTACGAGCAATAAACTGGAGGCGGGGGGATTCGAACCCCCGTCCCGAGATGTTTTAAGACAAGCGTCTACATGTTTAGTCGTTTTATTGTTTTTTCGCCTTGCCAAAAGCCAAACGACAGGCCGTTGGCTCGGCTATTTCGGTGTGTCTTTTCCCGACGGCCCCGAAAAAACCGTCAGGAGCAGCCCACTATCTGACGCCCTTACCAGACCCGCAGGCAAAATCCGGCAGGACGGGCCGCCTAATCAGGCAGCCATTCGCAACTGTGAGTTGCCAATTACATTGTTGCCGGATGATTAACCAGGCCAACCGGCGTCCTGGACATGCAGCTTGGCTCTCCGCCATCCGGTCGAAGCCATTCGCCCCCGTATATAGTTTTCAAATAAGCTGACGTGTCGGCACAGCGAGTTGTCTGCGATCGTTTTCCATATGATATTATAGCACAGATTAAGCCGCCAAACCATACTATAGTGTAAAATTTTCAGTGCCGAGTCAGAACGTGATAACATAGTCTTTTGGGCGAATCCACCTGGGTCGTTTCTTGTGACAGAATCACGTGAACCGTTCGCGTGTGTGGTCACAATCGCGAATGCCGGGCTGTTTAGGCATTTACTGTTAATCCGGGCGGAAAAGCGGCGGAAATCGGCGGTCTCTTTGTCTGGTGCGCAGCCCTTGTTGCCATGGTTTGTGCCCCAGAACTTTATGGGCGAGCCATCCTCGAATGTAAAGTTGTCGCCTTCGATTTGGAGGAAGCCGTGGGAGCCGGCGGCTTATCGAGCCAGTCGCTCATGTCTATGGCGCTTGGGCCTGTGTCATCGGCTGGCTGCCAGGGTCACCAATTCGATTCAGCGAGCGTCTGATTAGTGATGACGACGAGTGATATTACGATTGACGTAAGGAGGATTCTTACGTTTTTCATTTTCAAACCATCCGTTCGAGATTGATGTGACAGTGCTCCACTCAGCAATATGGGGTGTGGGGGATTAGTTCCCCGATAACCTATGTGAGCGGCAAATGCAAGAACTTTTCGTGCCTACGACTTGTCAGCGGACTTTGCAGGATTCCCGGCAGTCGTTTCATATTCTTTGCCTCTTAAAGGTATGTACGTCTTGGAGGGGTGGGTCGTTCGCTGGTGTTGTGTTTTTGGTGGGCATGCACCTGCCGGGCCGTGCGGAAAAAAGCACAGCGTGACAGGTGTACGAACTGCAATGGGCGCGGGCGGTGCTTAGAATCCCAGGAGCCACTGCTGTGTCCACATAGTTACATCAATCAAATCGACGAAGCCGTCTTCATCGCGGTCGGCGCCGTTACAGTAAACATTGCCGGCATTGCAATCAGTCCGGTCGAACTCATCGGCGAAATCGGAGAAGTCTGCAAAGTCATAGCCCTCGACGGGGCCGACGGCTTGAGTTCTAAATCTCCAGGGGTCACCCGTCGTGGTTCCGCCGACGTTCTTTTCGTCTATTCGCCAGTAGTAGGTAGTATCATTTTCGAGCGAGCCGGGGTTGTAGCTTGGCGAGGTACGATTATCGATGAACGTCGGCACGGGATTTGTGCCGAAGTAAACGTCGTGCGAGTCGGCGCCGTAACCGGCGGACCATATCAGTGTTGGTGTTGTGGTTATGTCCTTAGAGGCGTTTGCGGGATTCGGCGAGGTTGCCTTTGCGGGCGGCGGAGTGCTGCCATAGAGGGTTGTCAGACTGCTGGGAGGTATGAGAACCAGGCCATTTACGACATCAGGGCCCCGCTCGAAATTTCGGTATTCGGAAGTTGTATAGGATTCATAGGTTTTTGGCAGGTCAACTCCGGTGACATCGACGACGCGTGGAGCCGAGCCGCGGTTCGTCAGGACAACAGTGACTTTGCCGTTGGTTTCGTGGTGGAATGCGAGGGCGAGGATATCGGAATGTGCTGAAACGGCTGAGACCCTGACTGCATCGGGTCTGACGTACTTATAGTATTGCTTTGAGACATAGTATCGAGAGGTTGGCTCGTTGTTAACGATAAGCCCGAACACGTCGCTGCCCGAGGAAACGGCAAATGACCAGAATACCCAGGCGCTGGCATTACCGTAGTAGAGGGCGTTGTAGATGTTGCCGGCTAAAGTCAATGCCCCATTCCAGTTATTTGCGTGTCCGGAAGTTTCGGTCATCCAGGTTGGCTTGGCGGGCGTTTCCTGCGCCCAGCTCCAGATATTAGCCCAGCCGGCAGCGCCCGGTCCGCCGACATTGATTCCGTCGGAATCGTAATTGTGTACGGCGACGATGTCCATGTACTGTCTTGCGATTGGGTCGGCATTAAGGGTGTGGATGTAATCGTCAATTCTACCCTGAGCGAGCAGTGCTTCAGGGAAGAAGAGCTTTGTAGTAATGCCTTCAGCTTCGAGGATGGGTCCTATAACCCCGACCATTTCGGCGTATTGGTTCCAGAATATGACGCAGGAGTCGTATGGCTCGTTGAACTGCGGCTCGTTCTGGAGACTGAGGGCATAGACGTCGAAACCGGTTTCCTTTTTGACGGCCTTGATGAGAGCTATAACATCTTCGGCGTATTCTTCGTAGAAGTGCGGCAGTAGAATGTTGTCGGTGGCCCAGTTATCGGCGGACAGGCATTTGTTCTTTTTCATCCATGCGGGCGGGCTCCAGTATGTAATGATGATTTTGTCAACGCAGTCGGCCTGTTCTTTCAGGTGCTTCATAAAGTCCATATTCAGTGCGGAATAGTTGATGTTGTCAAAGTCGATAATGTTGGGGTCGCTGTTGTCGTTTGTGTGTTCGAGTTCGGTGCCGATTATTCCGAATCTCGGCATTGACATACCTATGTCTATAACATGAGGTATAAGCAGATCGGGTCCCCAGCCGAGGAAGGCGCCGAAACCATCGATAGTCTGGTAGGTTGTCGTCAGGTCAAGACTGACGTCGATGGCTGAGCCGACCTCGACGGCGACAACGTCGATATCAAAGGTGATTTGCTTATTATTTGAGCCGTCGGCAGATGCGGTGACGGTGATTGTCGAGCTTCCTGTTGTGTCGGGATTTGGGGTGTATGTGAGAGTTGCGCATCCGTTGACGACGGCTCCGGCCCCCGGTGTGGGAATCAGGGATGTATTGCTGCTCTGGATGTTTAAGCCGACGGGATTTGTACCGTCATTTCCGTCGGTAATGCCTGTAAGGTAAACGTTCTGTTCGGGCGAGTTTTCTGCGACGGCACAATCCGGAGCGGGGTCGATAGTGCAATTGGGCATAACAAATGGTACATGTGCAAGGTCGCCGACCCGCAGGTCATCGAACCAGAAGGTTCCCTGATATAGAGGCAATCCGCCGGGGTCGAAGTTGAAGAGCAGCGCCTTCAATCTCGATATATCCACTTGCTGTCCGTCGCCCTGGAGGGTTTTTCCTGTAAAGTCGAAGTAATACTCGACATAGTTTGTTCCTACACTATGCGTGACGGTTCCTGCAGTGTTATAGTGGTCCTGATAATCCCACAGGAATATAAGCATATTGGTGGGGTTGTCGGTCTTCATCGTTATACTTATGTACGGATTCTCGTTTATGTCGAGCTCATCGGGTATGGCATACCAGAGGCCGGCCCATTTATTTCCAGTGGGGACTTTGTCAACTACGATTTTAAGTGCGCCGCCTTCTTCCGTGCAGGTATGAGCTCCTTCTCCGGTTTCCAACCAGGTGGGGTCGATAATACCGTCCTCGAAATCATCTTCGAAGCCGGTAATAGGTCGGACGCGAACCTGGATGTCGAAAGTTGTCTCGATTGATTCGTTGCCGTTATTGTTGGGAAGTCCCCCGTCGTCGCTGACAGTCAGAGTAATAGAGGCGGTTCCTGTCTGTCCGGCGGTGGGTGTGAATCTCAGCTCGCCCGTCTGGTCCGGTGAAGTATAGACTATCGCAGGTGTGGGAATGAGATTGGTATCCGAACTGGCGGCGAGTATCGAGACGGTCTGGTTTGCGTCGTCGTCGCCGTCACTGATACCGGTTAATACAACGATTTGCTCGCCATCGTCCTGAAGAACAGAGACATCTCCCACTTCATAAATCGTTGGCGGATTGTTGAGCAGCTCATAAACATTGACGTCGAAGACAACCTGGGTGGTGTCCACACCGCCCGCTGCGGCAGCCCCATCGTCCTGAACGGTTACGGTAATCGCAGCCAAACCGGTTTGACTAAGGGTTGGGGTGTATGTCAGAATCGCGGTGAAGTCGTCGGAGGTATATTCGACGTTCGGGTCGGGTATCAGAGCGGGATTCGAGCTTTGGGCTGTGACGGTTATAGACTGTCTGGCATTTGGGTTTCCGTCGTCAATATCTGTAAGTTCAAGCGAGTGGTGCCGGCCTGCTTTAGCGTTCTGGTTGTCGATAGCGGCAATTCTCGGGGCAAAGTTTTCTTCAATCTCGACATCGAAGGTCATCACGGCATTGGCATCGGCGCCAACGGCGGCAACGTTGACGGTTATCGAGGCGGTGCCGATCTGGTCTGCAACCGGCGTGTAAACAAAATAGCCGGTTGAGTCCGGCGAGGTGTAGTTAACGACCGGGTCCGGGATAAGGCTAGCGTCGGAGCTGACGGCGGTTATCGTAATCGGGTTAGTTGCCCCTGCGCCGTCCGAGACTCCCCTGAAAGGAATTGTCCTCGGGCCTGCATTTATCACGTGCTGCTGGGTGGCAACGTTTGTAATCGTGGGCGTCAGCACCGCGGCGCTGCCGATGTGTATATCATCGATATAGACAGTCCCTTCGGCTACAGGACTGCCCGGATTGCAGACGAAATTAAGTCTGAAAATGTTTGCAAGGTTAACATCGGGTACGCCTGTAAAGTTGAAGCAATAGGTTTGATAGTCGTCCGAAGCCACAATCTCTGCGCCCTGCCATTCTCCAATGACCGGATAGGCATAATGACTGTAGTTATCCCACACCGAGAAGTTGAAGTTCATATCCACGTCGGACTTGACCTTGATAGTCACGTAGGGATTTTCAGACATATCAACCATATCCACCAAAAACGACCAGTAGAACGAAGCCCAGGAATTATTCCGTTTATTGACGACAACTTTTAATTCCTGGTTTGCCTCGGTGAGCTGGTAGTATCCGCTTCCGGTCCACCTGGTGAGCGTGTTATCATTGAAATCCTCCACCAAGCCCGTTCCCGCCAAGACAGACGAGCCCTGAATAATCATTACGGCGACCAACATTAGTTTACAGAGACTTTTCATCTTATTACCCTTTCCTGAAAGAAATGATTCTTCTCATCGCACGTGCGATTTGTACTGCTGCCTGCATACTCCTCCTCTGAGTTGGTTAAGCAATACAGTTTATGAGCCACCCCAGAGATTCCAGAAGGCAGCTACAGTACCGGCACCGCCGGAACGCTGTCAAGACTCTCGTAACATTAGTTTACCCGATTCTCCCGACAAAGCAAGCTAAAAATGGGCCTGGGCGTGTATTTTGGGGCGGTGGAATTATGGCTTGACGCGCAGGGGTGGGAATCTTAGACTTCTGGCTTTGCTTGGGTAGGGGTTTTTGGGAGTTATTGTAGTGGAAGAAGCAATATCGAAGGCCCGTGGACTTATCGAGGCGATGGAGTATATACGTAAGTTCCGCGGCAAGATCGTGGTCGTGAAATTGGGCGGCAGTGTGCTGGACGATGCGGAGCCTGGCAAGCAGCTTCTGACGGACGTTGCATTTATGGCGACGGTTGGGATGCGGCCTGTGATAGTGCACGGCGGGGGTAAGGCGATAACCGGCGCGATGAACGAGGCGGGACTCGAGCCGCAATGGGTGCAGGGACGGCGATATACGGATGAGCGGACACTTCGGATAGCAGAGCATACGCTTGTGCACAAGATTAATACGCCGATGTGCGAGGCGCTTGGTGGGCTGGGCTGTCGGGCGATGGGGCTTCATTCGCTGAGCAGTTGTGTGCTGTTCGCCGAGCAGCTTCGGCTGGAAGGTGAGGACGGACGCAAGGTTGACCTTGGTCTTGTGGGAAAGGTAGTCGAGGTTAACGGGCAGCTCTTGAGGACGCTGTGTGCGGACGGGACGGTGCCGGTAATTGCATCGGTGGCGAAAGACAAGGCCGGCGGCAATTTGAACGTCAACGCCGACAGCGCCGCAGGGATGGTGGCGGCGGCGCTCGATGCCGAAAAGCTGGTCGTAGTCAGCGATACACACGGAATACGCACCGATATCAACGACCCTCAAAGTTGGGTGTCGAGCTTGAATGAGACGCAGATAAAAGAGATGATTGATGCGAAGATTATTACGGACGCGATGTTTCCAAAGGTCGAGGCGTGTTTGACGGCGCTGGACGGCGGTGTGAAGAAGGCGCACATTATCGACGGGCGGATAGAGCATTCGCTGTTGTTAGAGATATATACGGACAAGGGAGTGGGGACGGAAATAGTGAAGTAATCCTCTGTAGCTAGCCAAGTGAGCAGCACTCGAGGACGAGGAAGTGAGAAGTAAGAAGTCAGAATGGATCCCCTGTAGCGGGCCATGTGAGCAGCACTCGGGGACAAGGAAGTGAGAATTGGGAAGATAAGTGATATGACGACACAGGAAACGATTGAGCTTTTTGATAAGTACGTGATAGCGAATTACGGGCGGCTGGCGCGGGTTATTGTCAAGGGCGAGGGCTGCTATCTCTGGGACGCGGACGGCAATAAGATACTCGATATGTTCCCCGGCTGGGCGGTGAGCGGGATAGGTCACTGCCATCCGAAGGTGGTCGAGGCGCTGCGCCGGCAGGCGGGGGAGCTGCTGCACATCGACAATACGTTTTATTCGGAGCCGCAGGGCAAGTTGGCGAAGCTTTTGAGTGAGCGTGCATTCGGGGGAAAAAACTTTTTCTGCAACAGCGGGGCCGAAGCGAATGAGGCGGCGCTGAAATTGGCTCGGCTGGCAACGGACGAAGGCAAGTATAAGTTTATCACGGCTGAGGGGAGCTTTCACGGTCGGACATTTGCGACGGTGACGGCGACGGCTCAGCCGAAGTATCACGAGGGATTTCTGCCTCTGCTGCCGGGGTTTGTGTATGTGCCTTTCAATGACATAGAGGCGCTGGAGAATGCGTTCGGCGATGAGGTATGTGCGGTGATGGTCGAGCCGATACAGGGCGAGGGCGGGATAAACGTTGCGAGCAATGAATACCTGGAGGCGATACGGCGGTTGTGCGATGAGAACGGGGCGCTGATGATTCTGGACGAGGTGCAGACGGGCATCGGCCGAACGGGCAAGTGGTTCGCCTATCAGCATTTTGATGTCGAGCCGGATATTATTACGATGGCCAAGGCGCTTGGCGGCGGCGTTGCAATAGGCGCGATGATGGCGACCGACGAGGTGGCAGAGAAGCTGGTTCCGGGCAAGCATGCCTCGACGTTCGGGGGCAACTGCTTAGCGTGTGCGGCAGGTGTTGCGACAATCGAGGCGATTGAGGAAGGTGGGCTGCTGGAGAACGCCGTGCGGATGGGAGAGTACACGCAAGAGAAGCTACGGGAGTTAAAGGATAAACACCCGATTATCGACCATGTGCGCGGGATTGGGCTGATGATAGGTGTTCAACTGACTCGGCAGGGAGCGGAGATTGTCGATAAGTGCCTGGAGCGGGGACTTAGGATAAACTGCACGGCAGGTACGGTTCTTCGTTTTATGCCGGCGATGATAGTGACAGCCGAGCAGATTGACGAGGCGGTCGATATACTTGACGGCGTGTTGAGTGACTCGGTTTAAACGTCGCTTTAGCCACACAGAGGTCAAAAGTATCTTTTTGGCCACCTATGAAGAGCTCGGAGTCAAGTGATAAAATCTTTCTTCCCTCATTTTTTTTGCTTCGAGGGCATCGAAGCTTACGCTATAGTCAGTTCCGAGTCTATACTCAATCACTCATTATTATCTGAACAGCAATTTTTTTCAGCATCGTAAGTTTTGCCTGGCAATCTTAGAGGACACCAACAATCTAAAAAAAATCACAGGCAATCATAATAACGTTGCCAACCACCTATAGGGGACTTGCTCTAAACGAGCAGTCCATGCAGATTATTAAGGCATAGCAAAAAGACGGCTGCGGTTCATTCACAACATGTTTAGCTGTTTGGCCAAAGCAGGGTGTTTTATTTTTGAAAGCCGGCTTGGTGGCGTCAATTCTGTCGTCGCTGTCGCCATCAGAGCTAATCAGTTTGTTTCGGCGAGGGTCAGAGGCTATAAACTTATCCACCTTCTTGTTGAGATTGCGGTAGAGCCAGCCGGCCATCGCCCCTTCTTCTATTG
>JAUVYV010000013.1 GCA_030602885.1 Phycisphaerales bacterium
GACAGCGGTGACTGTGATGGAATCGACGTGCATAGTTGTGGGCACACAGCCGGCGGCGCCGGTGGTAAAGCTCCACAGGACTCCGGTTGTGGTGCCATAGGCATTGACCTCGTCAATACGCCAGAAGTACGTGGTGTACTCAGCCATTGTACCGGGGTTGTATGTAGTTTCCGGCTGGTTTTGAATGAACGGCGGTGAGGTAGCGGTACCGAAATAGACGTCGTGCGAATCGGTGCCGCTTCCGGCTGTCCAGCTCAGGTCGGCGGTGGTGCTGACGCCGGTCTCGCCGTTACCAGGATTCGGATTAGTGGCCTGGCCGGGAGGGCCCGCTTCGCCGAGAAGGTCTCTTGCGGCCTGGAACTTGTAGTTGCGGTCGGGGTATGCGACGTCGTCTGTAAGTCCCCAGCAGCCGTAGCGGGTATAGGAGCTGGTCAGAGTAAACTGCACTGCCATATTGGCGCCGAGCCCGAAAAAGGCGTCATCGAAGTTGTACTTGTATTCGGTCGCCATGCCCGGGTCGCGGTTGCAGAGAATCCGGTTGTCGAGATTGGTTGTGTCTCCCCCGCCGTAATCGGGGCCGCCCTCGTAGGAGCAGTAGCCGCCGACAAGGTTCCAGGCAGCGGCCTTGGCAACCCACTGTATACGACCGGACTCATCGGAGCCGGTGTCGTCGATCTGAGCAGTGATGTCGTCGTGGGCAGCCGCCAGAAGCTGGGCGACGGTGTAACGAGCGTACCGTGGTCCGCCGTGGGCGGCTGCGCCGCCGAAGTATAACTGGCTTGCAATTCCGTAGATGTAGTCGCTCGGCGTGCCGATATTGTTGTTGACATACTGAAGCATCGGCTCGACCCACCACTTGACCATTGGGAAGTGGCTGCACAGTATGACACAGACCCTGTCGTTGAGAGAACCGCTGCCAAAGACGCTCTCGAAAATCTGCGCTAATTCCACTGTTCTGCGAGCGTGGTTCTCGTGCTCGCCTATACCAAGGGCAGCGCCCTGGGCGAGGTTCCAGTCGCGCTGCATCGAATAGGGATACGCGCTGTTCCAGACCTCGTTGCTGCTCTCGACGTAGATGTTGAGCGAGGGGTCCACGTTGTTCTTCAGCATGGTGGCCAACTGCGTAACGTAGTCCGTCGAGGCCGAAACAGGAATACTGACCCACGGGTCCATACCTGCCAGATTGGTCATCTCTATGACATACTCCCACGAGCCACCGCAGATCTTGCCTATTGAGTCCATCCGTGCCTGTGAGGCATCAGTCGGCAGCTTGCGCTGCGACCACTCGGTCTGCTCGGGATAAATCGGCTCAGCGCCGTCGGTGCCTAAGAAATCCTTGAACCTGATGAACCCAAAATCGGCACCGGTCAGGCAGTTGATAAACTCATCGGTGAAGGTCTGCGTCGTGTCGTGTGCATAACCCGGGTGCGTCATCCTGAAATTGGTGATGCCGGTATTGGTTGGGCTGCCGGCGGTTCGCCTGGTATCGGTGAACGACATGACAACCAGGCCGTGGTGCGGGCCGGGCGGGTTCACAACGATATCGAACGTCGTCGTATTGGTGCCGGAGTTATAATCCTGGTTCTGAATAGTGAAGTCACCTTCGATATGCGACAGCGTTGCCTGGCCTATAAACGAGCACTTCCACGTGCCGCTCATATCGATGCGGTACTCTTCAGGGTCATCGATGCTGCCGGCCCATTCTTCCACCGGCCGGTGGTCTTTGATAAACGTGCAATCGACCGTGGGCCAGCCGTCGGCATCCACTTCAGATGCCGAGACCTGCTCGCCGGCCATATTGTTCCACCGGTAACCTTCCTTTACCTGGTCGATAAATGTCCCGCCGCGTTCGCCCAGGCCGATGTTGACGCCCAACTGGCCGGGGTATGTCCCCGCAGAGACCGACAACCCGAGAGCAAAAACCAGCACGGTCGACAACGCTATGATTTTTTTCCACATTGTTCTTCTCCTTTCGAAAAATTCAGAAAAATAAACGGTTTTTTACACAACTGCACAAAGGTACATTTCGATTTGCCCGCTCCCGTATTTTTTCCACCTCCTTTCCGGAGCGGCTGTAAATTTACTTCAGCCAAAAAGTCTACACATAGACAGCGGCCAAAAGATATGAATACCAGCTAACGATACACATGAACTGGTATGCCGTATCCGCCACTGTGTATGTTGCTTGCCGAAGATCAAATACTCCTCGCAGGCAACCATATCGCAGTAATCACCTGAGTCAAGAGAATTTCCATTTTTTTTTGGCTGTGCAAAAAACATCAGGTTGGCAATTGCGAATTGCCATATCGGGGGCGAAGATAATCACAGATTTCGCGTCGGGGTGTATGGAAGTTGTTGCACAGGCGAGTTTTAGGAGCTATCATTACGGTCCAAATGGCATCTAAGCGCCCTGCGGGCGTGAGAAGAAAGGGGTCTGGCAAGTGAAAGTAAGCCGTTGTCCTGAAAATCCAATAATCGAGCCGAAGGACGTTAAGCCAAGCAGAGAAGATTTCGAGGTCGTTGGGGTATTCAATGCGGGGGCGGCTCGTTTGAGCGATGGAGTTGTTTTGCTGCTTCGGGTGGCTGAAAGGCCTGTCTCCAGCGATGCAAGTATTGTTTTGACAGCGGCTTACGACGTTGATAAAAGTGAGATTGTTCTCAAGGAGTTTTCGAGAGACGATTCTGCCAACGATTTTTCAGACCCTCGGCTGATAGTCAGGCGGGGCCAGACGTATCTGACGTCGATTTCACATCTACGGCTGGCGCGGAGCAAAGACGGCATCAACTTCGAAATAGATGGTCAACCGGCCATTGTGCCGGCCAATGATTATGAAAGCTTCGGCATAGAAGACCCGAGAATTAGTCTTATAGACGGAAAATACTATGTTGGCTACGTTGCGGTTTCTCCGAATGGCGTGACAACCTGTCTTGCATCTACAGAGGATTTTGAGTCGTTCGAGCGTCACGGTGTCATTTTCTGTCCGGAGAACAAGGACGTGGCGATCTTCCCCGAGAAAATCAGCGGCAGATACTACGCCCTGCACAGACCCGCTTCGCCGCTGTTTGCGAAGAACGATATCTGGATTGCCGAGTCGGACGACCTTATCTGCTGGGGCAACCATCGTTTTCTGATGACCCCTCGTGAGGGATGCTGGGACGAGATGAAAATCGGCGCAAGTGCCGTGCCGGTCAGAACAGAGCAGGGCTGGCTGGAGATTTACCACGGTGTGGACAGGGCCAACCGCTACTGTCTTGGTGCAGTGCTACTGGATGGCAACAAACCATGGAAGGTGGTCGCAAGGTCAAATA
Organism: Phycisphaerales bacterium; assembly: GCA_030602885.1. GTDB lineage: Bacteria > Planctomycetota > Phycisphaerae > Sedimentisphaerales > Anaerobacaceae > JAUVYV01. Next base: position 3,310 of record JAUVYV010000013.1, read on the forward strand.
AACCGATTCTTGAGCCACAGGCCGAATACGAAGTCGAGGGTTTCTTTGGTAACGTCGTTTTTAGCTGCGGAGTGCTTCTCGAAGACAACATGCTGAAGATTTATTACGGCGTTGCCGACACGTCAATTTGCTACGCCGAGGTCGAGTTGAAAGGGGTCATAGACACACTGAATTTGTAGCGTAGCTTTGACGGTGGCCACTTAAGACAGAATCGTCCGAATCACCTGTTTTGTTATGTTGTCCTGTACGAGCCCCCAAACCTGCTTGCTATCTGTCCTGAGCTTTAGTATTGTTGCGCGCTATGAGTATCAGGTGTTCTGAGTCCAATGGCACAAAAAAGATTTCCGCCGCCCTGCGGGTATACAACTTCCTGACTCCACGTGCTTATAGCGTGATTGTCTTCGGCGCCTTGTTTTGTACACTCGCGGCGAAGTTTTTCCATTCGGTGCGTCAGGACTGCGTCAGCGAGTACTTCGGCTGGGTGTTGACGGACATCGCCGTTCTCCTGAGCATCGAGCTTGTACTATCGCTCGTCTGTTTTGTCTGGCCGAGGCGATGGGCCATTCGTACAGCCCTCGTTGCAGCAGCCATCGTGTGCACGTGGTCGGTGATGAACGCAGGCTGGCTTATCAGAACGGGAACACAGATTCTGCCAACGGTTCTGCTGCCGCTGTTTCGTGATCCGCTGAACTCATTAGGCATCGTCGGTGTCAATTTAGCCAAGATGCCGGTTGCGGCGGTGGCATTGCTTGGCCCCAGCGCGATAGCCCTTGGGTTTTTCTTTGCGGTCCTTGTCCGGCCTGTGCCGCCGTCGTACACGCGGAAAGGGCTCAACCGAAAGATGCTGATTTCCTGTATTATCATATTTGCGGTTCTTTTCGTACGGCTGATATCCGTCGAGCGAGCTTTGGCGCAAATCACTTCGCAGGAGCTGCGCTATAACTGTCACCTCAGGGCCCTTACAAACCTTCTTCTGCCAAGTGCGACGCGTCTGAGCAAAGAGGATCTGGCTGAGGCCAAACGTCTCATACCAGCATATAACGATATTATTGTCGAGCATACAAGCACTCGTGAGCGAAAAGAGCGCAATGTGGTTATCGTTGTTCTTGAGGGCGTGCAATACAAATACACGTCGCTGGTGGATAAGGAAAGGAACCTGACGCCCTATCTGGCGACAATCGCGGCCGATGGTGTTGAATTCTCAAACGCTCGAACAACACTTACACATACCACAAAAGTCCTGTTCGCTCTCCTGACAGGGCGCTATCCGTCAGTTTCGCAGGACATCGCCGAGGCGGTGCCCGTGCAAAAGCCGTATGCGAGCCTGGCGACGATACTGAAGCGGCAGTTGGGCTTTCGGACTGCATTTTTTCAGTCGGCGAAGGGCAATTTCGAGTCTCGGCCGGGGCTGGTTCATAATCTCGGCTTTGATAAATTCTGGGCACGAGACGACCTGAACAAGCCCAATCTCTTTCTGGGGTCACTCGGCAGTGACGAGTTTGCAATGCTGGGGCCTGTATCTGAGTGGATAAGTGAGGTACAGGCGCCATTTTTTGCGACGATACTTTGCTCGGCCACACACGACCCATACGAAGTTCCGAAATGGTTCGCCGAGCCGGCAAAGGAACCGGTTGACCGTTACGAACAGACGATTCGTTACACTGACGAATTTCTCAAAGCGCTTGACAGTGAGCTTGCGAAGCTGGGTATCCTTCAGGATACGGTGCTCTGCGTCATAGGTGATCACGGCGAGGCATTTGGTGAACACGGTTTGCTCGGACACGAACGTATTGGATTCGAAGAGGCCCTGCGAATCCCGTGGGTTCTGCGGGCGGCTGGTTTGGTCGAGGCAGGAAGCAGCGTATCGCAGGCGGTAAGCTCGATAGACCTGACTGTCACCCTGTTGCCCCTGCTGGGTTTTGAGACTGATACGGGTGCTTTTGACGGAGTCGATGTGCTGAGCAGCCCGGTTGGCGGGCGCGAGGTCTATTTTTCGGGTTGGCTGCAGGAAAGTCCGGTCGGTTTTGTCAGAGGCAACCACAAGTTTATATACTACCCAACAAGTGACAGCGTACTTGTGTATGATCTGGCCGGCGATCCGTTGGAGCGGCGTGGTCTTGAACTGAGCGAGCAGGAGAAAGAAGAGATATCAGGGCGCGTGCTGCAGTGGCGCAAGGACAGTATTTTCCGTATAGAGCAGGTTCGTGAGGGTGAAATGGTGGTTTTCGGCCGATGGCTTTGCCGCTGGCACGGCCGGAACAGCAGAAAGTGCACCAATCTATCAGGAAGGTAAGCATGGCAAAGCGGGCGTAATCTCTCGTTTGAAATGGGCAGAGCGGATATCGGTGGGAACATGCGAAATTGGGAGGGAAGTCACATCCGCCCGATTTCGGCAGTTGCCAAGACCGCTTGAGCGGTTTTGTTGTCAATAGGGCACGGGGTCGTTGAGGAAGAGGCATAACGACGTAATATTTCGCGCATCTTGAAATACGTGTCTTCTCGCGCTCGAGTTTTCGCTACTCAACAATGACGTACGGCTCTATAATCAGGCCGGTTATGGAACGGTCGGTTTACAGGATTATTGATGCGAATTTCAACCGTGCTCGTGAGGCGGTGCGTGTGATGGAGGACTACTGCCGATTTGTCCTGGATTCGCGCGTGCTGAGCGGCCGGGCAAAGCAGCTTCGCCACGAGTTGTCAGCGGCGGTTGAGAGGCTCGATTCGGCTCGGCTGATCGCAAGCAGGGACACGTCCGGTGACGTCGGCATCGGGCAAAGAGTCGAAAAAACCCCTGAGCGGAGAAATCTGAAAGATTCATTCACGGCCGGTGCCAAGCGTCTTGTTGAGGCGTTGCGTGTGCTTGCCGAGGCGGTAAGGCCGCCGGATCCGGCATTGGCTGAGACGTTTGAGCAGTTGCGTTATCGTGCGTACACACTTGAAAAGGATATCGTGATTTTCAGTGAGCCGGCTGAGAGATTCAGGCGTGTGCGGCTGTATGTCATTATCAGCAGCAATCTGCCGTCGGAGATTCTTTCGCTTGCTGCCAAGTGTGCGGCGTCGGGGGCGGACTGCATCCAGCTTCGAGCCAAAGATGTGTGCGACGAAACGCTTTATCCGCTTGCCTGCGAGCTTGTAAATGTGTGCAGGGATGCCGATGTTTTGAGCATAATAAACGACAGGGTTGATATTGCGGTTGCGGCGGATGCCGACGGAGTACATCTCGGGCAGAGGGATTTGCCTATTGAGCAGGCCCGTAAGCTTCAGCGGCGGCCATTGATAATAGGAAAGAGCACGCACTCGGCAAAAGAGCTGGGTGCGGCTGTTGGGGAGTACCCGACGTATGTGGGGCTGGGCGCAGTCTATGCAACGAAGACAAAGTCGTCTGCCGAGGTCTCGGGCCTTGAGTACATCAGAGAAGCACTGGAGTCGCTGAGAGAGACAGGCATTGCCCACGTGGCGATTGGGGGAATCACGCCGGAGAATGTCGAACAGGTCCTGCAGGCTGGTGCGAAAGCTGTTGCTGTTTGCTCGGCAGTGAACGAAGCGGCAGAACCGGGGGCTGTTTGCAGGGCGTTAAAGGAAAAGATAAGTGCTTTTGGGAATGGGCCTTAGGGCATTGACTGAGCGAGTTTAGGCCAAGGACGGCAGGTGTGACAGCAAATTATCCACTTACGAGGCCATCATTGCGAAAATCGGTCCGGACGGGGGCAGCGAGTGCCGGGACTTGTCGGGTAGCACACGCCGGTAGGGTGTCCCGGTATAACGGCTCCCGGCTGTCAGCAATAACTTCTGTTTTAGCAAGTAGTTATGTTTGGTCAAGCATCGCTTTTTCGGGACTCGCCGGGCCGAAGCTGTTTACCGGAGGGCCTGTGTGTTGTTGGGAGATGTTTGGCCTGACCTGCCTTAGGCAGCACAAGGTGCTGTTATCAACAGGTTATCCACAGCCTGCAGAACTCTGCGGAGGCGATAATCTTTCGGGCAGCGTACCGGCAGTGATTGCAGAATCGTGCCGAAGTCTTGTAAGTTCCTGCTAATACTGAAAATAGGCGATGCCTTTGCGGGCAAAGGCGGCAACAATGTCGTTATGAAAGATATGAAGATTTGCGAAGGGTACATTGCACGGCGATTATTGCAGCGGTATTGTGTAATGTGATGTCGGAGCCCGGAGCTTGAGATTTTTTGTGTTTGAGTTTTTCGGATTTTCGGTTATACGCTATTGACCAACAAGCTAAACGGAGATGACCGGACAATGGGCAGCAAGAAGTTAAGTGAGAGCTTAAGAGGCAGGTCTGAATTTGTAGTAGTTGTGGAGTTGACTGGTGGGCCCAGCTTCAATTTTGGGCCTATCGAAAGATTTCTGGCCGCATACAGGACCGATGGTGACAGTGCAATTGCAGCGGGCTTTGATTTTGTTGGGGTGACTTTGCCTCAAAATCCGGGCGGTGCAGCCAACATAGAGCCGGCGGCGGTGTTGAGGCAACTGGCAGAAAAAGATTTGTTGGGGGATTTGGATTGTGTGCCTCACGTTTCCTGTAAGGACCAGAACGTCGATGCGATAGTGAGCTCTTTAGTCGGTTACCGCCAAGCCGGGATTGAGACCATCCTCGCGCTTACGGGCGACAAGCCGTTAAAGGCCAAGGGCGTCTTTGAGCTGGATTCGATTGGGCTGCTCGGCTTGATAAGGGATATGAATAACGAGGCATACCTCAAGGCAAAACCCGACCAGCTCGACAACGTTCATCATTTCTATCCGGGTGCTGCTGTTTCTCCGTTCAAGTACACCGAGCCGTCGCAGATGCAGCAGTACTACAAGATGGAGAAGAAGATAAGCTGCGGTGCTCGATTTTTGATTACGCAGGTCGGATGGGACTGGAAGAAATCGGCCGAGCTTTTCAGATACATTGAGGAAAACGGTATCGATGTGCCCGTCATCGGCAATGTCTATCTGTTGAGCACCATCACGCCGGCGCCGAGATTGATGCACGATATCAAGCTGCCGGGCTGTTTTGTAAGTGATGAGCTTTTCGAGAAGGTCTGCTCGGAGAAGGTGGATGAGCACATTGAGCGGGCGGCACAGCAGGTGGCCATGTATAAGGCGATGGGTGCTGCGGGTGTAGATATCGGCGGGGTTCACAGCTTTGATATGTTTACGAAGATTCTGGCCAGGGCCACTGAGATCGGCGATGACGCCGAGCAGTTCAGGGACAACCTGTGCTGGCCTGGGGAAAACCCATTCTACCTGTATGGTGAGCACGGCAGGAGAGTTGAGATGTCCAGACCCAAGAAGAAGCTCAGGCAGAAGTTCTTCAACTTCTTCCACTGGGCGATGTTGGATGCGGACCACCTTGGCTTTCATGCATTCAAGAAGATGATGGCAGCTCTCGGAACTGAGAAGGGTTCGGGCGGCATGTACAAGCTCTTCAATGCTTCGGAGAAGTGGTTTAAGTATCTGGTATTCGACTGCGAAGAGTGCGGTGACTGCTATCTGCCGGAAAATTTTAGCTACTGTACTATAGGCGGCTGTGAGAAGGGAATGGACAATGCCCCGTGCGGGGACTCGACGGCAGACGGCAAGTGCGGCAATAATCTTGAGCTTGTGTGCATAGGCGAATTGATTTACGACGCAGCAGCGGCAGAGAAAGGAGGCATCGAGAAACTGCGGACAATTACCAACAGGCCGAGGAAGCATGAGCTGGAGAATACTTCGTCAATCCTGAACTATCTTTTCGGCAGGGACCACACGATGAAGAATGCAATCATCTCTATCGGTGAGTCAATACATGCCTCGATACCCAAAACGGGCAAGATAATGAAGCAGCTTGCCAAGCTTGGCCCTGATGCGTATGAGAAAGAGAGCGGGCCTTTGAATTATATAAAGGCGCTGATTGAATCGCAGGCAGACGAAGGGGCGGACTATATTGCGGTCAATCTCGATGTATTCGGCGAAGACGACCCCAAACTCACCGTCGAGATGATGCGTCAGTATGTAAAGCTCGTTCGCAAATGGGGCGCCGGCGTGCCGATCTGCATCGACAGCAGCAATGATGATGTCCATATAGCAGGACTGCAGGAATGGCACGATACGAAAGAGCAGGTCGCCCAGCCGCTGCTCAACTCGGTCAAGGTCTATACGGCCGACAAGATGCTGCCCTTGAAGAAGGATTACGATTATGCGTTCATCGGTTTGCTGGTCAGCGAGGACAAACCCACCGGGCCGGGCGGTTCGCATTCGGTGGACGAATTGCATTCGTTAGCCAAACGGATATTCGAAGAGGCGGTGGGCAAGTACGGATTCAAGCCGGGTGAGATATTCTTCGATTCGACGGTCTTTCCGCTTGCGATAGACATGCCGATGGAGCCGAATGTCCCCGGCTACACGTATCGGGCGTTCGAGACAATAAAGAAGATTAAGAGCGATGCGCAGATGAAGGGCGTGCACTGTTCGCTCGGTGTGAGCAATTCGGTTCGTGACCTGCCGGGGCGGCGAATCGGGGTGTGCAGGGCCTATCTCGCCAAGGCGATGGAGTACGGCCTGGATGCCGGTATAATCAATGTCGCACACCGGTACGGTACAGTGGAGCCGGATGCGGGGCTGCTGGAGCTGGTGGATGCATACGCAAAGATGGACGGCTCGGCAGAGGCGATGAACAAGGCCGTGATGCTGATGGGCAAGTTCTGCCAGGAAAACCGTAAGGCCGCCACATAGAAAGACTCAAGGACACCGGCGGGGAGCATCCTTCTGCGGCGGTCAATGAGACAGTGGGTAGGGAGGATAGGGATACTGTCGTTTTTTCTGATTGTGGTCTTCCAGGGAAGCAGAACGGGCCAAAGGCGTCTGACGCTTTTTTGTGATGCCCCCGAGCATTGGAAAAATAACAGAAAAGGGACAAAGCTGTAACATGTCGGTAACACCTGTCCATTAGACTCCGAGCATTGATGATAATGCAAATTGTCCTTTTTTAGGAGATACGAAATGGAACGCACTGTCTTATTTACAAAAGCTGTCTTGCTGTTGGCTGTCGTTGGAGTGTTTGCAGGTGTCGCGGTTGGAGCGAGTGAAACGGTGAGCGGAGCTGCGGATACGTTTACTGTAAAGCTGCAGATTGACAAGCCGTATTGCCTGCTGAATTTCATGGAGACTCTCAGGACGAGAGGCTATTACGGCCCGATGCTGTATGAGTATTATCAGAAGAGCAAATACAGCGACGACGAGAATCTAGCGAAACTCGTGCAGCAATACTCGAGCGTGAGATTCACATATCCATACCACTTTGACGGCTATCCCAAGTACAGGTTCATGGCCAAGGGTAGAGTAACGAGCGATGTGTTCTTCACTCTAAGTGCACGAACCGACAGTCTGGAAGATTTCAAGCAAATGACTGTGGGCATCATTCCATTCGATGACCATCGGCGGCTGTTTGAGATCCTTGAGGCGGCCGAGCCAATATACGATGAGCTGATCTGGAAGCCATATTACGGGATTGCGAAGGAGAGATTAAAGGGGTTGAGAGAATATGCAGAGAAGGTCAAGATGGGCGAGATGCCCGGGCTTATCGCGAATTTCCTGAACAGCAACTGGGCCACCGATATCCCCCTTATAGTGTCGTTTTCGATAGTGCCGGGCGAAAAGATTAAGCGTGTACCGCCGCCTATAGGTAACGTTATACGCGCCGGCTTGTTAACTGAGTCAGACGATTACTCATGGTATATTGGTCTGATCGTACATGAATTTTCTCACAGGGCGTTTGCAGAGCAACCGCTGGCGATGCACCAGCAGATCGACCAATGGTTTGAAAGCTCAAAGTCTCCTCATCGGGGCATGGTCAATTTCATGTTCAACGAGGTGTTAGGCGGGGCTGTAGGACATAAGGTGCGAGAGGATCTTTTGGGCCCTCACGAGTTCACATACGACCAGCCAGCCATAAAGGCATTCGACGAAGCTATCTATCCATTAGTCACATCATATCTTGATGAAGGAAAATCAATCGACCAGGCCTTCGTAAACGAGAGTCTCAGAATATACGGAGAGACATTCCCAAATGCCCTTCGCGAATACAGCAGTCTATTCCAGGCCTATTATCTGTTGACGGACCTCGAAGAAAATGAAGCACAGAAGCTGCCGGGGCCGATTATGAAAAATATTTGCAGCCCCATGATGTATGAGGTTAAAACCCCGATTATTGACGATCAGAATATAAACGCCTTGATTGCCTACGACTTCACGAAAGTGATTGTCATCACCAAAGATCATGACAGGACAATTGAGTACCTTAAAGGCAAAATCAGTGAGCTTAACAGATTCAAGAATCTTAACACGGCCTCGGATTTCGCTTTATCATGTCACGACGTCGATGGAAACCCTTATGTCATAATCAACCTCCAGTCTCTGGAAACATTTGAGGAGGTTTTGAAAAAACTGAAAGCCGAAAAAATGATCGATTCCAACAATCCTGTAGTCCCCTTGTAGATCGGTGACGCCGAGAACATCAGGAAAGTGGTTGACCTCCTGAGTGCGAAAAAGTCCAACGGCACGGCCGTGGTTGTCGAGTAACCACTGCTTGTCTCGTCCTGTCTGCCGATAGCGAACTTCAGGGGGGCATAGATGATGCCAACGCGGTGGCGGCGGTTTTGATTTTCTTTTGTGAGTTGTCTTTTGAAGATGCGCGTCTGTTCTGTATAATTTGACTGAATTCTTCTATTTTGGCTACCGGCTCGGCAAAAACCCCCGCATTATTATCGGTCCTTTCCGACGACAGGTGCAGAAATGAATTCTTCTCTGCCGATTTAATACTGTCATGCTAAACGTAGAATCCGGTCTAAAGCCGTGAATCGATACTCTGTGATATTGAATGGGGGTTAAGCGATGAGAAAAGTTAAAGCACCACGAGGCCGTTTCATTACAATTGCGGCTGTGGTCTGTGTCCCGTTTCTAACAGGATTCCGGGTTGGAGAATCTGAAAGACCAACCGCTGTGCCGCCGGCGAACGTCGCTATTGAAGATGCGTTCTGGACGCCACGGCTTGAGACCAATCGCAAGGTCACAATCCCCCTTGTCTTTGAGCAGTGCGAAAAGACGGGGCGAATCGACAACTTCGCCAAGGCTGGTGACCTTGTGAAGGGAAGCTTCAAGGGGATATACTTCAACGACTCCGATGTCTATAAGATCATCGAAGCAGCCAGCTATTCGCTCAGAACTTACCCCGACCCCAATCTCGAAGCATACGTGGACGGCGTTATCGACAAGATTGCTGCGGCCCAGTGGCGGGACGGTTATCTATATACCTTTTATTCACTGCCGGTAAGACAGCCCGAGAAACGATGGACCAACCTGAAGGATATGCACGAGCTTTATTGCGCCGGTCACCTGTTCGAGGCGGCGACAGCATATTACGAAACGACGGGGAAGATGGACTTTCTGAATGTGGCAACCCGGCTGGCGGACCACATCGATTCGGTCTTCGGTCCGGACAAGAGAGTCGGTGTGCCCGGCCACGAGGAAATTGAAATCGGCCTGGTCAAACTATACAGAGTAACCGGCGACCACAAATATATCAGACTGGCGAAATTCTTTATTGACCATCGCGGACGAGCGAACGACCGCTCTCTATACGGGGCGTACCACCAGGATCATATGCCGGTGACAGAGCAGCGCCAGGCAGTCGGGCATGCGGTCCGCGCCGGATATCTCTACAGCGGTATGGCCGACGTTGCCGCCTGGACCGAAGCCGGTGATTATGTCCATGCACTCGACTTCCTGTGGACAAACGTCGTCTCGAACAAGCTGTACATAACGGGGGGCATCGGCTCGCGGCACGAGGGTGAGCGTTTCGGCGAGAACTACGAGCTGCCCAACAGGACCGCGTACTGTGAGAGTTGTGCGGCCATTGCCAACGCAATGTGGAACCATCGGATGTTCCTGCTGAAAGCTGATGCAAGGTACATCGATGTGCTCGAACGGGTCATCTATAACGGGTTTCTCTCGAGCGTTTCCCTCAGCGGCGAGAAGTTTTTCTATCCCAATCCGCTCGAATCCGACGGCAAATACGCATTTAACAAGGGCATGACGACGCGGCGGAAGTGGTTCGAGTGTGCGTGCTGTCCGCCGAACATCGCTCGCTTTATGGCATCGCTTGGTGAGTACATCTACGCACAGAATGATGATGCCATATACGTGAATCTTTTTGTGGGGAGCACGGTAACGGTTAATCTGAAGGGCAATACCGTTCGTTTGACCCAGAAGACGGATTACCCGTGGGACGGCGAAGTAGAAATCGCAGTCGAGCCGCAGCACCCCGCCGAATTTTCAATCTATCTGCGGATTCCCGGCTGGCTGCAAAACAGACCTGTGCCGAGTGATTTGTACCGCTACCTGAGGAGGACCAGGTCGGGCATGAACATGAGAATCGGCGATTTGTCGGTCGGGCTGCAGATGAAAAAAGGGTTTGCACGGATTCAACGGGAGTGGAATAAGGGCGATGTGATTAAGATACATCTGCCGATGCCGATTCGTCGTGTCCTTTGTAATAACAACGTCAAGGAAAATGTCGGCAAGGTGTCGCTGGAGCGCGGCCCGATTGTGTTCTGTGCCGAGTCGGCCGACAACTCAGGGCACGCATTGAACATAGTGCTGGGAGACGATACGGAGCTTGAGGCCGAATACAGGCAGGACCTGCTCGGCGGTGTCACCGTCCTGCGGGGCAATGCCTATGGCACGTACGCCGCAACGGCAGCAGAGTCTTCGGTTTTGAAGAAACAGCCCTTCACGGCAATCCCCTACTATGCCTGGTCCAATCGCGGCGCCGGTGAGATGGCGGTCTGGCTGGCAAGAAAAGCCGACGCTGCCAAGGCCGCTGCGGAGTGAGTAACGGTTGATATATCTGCTGTTGTGTGGTACATTTCAGACGGCGGGCCGCAGTAGGGAATACATGGAAGGAGCCTTGTCATGAAAATCAGACTTGACCGTCGAGAATTCCTAAAGGCAATCGGTATTGGAGCAGCGGCTGTAACGTTCGGCGGCTGTGCTGCTGTCGAGAAAACACGTGCGTGCAGGCCGAGCCGTGAGCCCCCTAACGTGGTAATCATTTTTACCGACGACCAGGGCTATGCAGACGTCGGCTGCTACGGCGCCGAAGGTTTCCAGACGCCTAATCTCGACAGAATGGCGGCCGAGGGGATGCGCTTTACCGACTTCTATGTGGCGGCGGCGTCATGTACTCCGTCGCGTGCAGCGCTTTTGACAGGTTGCTATCCGCAACGTGTCGGCCTGCCTTATGTCTTGGGGCCGGACTCGAAAATCGGTATCGGTGACAAAGAGACGACGATTGCCGAGATGCTGAAACAGCGCGGTTACGCTACCGCCTGCTACGGCAAGTGGCATTTGGGACACCATCGGCAGTTCCTGCCGACTCGCCACGGCTTTGACGACTACTTCGGGCTGCCCTATTCGAACGATATGTGGACATACCACCCGACCAACAAGAGCTTTCCACGGCTGCCCCTTATCGAAGGTGAAGAAATCATCTCTTACGACCCGGACCAGACACAGTTGACGACGTGGTACACCGAGCACGCGGTGAAATTCATCGAGCAAAACAAGGACAAGCCCTTCTTTGTATATTTGCCGCATTCGATGCCGCACGTGCCACTGCATGTCTCGGACAAATTCAGGGGTAAATCAAAGCAAGGCCTGTACGGTGATGTGATAATGGAGATAGACTGGTCGGTGGGACAGGTTTTGTCAACACTAAAACGTCTGGGGATAGATGAGAAGACGTTGGTAATTTTCACCGCCGACAACGGGCCATGGCTCAGCTACGGCGACCACGCCGGCTCGGCGAAACCTCTGCGCGAAGGAAAGGGAACTACGTTTGATGGCGGACAGCGTGAGGCGTGTATTATGCGCTGGCCGGGCAAAATACCGACAGGGACAATCTGCCGCGAAGTGGCAACTGCTATGGACGTATTACCGACGCTTGCCGGACTGACCGGGGCGAAGCTGCCGGCTAATAAGATTGACGGCAAAGACATCCAGCCCCTGCTGAGCGGCCAACCGGGCGCTAAAAGCCCGCACGAGGCGATTTTCTATTACAACGGCTGGCGGCTCGAAGCCATCCGAAGCGGTAAATGGAAGCTGCACCTTCCGCACGTGTACAGAACACTGGCGGGACGCCAGGGCGGAACAGGAGGAAAACCGGTCAAATACGAACAGCGAAAAATCGGTATAGCCCTGTACGACCTTGAAAATGACATCGGCGAGCAGCACGATGTCGCCACCGAATACCCCGATGTGGTCAAACGACTCTCAGCACTTGCCCAAAAAATGGCCAAAGAACTCGGAGATGAGACGAGGAAAACAAAGGGCAACCAGATAAGGCCGTCCGGGCGCGTAAACGCGGTCAAGAAACCGCTGTAGCAGCGCCCCCGCGTCCGTCAGTTGGAGAGTCCGCCCCTGGGGTCAGGCCCGCCGAATTTGCCTAACCGTCTTTGCCGGGATTATCGGCCCTGTGAAACAAAGCAGGTACGGTAAAGCCGCAAATTCGGCCGTTTTGGCACATCTATCCGCTGCAAACCGCAAATGCTGAAATACCCCCTCGTATTTGCCGAAATAGAATATGCCGAAAATATACCCCGGCTGCCGGGGCCTGTGGGGCTGAATGCAACACTAAAAAAAGTCAAATTGGGTAGTTGCAAATGAAGGTCGGCAGAAGATTAACTCTCGGCTTTGCAGTTATTGTCGTGTGTGTATTCGCGGCAATCACTCTTTCATTAAGTCTCTTCGGGACGATTCGTGAAAAATGCAGCTTGCTGAATGAAGATATTGTTCCCGGTGCAATTGCAATGGCGGATATGGACGGCACAGCCTTTTATGCAACCGTTGAGCTTACGGAATACATTCTCCACGGCCAGGCGGAAAACAGGGAGAATGTCGAGACAGCAATCCAAATGCTTAACAAGACCGGGCTCAAACACGCCGAGTACGAAAGACATATTGGCGCCGAAGATCGCGAGGCAGCCCAAAAAATACTCTCGGCAATCGACAGATTGAGTTCAGTGGCCGGAAAAGTCATGGCTCTTAAAGACGCCGGAGCGGGCCTTGATGAGTTACTTAAAATGGAGCAGAGGGATGTGCATCCCGCCGTAAAGTCGCTGCTGGAGCTGTCCAGGCGGCACAAGGCGGTTCATATGGAAGAGCTGGCGGCAGCCGAAGAGACAGTTGGCAATGCACACACTTTGCTGGTGCGAGCCAGTCTGGTGGTAGGTGTGCTTATCGCGGCTCTGGCCATTGTTAGTGCATCTGTCACGACACGGTCGATAGTAAAGCCGCTTCATGCGCTGCACAAAGGCGCTGAAAAAATAGGCCTGGGCGATTTAAACTATAAGGTTGCCACAGGTGCGAAAGACGAAATCGGACAGCTTTCGCGCGCATTTGACGAAATGACAGAGAACTTAAAGCACACTACCACCTCGATAGCCGGTCTCGAGCAGGAAGTGGACCGGCGCAGGCGGACGGAGCAGCAGTTGCAGGAGAGCGAAGAGAGATTTCAGCTTGCATTGAAGGGGGCTGATTTGGGCACCTGGGACTCGAACATCCGGACCGGCAGGGTGGTCGTTAACAAACGCTGGGCTCAAATGTTAGGATATGAACTCGAGGAGATTGCCCAGGATATCGGCTCGTGGGAAAAACTGGTTCATCCGGACGATATGCCCATAGTGAATGAGAAGTGGAATGCTCATCTTGAAGGGCGCACATCGTTCTATGAAGCTGAGATGAGGATGAAGAGCAAATCCGGCCGGTGGATATGGATTGCTGACCGGGGCAGAGTTTTTGAGTGGGACAAAGACGGCAACCCGCTTCGTGCGCTGGGTACACATCTTGATATTACCGAGCGAAAGGCAAGCGAAGAGAAATACAGAATCTTATTCGAGTCTTCAAGAGATGCAATTATGATGCTTGCTCCCCCCACCTGGAGGTTTACCGCAGGCAATGATGCGACTGTCAAGCTGTTTGAGGCCGGCAACGAAGACGAGTTTACCAGCAAAAGGCCGTGGGATATCTCTCCCGAATATCAGCCCGACGGACAGCTCTCCGCAGACAAAGCCAAGAAGATGATAGAGAAGGCAATGAACGAAGGTTCTAATTTCTTCGAGTGGACACATAAACGACTTAACGGCGAGGAATTCCCGGCTACTGTCCTGCTGACCAGGATTGAATTGGCCGGCACCAAGCTGCTGCAGGCGACGATGCGCGACATCACGGTGCAGAAAAGAGCAGAAGAGGTACAGGCCAAACTTCTTGAGCAGATACAAAACGTGAACAACGAATTGAAGGACTTCGCTTACGTTGTCTCGCACGATTTGAAGGCGCCTCTGAGAGGCATCAAGGCATTGACTCAATGGCTGTCAACGGATTACGGCGACAAGTTCGACGAGGAAGGCACTGAGCAGATGGCCCTGCTCGTCAATCGCGTTGACCGGATGCAAAACCTGATTGACGGCATCCTCCAATACTCAAGAGTTGGCCGCACTGAGGAAAAGCACGTGGAAATTGACCTGAACAAACTGCTTCCCAGTGTCATTGATATGGTATCTCCTCCTGAGAATATCGAAATCACCGTCGATGAGAATCTCCCGACGATTGCCTGTGAAAGAACACGGATAACACAAATCTTCGAGAACCTGCTCAGTAACGCCGTCAAGTATATGGACAAGCCGGAGGGCAGGATAAGGATCGGTTGTGACGATGAGGGTGACTTCTGGAAATTCAGCGTGGCCGATAACGGTCCCGGAATCGAACAGCAGCACTTCGAGAGGATATTTAGGATATTCCAGACGCTCCAGGCACGTGACGAGCTTGAGAGCACAGGTGTGGGACTTACTGTAACAAAGAAGGTTGTCGAGCTATACGGCGGCAATATCTGGCTCGAGTCCGAAGTTGGCAAAGGAACCACATTCTTCTTCACCCTGCCCAGGCACGATGTGGCGTCGGTCCATGAGACCGCCGAGGCCGCAGCAACAACCTGAAACAACTGCAGACAGAACCGTCTCTAAACAAGCACCGCAACCGGCTCCACCACATATGCTCTCTTGAAAAGCAGCTCTTGTCCGGCTATCATACCTCGGATGACAGCTAAAATCCATAAGGACAGAAGCGCCGACGGTTCGGTCACGGTCAACAAGAAGGCATACAGGAACTTCGAGCTGGTGGACAGGTTCGAAGCTGGTATGCAGCTTTTGGGCAGCGAGGTCAAGTCCCTGCGAGGTGGCCAGGCGGATTTGACCGGCTCCTATGCCAGAGTTGCCGGCGACCAATGCTGGCTCGTCGGCGCCAGTATCGCACAGTATCAGCAGGCCGGCATAATGAATCACGACCCGACCAGAAAAAGAAGACTGCTGCTTCACAAATCGGAAATTCGAAAAATAACCACAAAGCTGGAGCAGCGAGGGTTTACTCTTGTTCCTCTGCGTATATACTTCAATGATAGGGGCTTTGCCAAAATCGAGCTGGCCCTTGCCAGAGGCAAGAGGCAATACGATAAGCGCGCAGCAATGGCTGAACGCGAGCAAAAGAAAGACGTCAACAGAAGCATGAAAAAATATCGCAGGTAGCCCGCGGCCGGCGACTGTAATCGCCGCTCCCTCGGTTGCCTGCCGTCAATCAAGAGGAAGGGATTGTGGATTATGGCTGAGGAAAATAAGAAAAACGAAAAAAAGATCATAGTGGACGAGGATTGGAAGCAGGAAGCGCAAAAGGAAAAAGAGGTACTTTCTGCACAACAAGAGACGGACAAAGACAGGGAAAGAGCCGAGCAGCAGAAACGCCGTGAGCCGCTTCCAAAAGGCAGTTTGGCGGCTCTGATCAGTATGCTTGTCACGCAGGCGCTGTTTTCTCTGGGCGTTATCAAAGTGCAGGGCCAGGAGGACAGAGAGCCGGACCTCGAGCTGGCAAAATACAACATCGATATGCTGGAGATACTCGAAGAGAAGACAAAGGGCAACCTTAGCGAGGCGGAACAAAAAGCGCTTTCGGCCGCTCTTAACGAAGTCCGCATGGCTTATGTGAAAATCGCAGGGTAGTAAAGTTTGGCGAATATATTAGACAAAATCATCGCAGACAAAAGAATCGAGGTCGAGAAACGGCGCGACGAAAAAGACTTCGACGAGCTTAAGCGACAAGTTCGCTCGATGCCGAAGTGCCGCAACTTCTACAAGGCCGTCACCAAACCGAACCGCCGGGGACTCAATGTTATTGCCGAAATAAAAAAGGCCTCACCTTCGGCCGGCATTATTCGACAAAACTTCGACCCCGTGACAATCGCAAAGGTTTACAACGACTGCGGGGCCGACGCCATCAGTGTCCTCACCGATGAAAAATACTTCCAGGGCCGGCTTGAGTATGTCCGTCAGGTCAAAGAAGCGGTCGAGGTGCCCATCCTGCGCAAGGACTTTATCATCGACCTCTGGCAGGTTTACGAATCCCGCGCAGCAGACGCCGACGCAATACTGCTCATAGCAGAGGCACTCAGGCCCGGCGAGCTGATGGATTTGATGATAGCCGCCGCTGAACTGACACTGACCGTGCTTCTGGAGGTCCACAGCGCCGACACACTGCTGCAGGTGCGCAGCTTAATCGGTTTTCCCAAGACCGGCTACAGCGTGCTCGGCATCAATAATCGCGACCTTACAACGATGAAGGTTGACCTGAATACCACCAGCCGTCTGGCCGAGCTCGCCGACAGCAAAAACGAGCTGGTCGCCGAGAGCGGTATAAAAACCCGTGCAGATGTCGAGAAGCTAAGGGACATCGGCGTCAGGGCCGTTTTGATTGGTCAGACGCTGTGTGAAAGCCCCAACATTGAAGACAAATTCACCGAGCTGTTCGGCTGAGGACAAATGTACTATCTGGCTTTGGCTGTGATTGGCGTTGCGATGGGAATCTTCGGCGGGCTGCTCGGCGTCGGCGGCTCGATAGTAATGATACCCGCCCTCGTCTTTGCCTTCGGTGAAAACGAGCATCTTTACCAGGCCTCGGCGATGATATGCAATTTCTTTGTCGGAGGCGTATCCGCGCTGGTGCACAAGGAAGCAAACGTGCTCGTAACGGATGTAGTCAAGTTGCTCATACCGTCGGCGGCCGTCGGGACACTAATAGGCGTGGCCGCCAGCAACAGTTTTATCTTCGCCGGGGCAAACAGCTACCTGCTCGCTCGTGTCTATGGCGTATTCCTGCTCTATGTGATTTTCTACAATCTGCCGCGGTTCGGCAAATCGAGGGGCGGCTCGGACGGATTTGACATATCCGCAACGAAACGGTCCGCCCCGCTGACAATTCTGTCGGGCCTGCTGACCGGCATACCCGCCGGGCTGCTTGGCATCGGCGGCGGAATCGCCTGTGTCCCCGCCCAGCAGTTTTTCCTGAAGATGCCTTTGAAAAGGGCTATCGCCAACTCCGCTGCGACCATCGCCGCAATTGCCGTCGTCGGAGCATTCTACAAAAACATAACGCTGCCTCAGCACAGCATACTCGTATCGGATTCGCTGAAGATTGCCGCCGTGATTATACCGGGTGCCGTTGCCGGCGCTTTTCTGGGCGGTCGAATCATGCACAAGCTGCCGGTGAACGCAGTCAGGGCCGTCTTTATTTTGCTCGCAGCGGCTGCCTGCTACAAAATGCTCACCGTAGCGCCCGGCCATTGAGCCGGCAAATCATATCCCACAAAAAGAAACGCACACCATATAAAGTCAGTCTCAACGCGTTTATTTCTGCAGCTTCTGCGCCTTGCGGATTTTTGCCCAGGTGTCGCGCAAGGCGGCGGTGCGGTTGAAGATGAGTTTGTCCTCGCTGCTGTCGGGGTCCACACAAAAATAGCCCAACCGTTCGAACTGGAATCTATTTAGCGGCCCGGCTTCTTTTAAGCTCGGCTCGACAAAACAGTCGGTGAGGACTTCGAGCGAATTGGGGTTCAGATTAGCCTTGAAGTCCTGACCGTCTTCTGCTTCGTTCGGGTTTTCCTTTGTGAAGAGATTATCATAGAGCCGTACCTCCGCCTTGAGCGCATGGGCTGCCGATACCCAATGAAGTGTGGCTTTGACCTTTCGCCCGTCCGGTGCGTCTCCGCCTTGCGTCGCAGGGTCATACGTACAGTGCAGCTCGACGATATTGCCGTCGGCGTCTTTGATTACGTCGGTGCAGGTAACGAAGTATGCGTAGCGCAGGCGCACTTCCCTGCCCGGAGCAAGCCGATAGAATTTTTTTGGCGGCTCTTCGATGAAGTCTTCTCGCTCGATATAGAGTTCCCGCGAGAATGGAACTTTGCGTGTCCCCGCCGAGGGGTCTTCGGGATTGTTTACGGCATCCAGCTCTTCAGTTTTGTCTTCAGGGTAGTTCTCTATAATGACTTTCAACGGCCGCAGTACGGCCATCACACGCGCCGACGTCTTATTCAAATCCTCACGCAGGCAGTGTTCGAGCAGGGCGATATCGATTGTGCTGTTGAACTTATTGACGCTTATCACTTTGCAAAAGCTTCGGATGGCCTCTGGCGAATAGCCGCGCCGCCGCATACCGCAGATGGTCGGCATCCGCGGGTCGTCCCAGCCGCTGACCAGACCCTCCTGCACTAATTGCAGCAGCTTTCGCTTGCTCATCACGGTATAGCTCAGATTCAGCCGGGCGAACTCAATCTGCTGCGGATGATAAACGCCCAGCGCATCGAGGAACCAGTCGTACAATGGCCGATGATTCTCGAATTCGAGCGTGCATATCGAATGAGTTATCTTTTCGACCGAATCCTCCAGCCCGTGCGCCCAGTCGTACGTCGGATAGATGCACCACTTATCACCGGTGCGGTGATGACTCGCATGGACAATCCGATACATGATCGGGTCTCGCAGATTCAGGTTCGGATTCGCCATATCAATCTTCGCCCGCAGCGTTCGCGAGCCATCGGGAAATTCGCCTGCCCGCATCCGCTCCAACAAATCGAGATTTTCCTCGATGCCGCGGTTACGATAGGGGCTGTCCCTGCCCGGCTCGGTCAGCGTGCCGCGATACTCTCTCATCTCATCGGCGCCGAGGTCGCAGACGTAGGCCTTGCCCGCCTTTACTAACTGAACCGCGTACTGATACATCTGCTCGAAATAATCAGATGCGAAATACAGCCGGCCCTCCCAGTCCCAGCCGAGCCACCTGATGTCCTCGATGATTGAATCGACATACTCCTGCTCTTCCTTTTGGGGATTGGTATCATCGAAACGCAGATTGCAGGTGCCGCCGAACTCGGCCGCGATACCGAAATTCAGACAGATGCTCTTTGCATGGCCGATATGCAGATAGCCATTTGGCTCGGGCGGAAATCGCGTCGCCACCCGCCCGTCCCACTTACCCGTCTTGCAGTCCTCGGCAACAATGCTTCGCACAAAATCCAGCCGGGCATCGCCTGTGTCCTGGCCGTCGCTGTTCTTTCTACTATTTACCGCCGCCACTGTTAAAACCCTTTCTCAGAAGGATGATGTTTATCAGTCTTGCGGATATTTTCCAGGCAACTTAGCAGATTACCTCAGCTTTGTCCACGATTGTCGATACTGCTTTGGTCGGATTGCGCAAAATCGACGACAATCCGAAAGTACGAATAATGACTTGGCTCTAAGTTGCCAACCCCAGCGGCTCAGTCAGCAATCGCCCCGTTACCTGCGAACCAAACAGAACGCCGAACGCGACGGATAAGCCGCTCTGCGAAAGGGTCTGTGATGAACTGCCGAACCCAACTTGCTCCCCGGCGTATCTGTTTTCTTGACAGGGGCAGGTCCGTAGCTTACCCTACCGTTTCACTTTAGTTTATACCGAGGAAACATAAGTTATGATGCAGAAGGTAGTAACGCGATTTGCGCCGTCGCCGACGGGTTATCTGCATATAGGCGGAGCAAGGACCGCACTGTTCAACTGGCTTTTGGCCAGGAAAGCAGGCGGGGTGTTCATTCTGCGCATCGAAGATACGGACACAAAACGCAACACACCCACGGCTATGCAGCAGGTCATCAGCGACCTAAAATGGCTCGGCATCGACTGGGACGAGGGGCCAGAAGCTGACGGGCCCAATGGACCATACTTTCAGTCCCAGCGGAAAGACATATACGACAGATACGTAAGGCAACTGCTCGATGCGGGAAAGGCCTACTACTGCTTCGAGACACAGCAAGAACTTGACGCAATGCGTAAGCAGGCAGAAGCGCAAAAGAAGGGTTTTCTCTACCCAAGACCTGATGTTTTCCCAACCGAAGCCAACGCCGAAAAGGCGCGTGCCGAAGGCAAATCCGTCACGGTGCGATTCGCAATGCCCGATGAGACAATCGTTGTCAACGACGTTGTTCGCGGCGAGGTGACATTCAACGGCAGCGAGCTGGGCGATTTTATCATTCAGAAAAGCGATGGCTTCCCAACATACAGCTTTGCCTGCGTCGTCGATGACGCACTTATGAAGGTCACGCACGTTATACGAGGCCAGGAGCACCTGATGAATACGCCGGGCCAGCAGACGCTCTGGAAAGCTCTCGAACTCGGCGAGCTGCCGAAATACGCACACATGTCGGTCACCATCAGCGATAGTGGCGGCAAGCTTTCCAAACGCGAACGCCCAAAAGCGCTTCGCAACGCAGTAAAAGCCAAATCCGGCATCGACCTCGATGAGGTTGCACGCATCGCCAATATCACCGTCGATGAGCTGAATGATTTTCTAAGGGGAAAGAGCACGCCAGATATGCCCGCCGTCGAGGCGATGGCCAGACACCTCGGCGTCGAGCTGCCCGAAATCAACGTCGTCGATTTCTTCAAGAGCGGCTATCTGCCTGAAGCACTCGTAAACTTCATTGCTCTGCTCGGCTGGAGCACCGGCGACAAGCGCGAGATTATACCTATCGAAGAGCTTATCGAAAGCTTCGACCTCTCTCGCCTGACAAAATCCAACAGCTTATTCGACCGCGGCAAGCTCGTCGCCTTCAACACCGAGCATATCAAGATGCTCGGCCAGGAAAAACTGCGAACCCACCTAAGGGCCTATCTCGGAGTCATCGAATCGCCTGTAGCTTCTGCAGACGACGAACTTCTTGACCGTCTCATCAGAATCTGTGAAGGGGCAAGAACGCTTGCTGACATCGAGCGCAAGTGCAGATTCCTCTTTATTGCCGATGACGAAATCCAGTACGACGAAAAGGCGGTAAAAAAAGTGTTGCTTAAAGGAGATGGCCTTGAAATGCTTAAAATCGTCGCCGATAAATTAGCTGTAATGGAGCAGTTTGCCGAAGAAGGTATCGAGAATATGCTGCGCTCTTTGGCAGAGGAAAAGCAGGTCGGCTTAGGCAAGGTCGCCCAGCCCCTCCGTGTCGCCATTACGGGCACGACCATAAGCCCTCCCATCTTCGACTCCGTACAGATGTTGGGCAAGGAAAACACGTTAGCCAGAATCGATATCACGTTGAAAAAGTTCAGAACAGAAAATTAGAGAAAGGATTTAAGAAGTGTCGCTATTGGTAACAGGTTCGATTGGGATTGATACGGTAAAGACCCCTTTTGGCGTCAGTGAGAATTGTCTGGGCGGCTCTGCCGTCTATTTCAGTATGGCGGCGAGCTTCTTCACTCCGGTCAGGTTCCTCGGTGCGGTCGGGGCAGACTGCCCGTTCGACTTAGCTGAGGTCTTTGAGGGCAGGGACATCGACCTCACAGGTCTTGAGATAAGGCCGAACAGCAAGACCTTCCGCTGGACCGGCTCCTACAAAGGCGCTATGGACCAGGCCACCACCGAAGACGTCGAATTCAACGTCCTCGCCGAAGAGCCGCCGAAGGTGCCCGCCGAATTTACCGACAGCGAGTTCGTATTCCTCGCCAATACAACCCCCGCCCTTCAAATCCAATTACTCGACCAGCTCAACGAACCTACCTTTGTCGCCGCGGACACGATGAACTGCTGGATCAAAAATAACCTCGACGACCTCAAGACGCTCCTCAAAAGAATTGATTGCCTCATTATCAACGCCGACGAGGCAAGGATGCTGGCGGCTGAGGACAACGTCATAAAAGCCGGTGAGGTGATTCTCAAAATGGGCCCGCGTGTCGCGGTAATCAAAAAGGGCGAGTCGGGCTCGATTCTATGCAGTGACGAAGGTGAGAGGTTCGTCTTGCCCGCCTACCCTGCCGGCGAAGTTATCGACCCCACCGGTGCAGGTGACAGCTTTGCCGGCGGAGTAATGGGCTATCTGGCCCGGCACGAAAAA
This sequence comes from Phycisphaerales bacterium, assembly GCA_030602885.1. Taxonomy (GTDB): domain Bacteria; phylum Planctomycetota; class Phycisphaerae; order Sedimentisphaerales; family Anaerobacaceae; genus JAUVYV01. The sequence goes on from JAUVYV010000013.1 coordinate 25,573, forward strand.
ACCGACTTCGCCACTCTCCGAAGGGCAATCGCATACGGCACGGTGATAGCTTCATTCACCATTTCTGATTTCTCGCTTCAGGGCCTGCTCGCAGCGAATGGAGACTACATCGACAGCAGGCTGGAGGCCCTGAGGGAAATAACAACGTTTTAGAGGGCGGAACCAATTGTGCGCTGTTTCATAGCAATAGATATTGATGAGCAGACTCGTACGGCCATTGAACATTTGCAGAAGGAGCTTGCGAGCAAGGTCGATATCAAGAAAAGCGATGTCAAATGGGTAGACCCCAACAATATTCACCTGACGCTGAAATTCCTCGGCGAGATCAAAGACAAGCAGGTCGTCCAGGCCTGCGACATAACCAAAGAGGTCGCAGCGCGACACACCGGCTTCGATATCGACATCGAGAAAGTCGGCTGCTTCGGCGGCAGAACCGCAAGAGTCGTGTGGGTCGGCACCGGCCAGGGCAGCGATAAGCTCTCCGAGCTGCAAAAGTACCTCGATCAGCAACTGACGCAGGCCGGATTTGCTGAGGAGAATCGTGCCTTCTGGGCCCATCTAACCCTATGCAGAATCAGAAATCCAAAGGCCGGCATAAAACTTGCCCAGCTCGTCGAGGATTACACGGATTATAAGCTCAGCACGATCTCAGCCGATGCGATTTCGGTTTACCAAAGCCAGTTGACACCACAGGGTCCAATTTATACCCTATTGGCAGAACATAGTCTTCTAATAACCAACTCACAGACTTACGGAGATTGCGGAAATGGCAAAAGCTAAAAAGACCGAGACACCCAGCCAGGGGACGCCCCTGGAGCGAGTGATTGCACAGATAGAGAAACAGTTCGGCCAGGGCGCGATTATGCAGATGGACGAACATCAGTACGCCAGAATAGAGGGCATTCCCACCGGCTCACTTTCCCTGGACCTCGCACTCGGCGGTAAAGGAATTCCCCGCGGCCGTGTAACAGAGCTCTTCGGGCCGGAATCATCCGGCAAAACAACACTGGCACTTCATGTCATTGCCAGCGCTCAGAGAGCCGGCGGCGTCGCCGCCTTCATCGATGCCGAGCACGCACTCGACACCACCTGGGCAAAACGCCTGGGCGTCGATGTAAACAGTCTGCTCGTTAGTCAGCCCGACACCGGAGAACAGGCGCTCAATATAACCGAAATGCTCATCCGGTCAAACTCCGTTGACGTAATCGTGATCGACTCTGTAGCCGCCCTTACACCGGCAGCGGAAATCGAAGGAGATATGGGCGATGTCCACGTCGGCCTACAGGCCCGGCTGATGAGCCAGGCTATGAGAAAACTCACCGCCGTCATAGGCAAGAGCAAGACTGCCCTCATCTTCATCAACCAGATCCGAATGAAAATCGGCGTCATGTTCGGAAACCCTGAAACCACACCCGGTGGAAGGGCGCTCAAGTTCTACAGTTCCGTGCGAATCGACATCAGACGCATCACTACCATAAAGGATGCCGGAAACGCCGTCGGCAACAGGGTAAGGGCCCGAGTCGTCAAAAACAAAATCGCCCCGCCCTTCCGTGATACCGAATTCGATATAATGTTCGACAGCGGAATCAGCTACGAGGGTGACCTTATCGATATGGGAATGACCTGTGACGTTGTCCAAAAGAGCGGCGCCTGGCTAAACTACGGCGACATCCGGCTCGGACAGGGCAGAGAAAAGGCCAAACAGTATCTGCTCGAAAACAATGACCTGTGCGAGGAGTTAAAAAACAAAATCCTCATCGCAAAGGGCCTGGTGGAAGAAAACTGACGGCACACAAAGGCAAAACCGTCTGCACTCACGCTTGGAAGTTTCCGGAAGGTATATGGCACTTACCGCAAAGCAGATAAGGACTGGTTTCATAGATTTTTTTAAGGGCAAGGGTCACAAGTTCATCCCGAGCTCACCAATTGTCCCCGTCGGCGACGAGACCCTTCTTTTCGCCAATGCGGGGATGAACCAGTTCAAGGATATCTTCCTCGGACTCAAGGCCCCCGAATGCCCGCGGGTCGCGAACAGCCAGAAATGCCTTCGTGTCAGCGGTAAACACAACGACCTCGAGGAAGTTGGAAAGGACAGCTATCACCACACCTTTTTCGAGATGTTAGGCAACTGGTCGTTCGACGATTACTTCAAGGCAGAGACCATCGAATGGGCCTGGGAGCTTCTCACAAACGTATGGCAAATTAATCCCGACCGGTTGTGGGCCACGGTTTTTGCAGGTAACCAGAACGAGGGACTGCCCGCCGACAGCGAGGCAGCCGGACTTTGGACGAAAGTGACATCTATACCTGCCGAGCGAGTGCTTCGATTCGGGAAAAAGGACAATTTCTGGGAAATGGGTGACACCGGCCCCTGCGGGCCCTGCAGCGAAATACATATCGACCTCGGCCCCGACGCATGTGACAAAAAGGACGTTCCCGGCCACAAGTGCGCTGTCAACGCCGGCTGTGCGCGATTCATCGAGCTCTGGAACCTCGTCTTCATACAATACAACCGCGCCGAAGACGGTAAGCTCGGCTCACTGGGCGCAAGATACGTCGATACCGGTGCAGGTCTGGAAAGAATCGCCGCGGTCCTGCAGGCCAAGAAAAGCAACTACGACACCGACCTGTTTATGCCGATAATCGAAGCGACTGCCGAAATGACCGGCCACAGATACACTGCACAACTCAACAACAAAACCGACAATGCATTCAGAGTCATAGCAGACCACATTCGCGCGCTCACCTTCGCCATAACCGACGGCGCAATACCCTCTAATGAAGGCAGGGGTTACGTCATCCGCCGCATACTTCGCAGGGCCTCCCGATTCGGCCGAGAGCTTGGTATGCACGAGCCGTTCATCTATAAGCTTGTCCCTTCGGTCGTCGATTGTCTCGGCGGTGCCTTCGGCGAACTAAATACGCGCGCCGATTACGTCGCAACAGTCATAGAATCCGAAGAGGCAAGTTTCGGCAGAACGCTCGACCGCGGCCTTGAAATCTTCAACGAAGCCGCCGAAAAGACAAAAAAAAGAACCGACAGGACAATCAGTGGCGACGATGCTTTTCAGCTCTACGATACCTACGGTTTCCCGCTCGACCTGACCGAGCTTATGGCCGCCGAGCGCAACCTCAAGGTCGATAAGGAAAAATTTGATGAGCTGATGGAAGAGCAGAGGGCCCGCGCCAGAGCTGCCCAGAAAAGCGCATCGTTGATAGTGACTTTGGGTGATGTTGAGCTGCCCTCTACCGAAGACCTGCACAAATACAGAACAGACCATTGCCAGGCCGCCGTCACCGGCTTTATCGAAGAGGGAAGCTTCAGAGACCAAGGTCGTCTCGACATGGGCAGCGAGGCCGGCGTGGTTCTCGACCGCACCTGCTTCTATGCCGAGGCCGGCGGCCAAGTCGGCGACTGTGGTACAATCGAATCGCCCGGCGCAAAGTTCATCGTCGAGACTACAGCCAAGATAGCCGACTGTGTCATACACCACGGAAAGCTCGTCGAAGGAATGCTCACTGTGGGCGATACCGTAAATGCCGTCGTCAGCAAAGACAGGAACTCAATCAGAAAAAACCACACCGCTACTCATCTGCTCCAGTGGGCCCTCCAGCAGGTGCTGGGCAAATCAGTCGCCCAGCAGGGTTCGCTTGTCTGCCCCGATTATCTGCGATTCGACTTTACCTATCCAAAGGCAATGACCGCCGACCAGAAACAGCAGGTCGAAAAGCTCGTAAGGGACAAAATCACAGCAGACCTGCCCGTCACCTGTGCCGTGCTGCCAAGAGCCGAAGCCCAAAAGCTCGGCGCAATGGCCCTGTTCGGCGAAAAATACGGTGACGAAGTTCGGGTTGTAGCAGTCGGCACCGACTGCGAAGACGACCTGCAGCAGGCATTCAGCAAAGAGTTCTGCGGCGGCACCCACATCGACCGAATCGGTCGTATAGGCAGCTTCAAGATAATCAAAGAGGAGAGCATCTCCGCCGGCGTACGAAGAATTACCGCAATGACCGGCTCACCCCTGGCGAGATACCTTGAGGATAGAAGCGCAATTGTTGATGAGTTATCGGTCATGCTCAAGGTGCCCGCCGAAGAAATGGTCACAAGAATCGGTAAGCTCATGGAGGAAAACAAGAAGCTCGCCAAGCAGCTCAAATCCGCATCGCGACAAGATGGTGCAGACATCCTGGGCCAGGCCAGAGCACTTCTGGGCAAATCTGAAAAGGTGGGCGATAGTTCCATAATTGTCGGACAGTTGCCGCCCACAAATGTCGAGCAGGCCAGGGCCGCAATCGATATGCTCAAAAAGAAAGCAAAGTCGGCAGCTATAGTCCTCGGCTTTGCCGACGGTGACAAAGCAACCCTGCTGGCCGGCGTCACCGACGACCTCGTCAAAAAAGGCCTTAAGGCGGGCGACATAATAAAACATATCGCACCGATAATCGACGGCGGCGGGGGAGGCAGACCACAGATGGCTCAGGCAGGCGGAAAAAATCCCGAGAAAATCAGTGATGCCCTTACCAAGGCCGCCAATATGATAAAGCAGCAGCTAAGCAGTATGTAATCGATTCTCAAACAGCCGTTCCGCCGGTCGATATGCGATTTCTGTCTTTTTTGCCATTTTTCACTTGAAGAAACAACTGCTCCTCGCGTCATATATATTAGAGCGCATTAACAGACCAAGGGAGCCCGGTAAATGCAAGACAATCGTCCGGATGCAAAACCTGCTGATTCTTTCATAAGGTTCGCCTGCACATTCTGCGGCCAGAAAATTCGCGTCACCGCAGCACACGCCGGCAAAAAAGTCAAATGCCCGAAATGCAAAAACGCAATCGTCGTCCCGGAGACTCAGATAATAGCCGACCTGCTGACGCCAAACCCCGCCGTCGATACCGGAGAAGCTAAAGAGAAATCACCCCTGACTTTCCTCGACACCCCGCAAAAAGCCCGGCCCGCAACCGAGCCAACTGATACGGCCGAGCGGTACGGCGACTCCGACCCGGCCTTGCAAGACCAAAATATGCTCCTGCTGGGATACCGAAGGTCTGAGCCGAAGCCTCCACCCGAACGCAAACTCTTCTGGGTTATCGACATTTTCCTCTATCCGACCAGCCCGTTGTCTTTGGCGCTTATCGCACTTTGCCTAACGGTGCCTCTCATAGTCCGCATTTTGCTGCTGGCCAGCGGTCCATTCATCTTAATAACCTTTTGGTTTGGTTGGATCATAGTCATAATGCTCTACGTTTATGCCTTTTGGTACTTCTCTACAAGCATTCGCCAAAGCGCCGAGGGCCAACTGCGAGCACCCAGCGCCGTCACCGACGTGCCGGGTCTACGGGAGATGTTCGGGCAGTTATTCAGGGCGATTGTTTGTTTACTCTTTTTCTTCCTGCCGATGATCGTTTATTACAGGCGCACACAAACAATCGATACGGTTTTCTGGTTACTGTTTGGTCTTGGGGTCTTCCTGTTTCCAATGGGCCTGTTGGCCATAATCGTTCTCGATTCCTTCACCGGCCTTAATCCCATCTTCCTGATTGGATCGATATCCAGCGCGTTTCTACCATACTGCTGCCTGGTCGCCATCTACTTCGGCCTCGGCTGGTTGCTCGTGAGGATTGGACCACTCTGGAAAGAATCGCGCGAATTGGCCTATATATCTATTGCAGGAATCTTTTACCTGCTGCTCGTCGCAGGACATCTTCTGGGCAGGTTCTTCTTCCGATACCAGGAAAAGCTAAACTGGAACCTCTGACTAAGACAGTGTCATTCCAGCGTAAGCGGGAATCCACTACATCGCGAACTTTCGGAAAGTCTGCTATGACAGAATGTCGCTTCTGAAACTCCCCGGCAGCCTGCTCAATCCTGCTGCCGAATCCGCACGCTCCTCGCGTGAGCATCAAGCCCCTCAACCTCGGCCAAACGAATAATATCCTCAGCACTCGCCGCCAATTGCTCCTTACTGTACTCGATGATGCTTATCGACTTGACAAAGTCGTTGCTCGTCAGCGCACTCGAAAACCTCGCTGTTCTGCCTGTTGGCAGTGTATGACTTGGTCCGGCCCAGTAATCGCCTACGGCGACAGGGCTGTAATCGCCGATGAATATGGCCCCAGCATTTGTGATCTTCTCTGCGGTTATTGTGCTTTGTTTTCCGCAGTGAATCTCCAGATGTTCGGTGGCGAATTCGTTTGCACATTCGATGACACTATCCATACTGTCGAAGACAGCAATCCTGCTGAAGTTGAGCAAACACTCTATTGTTTGTCTGGCTCGAGTTAGTTCTTGAACTTGTTTCTTGAGTTCATCGAGAATCTGTCTGCCTAGGGCCTGCGAATCGGTTAGCACAATTCCGCTTCCAGGATCATGTTCGGCTTGGCTCAACATGTCCGCAGCTACCCAGGCCGGATTAGCCTCTTCGTTGGCGATAATAAGGACCTCGCTTGGCCCCGCGATAGAATCAACGCCGACATAACCATAGAGAATTTGCTTGGTGGTTTGTACCCATTTATTCCCGGGCCCCACGATTTTGTCCACCTCGGGGATAGTCTCTGTCCCAACTCCCAACGCGGCTACCGCCTGAGCACCGCCAATACGATACACTTCTCTGATTCCTAATTCTTGACATACGGCGAGGGTAACCGGATGTATTGAGCCATTGTGTCTGGGCGGGGAGACCACCACTGTCTCTTTGACTCCGGCCACCTGCGCGGGCACGGCCGTCATAATCACCGTCGAGGGTAGCGGCGCTGATGCTCCCGGCACGCAGATCCCAACCCTGCTCAGCGCTACATACTTTATCCCCGGAACCTCTTTCATTTCCGACTTGTTGAGAATACAGATACTTTCTTGGTACTTTCGCACGTTTTCTATTGCCTGCTGGATTGAACCCATCAGCTCAGGGCTATCCGCTGTGACCCCTCTGTGAGCATTCTCCAATTCGTCTGTAGTGATTCGGAATTCTTTAGGGGTTAGTTTCACACCATCGTAGTCTTTCGTGAACCTGACCAGAGCTTCATCGCCCTCGCGGACCACTGCATGGAGAATCCCTCGTACTTGCCCGATCTCCTCGGAGTCACGTTCAAACCTTGCTGCTTTCGTTATGGACGCGCGAAGCACGCCAAGCTCACCGGAAAAGCTCTCCGTGATCCCTTCAACGATCAGTATTCTGTCGAGTTCGTCGCTCACAATCTGTGCCTTGCCTTCAGTCCTTTTGTTTTGTGCCTTGGTGCCTTTGTGGCGGAGTTTTTATCTTCCGAAGTTCCCGTGGTTGTAAACCCGTATCGCTCTTTGCAGAAGCAGACAGTATTCACCTTCGTATTTTGTCACAATCCCGGCCACCTTGAATCGCACCCGATTCGCGCTGCTTGACGCCTGACGCTGGGCCTGCTCCAGAACCCGGCACGGCAAAAGTCTAAACCAAACCCGCTGCATACCCTGACCCAGACCATCCAGCTCTAAGAAAAGACCTGCGCCTCTGGCAACCACAAAACCCGTCCTGTCCAACAGCACCGAATCGGCCTCCGCTGCCAAACCTTGTCCCGACTGCCCTGCTCGCACGAACTCATTTTTCCACAGCTTGGCCATTACCTCATCGGGTATGTTCAATATATCATTGGGAGCGTTAATTGTCGCCTCAGGTGCTCCCTCCTGCTTTGTCTGAGCGACTTGCGATTGCTTATCTGCCTTTGTCAGCGGCAGAAAATAAATTGGGAACACAAAATTCCTCTTCCGGTACTCTGTTATCTTGCCCCATAGCCGATATCTTGCATCAACCCGATTGCCCGCGTCTGTCGCCATCCGTTCCAGCGACGCCGAAGCCAGCACCTCAAGCCCTTGACCCGCCTTGATAACGCCCTTGCCGTCGCTCAAATCCGATTCGAAAACAAAGCGCCATCCCCCATTGCCTCCTCTCAGCTTGCCGTCAATACCGCCGAATACAAAACCGTCCTCCAGAACCTGTCCCGGCTGCGACTCCTGCCCACATACTGCAGCGGCCCCGGAGCATATCCAAATCACAAAAGCCGGTATTATGACCATTCCGTTTGTCATCGAGCGTCGTATCAACAAGCTAAGCACTCCTTCTCAAAATCTCCACCGCCTCTTTGGGCTCACTAACCTGCTGCACGCAACTGCTGCCGTCGGGATCATCTCGCGAAACAAGACCCACCAGCGGCTTCCAGAACTCACCTAAAAGTATAATCGGCTTGTCCGCCGAGAAAAAGCCCTTGTTTTTTAGCTCCCAAACCTTCGCTAATTCCAGAAGCGTCCCTGTCCCGCCGGGCAGAACAACGTATCCCTCGCCCAGCCCGATAAGCATATCCAGCCGCTCCTCAAGCGACTTGGTCACTATCTCACGACTTACATATTCATTGGCCCTGCCGCCGCCAAATGCCGAGCACGTTACACCCGTGACCTCACCGCCGGCTTCAGCCGCCCCCTTTGCACATGCCAGCATTGTTCCCCCATACCCGCCGTTGGCAACGGCGAACCCGGCTTGTGCCAGAGTCCTGCCCAGCTCGTATGCCAGCTCGTATGCCTCATCCCCTGCTCTGGCTCGGCCCGTGCCGAAAACCGCTATCGTCTTCTTATCCATCTGACTTCTTGAGCGTGTAGTTCAACAATCCCGCAGAAAGCAGAATCTCTCTGTCCCTTTGCGAAAGCACAAGCTTGCCTACAAACTCATACTTACCCGTCTTTTCTTTCACCTTAACCTGCTCGCTGCTCTCTATCGCCGCAAGCAGCCCTTCAATTATCAGCTCGTCGTCCTGACCGATTCTATCGTAGTCGCCCGGTTCGGCAAATTCTATGGGCACTATGCAAAAGTTTATCAGATTCGCCTTATGAATCCGTTCGATGCCCTTGGCTATCACTGCACGAACACCCAAATACATTGGACAAAGCGCCGCGTGCTCTCTCGACGAACCCTGACCATAGCTCTGTCCCGCCACCACTATCCCCGCCACACCCTTCTTTTTCAGCTCAAGTGCCCGCTGCGCGAATGTGGCTTTGCCTTCTTCGTTGAAGCAGTTGAAGACCACTTTCGCATACTCGCCGACATTCGACCGCAGTTTCAAAAACACACCCGCCGGCATTATGTCGTCCGTCGTTATCCTGTCACCGACTTTTAGCAGAACAGCCCCTCGCAGATTCTCCGGCAGCGCCGTCGGCACCTCGGGCACGACTATCGTCGCCCCTCGTACAACCTCCGCTTTGGCTGCCTCCGCTTCCGATAGCGGCGGCTCTATCATATCGTCATTGATGATAAACTCATCCGGCAATTCGACTTTAGGGTACTCTATTCCGAACAGTCTCCCCAGCTCTCTCGGGTCCGTGATTCTGCCCGTCAACGCTGATGCAGCCGCCGTCTCCGGGCTGACCAGATACACCTGGTCACCCTTTGTCCCGCTTCTGCCCGCGAAATTCCGGTTAAATGTCCGAAGACTCACCACCCCGTCCGCCGGCGAAAACCCCTGCCCTATACAGGGCCCGCACGCCGATTCCAGTATCCTTGCGCCCGCCGATATCAAATCCGCCATCGCCCCGTTTCTCGCTAGCATATTCAACACCTCCCTGCTGCCCGGCGCCACCGCAAACTCAACCATCGAATTCACTTTTCTGCCCTTCAGCACCGCCGCAACCATCATCAAATCCGCATAGCTCGAGTTCGTACAGCTTCCTATCACGACCTGGCCCACCTCTGTCCCTGCGATTTCCCCAACCGTCCTGACGTTATCCGGCGACGACGGACACGCCGCTAATGGCTCAAGCTCGCAAAGATCTATCTCTATTACACGGTCATATTCGGCATCCGCATCCGCTGCCAGCGGCTGATAATCCTTCTCTCGCTTCTGGGCCGCCAGAAATCTTCTTGTCTGCTCGTCACTGGGAAAAATGCTCGTCGTTACACCCAGTTCAGCCCCCATATTTGTGATAGTCGCCCGTTGCGGAACCGAAAGTGTCTCTACGCCAGGCCCGAAATATTCAACCACCCACCCGACGTTGCCTTTAGTTGTTAAAATGCTCAGCAGCTTCAGGATAACATCCTTGGCAGCCACCCAATCGTTCAATTGCCCCGTCAAATTGACACCGAGCACCTTCGGACAGGTCAGGTAAAAAGCCCCACCAGCCATAGCTGCCGCCACATCCATTCCCCCGGCGCCTATCGATAACATCCCTATCCCGCCGCCGGTCGGTGTATGAGAATCACTGCCTAACAGCGTCGCACCGCCCTTGCCGAATCGCTCAAGATGAACCTGATGACAAATCCCATTGCCCGCACGCGAGTGATATACCCCCGATTTCGCAGCTACCGTCTGAAGATACAGATGGTCGTTATGGTTCTCAGGCCCGAACTGACTCATATTGTGGTCGATATAGCTCACCGACAAATCAGTCCTTACCCTGCCGACCCCCATCGACTCGTACAGCAGAAATGCCGTCGTCCCTGTCGCATCCTGCGTAAGCGTCTGGTCAATCCGAATCCCAATCTGCTCACCGGCCGCAAGTCGGCCCGCGACCAGATGATTCTCCAGTATCTTGTGAGCAAGCGGCCTGCCCAATTTCAGACTCCTTACGAGCAAAATCTAAAGCACGTTAGTTTAGCATAGATGGACTGCGAAAACAAATGTTCACCGCAGATTATCCTCCGGAGGGTGCACTTCACCCCCATCAGGTTGTGTAGAGGACTTTCACCTTCAGGTTTACCCGCCACTCCGTCTGGCGGGTTATCAAACATACTCGGCACACTAAAAAAAGGCCGCTTCAAGAAGCGGCCTTTTCACTTAGCAGTCAGTCATATTACGCTTACCATTGCCCGGGCGAAGGCTCATCGTTCTGGACATGGTTCGATTCATCCTCCCGTGGATGGGCGCTGTCGTAAACGTCCTTGAGCTTCCTGGTCGTAAGATGCGTGTAAACCTGCGTCGTTGACAGCGATTGATGGCCCAGCAGCTCCTGAACGCTTCGCAGGTCCGCTCCACGGTTCAGCATGTGCGTGGCAAAGCTGTGGCGCAGCGTATGAGGGCTGATTGCAGGGTCCAGCCCCGCCATCTTCAGGTATTTATCCATCTTGCGGCGGACACTTCGCGTGCTCAGACGCCTGCCGTGCTTGTTCACGAACAGAACCTTGCTGTCAAAATTGCCGTTGTTCTGCGCTCTTTTGTTCCTGAACTCCATATAATGCTGAACCACCCGCAGAACCGACGAGCTGATCGGTGCGATTCGCTCCTTCTTGCCCTTGCCCCTGACATGCACGACCTCACCTAAGAAATCGACGTCCTCCATATTAAGGGCCACAAGTTCGCTCACCCGCATACCTGTGCTATACAGTGTTTCCATAATCGCCCTGTCCCTGGCGCCGAGCCAGGTATCCATAGGCGGTGTATCGAGCAGCCGCTTTATCTCTTCGTATTCGAGGAACCGAGGCAGCTTCTTCTCCTGCTTCGGTGTCCTGATTCCCACAACAGGGTTGCTGCTTATGCGGTTTCTTTTAAGAAGAAACTTGTAGAAACTGCGCAACGTGGCGAGCTTGCGCGCTATCGTCGCCTTCGAATACTGCTTTTCATTCAGTACGACCATATATGACCGTATCGTATTGACGTCTGCCGCCACAAGCTCTCTGTCAATATCCACCCTGGTCTCTGTCGCTACAGCCGCCCCGCTGCTACCAGAGCCCGTCATCGAGTCCGACCCGGGGGCATCACCACCGCCCGAACCGGCTTCACTGCGGGAGGTCAAAAAAACGCCGAACTGAGCAAGGTCCACACCGTAACACTTTGCGGTGTGGCCGCTGAATCGTTTCTCATACTGCAAGTAGTTGAGAAACTCGTTGACTATTACGCTGTCTTCCATAATCTACCTACCTGTTCAAAACACTACGCCAAACTATAAACCGGGATTTGGACTTTCTCCCCTTGCTTCTTAAACTTTTATATCTTCATGCAAAAGCTCGTCTGCCTGTCCGATAAGCAACTGTGTCAGTTTGAAGCTCAACACAGCCGCGTCAAACCAGTCGAAGTCAGTTCGACTGTCCTTGGCCTGTTCTATCAGAGCATCAAGAAGCTCATCTTCGCATCCGCTGTCGTAGCGAAATATGAATTTCTGTTTGCCCTTCTTCAGAATTAGTTGTCTCTTCTTCACCGCTATTCAAACCCGATAATTGAAGGCCGACGGTTATGTAATTTCGACAATACTACTTATCGGCCGAAATACAGTTTACTAAAGACAAAAAACCCAATTTTCGTTGTAAGAAGCGATAAAATCGATAAGCACAAAAAAGCTACAATGCTTTTATCGGCCAATAAACGCAGTCTCTTTACAAATTGAACTTAAATCCAGGCAAATAGAGCACAAATTTGTATAGATTTGAGCAAGTACCGCTGGCCCGATAAACTTCGCACTACTTTGCTTTGAAGAATACTGTTCCGTCCCTCCGTTCGGAACTGACAACCCCCTGATGCGTGAAGTGGTCGAGAATTTTTAGAGCTTCCAAACGGTCGATACCCAGGCCCGAATGTATGTCCTCAAGTGAGCAAGGCCTGCGTTTCAGCATTGAAAACACGGTTTCCGCCTTGTTGTCACCGGTTTCTGCGCAATAGTTTGAGGCAAACTCGGCGACAACCTCACACCGTGGCCCCAACTGTTCGGCTATAGACAAAAGCTTCTCGAAAGACACGCTCTCCACCCCTGCCTTGGCCGTAGGTCGAACTGCGGTGTTCAAATGGGTCTTGTCAGGCCGGATACGCTCTATCGCTTCTCTGAATTTGCCGATTTGCCCATTATCAGTGTTGTAACCCTCGATAAGAAAAACCTCCAGCCATATCTGTCCGGCAAATCCCTTTCTAAATGCACACAAACCATCAATCAGTTGCCTCAAGCTTACGCCCTCATGGGGACAATTTATCCTCTTGAAAGTCTCTTCGTCACCGCCGTCGAGCGACGGCAGCACAACGTCGGCCCCGGCACAATCCGCTCGAACATCCGCCCTGCACAGAAGTGTCCCGTTGGTAAGCACCGCCACAGGGATATCCGTAAGCCGTTTTATTCCCTCGATAAGCCGGCCCAGCCCTGCGTGCAGTGTCGGCTCTCCCGAGCCACCAATGGTGATAAAATCAGCTTCCAGGCCCTCAGCCACTCTGCCCCTCAGCTCCGCCAGGACCTCTTTCAGGGGAACATACTCTTTGCGCTCAACCGTCTTTTCGGTAGTCCCGCCCAATTGACAGTATATGCAGTCCAGTGTGCAGGTCTTGAACGGGATAATATCAACACCCAGACTACGGCCTAACCTCCGCGAAGGCACTGGCCCATAAAGATATTTCTTCTGCTCAGCCACTTCTCTGCCCGTGTACTATCAGGAAAATCTGCCTGCAATCTTCCAGCAGGCCTTCAAGCCAGTCTATGGGCATAATGCTGGCGGCGTCTGATTTTGCCTTTTCCGGTTCGGTATGCACCTCGAGAAACAGGCCATTAGCACCGGCCGCAACAGCCGCCCTGGCAAGTATCGGCGCCATCTCCCGCCGGCCCCCGCTTACCGTACCTAAGCCGCCCGGCTGCTGCGTGCTGTGGGTAGCATCAAAAACGACAGGACAGCCCAGGCGTTTCATAACCTCGATGCCGGTCATATCATTGACTAACCGGTTATAACCGAAAAATGTCCCGCGCTCGGTCAGGATTATCTTGTCATTCCCGCAGGAGCGTATCTTCTCTACCACATTCTTCATCTCAACCGGCGAGACGAACTGCCCCTTTTTGGCATTCACTGGTTTTCCCGTCTGGGCACACCCGCAGAGCAGGTCCGTCTGCCTGCACAGAAAAGCCGGAACCTGAAGACAATCGACGACCTCGGCCACCTCAGCCGCCTGACTCGGCTCATGCACATCGGTCATAATCGGCAAGTGAGTCTGCTCACGCACCGCCGCAAGAATTTCAAGGCCCTTCTCAAGACCCGGGCCTCGAAAGCTCGATATGCTGCTTCGATTGGCCTTGTCAAAGCTGGCCTTGAAGATGATCGGCACATTGCACTGTTTGCCAATCTCGACAAGCCGTCCGGCGATGTCAAGGCAGGTCTTCTCTGTCTCAATGACGCAGGGCCCAGCAATCACAAACAGCGGCGCGGCCAGGCCCACTTCCACATCGCCGATTCTAAAGCTCTTCTTGCTCATAACCAACTATCCGTGATTCAAAGGTTCGGTCAGTATGATGTTTTATCTAAACGCCCTTATGATCTGCTTTCTCATTCCCGCAGGCCTGGCTCCCTCAGGAACCATTACCTTCACGGCCTTTGGTATCACCTTGATGTCCACCGGCAAGCTCGGCCCCGGGTCGCCGTCAATCTCACTTGGTATGCCGGGCACCTCCGAGCTGACAGTAATGTGCGTTCCCTGACGATATATCACGTCTTTGCACAACGTCTGCTGTTTCAAGATAGTCATCACCGAGTGTTTCACTAAACGAATTTGTGATGCGCACTTATAGATACACACGTCCAGCAACCCGTCGCCGTAATCGGCATCATGCAGTATCTTCAGGCCTATTGCATATCTTGAGATATTTCCGACAAAGACCAGGCAGGGGCCATCGAAAACATCCTCGCCATCCACCTGCACCTTCATCGGTCTGAACTTGTAATGCCAGAAGGTCCGCCATATCGGCCAGAAGTAATCGTAATAGTCAATATGCCCCTCACGCTGCTCGCTGACACTTTTGACAATCTCGCCGTCGAAGCCAAAACCGGCAATACTCGTGAAACACCTGCCGTTTGCACTGCCTAAGTCCAGTGAACGAGTATAGCCCGCCTCGAACGTCCTTATAAGTATCCTCAGCCCTTCGTCAAGCCCCAGCTCGTTCGCCAGAAGATTTTCAGTCCCGCACGGCACCACAAGCATCGGCTTGTCGCTGCCCTCTAGGCCATGCGCAACCTCTCTGACGGTTCCGTCGCCGCCCACGACAACCACCATCGCGCAGTCATAATCCACCGCCGCATCGGTGGCAAACTCACAGGCATCGGCCAGCGAGCTCGTCACACCGACTCTTACGTCAAAACCACGCTTGAGAAGATACTCTTCAAAATGGCGTCCCGACCTCTTGCCGCCGCTGCTCGCCCCCGCCCTCGGGTTCACAATATACGCAATATAACCATCATCCGGTTTCATAGCAGCCCATCAGACCTCTAAAGCAGAACCTCTCTGTCTTTCCTGCCGAGCTCACAAAGCTTAGCATCCATCATACACGCATAGCTGTCCTGTATATGCCGCAAGTCACCCAGCCCCAGTCTCCGCTGTACATCGCCAATCTTCTCATCGCCGGGTCCTTCTATCTCCACAAAGCTGCCCAACAGCGGCAGCTCGTCCAGTGTAACGGCACAATCGCCTAACCGCCATACCCGACGCCGCTTCTCGAACGTCAGCACCTCCTTATAACCAAGTCCGACAAGTAACTGTTCCGCAAGCTCGGCGTCCGCGATTTCAAACTCGGTTTCCTCTCTCTTCTTCAAATCTTCCGTCGCCTTGGCGCCCTTGTATGTCAGTATTATCTTCTCGCCTTCCTTGCTCACCTCCCGCCGCAGTCGAAGCGCCCGGTCGCCCGCTTTCAGTGTCCCTTTTACATCATCGAAATAGCTGTCTCTCTCGACCTGCTCACGCACAAATTCGGCCCCGGCTTCAGCAAGCCTCTCCAACACAGGCCCAAACGAATCAACCTTTAGCTTCGCTTCAATCTCAGTTTGCATCTATCAGAGATTCCAACTGGTCAGATAACTATATTCACCAATCTGGATTTGATTACTATAACCTTCTTCGGCTCTTTGCCCGCCATAGCGGCGGCGACTTTCTCATTAGCAAGCGCCTGCTGCTTTATCTGCTCTTCATCCGCATCGGCGGCAACAACTATCCTGTCCTTAATCTTGCCGTTGACCTGAACCGCCAGCTCTACCTCCTTTTCTTTGACAAGCTCACTGTCGTATTCAGGCCAGCTTTCGTAAGCAAGCGTGTCACCGTGCCCTATTCTTTGCCAAAGCTCCTCGGCTATATGTGGCGCAAAAGGCCCAAGTATCAGCAGGAATTTCTCGATAACGGATTTGGGCCTGATATCCTGTTTGCTCAGGTGATTGACGAATATCATCATCGCACTTATCGCCGTATTAAAGCCAAAGCCCTCGATATCACCGCCGACCTTCTTTATCGTCTGGTGCAGCAGGCGAAGCGTTGCCTCATCCGGCTGCTCTTTAACCGCTTCGGCAATCTCGCCCGTCTCCTCGTCAACCACAAGTCGCCACAGCCGCTGCAAAAATCGATGCACTCCCTCCACGCCCTGCATATTCCAAGGCTTGGTCGCCTCCAAAGGCCCCATGAACATCTCGTAAAGCCGCATCGAATCGGCCCCGTAGTCTGCAATAACCTTATCCGGATTGACCACGTTGCCCCGCGACTTGCTCATCTTCTGCCCGTCCTCGCCAAGAATCATCCCCTGGTTGATAAGCTTCTTGAACGGCTCTTTAGTGGTGACATATCCCAGATCATACAGGAATTTATGCCAGAACCGGGCATACAGCAGATGCAGCACCGCATGCTCCGCCCCGCCGATATACAAATCGACCGGCATCCAGTACTTTTCCTTGTCCGCACCACAGCACCGCCTGTCGTTGTCCGGGTCCAGATACCGCAGGTAATACCAGCAGCTTCCCGCCCACTGCGGCATCGTGTTCGTCTCTCTCTTTGCCTTCGTCCCGTCAGGCATGGTCACATTGAGCCACTCGGTGGCATTCGCCAAGGGCGGCTCACCCGTCCCCGACGGCCTGTAATTTTTCAGCTTAGGCAGTTCCAGAGGCAGCTCATCCTCCGAAAGCCCAACCATTCGCCCGTCTTCGGTATGCACTATCGGAAACGGCTCGCCCCAGTACCGCTGCCTGCTGAACAGCCAGTCGCGCAGCTTGTAGTTAATTGCCTTCTTACCAAGCCCCTTTTCTTCAAGCCACTTTGTAATCCGCTCCTTAAACTCCGCCGTCGTCATCCCATCAAATTGCCCGCTGTTAATCGCCGTGCCGTCCCCGATAAAACACGCCTCGCTTTTCTTAACCTGCTCCGCAAGCTCACTATCCTGCGGTTCAACGACCGCGATGATCGGCAGCTCGAATTTTTTAGCAAACTCAAAATCCCTCTCATCATGGGCCGGCACCGACATAATCGCACCCGTCCCGTAGCTGATTAAAACATAGTCGCTTACCCAGATGGGTATCTTTTCGTCGTTTACCGGATTGACTGCGAAGGCCCCTGTAAATACTCCGGTCTTCTCCTTCGCTAAATCCGTCCGGTCAAGGTCACTCTTACGCGATGCCTCCTCACGATATTTCTTTACTGCTTCTTCCTGTTCATCTGTTGTAATCATATCAACGAGCGGATGCTCCGGCGACATCACCATATACGTCGCGCCGAAAAGCGTGTCAGGCCGAGTCGTAAAAACACGAATATTCTCATCGTAGCCGTCTATCTTAAAATCCACCTCTGCCCCGATACTCTTTCCTATCCAGTCCTGCTGCAGCTTCTTGATCGAATCGGGCCAGTCAACCTCAGCCAAATCATCTAACAGCCGTTCGGCGTACCTGGTTATCCCGAGCATCCACTGCCGCATCGGCTTTCGGATTACCGGATGTCCCCCCCGTTCGCTCAGCCCCCCTGTTACCTCCTCATTCGCCAGAACCGTCCCCAACGCCGGACACCAGTTCACCGCCACCTCCGCCTCGTATGCAAGTCGATGCTCGTCAATGTACTGCTGCCTTTGCTCTTCACTTAACCCATCCGGAATACGCAGCTCCTCGATCGGCTTGGCCTTTTGTTCATGCTCGTCGAAGAAGCTGTTGAACATCCTCAGGAAAATCCACTGCGTCCACTTATAATAACCCGGGTCGGTCGTGTTGACCTCCCTGTCCCAGTCATAGCTGAAACCAAGCAACTTTATCTGACGGCGCATATTGTCGATGTTCTTTTGAGTTGTCACGGTCGGGTTCGTGCCGGTCTGGACGGCATATTGCTCGGCAGGCAAACCGAACGCATCCCAGCCCATCGGGTGCAGAACGTTGAAACCCTTCATTCGCTTATAGCGGGAAACTATATCGCTGGCGGTGTAACCCTCCGGATGCCCCACATGCAGTCCCTGCCCGCTCGGATAGGGAAACATGTCGAGGACATAATACTTGCCCCTGCCGCCGTCGCAGTCCGTCGCCGCAAACGTCTTGTTGCTCTCCCAGTACCGCTGCCACCTCTTCTCTATCTCGCCGAATCTGTAGCCGCCTTTTCTTTCAGTCATAGACCTCTGTCTCCCGGTAGGTTTGCGCACTCATCCCTGTGCATGCGGGCACGCGTTGTCCCTACAGCCAAGGCACTTCTTCGACTCGCCCGCCTTCACTTGAGGTGCAAACACCGAAAACTGCTTCTCAAGCTTCTTGCCGCACTCGCCGCATTTATATTCAAAAATAGGCACTGATGTACATTCTCCTGCTTATGTTACTGGTTTTCCTAAAATGAGCTATATTACGGCATGAGTGTAAAACAATCAACTGTTTTGCAGAAACGACTCGACATTCCCGCACTCCCCCACATCGTATTTGCCCCTTTACATCCGTCTGCCACAGGGCTAAAATTGACCCCTGAGATTCTATCAATATATCCGGCCGTCCGGATTACGCCGGCCCCTCATTAAACTTGAGGTTATATATGGAAAGAATAAAGGTTTACGACACAACCCTTCGCGACGGGATGCAGACCGAAGGCGTCAGCTTCTCCCTCGAAGACAAGTTGGCTATTGCAAAATGCCTCGACGAGCTCGGCGTAGATTACATCGAAGGGGGATATGCTGCCTCGAACCCCAAAGAAATGCAATTCTTTGCCGAGCTTTCGCAGCGCCCACTCACCAATTCCACCGTTGTTGCCTTCGGAAGCACCCGAAGGGCCGACTCCAAAGTTTCTGATGACGCTTCCCTGAATGCGATACTTGCGTGCAAAGCCCCCGCCGCTACCCTTGTTGGAAAGACTTGGGGCTTGCACGTCGAAGAAGTTCTTGGCTGCACACTCGATGAAAACCTCAGGATATGTTCAGAGTCGGTTGAGTTCCTCAAAAAGCACAAGATCGAGACAATATTCGACGCCGAACACTTCTTCGACGCCTACAGGGACAGTCCCGAATACGCAATGAAGGTGCTTGCCGCCGCCGCAGATGCGGGCGCAGAGGCTCTCGTCCTCTGCGACACAAACGGCGGCACTATGCCTGAGCAAATCTACGACATCACCAAAACGGTCTGCGGCCAATTCGCCCCCCTGATGACAGGCATCCATACGCACAACGACTCCGATTGTGCCACCGCCGCTGCCGTCGCCGCCGTCCGCGCCGGTGCAAGGCACGTTCAGGGGACAATCAATGGTCTCGGTGAGCGGTGCGGCAACGCCAACCTGTGCACGGTCATCCCGGACCTCGCCTTAAAAATGGGTTATGATGTCCTCAAGCCCGAAAAAGTTAAGACGCTCACAGAGGTCTCTCGCTTCGTCTTCGAAATCGCCAACCTCTCGCCGGTTATTAATATGCCCTATGTTGGCGAAAGCGCATTTGCACACAAGGCGGGCCTGCACGTAAACGCTCTGCGTAAAAACAAACGCACATACGAGCACATAGACCCAGCCCTGATTGGAAATGAAAGGCGTTTTCTTATCTCCGAGCTGAGCGGTAAATCAAATGTTTTGGCCGAGCTGGAAAAGGCACAAATTGCCCAGGACAAGAAACTGGCCCAAAAGATTCTTGCTCGCATTCAGGAGCTTGAGAATGAGGGTTATCAGTTCGAAGCCGCAAACGCGAGCTTTGATTTGATTGTCAGAAAGATTATGGGTACATATAAGCCCTCTTTCGAGCTTATTAAGTACCATACTACCGTTGAAAAACGAGCTTCAGGCGAGCTTGTCACCGAAGCAACGGTCAAGCTCAAGGTGGACGACAGGGTTGAACATGTAGTCGGCGAAGGCGATGGCCCTGTCAACGCCCTCGATGCCGCCCTGCGCAAAGCCCTTGAGCCGTTCTACCCCGCCATCAGGGATGTTCATCTGATTGACTACAAGGTCCGTGTTGTAAATGCCAAAGCCGGCACCGCTGCGAGAGTACGTGTAATAATCGAATCGCGTGACAAGACCGACATCTGGGGCACTGTCGGCGTCTCCGAGAACATCATCGAGGCATCCTGGCAGGCACTGACCGACTCCGTCGAATACAAGCTGCAAAAGGATTCCGTCTAATTTCCGCCGTCGCCGTCTCCGCACCTCCTAAAACAACCGCGAGCTGTCCAGCAAAAACGTCACAGGCCCGTCATTCACACTGCTCACGTGCATGTGCGCGCCGAAAAGCCCCTTCGCAACAGGTATGTCACTCGCCCCGATCAGCTCTGCAACCCGCTCATAAAGCCGCTCCGCCGACTCAGGCCGCGCCGCCGCATCGAAGCCGGGCCGACGCCCCTTGCGACAGTCCCCATGCAGAGTGAAATTGCTCACAACCAAAATCTGTCCCCCCACGTCCTGCACGCTGCGATTCATCTTCCCCGCGCTGTCGGCGAATATCCGCAGATTCGCTATCCTTTCCGCCATAAACTCCGCGTCCTTCTCCGCATCCCCGTCACCAACGCTCAAATACACTAACAGCCCTGCCTCAATCTGTCCGACCACCTCGCCGGATACCTCGACCCTCGCACTCAATACCCGCTGTATCACCGCCCGCATATACGCCTCTCAGTCTGCCATTGCGAGGCCCCCCGGGGCCGTGGCAATCTCGTTTCGAACATTTGAAATTCGGTCATTTGAATTTGTTTAGGATTTAGGATTTTCTCAGCTAATGTACCATGGCTTGGCGCTCGCGCGCCGAATATGCAGCTCATCAATCACCGCATTACCCTTGTGCGTCACCAAATATACAACCAATTCCGCAATCTCCTCAGGGCCAATCAGCTCGTCCTTATTTATGTCGGGCCGAACCCGCCCCGCCATCTCAGTATCTATCCCGCCCGGACAAATCACATGCACCCGAACATTCGAACCTCTAAGCTCTTCCGCTAATGATATACTCATCCCACGCAGTGCGTGTTTGCTCGCCGTATACGCACTCTGCAGCGGATACCCTTTCACACCCACCACCGACGATATATTTATGATGTACCCCTGCTCAGACCTGCGAAGCAATGGCAATGCCTCCCTGCAAAGCATGAAAGGCCCACGAGCATTGATACTCATGCACCGCTCCCAGTCCTCCGTCGCCGTCTCCTCTAAAGCCGCCGAATGGGTCACCCCCGCACAATTCACCAATATATCAAGCCGACCAAACCGCTCTTCCACTGCCTTTACCAGCTTTTTAATCGACTCCTCCTCCGTCAGCTCTAATGTCACCACCTCCGCCTTCCCACCTGCCCTTTCTGCCAGCCGTGCCGACTCCCTCAGTTTGTCCTCATCTCTCGCCGCCAGGACCACCGTTGCCCCCTCACGCCCCAGCGCAGCACATATCGTTCGCCCAACCCCTCTGCTTGCACCAGTCACTATCGCTACCTTACTCTTCAACCGCATACGAATCTCCTGATCACCGCCCCAAACCCGCCGCGATTATAACGCAAAACGCCCGCCCGCTCACCCCAAAACTCTGTTGACTTCTCAGCCGCCGGGCTTTGCTCACCGGCCGTAATAGAGCGGGTTATTAGGATCGGCTCTAAGAAAGGCCTGTCTCGGAGAGCGGGCCTTTTTTTGTTTTTGGGTGAAGCTGGCCAAATGAGCGGCGCTGCGGGTGCTTTTCGGACGTTTGGAATAAGTTCTTGATTATGCTTGCGAATTACGTTAAAATAGGCAGGAGAGAGGAGATTCAAGTTGTACGTATGGCTGAGAAGAACGAACATATCGATACCGGGACGCCCGGAAAGAAAAGTGACGTGCTTCGCGGACGTGATATAATTCCCGGTGTGGCTGCGGCAGTGAAAGGACGGTCGGCTGAGGGACGCAGGGAGGCAGAGGTGCCGAGCTTTGATTTGGCTGAGCGGATAATGGCAGAGCAGCGCAAGGCATCTGCAGTCAAGAGAAAGAGACCGGGCAGAAACGAGCAAGTGGTAGGAGAACAGAAAAAGGAGCCGTCAGTGGCGGCGAGGGGGTCGATGCCGATTGGTTCGGGACGGGATGAGGTGATTGCGGAGATTGTAAAGAAGGATATTGAACGGCTTTGCCGGGGGGAAGAGCCGAGATAAATGCTTCAAAAGTTGACCTGTTGATAGAGGCGCAACGGTATGTGTAATGTTCCGACAAGCAGCATTCTATTGAGCGTTGAGATACTTAAAAGTCAGTGGGTGATAATAGGCGGTATCGGGGGCATAGCTTTAGTAGTATTGCTCGTGGTGCTTTTGCTTGTGTTCAAAAGGGGCAGGGGCAGCAAGGGAGCGGTCATCAAGCTGACGGGCGAGGGGACAGTCGAGGCGTGGCCCCGGGAGAGTTACGCACCTGTCACCGAGCGGATAAGAAAGCTGGGCAAAAAGTGCAGGAGCGTTCTCTTTGCGTCGGTTGACCCGGCCGCTCTGCCGGTGGCGATGCCCGCGGCGGTAGCGGGGATACTTGGAAAGGCCGGCAAAAAGTGCCTGCTGGTGGACCTTGACTTGGAAAACGATTCTGTGGCAAAGACATTCCACATCGCCAGTGCCCGGATGGGACTGCCCGGGAGGGTGGTTGAGACGAGATTTGAAAATGTTTCTCTCTGGCCTGCTCACAACTTCATACAGCTTCACCAGATGAACGTGCGCGAGATAGTGGAGAAAGCACAGGAGCAATTCGATATCATACTGCTGAACGCGCCGGGCCTTTTGAGCAGCCCGGACAGGAGGCAAATCATGTCTTCGGCGGCCTGTGCGTTTATCTGCAGCAAAGGCCAGGCGGATACATCGGCCCTTTCCGAGCTGATAGATGAGTCGGACTGCAGGATAATAGGCCATCTCCAGACCCCCTGACCAAGGCAGAAGTGGCATTTTCGCCCTGTTGGGGCAATTATCCAAAGAGCAAATACCGCTGTTTTCCCTTGATTGGCATGGGTGAGAATCGTATAATCAATTTGTCGGTTTCCAGGTTTTGACTGGATGTGAGGGAGAAAAATGAAGCACACATATACGCGTTGCAGGGAGTGTAAATGGTGGTCGCAGCTTGCGGAGCGCGGCCCGGATTCAAGGCGAGGGGAGTGTCGGCGCTATCCGCCTTCGGTTTTCTTTAGCGGTCTTGTGTATCACGCGTTCTGTGAGGTGTCCAAGCGTGGATATCCAATAACCGGCGACGACGGCTGGTGCGGCGAGGCACACTTCTGACGATTATCATCTGCAGCGGATGAGCTGGTTGTGGTCGAAGGCGAGATGGGGGATGCTGGTCTTGATTTCTCTAATGAAGCGCCGACCGTCTTTGTAGTAGCCGGCGGTTGGCTTTAGCTCGTTGTGGTGCGCGAGAAAAAAACGGTTGATGTCTTCGATGAGCAGCTCACGCAGGTATTTGCTGAGCATGGAGGCCAGGGCAACAGGCAGGAAGCGGCTGTCGGCGCCGACGGCGAAGTGGAGACGCATTTTTCTTTTTGCGTCGGCCAGCTCATAGCTGCTGAGCTTGTTGGTTTCGCGGATGATTTTGAGCTGGGTCTCGGGGAACATGAGCAGGAGGTTTTTTCTGTAGTGCGAACGGCCCCCCTGCCTGTCGAGGATGATGTGCAGGTTGTCGCAGCCGAAGCACTCGAAGGCGGACTGGATGAGCCGGGCGGTGCGGTTGAACAGGACGGTGGCCTTGTTTTTTACGGAGGAGACGAGCTTGTTGTAAAAGGCGACGTCGAGGCACTGAGAGTTCAGCGCCAACAGCTCGATTCTGTTTGCGTGGAGATCGGTTTTGAAGAGGTTTGCGGCGATGGCGATGTCGTCGCCAGCGGCGTTCAACTGATGGGCGTCGGCGTTTTCATACCAGGGGTAGGTTCGCAGGCGCGGGGGCAGGTCGGGGGCGATGGTCTGGAGCAGCTCGGTGAGTGTTGCCGGCTGGGCGTTCAGGATTTTCAGGCAGGCGAGTACGGTTCGCCGGAGGTGTTTTATGCCGAGTGCTCGGGAGTAAACTTTTTTGCTGTCGGCGATAACTAATCGGCCTGAGCGGTGTTTTCTCGATTGAGAAACGCTTTTTGCCAGTGTTTGCCAGAGGTCTGCTTTTAAGAGCTTATCGTCGATGGCGAAGGCGGCGGAAGAAACGACGAGGGGCCCGAGAATAGGTCCGAAACCGGCTTCGTCAATCCCTACAAGCACCGCCATCCGTGGAATCCTCGACATCCGTGTGTGTTAAGCGTTTTTTGTGTTAATAGCTTCAGGGGCGAGGAAAGTCAAGCATTTTACATCGCAGGAGGCACAGCGGCAGCTAAAGGGTAAAAGAGAAAGGCCCCCAATCTGCGGGGGCCTTTTCTTGTGCTTTATACTTTCGGCGTTTGCGGTAAGCAAACGATCGGTGTCATTTTGATTCCTGCTTTTTCGGACAGGTCTTGGGGCAGGAAGCACTGGCCTCTGCTTTTGGGCAGGTGCCGCTTTTAATTTTTGCGTCGCAACAGGCCTTTTCGCAGTCGAGGGGACATGCGTCCGCGGCTTTTTCGGCTGAGCAGGTCTTTGAAGCGGCGGCTAATGGGCACGTAGCCGTCTGTTCGGCGGCCTGGTGGGATGTCTTTGGGCACTTTGAGATGTAGTCAGGGGCATCATCAGCGTTCAGCATTGCCAGGCCTGCGGATAGTGCCACCGCGAGGATGATGATTGCAGCAGATGTTATTGCGATTCTTTTTTTCATCACGTTTTCTCCTTTAAAATCGGCGTTTTAAAAATGAGACTGAAGGCAAAGCATCAGCCCGGGTGTTACAATATGGTTGATTATATCAAACTGGCGGGAAAATTGTTCACAAAAAAACAGCAAATGAGGGCTAATATTCTGTCCGAAGAAGGTGATTATTTGGGGCGGTTACGGCTCTAAGCATCAGCAAATGCGCAAATTTGGGCCAGGGTTGGTTCAGTAGTCTAAAAAGAGGACGGCATGGTTGAAGGAGAATGGCGAGCCCATATTGCCGAAGCCCATAAAAAGGGTTGTTGGAACGGTGCAAATCCACTAAACTTCCCTTTCTTCTATCAGTGCCAGGCAAAGACACCACCTGTTTGGGATCGCTTGTGAGAAGAGAAAAAGTCATAATTCTCCCGCTCTCTCTGCTGGTAATTGCGGGGACATTGTCCGGTTGCGCAGAAAAAGAACCTGGGGCAAAGGTCCTAAAGCTCGCCCACGGCCTCGATACAACACATCCCGTCCACAAGGCGATGGTGTTCATGGCCGAAAAGGTAAAGGAGAAATCCGCCGGCCGACTCCGAATCGACATCTACCCGAGCGAGCAATTGGGCAGCGAACGAGAATGCATCGAGCAGTTGCAGATAGGCGCGCTCGCAATGACAAAAACCTCTTCGTCACCGCTCGAAAGTTTTATTCCGAAAATGAAGGTCCTGGGCCTGCCATATCTATTCAGAGATTCACAGCATTACTGGAAAGTCCTTTTAGGCCCCATAGGCAAAGAGCTGCTCGCTGCGGGCGAAACCGTGGGCCTTAGCGGTCTGTGCTTCTATGACGCCGGAGCTCGCAGCTTCTACACTAAAAACAAGCTCGTCGAGACACCGGCTGACCTCGATGGCTTGAAAATACGCGTCCAGAAAAGCCCCGTTGCGATGCAGATGGTAAAGACCATGGGCGGCTCGGCAACCCCAATAGACTGGGGCGAGCTCTACACATCGCTCCAGCAGGGGGTAGTCGATGGCGCCGAGAACAATCCACCGAGTTTCTATACCTCCATGCACTATGAAATCTGCAAGTACTACATACTCGACGAGCATACGCGCCCGCCGGATGTCCTGCTCATAAGCACCCCGGTCTGGAATAAGCTGTCCCCTGAGTTTCAACGTATTCTCCGCGAAGCGGCGGATGAATCAGTGGTATATCAGCGACAGCTTTGGGCGGAGAAGACAAAGGAGAATCTGCAGGCGGTAGAAGAAGCGGGCGTAATCATAATTCGACCCGACAAGACGCCGTTCCGAAAGGCGGTGGAGCCCATGCTCGAGCAATATGAAGGTACGGAAATAGGAGAGCTTGCCGCCGGAATTGCGGCGGTGCGATAGCCGATGTTTGAAAAAATCAAGAAGGTCCTGGATCACAGTCTCGAAACGCTGGTCACCGTCTCGATGGGCGTACTGGTGCTGGATGTCGTCTGGCAGGTCTTCACCCGATACGTCCTGAAAAACCCGAGCTCCTGGACAGAGGAGTTCGCGACTTTTCTCATGATATGGGTCGGAATGCTCGGTGCATCCGTCGCTCTCAACCGCGGCGCACATCTCGGAATCGATTACTTCGTCTCGAAGCTGTCTGCTAAAAAAACCCTGTACGTCGCTTTGTTTGCCTTTGCCGTGGTTGCTGCGTTTTCCCTGCTCGTCCTTGTCGTGGGAGGAATACAGCTTGTGAGCGTCACTCTGCAAAAAGGACAGGTCTCACCGGCATTGGGCCTTCAGATGGGATACGTCTATCTCGCCGTACCAATCAGCGGCTTCTTCCTTGTCTTTTACAGTGTCGAGCTTTTCGTCATAACGCTCGTCGCCCTTATCAGGGGTAAAGTGATTGAAGAACCACACGATTTCGAATCTACCGCCGCTATGGACTAATCACCGGCTATGACACCTGAAACACTATCGATTATCGTGCTGGTTGTCAGCTTCATTGTCCTGCTTCTGCTCAATGTCCCCGTCGCCTTTTGCATGGGCATAGCGACCCTTCTGGGCGTTATTGTCGCCGGCGACCTGCCGTCATTTCTGATAGTTGCTCAGAAAATGGCAACGGGCATAGACAGCTTCGCACTCCTGGCCATACCGTTCTTCATCCTCTCCGGCCTGTTCATGGGCAGAGGCGGCATCGCACGCCGACTCATTGATTTCGCCAACGCAATTGTAGGCCGATTCCGAGGCGGACTCGCCTTTGTCAACGTCCTCACCTGTATGCTCTTCGGCTCCATCTCCGGCTCCGCCGCCGCCGCCGTCTCCTCGGTCGGCGGATTTATGATTCCCCTGATGAACAAAATGGGCTACCACCGCGACTTCAACGCATCAATCAGCATAACAGCGGCAACAACCGGACTGCTCATCCCCCCCAGCAACGTCATGATTGTCTATTCACTCGCCACCGGCGGAATGGTCTCCATCGCCGCCATCTTCATGGCAGGCGTCCTGCCCGGAATCCTCGTCGGGCTGGCCCTGATGCTCGTCGCAGGCATCATCTCCGCACGCCGAAAATACGGCAAAGGAGAAACATTCGCTCTTGCCGAGAGCTTCAAACGATTCCTTGCCGCCATCCCGGCCCTTCTCCTGATAGTCATAGTCCTGGGGGGAATTTTAGCCGGAATATTCACCGCCACAGAGGCATCAGCTATCGCCGTCGTTTACTCCTTTATCCTTTCGGTGTTTGTTTACAGGGAGGTAAAAATAAAAGACCTGCCCGCAATCGTCCTTCAGTCCGCCGTCACTACCGCTGTGGTATTCCTCCTGATTGCTGCCTCCATGGCAATGAGCTGGTTCCTCGCCCTGCAAAATATCCCACAGAACATCAGTGCCTTTCTGCTCGGCCTGACTCAAAGCAAAATCCTCATCCTGCTGATTATAAATCTCATCCTCCTCGCCGTCGGCACCTTCATGGATATGACACCCGCCGTCCTCATCTTCACCCCCATATTCCTGCCCGTCGTCAAAACCTTCGGCGTTGACCCCCTCCACTTCGGAATCATTATGATTATGAACCTCTGTATAGGCCTTTGCACACCGCCGGTGGGAACGGTCCTTTTCCTGGGCTGCGGCATCGGCAAAACCACCGTAACAAAGATCATGCGTCACATCATCCCGTTCTTCGCCGCGATGGTTGTGGTCCTCTTCCTTTGCACCTATGCGCCGTCGCTCTCGCTCATACTGCCCAAATGGCTCGGCCTGCTCAAGTAAGCAAAGGCTGAGGAACGCCAAGCTAACTGAGGTTCGTACCAGCAAACAGCTTTTTTTCCTGTTGCGGGGTTAGACAAGTAAGGCTATCATGTGAGAGTTGGAAGGAATTCGCATTGTCTGTCGTGATGCTGCAGGGACCGTCAGTGAAAAAGGAACTACCTACAAAATCGGCTGGAGCGCTGCTGGAAGCAGCATACAGAAATTTGGGCTATGATGAAGGCTCGCTGATTGCTGCAACGGATTCAGCCAATGGACTAGAGCCAAGCGATTGGATTGAGAAAGGGGAGTGGCTGGCTCTGGCGAAGAAAGTAAACGCCGAGAGGATATTCTTCGTCGAGAACAACCCTGTGATTGTCTTTGCGCAATGTCGAGAGGATGAACACCAACTGCGCTTTCAGCAGATATGGAATATGGCAAGACCGCCACTACTTTTTCTTGCTTCTCCGGGAGAACTGGCTGTTCTGGATTTGACTCACGGCCCCGCTGAGACTCCTGACGACTGGGAGGCAACGATATTGAAACGCCGTCTTCACGTTGTTAAAGAGGTGTCGAAGGTAGCAAGTGAATTAGCCAAGTACAGGCGGGAGCAAGTCGAGTCAGGACGGCTATTTGAAGAAGTCCGTTTCGGTGACGAACAGCGAGCAGACAGAGCACTTGTTGCCGATCTCAAAGTGATTCGCCGTGAACTTATGGCCGACGGCGGATTAGATGCGCGTTACGCACACGCGATAATCGGACGCTCGATTTTCATTCGCTATCTTGAAGATCGGAACATCTTGGTTCCAGAGTACTTTCGAAGAATAGCACGCAGAAATAAGAGATGGCAGAAACTATTGGATACTCCCGTTAGCGGTATCTTCATGGATGAGGAGTTGAGGAATCGCCTGTATCTGCGCGTACTCCGAAATAAGCAGTTCACCTACGCGCTGTTTGAGCAACTGGCAATGGACTTCAATGGTGATATGTTTCCAGAGGATCACGGAGAAGAGAAAGCGATTAAACAAAGCCATCTGGACGTGCTTCAGCAGTTCCTCTGTGGAAATCCAGATCCCAACCGTCCACGGCTATTTTTCTTTGCATACAGGTTTGATATAATTCCGATTGAGTTGATAAGCAGCATATATGAGGAATTCTACGGTGCGGGGCTGCAAAGCACTGTTGACGGTGGAACACACTACACACCGCCAGCATTGGTGGAATTTCTTCTATCACAGGTGCTTACACCAGAGCAGTTGGCAATGGCCCCGAGAGTGCTTGATCCGGCATGCGGTTCCGGAATATTCATAGTGGAAGCATTTCGGCGAATTGTGCGATATCGTGTGCAAGTTCAAGGGAGGCGGCTGAACCGCAGGGAATTGCTTAAGATCCTTCGTGAGCAAATCGCCGGGATGGATATCAATGAGGAAGCTATACGTGTTGCTGCCTTCAGCCTTTACTTGGCTTTTCTCCACTACCAAGAACCTCCGGACATCTTGGCTCAGATAAAGGCGAAGAAACGCCTACCAAACCTGAAATACGAAGCGCGACGAAGCAGAGTACCCGAACAGCACTTTAATACGTTGCTTGCGTGCAATGCGTTTGACATCGAAAGTAAGATTTCACCTTCAGACAAAGATGTGATCGCGGCATTTTCGAGCAATTGCGCTAGTATAGTAGTGGGCAATCCACCTTGGGGATCACCAGGCACGAAACCTGAGGAACGACAAGCCCGTGAGGCTATGGACGTTACTCTCAGCTGGTGTGAGAAACACCAACCGAGACTAGAAGTCGGTGACCGGGAGTGGTCGCAGGCCTTCATCCACAAAATATGCGATTTGTTGCAGGATGGCGGCCAAGCTGGACTGCTTGTCTCCGCAGGCGTTCTATTCAAGAGCCACGAGAAAAGCCAGGCGTTTAGAAAACAATGGCTTAGAAGCGTCAAGCTGCACTGTGTTGTGAATTTTTCGCATGTCCGCGATGTCTTCTTCAAGGGAAAGGCGAGGAAGACCGGTGCGCAGGCACCATTCATCTCCGTCACGTTCACTAAACGGGAACACGATTCAGGAAACCTCAGCTTTGAATACTGGTCTGCGAAGAAGACTGCTATGGTGGAGGGAACACAGGCTGTAGTTCTAAGTAAACCAGATCTACATCGCTTGGCACAACAAGATGTTATGCGAGACGATAATCTCTGGAAGATATTCTGGTGGGGAAGCCATAGAGACAACATGCTGGTTCAAAGGCTCCAAATGGAGCTGCCCCTGGAAGATACGGTAATACGTGATGTTAGGCTTCGCGATGATAATTTCGGACAAGGTTATATTCTAGGACAATCAGGCAAGAGAGAACCCTGTGAGGAATTGCAGGCGTTCAAGGTGCTGCCAACAAAAGCTTTCCGACGATACGGGGCTGCAAGACTGAAGAAGAAGACAGGACAAGAGAGTTTCTATCGTAGAGGCAACTTCAGACTGTACAAAGGCACAAGGCTGCTAGTTAAGCGCGGCATAGCAGAGAGCGGCTCGGAGAAAGGGCAAATTGTAGCCAGGCTTGCCACTCAACCATTTCGATTCAATAGTTCTATACACGGACTCCGACTTCCGGACAGTAGTGGTGCAGAAGCAAAAATCCTGCTTGGAATTTGCTGGTCATCATTAGCGAGGTACTACTTCTGGCTTACCGCTGGATCGTGGATGTGGCACAACGAAATTCATCTGGAGGATTTGCGGCATTTGCCTATACGTCTTCCTGAGAACAAAAAACTCGCAGAACGCATTGTGAGTATTGTAGACAAGCTCAGAGTATATCCAGGAGAGGACTTGTTCGCAAATTCTGATGTAACGGAATCTATTAGTGAGCTTGAGAGGCGATTAGACGAAGCAATCTTTGATCTGTACGAGTTGAGCCCCTCTGAGCGTGATCAGATAATGGATATGTGTGAATACGGCTTGGATCTCTTCTATAACCATACCCACAGTGAGGCCATGAAACCCATCGCAGCTGGACAACCTGCCAAACGCTCTGGAGTCTTGAGCAATCTGTCTTCCTCACGAAGTCGCAAATCTGGACTGAATAACTACCTGAGGGCATTCCTTGATATATGGAACAGAGAACTGGAACCAACCGGGGAATTCAGCTACCAAGTCATTTGCCCAAAGTCACAAGCTCCAATGCTTGCTGTTGTGTTCGAAACTCAAGAGAAGTCGAAACCACTGGAAGACTCGCCAGATACGCATGACGATGCATGGGAGCGCGTTCTGGCTCAGCTGAGTGAATCTCTTATTGGTCCTATTGGCTGCAAGCGAATCTATATTGATGGAATGGTGAGAGTGG
The DNA here is from genome assembly GCA_030602885.1 of Phycisphaerales bacterium. Taxonomy (GTDB): domain Bacteria; phylum Planctomycetota; class Phycisphaerae; order Sedimentisphaerales; family Anaerobacaceae; genus JAUVYV01. Next base: position 56,931 of record JAUVYV010000013.1, read on the forward strand.
TTACCGACACCGACATTATCATCATCAAACGGAATGAGCAACGACTATGGACTGCTAGTATGGCGCGTGAGGACGCCGAGGCTACATTGCTGCAGGCAATGCATCTACAAGAAGCTGCAGGGAGAGCGTGAATTTGGCAAGACCACACCTAAGCAAACTGGATTCCTGGGGCAATCATGAAGCTCGTGTGCTGAAAGTGTTTGAACTGGCGTTGAGGCTCCTTCGGGAGGAAGATGATCTTCCGCCTAAAGAAGAGGCTATAAATAGGAAACTGTACTTCTGCATTCATCGAGCTAATCGGCAACTGAACGATCCTCTTTCGGGGCCCCCTGTATACGATGGCAAGAATGCTCCTGATGCCAGTGATGAGGTCAGAACTCAACGAGAGGATAAGAGACCAGACTTTGTCTGCAGTTTCTATGACTATCAAGAACCTGATCCGGAAAGAAGCGCCAAGCATTACGTTGTGGAGTGCAAACGGTTAGGGATGCCATCCGGTTCATGGAAATTCAACAGCAACTACGTAATCCATGGCATTTGTAGATTCGTGAATCCCGAGTGGGGATATGGTAAGTCCTCCAAAACCGCCGCGATGGTCGGGTATGTTCAAAGCATGGAACTCGATGATATTCTAACTGAAGTGAACGGCAAGATTCGCGACATGCAATTACCAAAGATCAGCCTCTTCGCTGAGGGCTGGAAGAAGCGGGATGTCACAACGCTCAATCAGAGCTTGCGACGTAGCAAGATTCTGCCAAAGGCATTCCGTTTGAGACATATCTGGTTAGATGTGCGAGATAGGTATAGAGAGAGCTTTGGCTAAAGAGTCACATCCGGTGGGCGAAAAAAGGGATAAAAAAGGACACATTCTGGCTTTTGCCTCCTTCCTTTTTTCACATCTAATCCAAAATTCCACTTGACATCTAACATTGCATATTGTATAATACGCATCTAACGAATAGAAAGTGAATACAGTATCGTAAATTCGGAGGGTTTGAGATTGCCCATGCGTTCACGAGATATCATCTTTAGCTTCTCAGCCCTTGAACTTTTTCAGAAATCAGTGTTAATTTATCCCTACCGAAGGGGGATCAGTGTGAACTTGTGCCTACCGAAGGGGTATCAGTGTCTAAAAACAAACCGCCTATATTGCCCAACTTAACTTGCTGGCAATTTACAACCTTTTTATGCAAAACAAACCCAATTTCAGCAGACCCAAAAATAAACCTAACCCTATATTCAGAAAGGGTTTACGAAAAATATTCACCCCTTCGAACGGTGAAAAGCAAACCCAAGCAAACCCAATTCAAAGCCAATTCAAACCCAATTTCAGCCCAAACAAACCCAAACAAAGCCAATTCAAACCCAAAACGAACCCAATTCCAAACTCGAAGCGGAGCGCAGATCCCTACGGGTGGGCTTCTTGGAATTTTCAAACCGGGGACCAATTTCAGAGAGGGCCAAATAACGATGTCCGGGTCAGAGCTTTCGTACCAAACCAAATTACTACTGCGGCGACTTTGCCGACTAATGGTATTCCCTGCTCCGATTGAACATGGCCGGACGAACCGTTGTCCGACAGGCGGTCAAGCAGTTTTCGTGCTCTTGCCGTCAGCTTCAAAGAGCGTGCCCTGCCCGCTAAATTCAACAGCAGCCCTTTTCTTCGCAGCTCGCCGATATGCTCGAATGCGGTGCTTCGGCTTATGCCTAATTTGGCGGCCGGCTCGCCAATCGTCGGCGAATAACATCGGCTCACTTGAAACCCCGCCACCGCCTTCAGCACCTGCCGATTCGATCTGCACCGTGCTGAACTCGGAGTCAAACAGCTCGGCTATCGTCCCTCCCATCGAACCGAGCAATCTTACCAACCGGCTCTGCGAGCGCCGAAAGAGCGGCTTCAACTGCCTCGGCCAGACCGAAACGAAATCGCCGCCCGGCCCAAACTTGCATACAGGCCCGATTCTTGTTCTCTTTTCAGTATTCATCTTTCTTCCACGTTCAGAAATCCCGCCTCGGCAGATCCAAAATCCACCACCTGCGGCAACTATTTTTATCGGTAAGCCCCACCCCAAAACCCTAACAAAAACCGAGCAAAAAACGCCTCCCAAAAGAATTTCTTGCACCCCCTGCCACAGCTTTTCATAACTGCAATAATATGGGACTGCGCCACAAATACCGACGAATTGCCACCCGCACAATCTCAACCAGCACCTCTCGCAATAATGTAAGCACCCCGGCATTTGACTTGGCAGCGTGCCCGCAGTATAATCCACCATTGCCTTTGTTGCTTCTTGTTTCTGTTGTGTGAAAGATATGATAATGAGTTGCACTGTTGCCGATGTTTTTCGCCCCGGTGAAAAGACCCGGGCTCTCGCTTATGATATTGCAGTTATCATTGCCGGCTCTCTGCTCATCGCCCTCTCTGCGCAGCTAAAAGTGTTACTTCCCTTCAGCCCCGTTCCCATCACAGGCCAGACCTTTGCCGTCCTCATCCTTGGCGCGCTCTTGGGCGCCCGCCGCGGTGCTCTCTGTGCACTTGCTTATATCACCCAGGGCGCAATCGGTCTGCCGGTATTTGCAGCAGCTCTTGGCCCCGCCGCACTCCTTGGCCCTACCGCCGGATACCTGATTGGCTTCGTCCCCGCCGCTTACATCACAGGAAAACTCGCTGAAAAACGATGGGACCGCCGAGTAACCACAACCATCCTCGCAATGCTCCTCGGCAACATCGTGATTTATGTCTTCGGCGTCGCCTGGCTCACCTGCCTGACCAATATCAAGACCGCAATTCTCACAGGCCTGTGTCCTTTCGTTATAGGAGACATCTTCAAGATATTGGCCGCCGCTGCAATCCTGCCAACCGCCTGGAAGCTACTCGAAAAACTTATTCCCCCCTTCCCTCCAAACGAAGCCCCATAAAAAAACGCCGTGCAAAGCACGGCCTCAACTAAATATTTAACCCCACGTTTCACGTGGGGTCACCCTCGGATACTCTGGTACTTCCAGAACGCCTTTTAAGCCTACCGATCGCCCGCAAATTCGATGTTGCTCTGATAAAGAACATCCAGCTCGTCCCTGCTTTCGTTAAGACCGTTCTGAACGCTCTCTATCTCCGCCCGCGAAAGCGATATCTGCCCCTGAATCCCCGTCAGCTCACCCTGTACTGTCTCTAAGTTGCGCCTCGCCTCGCTCAGCGAATCGCTAATCCTTTCCACCTCCGCCCTCGAAATGTTAATCTGGCTCTGAATCCGCGCAAGCTCCGCCCTCGCCGCCGCAAGCTCGCTCTGCACCGTCTCAGCATTCGCCGTAACGCCAACAACGTCGTCATATTTCGTCTGAAGCGTCGTATAATCTCTGTTGAGATTCTCAAGCGCCATCCTCGTATCTACATAAAGCCACAAAGCCGCACACACTCCCGCCGCCAGCAAAAACACCGCTGCAACCGCGCTCACACTCCAGCGGCCCTTCACCTCCACCTTCGCTAATCCCGCACCCGCCTTCGGCCTCTTAGCTTCCTCGTCACTAATACCCGATGGTCTAAGCGCCACATCCACAACGAATTTCTGGCCCTTGAACTTTCGTATCTGAACAACGCCGATCTGTCCCTGCTTCTCGACAATATCGCTTGAAAGACCCTCCCTCGCTGCGTACTCATCTAAAGGCACAAGTGACCGCTTGAATTGCGATCTCGGCTCCGCCCCTTGCGTAGCCGTATCTGCCCCGTCGCTCTTCACTTGCCGTCTCTCGTCCGAATTGTCCCGCCGACCATCCATACTCTTTGCATTACGCCCGATACCAACTCTCCAAAACTAAACCGCTACAATCTACCAATCGCCGACGTACAATGCCAGCAAAATTCTCATTTTTCCAACACGCCTCTCTGTCATCCCGCCTGTCCTGAGCCCGTCGTAAGGAACCGAATCGTAAATCGTAAATCGAAAATCGTAAATTAACAGCCCCCACCCCTGTGGTGGCGGTCCGCACCCGCTTCTATCGGACCTTCACAAAAAATCAATACCACCCCTCCGCGTTATTCCTTGCACACTTTTTCCAGCACTGCATCAACGACAACTTTCAGGGTTTTCTCGTATAACTTCCAAAAGAAATTACCTGCCCTGCGTGCCGCTGCTCACTTTGAACCAGCCGCCTTGGTCAATGCATCTGCGACAGCGACCTTCCAAGAGTCATAGTGAAAGCCTAACTGGCGCTGTAGTACTATTGACCTTTGCAAAAGTAAAGGAACGAGCCTGTGTGAAACTCTGCTCCGTACTTAAGATATTTTATAGTTTTATTGGCATATACTTCGGGTACGTCCCGAACTTTGCCGCAATATAGACATTGAACTCTCATTTTCTCAACCCCTATTCCAAACAAAGGCGCTAAAAGCTAACGACTCAATCATTTTTCCAGTGCGATTAAGTCTTCGTATGCTTCGCGTTTTCTTATTACCTTGAAGTTGCTGCCGTCCACAAGTACCTCGGCGACTCGGCCTCGGGCGTTGTAGTTGCTGCTCATCGTAAAGCCGTATGCCCCGGCGGTGAAGATGCCGAGCAAATCGCCTCTTTTGGTCGGCGGCATCGGCCTGTCTTTTGCGAAGAAGTCGGCACTTTCACAAATTGGCCCCACGACATCGACTACCTCGGTGCCTGGAAGTCGGAGGTCTTTTTCCCGGCGGGCCGGGATGTGCCGGCCATCGACTTTCACAGGCCAAATGAAGTGGAAGGCGTCGTAGAGCGGCGGCCTGATAAGATCGTTCATACCCGCATCGACTATGACGAACTTTTTTCCGCCGCCGGTTTTGACGTAGAGAACTTTCGTAAGCAGTATCGCTGCGTTGGCGGCGATGCTTGCTCCGGGTTCGAGAATGAGCTTGAGGTCCTTGTCTTTTATCATCGGGACTATGGCGGCGGCATACTCGGCGGCAGTCGGAGACTGAGAAGTAACGTAGTCGGCGCCGTATCCGCCGCCGAGGTCAAGCGCCTCTATCCTGAAACCGCTGTTGCGCAGGCGGTCGATCAACGCGAGCGTCTTGTCCACTGCCTCGACGTAGGGCTCAACGGTGTGGCCGGCCGAGCCGAGATGTACGTGGATAGCGCACAGTTCGACTGTTTTGTTCTTCCCGAATTCGGCGAAAACACGTTCGGCCCGCTCAATATCGACACCGAATTTCGTTTCCTTTTTGCCCGTGGTTGTATAAGTGTGTGTCTTCGGGTCAACATCGGGGTTCACTCGCAGCGCCGCTTTGGGTCTCTTGCCGTGCTGGTCAGCCAGTTCGATGAGGTTCTCAAGCTCGGCCTCGGACTCGATATTGAAATAAGCGATGCCGGCGTCTAATGCCTCGATGATTTCCCTGTTCGTTTTTCCAACACCGGCGTAAACAACCTTGGAGACATCACCGCCGGCCTGCTGGACGCGATATAGCTCGCCGCCACTGACGATGTCGAACCCGCTGCCCGCTTCCGCCATAAACTTGAGAATGTTGATATTGCTGCACGCCTTGACCGAGTAGCACACGGTGGTATCGACCTCGCTGTAGGCCTGGCGGACCTTGCGCAGGTGCTCAAGGAAAGTGGCTTTGCTGTAAATGTAAACCGCAGTGCCGACCTCGTTGGCTATTTGTTCGACGTCGACGCCTTCGGCGAAGAGTCTGCCGTTTGTGTAAGTGAAATAGTCCATATTGGTTACCTGTCGAAGATAGTAACTCCCACGGCTGATTTGGCCGCGTCAGCCGGTGCAGTCGGACAGTATAGAAGACTGGAAGCAAATTGCAAGCAATGCGTGCTTTAGAACCCCCAAAATGAAAAAGGAAGGTTCTCAAACGAAAACCTTCCTTCTTCGTGTTTTTGCCTTCACCTAAGGTGCTGTGCTATTTTTTCTTCTTGGCCTTTTTCTTCTTCTTGGCTTTCTTCTTGGTTTTCTTCTTCGTCACTTTTCTCTTTTTCTTTGCTGCTTTCTTCTTCTTTGCCATATTCTGATCTCCTTATTGGCTTTGTGAAATCCTTTCACCAAAACACTAATTAACTTTTGAAAGTTTCGTCATTCATAATTCAAAGAAGCTAACGACCATGTTATAATTTTTATCGTCCATAAATTAAGAAATACTTCATAAAAACTTGCGTCGCAGCAGTCTTACACGCGTTGTCGTATGGCATGAGAACAAATTCGGCCGGACGCTTATTGCTTATGCGTTCTTGATTTCCTTTTTTCTTTGTTGGAAAATGTTGTTGATGTTTTGCCTGAGACTTTACAACGTGCGTAAGAGGTGGTATTCTTATAAATGCGTTTCTTTAAGGCCACAGGCCTGTTTCGCGGCTCTCTGGGTGTGAGCACAATGGTTGAGTCTGTCAATGTTATGTTTGTCGATGGCTGTTTGAGATTGGAGACAAGAGAAATAAAGATGTCACCATGTGGGTCTGTATATTGCCTGTGACGGGAGTTTTTGAGGTAAGAATTTTTTTTCTTTTTTAGAAAAATTTTTTGCAGAAATTTACAATTCTGCTGTTAGTTGTTTATGGCGAAGATGAAGATAGCTCTGTTCGGAGGAACCTTTGACCCGATTCACATCGGGCATACAATTGTTGCGGATGCTGCTTGTGAAAGTATCGGCGCGGAGAAAGTTGTCTTCATTCCGGCGAAGCGTTCGCCTCTGAAGCATCTGTTTCCACATGCAAGTGACGAAGATAGATATGCGATGACAGCACTTGCTGTCTCGGACAACGAGAAGTCTGCGGTTAGTGATTATGAGCTGAAGAAGTCACAGCCGAGCTATACGCTGGAGACGGTGCGATATTTTCAGGGGCACTATGGCAGTAATGCATCACTTCACTGGCTTGTCGGCGCCGACGGCGTGGACGATTTGCCGCACTGGTATGGGATAGTCGAGCTGCTTGACGAGTGCAATTTGTCGGTGATGTATCGTGGGGGTTTTGAAAGGCCTGATTTTGCGAAGTTTGTCGGGCTGTGGGGCGGCGAGCGTCTTGCGAAGCTGGAACGCAATGTTATCAAGACGCCCTTGATTGAAACAAGCAGCACGGAAATCCGCAGCAGGATCGCCGCTGGTCAGTCGATTAAGAATATGGTGGCCCCGAAGGTCGCGGAGTATATCCGCGAGCACGGCCTGTATCGGTCCTCACAAGCCAGGTGAGCAGCGTTCTTAGTGGTCACCAATGGTCATAGCTGCAAGGTCATCGGCCATCATTTCCCGGTCAGCTCCAAAAGCCAGTTACACCAGTCGCCGAAGCCCTGGCCTGTCTTGGCTGAGACGGGGAATATCTTGATGTCCCTGTTGAGCTTCATAACGTCCGCCTTTGCCCGTTCGATATCAAAATCAACTGCCTCCAGCAAATCGACCTTGTTTATCAGCAGGGCTTTGGCTCTTGCGAAGATGGCGGGGTACTTGGCGGGCTTGTCGTCGCCTTCAGGTACGGACAGAACTGCAACCTTTGCCGTCTCGCCGAGCTCGAAGGTGGACGGACAGACCAAATTGCCTACGTTTTCTATGAAAATCAAATCGAGCTCCTCGACAGGGAGCTTCTTTAGAGCGCTGTTTACCTGAAGTGCCGAGAGATGGCAGGCACCGTCGGTGTTAATCTGGACGGCGGCCGCGCCGGCGGCCCTTATTCTTTCGGCATCGATTTCGGTCTGGATGTCGCCTTCGATGACACCTATTCTGATTTTGCCCTTTAGCTCGGTGATTGTTCTTGCGAGGATAGCGGTTTTGCCGGAGCCGGGCGAAGATATCATATTGAGGCAGAGCTTCTTGTGCTCGGTCAGGAATTGGCTGTTCAGGGCGGCATATTCTTCGTTGGCGCTTAGGATTTTTTTGCCGACTTTGACTTTGTACATAATTCTACTCCGTGTCGAATTCAATCTCTTCAAGCAGCAGCGGCGGGTCGGGCATCAATTCGAAATCGTCGCTGTGGCAGTTTTTACACCTCGGCGAGGCGATATCGAATTCGAATATATTCTGGCAATTTTTGCAGCGGGCCTGAACGGGCTTGTGGCTGATATTGAGCTTTACACCTTCGCAGATAGTTCCTTTTGCGATGGCCTCGAACGCAAACAACAGGGTGTCATCGTTGATGGCGTTAAAAATACCGCAGCTTATCCCGGCGGCGAGAGGTTTTGCGTTCTGTTTTTCGGCTTCGGCCGTGATAGATGTGAGCAGAGATTGTGCGACCATCAGTTCGTGCATCAGCAAATCCTCGGCAGCTCTCGGCCGTATGGCATCTGGACGATTCTCTTGCCGCCGATTTTAGTGGCCATTTCGACGAGCGGCAAGTCAGTGGTTTCGGTGATTTGGCCGATGAGGGCGGCCTGTTTGCCGAGGGGGTGGTTTCGACAGATGTTGAGGCAATCGTCTGCGCAGTCCGGCGAGACAACGGCGACGAATTTGCCCTCGTTTGCGATGTTGAGAACGTCGAAGCCGAGCATATCGGCGGCGGCCCGGACGGTTGGGTTGACGGGAATATCGGCTTCGCTGATTTGGACAGTGAGCCGGGTCTGTTTTGAGATTTCGTTCAGTGTCGCGGCCAGTCCGCCGCGGGTCGGGTCCCGCATAAACTTTACGCCTGCTGTCTTATCGAGAAGCTCGCCCGTCAGAGAGGCCAGCGCGGCGCAGTCGCTCTTGAGCTGCGTTTGGAACCTGATGTCTTTGCGCTGTGATATAACGGTCATACCATGGTCGCCGATGGTGCCGCTGAGGATGATTTTGTCGCCGGGTGCGATTTTGTCGAAGCCGAGAGTTACACCTTCTATTCTTGTGCCGATTCCCGCGGTGTTGATAAAGATTTTCTCGGCGGCGCCGGCCTCGACTGTCTTGGTGTCGCCGGTGACAATAGCGACGTCGTTGTCGTCGGCGGCTCTGGCGATGCTGTCTAAAATTCTCTCGAGCACCGAAAATTCAAGACCCTCTTCGATTATCAGCGACAGTGAAAGGGCCACCGGTTTTGCACCGGCGACGGCCAAATCGTTTATCGTTCCGCAGACGGCCAATTTACCGATGTCGCCGCCGTTGAAGAACAACGGCTTGACAACGTAGCTGTCGGTCGTGAAGGCCAGCGTGTTTGAATCGAGGTTCAGAGTTGCGGCGTCGGGTAGTTTTTCGAGAGCGGGATTCTTGAATCTCGGCAGGATGTATTTACGGATCAGCTCGTCGGAGAGTTTACCGCCGCCGCCGTGTGCGAGCAGGATTCTGTCATGTTTGTTTTGTTTCACCGTTGTTTCTTTCTGCCGTATTTGAACCACGCAGCACAGGCGCCTTCCGAGCTGACCATACAGGGACCGACGGGAGTCTCAGGGACACATGCGCTTCCAAACAATGCGCATTGAGGCGGGTCTATCAATCCACAGAGAACTTCACCACATCGGCAGCCGGTCGTGTCCTCGACCGGTGTTTCGGTTATGTTGAATCTCTTGAGCGCATCGAATCGGCTGAATTTATCCTTTAGTTTGAGCGTGCTTTTTTTGATTCTTCCGAGTCCCCGCCAGCAGCCGTCGGCCGGCTCGAAGCACTCGGCGATGAGCTGCTGGGCGGTTGTGTTGCCTTCTTCGGTGACGGCGGCGGTGTAGATTGACTTTAGCTCGGCCTTGCCTTGTGAAAGCTGACGACATATCTCAGCCAGCCCTTCGATAATCTGCATCGGCTCGAAGCCGGCGACGACACACGGTCGGCTGAAGTCATTGACTATCTCGTTGAACGCCCCGTAGCCGATTATCACGCTTACATGGCCGGGGCAAAGGAACGCATCTATCTTATCATTCTTCTCGGCCAGCAGTGCCCGCATCGCAGGAACGACGAGCTTATGGCCACTGAGGATACAGAAGTTTTCTCTTTTTTCCTCCGCTGCTTCTTTGATCACCACCGCCGTTGCCGGTGCGGTGGTCTCGAAGCCGACGGCGACGAATACGACGGTCTTATCGGGGTTGTCTTTGGCTAACTGCAGGGCATCGGTACTGCTGAGCATCACACGAACGTCAGCGGCTGACCTTTTTGTCTCAAGTGAGCCGTTACTGCCCGGGACACGAATCATATCGCCGTAGGTGGCGATGATGCAGTCGTCTCTTTGTGCGAGGTCGAGGACGATATCGATATAGCCCTGGTCGGTGACGCAGACGGGACAGCCGGGGCCGGAGAGCAGTTTAATCGCCTTTGGGAGGGTGGTCCTTATGCCGTTTCTAAAGATTGCGACGGTGTGTGTGCCGCAGACCTCCATAATATTTATCTGCCTGCCTAAGGTTTTGCAGGCGGCGTCCATAAGTTGCTGTGCCTTGTATATCCGTTCAAGCATGCCAGATACGTTTCCTGTTTCAGCCCGATACCCTGTTCTGTGTGTCGCTGAATTCGTCGATTTCAGCAATCAACTGCCAGGTCTTCTTTGCCTCCTCTTCCTCTATGACCTGAATTGCAAACCCGGCGTGCACCAGCACAATGTCCCCTAACTTCGTATGTGGCAGCAGTGTCGTCTTGGCCTTGAACTGGTTGCCCATAGTATCGACAACCGCTCTGTCGCCCTCTAACTCAACTATTCTTGCCGGTATTGCTAAACACATAATTCGTCGCTCGTTTCTCGCGACTCGTCTCTTGTTGCTCGTTATATCTTATTGATGAGGCTCATTAACATTCGGCTCTCGTGATTTATGTCTTCTGCCAAGTCTTCAAATTCCTTATCCGTAATGTAATTCCTTCGGCAGGAAATGACAAGTTGCGTGTCTAATTCCGCACAACCCCCCAGGGCAATACGCAAAAACTGCTTATATTCTTTGCTATGTTGCCTTGCAAAGCCCTCCGCGATATTGGACGGGATGGATACCGAAGCTCTTCTCATTTGACCGGCCAAACCGTATTGTTCTGATTTGGGAAACTCGGCAGTGACCGTATATATCGTGTCTGCTATTTCAATTCCTTTCTGCCAAACCTTTAAGTCTTTGTAGTCTTTTACCTTCATTGTATTCGAGGTGGCTCTCTAGGTTTCTATCGTATCAGTACAACGGCCTCTTACCGAGTTCTGATTGTTGAACAGGCACATTAATTCCATGCCTGCTTATCTTCTTAAAAGCATAGTGTACTAAGGGACTCTGTTCTTGGTCAGAGCCGCCGAAATACGAGTCACGAGCCACGAGCGACGAGACACGAAACTATTGCCGCCTGGCCGACGGAGATTCCGCCGTCGTTGGCCGGAAATTTCCGGTTGAATAATACAGAAAAATCGGCCTTCTTCAAGAGCTTAATCAGGCGATTTGTCAGATACCTGTTGCAAAATACCCCGCCGCTCAGCGCAACGCTGTTCAGTTGTGTGCTTTCTCTGGCCCGTTCGGCTATCGCCAGTAACGCCGCTGCCAGTGTGTTATGAAATTTTGCCGATATCGCGTCAGTTTCCTGCCCGTCTCGAATATCATCAATAAGCTGCCTGAACATTATACGCAAGTCCAGTTTGAGTGGTTTTTCAATTTCATCGATGAGTTCGAAATCGTAGTTTTCTTCGGTGCCGGGCGAGGCGATTGCTTCAAGGGCCATTGGCAGTTGTGCCTCGAAGTGGTTGTACGTGCCTAAGCCGAGCATGGCTGCAACTGCATCGAAGACCCTGCCGATGCTTGAGGTCTGGACGGTATTAATCTGCTTTGTAATTTGCTCGATGATGATTTGCTGTTTTTTCATGTCTGGTTCGATTGGGTCGAGGAGCGGCCTGAATTTTTCGAGGTCGAAGTCGCAGCCATAACTCTGGCTGAGTAGCCCGAGAAGGGGGCGAATCGGCTCTTTACTTGCCGCGTCTGCCCCGGCTAAAGGATAATAGGCCAGATGGCCAAAACGCTCGAACTTATCCAGCGATGCAATCATACATTCGCAGCCCCAGATGGCGCCGTCGGTTCCGTAGCCGGTGCCGTCGCAGGCAAGGCCGATGACGGGGCCCTGCGTCTTGTGCTCGGCCATAACCGAGGCGATGTGTGCCCAGTGGTGCTGGACTGTGATGATTCGAGCGTCGCCTATTGAACGGGCATACCGCGATGATAAATAAGCAGGGTGAAGGTCACAGGCAACGACTTGGGGCTCGACTTCGAACAGCCCCCGCAAATGCTCGATTGAATTGACGTAGTGGCGATAGACTTCCGGCTCCTCGAGGTCGCCTGTGTGCTCGCTGCAGATGAGCTGGTTCTGCTTTACAAAGCAGAAGGTGTTCTTCAGGTCGGCCCCGGCGGCGAAGATGTCTTTATGAGCAGCCTCGCTCATCAGGACGGGTGTGGGGACGTAACCTCTGGCTCTGCGGAGCAGGATGGGCTTATCATCGATGAAATGCACAATCGAGTCATCGACCTGGCGGTAGATTTCTCTGTCGTGCATCAGGAAGCCATCGGCCACCGATCCCAGCCATTCCACAGCAAGGTCATTCTTGCATATCAACGGCTCGTCGGATATGTTGCCGCTGGTCATAACGAGGACGTCCAAGCCGTGCTCAAAGAGCAAATGGTGCAGCGGTGCATAGCAGAGCATAAAACCCAATGTACTAACACCCTCGGCGACCGACGCTGCTATCGCACAGCCCTTTTTCTTGGGCAGCAGAACGATTGGTGCCTGCGGACTTTGCAGTGCGCGCCGGGCCAAGTCGCCGACGACGACATATTTCTTAATGCTCTCGATGGATGCAGCCATCATTGCGAAGGGTTTCTGGTCTCGCCTTTTGCGCTTACGCAGTTCTTTCACCGCCTCGTCGTTTAGCGCATCGACGGCCAAATGAAAGCCACCGATTCCTTTGATGCCCACGATTTTGCCGTCTTTGAACAGGCGAGCAGTCTCGGCAATTGCCTTGTCGGTATCTGTCTGTATTGTGTTGCCTTGGTTGTCTGTGAGCCGGACTTTTGGGCCGCAAGCGGGACATGCTACCGGTTGCGCGTGAAACCGGCGGTTGGTGACATCGTCGTATTGTGCGGCGCATCTTTCGCACATTGTGAAAACCGACATTGTGGTGTTGGGCCTGTCGTAGGGTATGGTTCTGATTATCGAGTATCGCGGGCCGCAATTGGTGCAGTTGATGAACGGGTAGCGGTATCGAAAGTCCTTTTCGTCCGCCATCTCCGCCAGGCAATCGGTGCAGGTGGCGATATCGGCGGTAACCCGTGAAAGGGCAGTGCCATCTGTTTGGCTTGTCTTGATAGAGAAATCCTGCTCGCCATCGACCAGGTCAATGTCGAACATATTGCAGGAATCCATCTCGGCCAAAGGCGCCGCGTCGGCACACTTGAGGCGTTCAAGGAAATCGACTATTTTATCCTGCTCGCCCTGAAGCTCGATTGTAACGCCCCTGGTGTCGTTGTAAACAAAGCCGGTAAGCCTCAACTGAGACGCCAGGCGATATACGGCTGGACGAAAACCCACCCCCTGAACACGACCTGTTATGAGTATTCTTTGTCTTTGGGTCACTCTTTCAATCTTACTATTCTCTGAATCGGTTGCTAATACGTATAGTCTGAATAAACGTCCTGACGATACCATAATCCGCCGGCCTTGCAAAGCCGGTCCGTGCTGATGTAGGCCGTACCAGATGCAACAGAAGCGGAAAATTTATTTGTCAAGACGGCTCCTGTCTGTTAGCATTGCTTGTCTCTGGGGCCATAGCTCAGTTGGGAGAGCGCTTGCATGGCATGCAAGAGGTCGTGGGTTCGAATCCCATTGGCTCCATTACTTTCCAGCTCATGCTGTAGAATGCAGTTTCGACCTCAATTCATTGCTTGCAGAACAGGAGTACGTACTATGGACACCCGCAGTTTTTCGCCGGCTTTGTTTTCTCTGTCAATCCCTGTCATTCTGATACTTGCTGCGACCGTTCATGCAGACTGGCGGGCGTCGGGTAAAAACGGCGCCGTCGTCGCCGGCAAGGCCGGCTCTGCCGATGCAGGGCTGGAGATTCTCAAACAGCGCGGCAATGCCGCTGATGCTGCGGCCGCGGCGCTTCTGGCACTGTCGGTGACGGATTCGTCGGCGTTTTGTTTCGGCGGAGAGGTGCCCATTATCGTTTACGATGCAAAACGCGATGTTCTTGAAGTGGTTGCCGGGATGGGGACAGCGCCGCGATTAGCTACGCTCGAATACTTCGAGAAGAACGGAGGTATCAGGGGAGGTACGATTCAGTCGGCGGCGGTGCCGGCGGCGCTCGATGCCTGTGTGACGTTGCTCGATAGGTTCGGAACCATGACATTCGCCCAGGCTGCTTCGCCGATGCTGCGTCTGCTCGACGAGGGCAATGAAAAATGGCACGCGGACCTGGCCCGAACAGTCGGGAGTCTGATTGAAGCTGAGAAAAAGGCCGAAGACCGCAAACGCGGCCTGAGATTGGTTGCAGACTATTTCTATCGCGGCCCGGTCGCCCGAAAAATCGATGCCTGGAGCAGGGCAAACGGCGGGCTTATCCGCTACAGTGACTTAGCCGCACATGTTACGCGAATTGAAGAGCCGGTGAAGGCGGATTACCGCGGCTATACCGTCTGCAAATGCGGCCCCTGGACACAGGGGCCTTACCTCGCGCAGACGTTGAATCTGCTCGAAGGTTTCGATTTGAAGTCGATGGGGTTCCAGAGGCCACAGACTATTCACGTCATAGTTGAGGCGATGAAACTGGCGCTGGCCGACCGCGACGTCTATTACGCCGACCCGCTCTTTGTCAATGTCCCCACCGACGAGCTGCTCAGCGACAAATATACCGAGCTGCGTCGCTCACTGATTGATCTTCACGGCGCCTCGCTGATTCAAAGGCCCGGTGACCCACGGCAGATGAAGGCACTTCTTGACAAGGCCAAAACGCGAGCCGGCCTGGGTGGCGCGCCGAAAGATACCTCGACCTGTCTCGTTGCCGACCGCTGGGGCAATGTCGTTGCCGCTACGCCGAGCGGCTGGGGCGGTGTCCTGGCCGGTGATACCGGAGTCTGGCTGGGCAGCCGGCTGATAAGCTTCAATACATGGAAAGACCATCCCAATTGCATCCAGCCGGGCAAACGACCGCGGATTACCCTTACGCCGACAATCGTCTTAAAAAACGACAAGCCGGTTCTCGCAGTGAGCGTTGCCGGCGGAGATACTCAGGACCAGGCGACACTGCAAATAGTAACCAATTATATCGATTTCGACTTAAGCGCAGACGAGCTGGTTTCCACCCCCCGATACGCCACCGAACACTACGTCGGCTCGTTCAGCCAGACCACGCCGACGCTCGCCGCTCTTACAATCAGTCCGGATATGGGGACCGAATGTCTTGATAAGCTGAGAAAGCTGGGACATGTAATAAATCCGAAGGACAAGAGCGGACGCGTCCCCCAGGAGAGAACAGCACTGGTCATAGACCACGAAACGGCCCTGCTGCACGCAGCCGGCGACCCTGGTGCCGATTCACCTCGAACCACGGGTGCGTTCTGAACTCGGCGAGTTTTGTTTGCAGAGCCAAATCCGCCTGTTGTGATCGCTATTGCGGGAAACGGGGCAGGGGCTTGTTATTCTTTGCTGTTGTAGAGCCACTCGGCGTCTGCGAATTCGTAATCGACCATCTCTTCGGGCTTGAAGAACAGGCCGATTTCAAATTCCGCAGATTCGGGACTGTCCGAGCCGTGGACGAGATTGCAAGTCTGCGAACAGCCGAAGTCGCCGCGGATAGTCCCGGGCTTAGCGTCGTAGCCGAATGTGTCACCGAGCAGCTTTCTCGCCATCGCTATTGCGCCGTCCGCCTGCCACACCGTAACAAGTATTGGAGCAGATGAGATATATCTTACCAGACGCTCGTAGAAGTCTTTGCCTTTGTGGACGGCGTAGAGTTCACCCGCCTGCTCTGTGCCGGCCTGCAGAAATTTCCCTGCGATTAGCTTCAGTCCCTTGTTTTCGAACCGCGTAACTATTCGGCCGATGAGGTGACGCTGAACTGCGTCCGGCTTGATAATAATCAAAGTGCGTTCTGTCATCTGTTCGTTTGTGTCGGGCCGGTTACTCCGTTGGACCCGACCTTCAGCGATAACGTCTCAGCTATGTTCCCTTGGGCACGATATAGATTTCCACTCGTCTGTTGACCGGATTTCCTTTTTTGTTTGGCTCGTTGGGGGCAACCGGGTGGAATTCACCGAATCCGCGTACGCTCAGTCGCTCGTTGTCGGTGCCACCGCCTGTCATTACGTTAAGAACGGAGATTGCCCGGTGCGCGGAGAGGTGCCAGTTTGTCGGATGCTTGGCGCGGGTCTCGGGCCTGCCGATACGCAAGTCGTCGGTATGACCTGCGATGACTATGTCGAATTCCTTGCCCTGTTCGGTATTCAGGATTTTACAGAGTGACTTTACGGCTTCGACGGCCGATGGCGCAACCACGTCACTGCCTTTTTCGAACAGCAAATCGCTTTTGAACTTTACGATTCCACGACTGGAATCGTACGTGATCATATCACTTCCCTTTGCGAAGTCTTCGAGCATGGTGCTGAGCTCAACGGGAAGTTGCGTGCCGTGCAAAAGCTGCTGCTGCATCGAGGCGATGAGCGCTTTCTTCTTGCGAAGCTCTTCCTCCAGGGATGCAACTTTCTGCTGCATGGAGCTTATTTCGATACCGCTTCGCCCGGCTGAGGAGTCGAGCTGTCTCTTTAGCTGGTCCAGCTCGAGGGTGGTGGCCTGCAGCTGGCTCTCAAGCTCTGCTATTCGTCTTCGCTGTGTGTCGTTTTGGAATTTGAGGTCGTTATAATCCTGCTCAGATACACAGCCGTTCGTCAGCATCAATAAAAAACCGAACGAAATAACTGCCGAAAATTTAGCGATTCCCATGATTTGCCCCTTTCACCTTGTCCAAGACTTATAAATTCCCTTTTAAGCGTCCTATAAAATGCAAGCTTACCTTGCGCAAGTTCTTACGGCACATCATCTTCCTGATTAAACCGTCGCACTCACAAATAAAACTGATTTGAATTCAACCGTCAAGAACAAACTTCCAAAATATTATCCGTGGCTTTTCCTTCGGTTTGCCCCGAAATCTCGGTGGAAAATTGCCCCGGCGCGCCGGGAATGGCTAAACGCCGCTGGCGAGTTATGATCGCGGCAGGATTATTGCTGTCTGGGGCACACAGCGCGGTAGTCGGACACTCACCGCGAAAAATGAAGATGGCCGCTGGCTGGATTTGTTCTCAGTGGGGTGTCGATGCGAATAGCTCACCAAAGCCCCCCATCTTGAAAGTCAGGGCCTTCTGTCCTTGTCGGGTCAATCCAACAGGCGAGTTGAGCGAGCTGTCCCGCCTACTTCTGTTTTTTCTTCTTTTCCTTCTTGGGCTTCGGCGCCTTCTCTTTCTTGACCTTCGGCGGTTTTTGCTTCTTGGCCTTCGGTTTCTTTGGCGCCTTTGCACGGCCTGAGCCGGCCATCACCCCGGCCACGCCGACAATACCAGCCAGCACAAAAGCACCACCGAGGATGTAGAGTATGATTCCCCTGATGCTGTCAAGAAGAATCGACGGCACGAATTCCTTCATCCCCGCCAGGACCACTGCGATTGTGTAGAAGCATGCCAGAAAACCGAGAAGAAGCGTGATTGCGAAGAACTTGTCAGAACTATCCGGTTTGGGCTCGACATACGCAGCGGCTGCCGCTGGGACGGCAGGTACTGGTTGGGCCTCAACGAATTCCTCTTCGGGCAGTATCTGTTCTGCCTCGGCTGCCATCTCCACAGCCGAACCTGTGCCGGCCTCTTCGCCGGCCGGTTGCCCCTCGCCTTCCTGTGTGTAAATCTCGTCTAAGATACCGCCAAGAGAAGTATCATCGGCCTGCAGCGAAAGGTCCAGCAGCCCGGAGCCGCTCCCAAACGTATCCAGACTGACGTCATCCTCTATTTCTTCGAGCGAAGCTTCGTCGGCGGCCGCAACCGAGGTTTCTGCAAGTCCGTCAAGTCCCGACCCCTCCTCTTCCGGCTTGAGTTCGTCAAATACGTCTTTTGTGTCGGTTTCGCCCAGCACGTTTATACCTTCCTCGACGATGGCCGTGTCTGCATCGCTCAACTGGAGTTCCTCGCCTTTACCTTCTGACGGCTCGGGCGTCAGCAGTATCTCATCTTCAGACGCAGACGCTTTTTCCGGAGCGGGGGTTTCTTCAAGCGCGGGTATCTCTTCATCGACGGGCAACTCCTCGACGGAAGGAGCTTCTTCGACGGAAGGTGCTTCTTCGATTAACGGAGTCTCTTCGGCCGACGGTGTTTCTTCAGTTCTTAATTCCTGCTCCCCTTCAAGGTCTATTTCGGACTCCGGGGGCTGCAGATCACCAGCTTCGGGGACAGCACCCTCGACCGCCAACGCGTCAACTTCATCGACTTTGTACATCAGCGTTTCGCCGTGACGAAACTCACGCAGCTTACCGTCCTTGACGAAGGCATCAATTTCGGCTTCGCTCTTGCTTAGCTTCTCCGCCGCTTCTTTTCTTGAATAGAACATACCTGCCATAACTCATTCCCCTGCAATATTCACTTTAGCCCTGCCGCTGATTCTACGACTATTATACCCGCGCTGTTAATCAGAACTGCTGCTTTTCACACACAACCTTAATAAAAAAATTATACCGCCAAAGCGGCCTCATTGCAAGCTATTTTTGGCCAAAATGCCTCCTGCAGTCGCCGAATACGCTTTTCAACCCCTTTTGCCTTCGTATATGATTCACTTGCAACGACTTAGGGGTTCGTGTAGAATGCTCGCCTTGCTCGTGTTGACTGCGTTAGCGGGGTGTAGCTCAGCTTGGCTTAGAGCGCCTGCTTTGGGAGCAGGAGGCCGTAGGTTCGAATCCTATCACCCCGATTCACAGCTTTTATCTACATATTGTGCCCTCACACAGGAACAGGTGGCTCTATATCAGCCGGACAGCTAATCTGCCGCATCGCCTCCAAACAGCGCCAATCCACTTCATCATTCGAAATTCGCTATTCGATACTCCCGTCCCCGCCGCCCACTTGTCATCCCGACCGAAGTCCCGACTTCGCGCAACAATCCGGAATCCAGATATTTAGCCCCGCAATTTTATTGCGCGGGTCATAAAAACTTTCGCCGTGCCACCTGTCTCGATTTCGCTTATCGGGATTTAACCGGGATTTTATCCGCCATGCCGTCTGCCGGGCCTGCATCGCAGAACCTGGCAATCCCGATATTTAGGCCGGATTTCCCGGATGAAGTTGTGCAAAGGAAATAAACTGTTGTTGCCTCGCCAGCATGCTGGTGGATAAGCCGACTTGAGGAGCTTAGTGCGAGAGAGTTAGGGTTAAAATAATATATTGCATTAATCCCGCAAATTCATACAATTACAACAAGAGACTGGACGAGTTCGCCCCCATAAGGGGTAAACACCGGGCACAAGCTCCGGCAGATAAATATTGAAGAACCAACGGGAACTTGTTATAAAGAAAGAAACAGTCTGTTTTTCCCGTTTTATGCAGACTGTATAATAGTATTATGTTGTATAGCAAGAAGGTAGTAATGTCTATTCGCCTTGAAACATCTAAGCGAAACGGAGTCACCAATTTCCAGGACTCCGAATTGTCCAGATTTCAACATCACGGGTGCAAGATGTTGCTGCAGCAACATCCGCAGGCTCGACAGAGAACTCAAGCGTGCCCTGTTTATAACTGCCATGGTCTGACTTTTGCGTGTAGACGAACCAAGGTGCTCTACCGAAAAGATATTGACCTCATCTTGAATGACGACGGCTACCGCGAGGTATCTTTAGAGGATGTGTTGCCAGGCGATGTGGTCATCTATTTCAGCGCTGAAGGCGATCCGAATCATTCCGGAATTGTTGTTGAAATGGAAGACACCTTGCATGTGCCACGTATCTGCAGTAAATGGGGCTACGCAGGTGAGTTTGTACATGTTCTACATGATGTTCCGAATCTTTATGGTCCACGGCACAAGTTTTTCCGGTGTGAACTATGACAACGCTAACCCGAAATGACCTAAAGGAACTTGCTCAGACTTATATGTTAGCAAATACGCCCCGTTCCCTTTTTTGGGGGTTGTTACAGTGTTCTGCGGTGCATAAATTGAAAAGTGAATACAACAAACCAGAATTGAAGACTTATTTTGAAACAATCACTGCCAAAGCGCGACGTAGTGAATATGTGATGTCACTTGCATACGCTGTTGCTGTCGCTTTGTTGACAAAAGACATATCGATGGAAGAGGGTGAAATAGATTTTTCAAGACTTGATTGGGGCGAACAGTTTCAAGATTACGCGTATCATACTTCATCAAGTGTGATAATCACGGATATTAGCGCATTTCCACCTCAGAAGATCGAAACCAGTTCTACGCCGACGAGCAATATCGTGCTACCTTACGATGTGAATTTGAATAACCCAAAGAAAGGTATATAAAGATGGTCAAGAATTTACTGTCCCTTGTGGCCCACGACGTGGTCCGCGATGCGGAGACAAACAACATCAGCGTGTTCAATATTTTTGAGGGCCTGCAAGCAGAGGGATTTCCAGTTTTGCTGCAAAATGTCTGCTTTTTCACCCTATGGGAAAGGAGTGAAAACGAAAAAGAAGAACACAATGCTGCTTTCAAGCTTTCAATCGGCACGAAGGAACTAAATTCACGGACCGGCACCCTCAATTTTCAAGGGAAGAAACGGGTGCGTCATATCATAAGATTACAAGGTCTCGTTTTGCCTAAGCCTGGAATTTTGTGCTTCTCTCTGGAGCTCAGTAAGATAAGCGCTAAGTACGAAGTTGAAATCATCGCAAGAAAAGAGGTTTCGGTCAAATCAGATTGATAGCCGGGTAGGATGGGCAAATTTTAAAACTAGTAAAACTAGAAAACTGAAAACTAGAAAACTAAAAACTAAAACTACGGACAGTCACCGTTTTTTGTTCTCTATTTTAACTTCTTCACATCTTTTTCCGCTCCCGCCTGATGCCCCGGCAGCATTCGTAGCCAAGTGTCTTGAGAGAATTAAAGGTGTCCGGTACATTTTCCAAGTCCGGAATCATTTAATATAAGAGATTGGACGAGTCCGCCATAGGTATACCTTTTACAATACGACCGCGATAGTATTCGAAGATTCGCCTTGGCCGGCTTTATTAATGGCCTTTACCCGGTATTCTAATTGCACACCTCGCGGCTGCCTCTTTAATGAGGCCCTTGTTTCCAGCGATATCGCTACCTGTCTCCATTCACCACCCCCGTCAACAAATATCCACCTTCCCCGCCCGCCGACGACACCGGCTCCGCCACCGAATCCGCTGACAAAAAACCCGACCATCCCCACTCGACTGCATCCCCCCCTGCGCTAGGTCTCATTGCCATCTACTGTCTCCGACAGCACACCTGTCAACCCCACGCAGACCCAACCACCGGCTCCGCCACCGAATCCGCTGACAAAAAACCCGACCATCCCCACTCGACTGCACCCCCTTCGACTGCACCCCCTTCGACGGCACCCCCTTCGAGGGCACCGATACCATCCGGATAATCGACCCCAACCTATGGCGACACCGGCTCCGACACCGACTCCGCTGACAAAAAACCCGACCATCCCCACTCGACTGCATCCCCTCATGCGCTAGGTCTCATTGCCATCTACTGAAGTTCACCCGCCTCCGGCGGGCACTGACACTCTACGCCGCCTGCCCGATCTTTCTCCCTCCCCCAGGCGCTAGGTCTCATTGCCACCTACTGAAGTTTACACGCCTCCGGCGGGCACTGACACTCTATGCCGCCTGCCCGATCTTTCTCCCTCCCCCAGGCGCTAGGTCTCATTGCCACCTACTGAAATTTATCCGCCGGACGTTTGGCGGAACGCAATACGCGATACGCAATACGAGATACGAACCCAATCTGCGGTTAAAAAACTCAGCATGCCAGGCATACTTCAACCAGCCAGAGACCAGCGACGAGAGACCAGCGACCAGCGACTATTTTATGCTTGACATCTAACTTCCCATGTTGTATAATACCCACCTAACATATAGAAAGTGAATACGGTATCCTAAACTCGCTCGTCTCGGCGAAGGCCGAAGCCGTAGCCGGGG
>JAUVYV010000120.1 GCA_030602885.1 Phycisphaerales bacterium
TGCCGAGCCGAGTTAACTATGCTGAGGCGGATTTCGGTCCGACCCTTCTGCGGCCTGCCGGCCGCACACCCCTGGTAGCCTGCAGGCCAGGGGCGAATCCCCCGCCGGTAGTCTGCGGACCGGCGGGGGACCCGCATTCTACTCAAGATCCCTTCGGGTAGTTCTCTCGTACTCCGCGCTCAGATTTACCGATCCTACGTCCGTGGCGCTATGCAGAATCAATTTTCCAGCCCGATCGGGTACCAAACTACCCCAATCAGCTGACTGCGATGTCGTCTTTACTGTAAAAGACGACTTCAAAACTCAGCTGAGCCAAACCGATGTCGCTTTTAAAATGTCGTTTTTCCTATTGACAGGATGTCGCTTTAGCCGATACACTGATATCCAGAAAGTCGCTTTTGCAGAAAGGACTCGATGACCAACTACAAAAAAATCCACGAGCTGATCCACCTGGTCGATCGAGCAATGTCCACATGTCACTACGGCCGCGCCGAAAAACTATTCACACAGCTTCTGCAGGAAGCATTCGAATCCGAAGACAACAAAATAATCGTCAAGGTCTCGATGGCCTTTGCCGAATGCCGGCGACGCCGCGCCATCGAGGCTCTCAAAATCCTCAAACGTATCGACCCAATTCAATCTCTACAAAAGGAGCAATCATGAACCGATCACGATTCGCGACACTAACGGCTGACGAATGCGACAAACTTCTATGTCACCTGCAGCATCCGCCAAACAACAAGGCAACGCCCCGGGTCCATCATCGAAATTACACAATGGCACTGCTGATGCTCGATGCCGGCTGCCGAGTAGGTGAACTCATAAAGCTCAGACAGGACCAGCTTTGGTTCACACATTCTCCATTCGGCGCATTGACCATCGAGAAAGAGCAGGCAAAGAACAAACACGAGCGCACGATTCCGATCACCAATCGACTGAGCAGCGCTATCAAAAATATGCACCATCAATGGTGGAAAACCGATCACACCAACGAACCTCGCTACGCTTTTTACGCCAACCACTGCCAATACGCACTCACCGTCCGCCAGGTCCAACGAATCATCACATCAGCCGGCAAGCTCTCGATAGGCCGTGACATCCACCCACACCTTTTGCGGCACACGTTTGGAACCAGGCTGATGACAAAGACTTCGATGCGAGTCGTCCAGGAGTGCCTCGGTCACAAGAATCTCAGCAGCACACAGATCTACACGCACCCCAGCGGTGAGGACCTCAAAAAAGCCATTGACTCTCTCGAACCAAAAGAATAAAGGTAAGCTGTTGAAGGAACAACAGCCATGACTAAACCAAAGAAAAGGCATCGGCTACCATACTGGATCCGAAGCCAGGATTTTCGGCTGTTGAACAACAGCGAGAAAGACTTCCTCGGATGGCTCTACTCTATGGGGCCCGACACGTGCTGGCTTTGGAACTGGAGGTTGCAGAAAAAGTTTCATCGATGCAGACGCACAGTTCAGTACTGGCTCGCGAATCTCAAGGACCTTGGCTTCATCTGGATCGAGAAGCCATTCGGCCCCGAGCGCAAAATACACACCAGGCTGCTGCCAACCCCTGAGCATTGGGTCAAGCTTGTCGGCACCCTGGCACTTACCAGATCAATGGCCAAACTCAAGCGCCCACGTCGACCCCGTCGATACCCCCCAGGCCCGATCTCAAAGTTTAGCAACAAGGCAACCATCGATCAATTTCGCCTGGACGTCGTCAGCGAGCTGGTCCGTCGTGGTGAGACTTCCGAAACAGCAGCAAAAGTCGCCGACCAGGTCATTGAAAAAAGCCTTCAAAGAGAGCCAAAAAAAAGGGTTTAAGGGGGTGAAAAAAATTGCACCCATAATCTTATTAAGAGAGAAAGACACTCTCTTACTGGGAAAGCGGAATTTCGACCGTGTCAAAGTAAAACTTTGACCCTCTCGAAAAATGACTCTTCTGTCTCAAACGCCGACGGGCTTCGCTGTTCAGTGGAGGGGAAATTGGGTATAATAGGCAACATGGGACAACGAATGAAAGATGAGCCGATTGAGTACGGCAACGACTGCCTGTTGGGATTCGATCCTGATAAAACTCCGAAGTATCTCTAC
>JAUVYV010000040.1 GCA_030602885.1 Phycisphaerales bacterium
AAGTTTGTTGAAGGAAGCGAGCGGCACACCCGAATTTCAGGTCAGGTACGGAACGGCTGTGCAGGCGGGCGGCTGCCTGGGCCGTGACGGCGAGAAAAAAGGAGGTAAAGACGATGGCAAGAAGCATTTTGTGCGGGAAAGAGGTTGTTGTCTGTGTGGTGGTCGTTGTGATGTCCGGTTGGGTGGGCAGTGTGGGGACGTTTGCAGATGCGGCGAGCGAGATTGAGCAGGCGAAGGTGA
The DNA here is from genome assembly GCA_030602885.1 of Phycisphaerales bacterium. Lineage (GTDB taxonomy): Bacteria > Planctomycetota > Phycisphaerae > Sedimentisphaerales > Anaerobacaceae > JAUVYV01. The sequence continues at coordinate 241 of JAUVYV010000040.1, forward strand.
GCATTGCTTCGCTGCTTTCAGGCGGTGATGTGGCTGGTGCGGATGCGGTTTTGGAAGGGCTTTTGGCGCTCGCCGACAGTGAAGCCAAGGGACGTGCGGTTCAGCAGATAGGGGCGGCATACAAGGGGGCAAAGCAATACAGCAAGGCGATATTGCTGGCGGAGTATGTATTAGAGAAATGGCCTGGGGCTGAGTTGGCTTTGAAACACGGGCTCCCTGGAGAAGGAGCTTGCACAGCAACTGTCAAATATAGTGATGTCGAGGGAGGAGAAGCATCTGTATCAGTCGGTGCCGAATGCACATTGAACTGGGGCGATGGAAACATAGATGCCGATCCGAATTTTACAGATTCGACAAATGACGATTATCACCTGAAATCCCAAGCGGGCCGGTGGGACCCGAATACTCAAAGTTGGACCCAAGATGGGGTTACAAGTCCTCGTATCGATGCAGGTGACCCCGGTTGTCCTTTTGGGGACGAGCTGGTACGCACCATAATAAACTTCGCACGATTTAACGCATTATTACAGAACCGTTTCGGCCTTGGCGGAGTTCACCGACAACCGGCTAGTGCTCTGTTACGCATGATTCGATTGGTTGTTATTGCGAGGGCTGCAACGCCGCGGCGGTTTCTGAGTCTGCGAAGGCTGAGATTGCTTCGCTTCGCTCGCAATGACAAGCCGTCATAATATCTGTAACGGAGCACTACCAGGAGATGAAGATGAGGGTAAATCCATCGAATATTTTGATTCTGGCTGGTCTTTTAACTTTGAGCCAATTCGGCCAGACTGTGCTGGCCGAATGCCCAGAGTTTGTTAATGGCGTGCAGGTCGGAACCGTGGCCCACAGCTTGCTGAAGGAGATTTCGGGGATTGCCGCCAGCCGAGATAATCCAGGCGTGATATGGGCGCATAACGATTCCGGCGGTTCGGCTCGTCTCTGGGCGATGGACACGCAGGGAGTTCATCTCGGCACCTACAACCTAACTGATGCTAACGCCAACGACTGGGAAGATATGGCCCTCGGCCCTGGACCCGTTGCAGGCCAGGACTGCCTCTATGTTGCCGACACAGGAAACAACGAGGGCTTGACCGACTTTACCTTCACCATCTACCGCGTCCCGGAGCCGACCGTCAGCGCCGGTCAAGACCCCGTGGATGCCAATCTCACCGGCGTGGATGCCCTTCCAGTCAGATACCCCGACAGCGTGCGCCACGGCTGCGAAACCATCCTGGTCGATCCATTGAACGGCGACATCTATCTTTGCACCAAAGACCGCTGGGGTGATGATAACGGTGTTATGAAGGTTTATCGCTATCCCCCACCCCATACCCCAGGCGTTGAATACACGATGCAGCACGTCGCTGAGGTTCAGTTGATAGATGGTGAAATGGCTGTTGGCGGTGATGTCTCGTTGGACGGCCGCTTAATAATCATCCGAACCGACGGTGATGCTATGCGTGCCCTGCTCTGGCAGCGCGACCCCAACGCCCCCAACCTCTGGCAGGCCTTCGTCGACAATCCAATGTGCATTGTGCTCCAAATTGACGAGCCGCAGGGCGAAGCTATCTGTTTTGAGGCCAATGGATGTGGATACTATACCGTTAGTGAAGGGGCATACCAACCCATCTATTATTTTGCAAGAAACGGCATATGTCCGGCCTCTACCGGCGATTTAAACTGGGATGGCTATGTAGACCTTGCTGATTTAGCTGTCCTTTCATCCCATTGGCTTCAGGATAGCTTTACTCCTTGGAGTCTTATCGCTTTAGATGATTTCGAGTCCTACAACGACACCTCCGACCTCGAGGCACACTGGTACGATTATGCCGGCGCACCCATCCAAACCCTCGAAACACAAGAAGTCCGCAGCGGCGCAAAAGCTATGAAAATAGATTACGGCGGCAGCGACCAGCCCACTGTCCGAAAGGACCTCGGAGCGCCACAGGATTGGACTATCTACAAAAATGTCAAAACCTACTTTAAAGGCCAGGCCTCCAATAGGGCAAAAGACATCACGCTTACACTCTTCAATGCCGCTGGCACCAGCGCTGCGGCCGCGACATTCATCGACGGCACCAAAATAAAATACTGGACAACACTGGAGATAGATTTGGACCCTGCAAACCCTCTGCTGCAGAGCATCCAATACATCAACCTCGCTATCAACGCAGAGGGCAAAAGCGGAACGGTTTATTTTGACGACCTCGAGGTCATCACCACTGAGCCGGAGTATGTGTGTAGTACGACTATTTACGAAGACCTCAGCGCCGACTGTTGGATTAATATGCTTGATTTTGCGATAATGGCCTCCCATTGGCTTGCGGATGTAACACCATAGTGAGTAGAATCTGGAAGCGGGTTTAAGGGCTGTGAGATTTACCCTCGTAGCCCTTTACTTTTTAAAACCAGGCTTTGCTAACAGTCATGGGATGAAATGGGACAGAAACAGCCAAGAAGATATCCGAGCAGGAATCCACTTTGGATTTAACGTGACCATGGATGAGCATGCTACCATAGGGGACAGAGAGTACCTATACATACACAGTGCGCCAGCTCCAGATGATACGATTATTTTCGACGTCGTTCCCGAGCCGGGGACGGTAATGCTTTTTGGTATCGGGGGGCTGGTGGCATTTCGGAAGCGTCGGCGGATGACCTCCGGAACGTAGTCTGGAGGCTAAATAAAAGTGTTCCTTGCGCGGGCGCGCCCGGCCGAAGGACAGCCGACAGAGGCATTCGGGCACCCTCTGTTTGTAGTGTCTGCGAAGCTCACCTCGAGGGCAGGCAGACGGGGCGAAACATGTTGCTTGCGTCCGTCTTCGCTCTCCGGCTTCACCGAAGGCTACGCCGAGACAAGTGAAGCTACGCCGGGACAAATGGCAGGCGATTAGGGTGAGGGGGGTTTTGTTATTCAAATTTCCTGTCGAAGCATCTGAAATTCTGTATAATACGGTTTTTAGTGTAAGAACGCAAGTTTTTGGGGTGTATGGTTATCTATGTGGTTGGGTTTGAACAGCGAGTTAGCGGCTGAGTTAGAGGGCAAGGTCGGCGTTGTCAACGACGTTCTCGCAGGCATTGTGGCTGATAGACGGTGGGTAGGGCCTGATTTGCGAGAGTCGGTACGTTACGCGCTGGAGGCGCCCGGCAAGCGAGTTCGAGCGGCTATTGTTTTGTGGTGCTGTGAGGTTGTCGGCGGCAGGGCGAATCGCGATGCGGAGATTGCGGCGGCTGCGATTGAGATGGTGCACACGTATTCGCTGATTCACGATGATTTGCCTGCGATGGACGACGACGATATGCGCAGGGGCAGGGCGACCTGCCATAAGAAGTTCAATGAAGCGACTGCGATACTGGCAGGGGACGCTCTTTTGACTCTTGCGTTCGAGATACTGGCCAAGGAAGTCGATGATGCAGCAGTTGCGGTGCGGTTGATTGCGGAGCTTGCAGAGGCGGCGGGGCCTGCGGGAATGATAGCGGGTCAGATGGTCGATTTGAAAGCGGCCAACGGGGAGGTGAGCGAGGAGCAGCTCGAACATATTCATATCAATAAGACGGCGAAGATGTTTCGCTGTGCCGCTGCGATGGGGGGGATATGCGGTGGGGCGAACGAGCGGCAGCTCGAGTCCCTGCGTCGTTACGGTCTGAAGATTGGGCTGGGATTTCAGATTGCCGATGACGTTCTCGATGTCTGCGGCACGAGCGGGCAGCTGGGCAAGACCAGCGGCAAGGATGCAAGGCAGGGCAAGGCGACGTACCCTGTGGTAGTGGGAATGGCAAAATCGAAAGAGCTGGCTCAGAGATTAGCTGAAGAGGCGGTCGCTGCCCTCGAGCCGTTCGGTCAAAAGGCGGATATTTTAGGGCAGCTTGCGACGGCGCTTTTGAACAGGACGAGGTAATCATAGCAGCAGGAGTTTTGGTATGAATGATTTATTCAGTCTCGAAGGGGACACAGCTATTGTAACGGGCGGTTCTCGTGGGTTAGGCAAGGAGATAGCTACGGCGTTAGCCGAGGCGGGCGCTGATCTGGTTATCGGCAGCAACGAAAAGGAAATCACCGACGTTGCCGTGCAGATAGCCGAGGCGACCGGTCGCAAGGTGGTTGGAGTTGACCTTGATGTTACCAGCCGCAGCTCTGTTGAAGAGATGGTCGGCCTTGCGGTCGATGAGTTCGGCAAGGTTGATATTCTTATCAACAATGCCGGCGTGAATGTTCGCGGCCCGATTTCAGAGATAAGGGACGAAGACTGGGAGCTGATACAGAAGGTCAATGTCACGGGGGTATTCTACTGCTGCAGGGCGATTGTGCCGATAATGACCAAGGCCGGCTATGGGCGGATTATTAACATGGCGTCGGCGCTGGCTCTTGTCGGCATGGAGCAGCGCGTCAGCTACTGCTCGTCGAAGGGGGCGGTGCTGCAACTGACGCGGACGCTTGCCGTCGAGCTTGCGCAGACGGGGGTCACGGTCAACTGCATCTGTCCAGGCCCGTTTGCAACTGAGATAAACAGGCCTGTAATGGCCGATGCGGAGGCGACGGCGGCACTGCTGAGCAACGTGCCTATGAATCGTTGGGCCCAGATGCACGAGATAAGAGCGCCCGTGCTGTTTTTAGCCAGTCGTGGAGCCACCTTTGTTACTGGGGCGGCAGTTGCGGTTGACGGCGGGTGGACGGCGCATTGACAGATGGGCGTTGTGTCGGGGGCGACTGCAAGGTGAGCGACTGAAAGGTCGCTCAGCGAATGCTTTCCTTTATACATGCAAATTAGAGCCTTAGGGGGAATATCAGTATCAAGAACGCGGGCAGGATTCGCAGGAGGTCTGCTGCCGATAGTGCGTTCAGCGAAAAACCTCGCTGGTGATACTGATATCGCGATTTTGGTCATTTTGAGCGGCTTAGGTGTGTTTTTGCACCGGCTGGTGGGGGTTTTGGACGTACCGACCGCTTCGCTAAGGAAAAATTGAAATTCTGTCGATATAGGCACTGGTTTATTTGGGAGACTAACGGTGGACATACTGGTTTCGCCGATAGGTCTGAGCATGCTGGTTGTGGTCGTGCTGTGTCTTGAGGGCATGGGCAGAGCCGTTTGTGTTTTTCGCGGACAACCGAATAGTTGGGGGGGATTGTGGAACAGGCGTGATTTTGTGATTCGGATTCGCCCCCCGCCTCGGCCTCCATGAGCCAAAGAGCATTTTGGCTTAGGACTATTATTACGAACCAACGGGCCATAAGCGCAATGCTTATGGCTTTTTTAGTGGCTATCCACGGCATTGCGGCCTCATAACGAGGGCGATTATCAGGATAGGCTCTAACTCAATGCCGGATTTGACGATATACTATATGGTGCAGCTGGATGTCTCGAACTTTCGGACACAACGCGAGGGTGGTGCTGTAACCGGTGTTTTTTGGAGGCCGCCATATGGAACCGTCGGAACCGAGGATAAAGGTTGAGCAAGACGATGAGGTTGTGAGGATCACGTTCAACAACGAACGGATATCGCAGGAGAGAAACATCAGAGAGCTTCGCAATGCCATTATGCCCATTCTCGAAGAGGCCCAGGACAGGAAGGTGGTTCTGGATTTCGAGAATGTGAGGTTTATCGCCACGCCGTTCTTCGCACTGCTTATGAGAATCCACGAGAGAGTCGGCAGGCTTGGCGGTCGAGTCGAGCTTTGCAACGTCAGCCCAAACATCCACGATGTCTTCGAAACAACACACCTGACTGAAGTGTTTAACATCATAGAACCGGCTCGACAAGCGGATTGACCCGCACAAAGCGATGACACCTTGCCTGGAGCCTGCTTGCCGGGAAGTGAGGCGGGTTTCGGGGTGAACAAGCGGGGTTTTCAGTCGTATTCTGCTTGTTAACCCGTTATGGCCAAGCCGATAATAACCGTGGGAATGGAGATTCCTTCACCTCACCTTTTTCGCATTTGATTGAATTATGCGCTGCCGGTTCGTATAATAACCGGTTTGTATGGGCAGGTTCTTAGAGAATATGACAAGTGGCGATTTGACGAAAACGGGCGATTACGGTTCGGAGAAGGTTGTTCGGCTGAGAGGAGGTTCTTCGCGGCAGGATGAGCTTGACGGTGTGGGAAGCGGTCCGAGCGATACTGCTGAGGCGAGGTTGCGGGCCTATCCTCTTCTGGAGCGGATAGACGGTCCGGAGGATATGAGACAGCTTTCGGTTTCCGAGCTGAAGAGTTTAGCGGGCCAGATACGGCAGTTTATTCTTGAATCTGTGAGCAGAACCGGCGGGCATTTAGCGAGTAACCTTGGCGTAGTGGAGCTGACTCTTGCTCTGCATTACGTTTTTGACTTCAGGAAGGACAAGCTTCTGTGGGACGTGGGGCATCAGTGCTATGCGCACAAAATCATAACCGGCAGAAAGGCCCTGTTCGAGAAGCTTCGGCAGGCGGGAGGGATAAGCGGGTTTCCCAATCCGCAGGAAAGCGCGTACGACCAGTTTGCTGTCGGCCATGCGGGGACAAGCGTGGCGACGGCCATGGGGATGGCTTTGGGGTATGCACAGCAAGGCAGGAAAGACAGGATTGTTGCGCTGGTCGGGGACGCGAGCATTGTCAACGGGGCGAGCTTCGAGGCGCTGAATAATCTTGGGCTTGTGAAGAGACAACTGCTAATCGTACTTAACGACAACTCGATGGCGATAGATGCAACTCAGGGCGCGGTTGCGAAATACTTTTCGAAGATTCGTTTGAGCCAGACATACGAGGATTTGCGCAGGACCACCAACGCAATTCTCGAGCACACACCGGTTATCGGCAAGACAGTGGAAGAGGCGATTGAGAGAATAAAGAAGACCATTCGTATGGTTCTGCCTGCGAGCCAGTTTTTCGAGAGTCTGAACATACCGTATTTTGGTCCCGTCGATGGTCACGATATCGGCTCGCTTGTAGAGTTGTTCAGGGCACTCGGCGACCTGGATCATCCGGTGATTCTGCACTGCTATACGAAGAAGGGCAAGGGATTCAAACCGGCCGGTTCTGAGCCGAGCAGGTTTCATTCTACGGGTCCTTTCAAGATAAACGGTGACACCGTTGAATCCGGTCCGGACAAGAGGCGGCGGACTTTTACCAGGGCGTTCGGTGAGTGCCTGGCTGAGCTGGCCGAGCGGGACAAGCGTATTGTGGCGATTACGAGCGCGATGTGTGACGGGACGGGTCTGCAGAGCTTTCGTGAAAGATTTGCAGAGCGGTTCTACGATGTCGGCATTGCGGAGAGCGCCGCTGTGGATATAGCGGCGGGATTTGCCAGGAGTGGTATGAGGCCGGTGGTATGTATTTATTCGACGTTTTTGCAGCGCAGTTTCGACCAGATATTCCAGGAGGTGTCGCTGCAGAACCTGCCGGTTGTTTTCTGTATAGACCGCGCAGGTGTCGTTGGGGCGGATGGGCCTACACATCATGGTTTGATGGACATAGGCTATTTGCGTATGATGCCTAATCTGGTTCTTGTTGGCCCTTCGGACGAAGTTGAGATGAAGCTCGCTCTTGAGTTTGCGCTTGCTCAGGCCGGGCCGGTCTGCATCAGGTATCCGAAGGATTTTGTTCCTTCCGACGGGATGGGGCGCAGCGGTTGTAATAAACCGTTCGAATTGGGCAGGAGTGTTGTGGTCAGAAGCGGCGGAGATTGCCGCGTTGCGATTGCAAGTTACGGCAGTGTGCTGACGGAGGCCCTTGCTGCTGCGGAGGAGCTGGCGAGAGAAGGCATTGAGGTTGAGGTGATAAACGGGCGGTTTGCCGCACCGGTCGATGAGCGGATAGCCGGACTGCTTGAGCAGGGCAGGAATCTCGTGACAGTGGAGGACCACAGCATCGCGTGTGGATTTGGTTCGGCTGTGTTGGAATTGGTTTCGGCAAAAGGGGTGGACGGCGAGAAGCTGAGCAGAGTGCGTATTCTTGGGGTTCCGGCGAGGCCTATTACGCCCGATTCTCGCAGGCGGCAGCTTATGGAGGCGGGTGTGAATGCCGATAAAATAGCGCAAGCCGTGAGGGATATGTTGAGAAGCTGAGCGGTATTTGCGTTTTGGCTTTTGAGTGAGGCAATTTTGGGATGGCGAAGGCGGTCGAACCGAAGCTGGCGATATTCGGTGACAGCAGGAAGGGGCCTGTTGCGGAGGCGATAGAGGAGTTTTCGGACTTTATCAGGGGACGGGCCGATGTAACCGTCACATGCGGGATAGAGGATTGTACATCCGATATGTTAGAGGGCGTCGATTACGCAGTGGTGTTCGGTGGCGACGGCAGTATTATCTCGACTGCGAGGCAGCTCAACCAGACGGAGGTTCCGGTAATAGGTGTTAACCTCGGCAAGTTAGGATTTCTTGCCGAGTTCAGCGTCGAGGAGTTAAAGGAGTTTTTCCCGCGGCTGAGAAGCGGTGATGTTGTGATAGAGAGGCGCATGACGCTTCTGTGCAGGGTATTGTGCGAGGGGGCGGAAAAATTTAGATCGGTTGCGGTCAATGACGTATTCATTGCGGCGGGGCCTCCGTTCAGGATGATAGAGCTGACGATGAGTGTTAACGGTCAGAATGTTGGCGGGTGTGTGAGTGACGGAGTTGTGATTGCCACACCGACGGGCTCGACGGCGTACAATCTGTCGGCGGGTGGGCCGATTCTGTCGCAGGAGATGAAGGCGATGGTGGTCACCCCGATTTGCCCCCATTCGCTGAGTTTCAGACCGATAGTTATTGACGCCGACAGTAGGATGGAGGTGCGGGGGGTGCGTGTAAATAAAGGGACAACGATTTCGATAGACGGACAGATTTCACTTGGTATGTCGATGGGCGATGTAGTGAGGGTTGAGCGGGGCGGCGATAATTTTCTGGTTGTGAATAACCCGCTTCGGACCGACTGGGAGACTCTTGCGGCGAAATTGGGCTGGGCGGAGAAGCCGAAGTACAAGGACGTTTGATGATTTTCGATTTACGAAACGAAAATTGCAGAACAAAAATGAATTTGTCGGGGTATCAGGTATTATGAGAGTCGCGAGTTTATTAGTGATATCGGCGTCGATTCTGGTCGTTCTTTCGCCGACGTGCTGGTCGCTTGAGAATCCGTCGATTGGAAGTCCGATTGGCGGCGGCACTGTTCCGCCGAGCAGCTACGAGACCGGCTTAGTGCCGAGCATAAATCCTATTGATACGAGCGGCAATCTGGTGGTGACGGGTAATGTTGCAGGTGGCAGGCACTTTCGGGGTATAGTTCCGTATCGGGGGACGACGGATTTTGTGGCTTCTCCGGGTTCTCTGCGGAGCACGAGCGGTTATTTCGATTCTTTTCTGAGGCGTTCTTCGAGTGTAGAGTACCTGGGCGGTTATACAGGCCGGACGAGGCCTTATTATTCGCCGACAGGGACGGTGACAACGACTGTTCCCGGCGGCGCGACGGTGTTCCGTGCGCCAACGGTCGGGCTTGGCGGTATTACAGGTGAGACGGTTTCGGGTCTGGATTTGCCGGCCGAGCAGATTTCGTATGTACCGGAGCGGCTTGTTTTTGAACTGGGGAATCGGCCTATGTCGATGACTCGCAGCGAGCTGGAACGGTTGATTCCGAGCGAGGTTTTGCAGTATCCGCAGGGGGGCGAGGATGTATCGGGGCAGGAGCAAGCCGGTGACGAGTCGTTCCTGCGAGATTTCCAGATGCAATATCAAAGGCCGCCGGCAACGGGTCAGGAGATTGGTGAGCAGTACAGCCGGTTTTTACCGCCGGCGGACGGAAGTGAACCGAATCGCGGTGCCTGGCGTGGTTACGCCAGTCAAGACGGCGAGGAGCGGGCGGGCACGGTCGGTGAGCTCAGTCAGTTTGCCAATACGCTTGACGGCGTATGGGGCATGGACGTTTATGACCAGATGCGGCGGCAAGCGGGAACACTGCCCGAGGATATTGCTGAATTGTACGGCCTGGGGCGGATTGAAAGAACTACGGGGGTGCTGGAGACAAGCGGGCAGCTGGAAGCCGGTTCAGCCGATTTGGGCTTTGGCGTGACAAGGGGCGAGACAGATGTAAATTCCGGGGTCACCGGCGTTTCGCAGGTTGGGCTCTCTGAGGTCAAGGCGCCGGCGCTGCCGAGCAGGTACACGAGCTTTGCAGCCCTTTCGAAGGACAAGTTTAATCAGCATATGCGTGCGGCTGAGAGTTATATGAAGCAGGGCAGATATTACAGGGCTGCGGACGCATATACACTTGCATCCCTTCATAAGCGGGGTGACCCGCTTGCATACGCGGGCAAAAGTCAGGCCTTGTTCGCTGCGGGAGAGTACATGAGCAGCGCGTTGTTTTTGTCGCGTGCGCTTGAGATTTTCCCCGGGTACGCGAAGATGAAAATCGACATTGTGGAGATGGTCGGTGACCAGGACAAGGTTGAGAATCGAGTTGCAGACATTCGGGAGTGGCTGAAGATAAGCAAGGCCGGTGAGCTGGAGTTTCTACTGGGATACGTATATTTCCAGCTTGGACGGCTGGAGTTTGCAAAGAGGTCGATAGATTCTGCATCCGAGAAGATGCCTGATTCAGTGGCGGTTCAGGCGCTGAAACAAGCGATTTATGAACGGATTGCCAGTCTCTGATATACATCGCAGCCAGGGGCAATGCATGGAGGCATGGTGTCCACCGGGCACGATGTCCAGTCGATGATACGAGAGAACAGATCCTTAGACGTTAAAGAGGTTTTTTCCACGGGCGGTATTCTTGCGCAGTCTTTCCCGCATTTCGAGTCAAGGCCGGAGCAGGTTGAGATGGCTGAGGCTGTTCAGCGTGCCTTTTCGCTCAGCCGGCGTCTGGTGGTGGAGGCGGGGACGGGGGTGGGTAAGAGTTTTGCGTATCTTGTTCCTGCAATAGACTTAGCTTATCGCGGGGCGCCGAAGGTCTTGATCAGCACGTTTACGATTACTCTTCAGGAGCAGCTTATCAACAAGGACATACCGTTTTTGTGTGATGCCCTGCCGAGAGGTTTTACCGCGGTATTGGCGAAGGGCAGGGGCAATTATCTGTGCAGGCGGCGGCTGGGATTTGCTATGCGCAGACCGTTGGGGCTGTTTGATGAGTCCGGGTCGGCTCTTGCGGTGATAAACGACTGGGCACGGCGGACGGAGGACGGGTCGCTGAGCGACATACCTTTTGTGCCTAAGAGTCATGTGTGGGACGCGGTGAAGAGTGAGCACGGGAGCTGTCGCGGCAGGAGATGTCCATATTTTCAGGACTGTTTCTACCGGCGGGCGAGGCGCCGGCTGGACAGTGCCGATGTTATCGTGGCCAATCATGCGCTTATGTTCAGTGATTTGGCGCTTCGCCGGCAGGGGGCGTCGGTGCTGCCCGATTATCGGTGGGTGATTGTCGATGAGGCGCACAACATTGAACGCGTGGCTGAGGAGCATTTCGGTATCAATGTCACCAACCACAGTGTGAAATTCATGCTCGATAGTCTGTATAATCCGCGAACACATAAGGGGCTTTTGGTTTACATAAAGGCCAACGAGCTGACCGATGCGGTGGTGAATGCGTCTGAAGCGGCACAGAGATTCTTTAAGCGGGTCAGGCAGTGGTATGAAGAGAATCGGGCCGAGACGAACGGCAGATGTTGCAGGAATTTCGTCGAGGACACTGTTACGGGGCGGTTTAAGGCTCTGCGCTCGGAATTAGCGAAGCGGGTGAAGGCGGCAAGGGATGAGGATGAGCGATTCGAACTGATGCGATACGTGGATCGGTGCACGGCGTTTGCGCAGGAGATAGGCGAGTTTCTTCTTCAGAGCAGGGACGGTTACGTGTATTGGGTTGAAGTGGGTGAAGCTCGGCGGGTGAGAGTCGGCCTGCGCGGAGCAGCGGTCAACGTGGGGCCTGACGTCAAGAGGTGTCTGTTCGACAGGTTTGAATCGGTAATAATGACGAGTGCGACATTGAGCAGCGGGGCAGTTTCGGAGAAGGGTGGGTTTGGGTTCTTTGCCGGGCGAATCGGCCTTGAGGATTTTGACGCGGTCAAATTAGGCTCGCCTTACGATTATGAGAAGCAGGTAACGATTTACATTGAGACGGTACTGCCGAATCCGAACGATGGGAAGTTTGTCGAGCGGGCCTGCGAGGTGATAAAGAAATATATCCTGGAAACGGGCGGCAGGGCGTTCGTGCTTTTTACCAGCTATGAAATGCTGAAAGGTTTTGCAGGTCGGCTTGGAGAGTGGCTCGGTGACAATGATATTGAGCTTTTGCAGCAGGGGACGGGGATTGACCGGAGCATGCTGCTCAAGCAGTTCAGGAGGGACGAGCGGAGTGTGCTGTTCGGGACGGACAGTTTCTGGCAGGGTGTCGATGTGGCGGGCGAGGCGCTGTCGAATGTGATAATAGTGCGGCTGCCTTTTGCGGTTCCTGATACGCCGTTATTGGCGGGGCGGTTGGAGCAGATAAGATCGGAGGGGGGCAATCCCTTTATGGATTATCAGCTTCCCTCTGCGGTTATCAAGTTCAAGCAGGGCTTCGGGAGACTGATTCGCAGCAAGACCGATTGCGGCATCGTGGTGATTTTAGATTCGCGGATTCTGAGCAAGCGGTATGGGGAGAAATTCCTTGCAGCCATTCCAAAGTGCAGGACCGAAATCGTCGGGAGGCGTTAGGGCCGAACAGTTCTCCGGGGAAGTGCAAGACTTCTTTTGGGAATTACTTTTCAAAGAGACATTGCCGATTTCCGCCTCGCCGTCTCTCATACTATATTGTTGTCCGGTCCCTCCTTGTCCTGCTCCTCATCATCATCGACCCTCCACTTCTCCGATTCGTCTATGTCCTCTATCTCTCGCTGCATGTACCTGAAAATCTTGTCCTGCAGCGGCTCCATCTTCTTCTGCCACCGAAGCATCCCCTGATAGCTCGCAACCAACATATCCAGACGAATCAACTGCCACTTCGCGATACACTCCGGTTCCTTGATATTCGTAAACGGGTCGCACTTGAACGTCCTCCGCCCGTCGGGGCCCACCTCGCACAGCTCACATTCCGTACATTGAATCATTCTGAACCTGCCCCACATTGCCAAAAAACCAAACTTAAAACTTGTCCTTTACAGCACCTCACCTTTATACTAACATACGCACCGAGCGATTAAAAGACTTAAGAACCCCGGCTGGGTATTCTTTTACGGAGATATAGATGGCAAAACCAAGACGCAGACGCAAGGTCGGCAGCAAAAAAAGACGCGCCAAATGGAAGGTCCGCCACAAAAAAAGCGGCTGACAGAGCTTTTCTGCCCCCTGTCAAACGTCGCACACGTCCCGCTCCGGTGTAATATCGCGGATATATACCATACGACAAATGAAGCATTTCACCGTCAAATTCGAACCGGATAACATCCAAATCTCCGTCCATGCCGGCGCAGCTCTCGTCGAAGCCGCCGGACTCGCCGGCATCATCCTCAATACCGCCTGCGGAGAAAAAGGAACCTGCGGAAAATGCGCTGTAATCCTCCAGCCGTCAGGAGATGAAGTCCTCGCTTGTCAACACTGTGTCCAAAGCGACCTGACCGTCACAATCCCAGCAACCTCGAGATACTACCGGCAGAAAATACTCGCCGAAGGCATCACTGCCAAAGCTTGCGCAGAGCCCGACATCTATAAAGAGTATCGGCAGGCCGGTGCCAACAACGTCCTCGGTCTCGCCATTGACATCGGAACCACCACCGTGGTCGTCAAGCTAATCGACATGGTCACCGGCTCTGTCCTCGCCGCCGAAAGCGCTCTCAATCCTCAGACACGTTTCGGCGATGACGTGGTCAGCAGAATCTCCTATGCCGTAACAGATGACAAACTCACCGAGCTGCAAAAGACAATCATCGTCTGTCTCAATGACCTGATTGGTCAACTTTGCATAAAGGTATCGAGTGCCCCGCACGATATTTACGAATGCTCCATCGTCGGCAACACAACCATGAACCACATCTTTCTGAAATACCCTGTCACCCAGCTCGGCCGGGCGCCGTACAAAGCATATTCACTCGATGCCAAAAACCTCTCACCAGCCGAAGCAGGCCTTCATATCAATCCCGCCGGCAACGTCCACACCGTCGCCAACATCGCCGGATTCGTCGGTGCAGACACCGTTGCCGTCGCGCTCGCGACCGATATCGCCTCCGCAGAAAAGATGACGCTCGTTATCGACATCGGGACAAACGGCGAAATAGTCCTCGGCACAAAACAAAAACTCTACGCCGCAAGCTGTGCCGCAGGCCCTGCACTCGAAGGCGCACGAATACAATGCGGCTCTCGCGGCGTCGAAGGGGCAATCGAGACTGTTATCGTAAATGAAGACGATATCGACCTCGACGTAATAGGCTCTTGTCCCCCGCGCTCTATCTGCGGCTCAGGACTCATCGACGCCGTCGCCTGCCTGCTCGACCTCGGCATTATCGACCACACAGGCCGTTTCGCCGACCCCGAAACCCTGAACAGTCTGCCGCCGAAAATCCGCAACCGCCTCACAGAACGCCAAGGCCAGCCAACCTTCATCCTCAACCAAAACGACGGCGAAACCCCCGTCTTCCTCAGTCAGCGAGATATCCGCGAGGTCCAGCTCGCAAAGGCCGCAATCCGTGCCGGAATTAAGCTCCTCCAAAAAAAGCTTGACCTCCTCGACACCGACATCCAACAGGTCTTCCTCGCCGGTGCCTTCGGCAATTATATCCGCAAGGAATCTGCCCTTCGTATCGGCCTGTTGCCCAACGTCCCCATCGACAGAATCCACTCCGTCGGAAACGCTGCATCCTCAGGCGCTCAAATGACTCTCCTGAGCTCCCACTACCGAAAGGCCGCCGCCCGGCTCGCCCGAAAAATCCGATATCTCGAAATCGCTCACGAACCCGACTTCCAGAACACCTTCGCAGACTCTATGCTCTTCTGAGCACCCCCCTTTTCGCACACCCTCTGTTCACGTGGGGTTTCCATCGAAACTCCCGACCGGATTTTTCGCACTTGACATCCCTGGCCAAAAACGCTTCAATATAATCGTCAGGGCGATTAGCTCAGTTGGTTAGAGCGCACGGATCACACCCGTGAGGCCACTGGTTCGAATCCAGTATCGCCCAATTCGACAGGGGTTCTGCGATTTGTGGCGCGTCACCGCTTCGGCGCCCATTCATATTACGTTGATGTTATCTTTTATTGGCCTGTTCGATCCGGCTTAGTATTTTGTCCCTTGCAATTGCCGCTTCGGAAGCAACCGCCTCGTCATTTAAGTACGGTTCTATAATTTGAAGCGCTTGCGGTGCTGCAATATCCCCCAGTCCCGACAATACAAGCTTCTTTTCCTCAGGCCGTTTCGCAAATCCCAGTGCCTTTTCATACATCGCCAGAGTCTCCTCTGTGGGTCGCTCGCAACCCAATCTGAGCAATCGCACATATCCACGGAACGCTAATATACGATGCGTATCGTTCGCAGACTCGGCCATAACATCCAGAAGACTATCCACCGCCTGCGTGTTGGGCCAGGCCGCCAGCTCGCGAATCGCCGTGTCACGGACCTGTTCGTCTTTGTCACTCAGCGTTTGCTGAATCACTTTTAGTCCCTTGTCATTGCCTATGCCGCCAAGTATGCGTAGAAGAGAGCATTTGACGCCTGAACGCTGCTCATTTTCGAATACACCCAGTATTTCATCAGCTCGCTGATTCTCATTACCTATTCTTTTTGCCACTGCGATAATTGCCCTTTCTGCCTCTGACCGACATCCCGTGCCGTCATCTGAATCCGCCAGATTCAAGTAGCGTTCAATCAGAATCGGCAGTTCCTTTTCACCAGCTAACTTGCCGAGGGCCCTGAATGCGGCCTTGCACACATCGCTATCCCGGCTGGACGTCTCGTCAAGTAATGCAGGGACTGAACCGGATGCACGCCTGTCGCTGAGGACCCTGATTAACTCGACACGGGTTTGTGCCTTTGTGGTCTGCATAGCATCAAGGATAGCGCTCTCGACTCCGGCGCCGCTAATCCTTCTCAGAGATGCCAGGGCAATATTCTTCTCCCTGGCACTTCGGTCGTCTGCAATGGCTTTGCAGAGCGTCTTAACCGAAGATTTGTCGCCTATAATTCCCAGTGCCTCAAGGGCGGCCTGCCGAACTTCGGACCTGGGGCTTTGTGTCATTTCAGTAATGGCCGGCCTGACGGATACGTCGCCTGTCTCGGCCAAAGCGTAAATAAGAAGACTTTGCTGCCGGCCCTCCAATCGAGGCAGTTCCGCAACAAGCTCGCTTACCACGTTTTCCGCCTTCAGTCGTGGGCTGTTGGCAATAGCTGTGTTCTTTAACATTTCGTCATCACCGTGCAGGACTGATTTGACGCAAGCCAGTGCCTCCGGGCCTTCGATGTTCATTATGCCCAACAGAGCAGACCGACGGAACAGTGCATCGTCGCTTTTCAGCATCTCATTATAAATCGACAGCGCCTTAGTTTTGCGTCCCTGTAATGCCAGAAATTTGGCATGTTGCAAGTATGCCTCTGTTGCCACGGCCTTCATTCCTGCGTCGGTGCTTGAGCGAAATCTCTCCAATGCCTTTATCGCGGATTCGCCGCCAATCTTTCCCAGAGCGGCTGCGGCACTTTCAGCCACGTCTGCATTGTTGTTCGATACAAGCTTGCTCAGGATTGGAATACTCTCCCTCTCGCGGCGGTCTCCCAGAATGTTAATGATTCTGACTTTGGTATTGTCACCGACGTCCTGCAGCGCCTGGCGCAGGGCCTCGCCGGCCGCAGTAGATTGATTACTCCTGAGGGCAAAACAGGCCATCTCCGCCGTCTTTTCATCTGCTAACATTTCTGCAAGCGAGGGCACTGAAACCTCTGTTCCAATAATCCAAAGTTGTTTGCATACAAACCACTTGCCCTCAGCGGTAGCATCCGATTTCAGAAACCTTGCCATTTCCTGTTCAACATATTCGCTGAATTTGCCCTGACTTTGACACTGCCGGACAATTGCCTCAATCGTGCGCAGAACGTTCGGGGCCGCCTCGTATTCGTAATCCTTCAGCTCTTCGAGCTGTTCGTCAACGTCCTGTTTGGTGAAAGCTGCTGCCTCCGTGTCAGGAACGAGAGAACAGAATATCAATAGCGCGACCGCCGCTAAGACGCGGTATGTTTTTATATCATTCATCTCAATAGCCCTTTTACAGTGTGTAAACTGACCGGTTACGTTCGTTGAGTTTATTACAGTTGCCAGGGTGGCCGCATCGCTCTCGAAATCATTGCGTTGGCCTGCGAATCATTGACAAATCGTTCCGATTGAGGGTCCCACTTCAGGCTGCGTCCCAGACGCAGACATATATTGGCAATGTGGCCGACAGTCGTTGCCCGATGAGATTTTTCAGCCGAGCACACGGTCTCCCTGCGGCTCTTGATGCAATCCAGGAAATTGCGAATATGTTCTCCCGTATGAGCCCAGCTCCGAGATGATATGCCTCGATACCTCAATATCGATTCGGGTTCTGCAGTAACCACATTCGTTTCATCGTCCACCTGGATCCAGCCCTTGGTCCCGACGAAACGAATAAACCGTTCTTCAAAGAGGCCCTTGGACTGTAGTATCAGCTTCAGCCCGTCGGCGTACGTGCAAGTCACTTTGCCGCTAATGGGTACGTCGGCAAAATTGTTCTCGGCAAAGACCCCTGTGCCTTCGTAATCGACAGGGCCTGTATCATCCTTATCGAGACCCCACTGAGCAATATCGGTATAGTGACATCCCATCCCAATCATCGCCCCTCCTCCGGTGTCCCAGAAGTCGTTCCAGCCATAAACACGCCTCGGTATAAAGGGATGATAAGGCGTCGGCCCCAGCCACATATCGTAGTCAAATCCGTCCGGAATCGGCTCCGGGCCCTGCGGCCTTACCATTCCGCTCTCCCATACCTGCGCAATCACCGTGTGCACCTTGCCAATCATGCCCCTTTGAGCAACCTCTACCTGAAATTGATAAGAGTCCACTGAACGACGCTGATGACCGCACTGATAGACCGTTGCGAGTTTCTTCATTGTATCAGCGACGGCCCTGCTTTCTTCGATGGTCAGTGACATCGGCTTTTCAGAATAAATGTCTTTGCCCGCCCTTGCCGCCATGATAGAGGAAACTGCATGCATGCGGTCCCCGGTGGCAATTAAGACCGCATCGATATCATTACGTGCCAGAACATCCCTGAAGTCGTGATAGGCAGTACAATCACTGTTTCCATGATGTGCATCCACACGGGCTTTGGCGTCCTCGCGTCGGTCTTGCCGTGCATCGCATACGGCAAGGCACTGTACCTCCTTAAACGTCATGAAATGGTCCAGCACAACCTTGCATCGACTGCCGTTGCCGATAGTCGCCAGTGTAATTCGCTCGCTGGGGGCAACGCTGCTACCCCTGCACAGTGCAGAAGCGCCGATTACCGTCGGCACAGCGCAAACAGCAGCGGCCTTTAAAAAATCTCTTCGCCCCATCTCTTCATTATTCATAGCCGGTTCCCCATAAATGATAAAACTGATAAATAAGCATCTGCCCCGAATCTACTGTCTGATACCTCTACTACCACAATTTTCTTCGAAATGCAACAATCCGGTAATCCTCCCACAAAGTCCCTCCAATCCCCCTTCTCCCAACAAATCCCCGCGCAAACTCAGACTATGGGGCTGTTGAAAAAAGCCGCTTTTTCCATGGCCTATCAGCCGGCAGGAAGGGATTGAGCTATTTGCCGCTAAGCCAGTTTGGGCCGTGGGAGATATCGACCTTTAGGGGGACGTCGAGGGCGATGGCGGCGGTCATTTCCTGGGTGAGCCATTCGGCGTGAGTGTCGGCCTCGGCTTTGGGCAACTCGAAGACCAGCTCATCGTGGACCTGGAGTATCATCCTGACGGGCAGGTTGTCGGCGTCGATTTTCCGCTGGATGTTTATCATTGCAACTTTAATCAAATCTGCGGCGGAGCCCTGAATCGTCGTATTGATTGCAAGACGTCTGGCCTGGTTGCGTTTGTTGGCGTTTTTGGAAGCGAGGTTGGGAATCTTTCTGCGGCGGTGGAGGATGGTCTCGGCGTAGCCGGTCTTCTTTGCGTCTTCGACAAGGCCGTCCATAAACTCGCGGATAGAGCCGTATCGGGCGAAGTAATCATCGATGAACTGTTTTGCCTCGGTGTGAGACAGGCCCGTGGAGCGGGCGAGGCCGAAGGCGCCCTGGCCGTAGATGATGCCGAAGTTGACGGCCTTGCAGCGGGAGCGCATTTCCGGCGTGACCTGATCGATGGGACAATCGAAGATTTGTGAGGCGACGAACCGGTGGATGTCCTTGTTTTCGGCGAAGGCCCTGAGCAGTACCTCGTCTTTAGAAAAGTGAGCGAGCAGGCGAAGCTCGATTTGCGAGTAGTCGGCGCTGAGGATGCAGTCGGATTTTTTAGCGGGTACGAAGGCGCCGCGAATCTTGGCGCCAAGCTCGGTGCGGATGGGGATGTTCTGGAGGTTCGGGTCGGATGAGGACAGGCGGCCGGTGGCGGTGACGGTCTGGTTGAAGGAGGCGTGGACGCGGTGAGTTCGGGGGTTGATGAGCGAGCCGAGCTTATCGACGTAGGTGTTTTGGAGTTTGCTCAGCTGGCGGTATTCGAGGATAAGGGGGATGATTTCGTGCTGGTCGATTAATTGTTCGAGGACGCCGGCGTCGGTGCTTCTGCCTGTTTTTCCCATGCGAATCGGTTCGAGACCGAGGCGGTCGAAGAGGATTTCGGCGAGCTGTTTCGGCGAATCGAGGTTAAAGTCGGAACCTACAAGCCGAAAGATTTTGTCGGTGATTTTCTCGACGGCGTCGGTGATGTCACCGCTCATACGATTGAGCAGGGCGACATCGAGCGAGACGCCGTTGTATTCGGTCTCTGCGAGGACGGAGACGAGGGGCATTTCAAGCTCTTCGAAGAGTTTTTTTGTGTCGGGCAGTTTTTCGAGGCGATTTCTGAGGTGGTGATAGAGCCGGAGGGTAATGTCGGCGTCTTCGGCGGCGTATTCGCAGGCAGCGGCGGTATCGACCATATCGAAAGTAAGCTGGTTTTTGCCCTTGCCGATAAGTGCGTGAATTGGTATGCACTCGTAGTTGAGCAGGTCAAGGGCGAGGTTGTCCATGGAGTGGCTTCTGCGAAGCGGGTCGAGACAGTACGACGCGACCATAGTGTCGAAATGGACACCGCTCAAAGGCATGCCGGCATTTCTCAGGACGAGGATATCGTACTTAATGTTCTGGCCGATTTTTTTAACCTTCTCGTCGGCCAGTACGGAGACCAGTTGCTTTCTCACATCAGAAACGGCCAGGTGCTTTGTCCCCATCGAGCTTTTGACCGGCAGATAGAATGCCTTGTGCGGCTGCCATGAGAAACTAAGTCCCACAAGGTCCGCCCACATCGGGTTGATGGCGGTTGTTTCGGTATCGATTGCGAAGAGCTTCTGTTTTTTCAGCTCTGTGAGAAATGAGTCGAATTTTTCGGGCGTGTCGATGAGTCGATAGTCGCCTTTGACGGTCTTGACGGATTCGGGTTCGCCGACGTCTGCGGTTTTTGGAGCGGTCTCCCCCTGCTGCTGTGCAGAGAGGCCGAGCCGGGTGAGCAGGCGAGTGAAACCGAGCTCGTCGAAGAGGCCGGCAAGAGCCGTTTCGTCGGGGTCTTTGAGTGCGAAGGCGTCATAGTCGATTTCGACGGGCGCGTCGCAGTCGAGGGTGACAAGTTTTTTGCTGAGATAGGCCTGGTCCTCGAAGGCGCGCAGGTTTTCGCCGCGTTTGCCTTTTATGTCGTCGGCGTGTTTGTAGAGATTATCGATTGAGCCGTATTTCTGGATCCAGTCGAGGGCGGTTTTGGGGCCGACGTCGGGAACACCGGGGACATTGTCGGAGGGGTCGCCCTGCAGGGCGAGCACATCGAGGAACTGCTCTGGTGACATCTTCTTTTCCTCTTTCATCCGCTCAAGACCGAACTCTTTACCGCTCTTGATATCGAATGCCCGAATGCGCTCATCGAGTAGCTGAAGCATGTCCTTATCCTTTGAGCAGAGATAGACATCGATGCCGTTTTGTGATGCTTTTTTCGAGATGGTACCGATTATGTCGTCGGCTTCGTAGCCGTCGATGCGCAGGATGGGGATGTTCATAGCAGCGAGGATTTGCTCGATGCGATCGATCTGCGGGGGCATATCGTCGGGCATAGCCGGTCGGTGGGCCTTGTAGGCAGGGTAGATTTCGCTTCTGAAGGTGGGGGCTTTGGAGTCCATGGCGACGACGAGCATGTCCGGCTTTCGGTTCTTGACCAGGCCGAGTATGGCGGCGGTGAAGATATATGTTGCCTTGGTGGGTTCGCCGGAGGGGCTTGTGAGCTGGCGCATCTTGACGAAGTACGCCGCATAGATATGCGCATGGCCGTCGATGATATAGAGGTTGCGGGGCTTACCGTGCATAGCGGGAATATAGTTGGGGCACGTGCCGGCTGTCAAGTGAATAGGCAACAAGGTGATAGGGGTTAGCTGCCTTTATCAGGGAAGAGTGGAGAGCGGGCGAGTTTCATCTTTGCGAGGCGGAACCGGAGGGCTGTCCAGAGACATCCGAGGCCGTACCTGACCGAGCGAACAAAGTTTATTGAAGATGCTTCCGCAAAATATTTGGTTGGGCAGCTTACCTCGGCAATGGTGCAGTCGAACCAGAGTATCTGGGTGAGCATCTGATTGTCGAAGACGAAATCGTCGGAGTTTGCGTCAAGCGGCAGTTTCTCGAGCAGCTCTTTTGAGAAGGCACGGTAGCCGGTGTGGTATTCGCTGAGCTTGGCGCCGGTCAGGATGTTTTCAACTAAGGTCAGAAAACGGTTGGAGATATATTTATAGAGGGGCATGTCGCCTTTGAGGGCATAGCCGCCGAGGATTCTGGAGGCGAGGACGCAGTGGTAGAGCCCATTGCCGATCATCGAGGCCATAGCGGGTATGAGCATCGGAGTGTACTGATAATCGGGATGGACCATAATGATGATGTCGGCGCCGTTTTCGAGAGCGAGCTTGTAGCAGGTCTTCTGATTGGCGCCGTAACCGAGATTGTTGGGGTGGGTATGGACGAGCGTTTTGGGTAGAGTTTTTGCGACGGCGGTTGTATCGTCGTGGCTGGCGTCATCGACGATGATGACCAGGTCAACTATTTGCTGAGCTATCACCTCGTCATATGTTTTTCGCAGTGTCCTCTCTGCGTTGTAGGCCGGCATCACAACAACAACTTTTTTGTCACCAAACATAGGCGGCATTATAACAAAGGGGCTTTGCGGATGTGAAGCAAAATCGCGAGGCAGGTCGGGGCGACGGCTTATTGTTTGGTTCGTCTCATGACACTTATCCAGAGTTTGGATTTGGGCTCTCTGAGGGGGCGGGAGTGCTCGTGCTGGAAGAGTATGAGCATGCGAAGAAACGCAGGGCGAAGATTGCAGATTCGCGCGGAATCGGATTGTTCTTCAGAGAAGCGTGGGGGTATGACGATTAGAATTATATGAATGTTCCAGTTGCGATATTGTTTTTGGCGGTTGGCTTGGTGCTGTTATGGAAGTGTGCGGATTTTTTGGTTGCGGGGGCGGTTGGTCTGGCGGAGCAGCTTGGGGTGAGCCGGCTGGTGGTGGGTTTGACGGTGGTGGCGATGGGGACAAGCGCGCCGGAGGTAGCGGCGAGTATAGCGGCGGTGGTGCGGGGGATAGGGGACGTTGCGATAGGGAACGTGTACGGTTCGAATATAGCGAATCTTGCACTTGTGGGAGGGGTAGCGGCGTTGATACGTCCTACGCAGGTGCAGGCAGGCACTATCCGACGAGAGATACCAGTGATGATATTTGTGGGTCTGCTGCTTTGGCCTGTGCTTGCGAATGAGCATTTATCGCGCTGGGAGGGGACGGGGCTTTTGGTTTTGTTTGCAGGGCTGATAGTAGGTACGATATATCTGGCGAGGCGCGAGAAGGTGAATGGAGCAGGGTTTGCGGCAAAGGTCGGGGGCAAACTGGCGAAGGGATCGGGCGAGATGGGCAAGAGTGTTTTGCTGGTTGTTGCGGGGCTTGTGGGGCTTGCGGGTGGAGCGGATATTACGGTTCGGGGTGCGGTGTATATTGGGCGAGCCGTCGGGCTAAGCGAGGCGGTGATTGGTTTGACGATTGTGGCGTTGGGGACGAGTCTGCCGGAATTAGCGACGTGTATAGCGGCGTCGATAAAGGGACATCACGATATATCGGTGGGGAATCTGGTGGGTTCGAACATTTTTAATACGCTTTTGGTGGTTGGTGTTGCGGGGACGGTGAAGCCGTTTTGGATAGCCCAGCGGCTTATCGGGACGGACTACTGGATTATGATTGGCGTAAGTGTTGGCTTTGCGGTTTTGATTTTGCTTGGTCGGCGAGTTGTGGGCAGGATTGCAGGGGCGATTTTGGTAAGCGGGTATGTTGTTTATATGGTGTATCTTTTCGGGTACACGGCGGGAAAATAACTGGGGACAGTTTCCCAATTGCTTTTTGATACAACAGGATCGCTTTACACTTATCAAGAGTTTCCGCATTAGCCTCTTTATAATAGCGTCTTGTATTACGAAGCAGTAACGATGCATCTCGTTCTCCCAGTTGTTTTATGAAAACATCGTCTTTGTATTTGAACTTAACCGCACCTTCACCAATTTCTATAACTTTCACTCCGTTTATATCATCACCGGCTTTAACCACTTTGCCATTTACTACCGCCAGCGATTCTCCTTCACCAACCACTATTCCACTGACCTCTAAATCGGGTTGAGCAGCGGCTTCATTAAGCGGGGAAAATATAAAGAACAGCAAGATCAAACTACTTGAAAATCCGATATCAAATGGGTTCCTGAACATGGGATTCTGCCACTTTAACGTTTTCCAGCCAGTAAATTGTGATGGTTTACTAATTCGCTAGTCATGGTACTAACCATTTTCTCGTTGTCGCTGGAAACCTCAAATAACCAGTTTTTATACCCCCAGATGCATTTATATCGAAATTCCCCATTTGGACTTTCATTCGCGAGGTAATATTTCATATACTGCACGCTACCAAACGTTTTATATTCGTTAATAGCTAATTTATTTTCATTTACCTGTTGCAAAGTAGGTGTAAATTTTTTTCCAAAGATTATGTCGTCTAACTTCTGACCTAAAGGATTAAGTATTCTCATCTCCCTCGAACTAAATGTATGCTCCAATCCCCATCCTCGTATGATACGAACAAGATGTATTACAAAATGAGGGTTTATGCCGATTCCCCTTGTATCCATCTTGAATGCAATCACCCTGGCTTTATCGGCCCCATTACCTTGTAAACTGAAAATAGATTCTATACCCTTTCCTGCAAATTCAGGATTGCCAACAAAATGATATACATGAGTAATCAGTAAAGTAAGCGGGAGTTTTTCCAGTAAACTTTGAGAAGTCTTTTTGTAAGTTGCAATTACATCTGGAACTGTTTCTTCCGAAGATAAATCCCCCAACATCTTTTCCACTTTAATAAGCGGTTTTTTGAAAAACAGCGCCCACATTATAAATGCAAAAATAGCAACAACAAGAACCAATTTCCCATATGGAATCAATGCCCATAAGGTATACCCTATCACAAGCACTCCAGCGACTACCCCTAATATTATTAAAATTATGCGTAGCGGTGGTGGCGAATCGGGGTTATCTACCTGCTTATTATTGAAACCAGTTTCATTATTCATAATAAACTCCTGACCCGGCGCAGCCGAAACCAAACATGAAAAACAGGTGCAAAGACACAGAGTTCTTTGCCTTGTGTCTTTGCCCGTTAGAAATTAATAATTGTTGGTTTTTTTCCACTATCAATCAATTCTTCGGTCATATTTTAGTCCCACTTAAGCCGGTACCTCGGCACTTATGGATTAGATACACAATTCCAGATGCGTTTATCACGAAACAGGCCACATATTATGGGTCGATTTAGATGTCGTAATGGACTACCTCCCCAAACTTTCCAAATGGATGCCAAGAAGGAGAAAAAGGAGGAGAAAAAGGGGTCAGGAGCATTTTCTGTGTCGGACGCGAGGTTGCAGAGTCGGAAGGGACAACCTAAGGATTGACACGGGTTTTTCAGCTTTTTTCCTTTAATCCGTGAAAATCCGTGCCAATCCGTGGTTTGAACATTTTTTT
>JAUVYV010000017.1 GCA_030602885.1 Phycisphaerales bacterium
ACTGCCTTGAAATGCGTGAGTTACGGCAGCCGGCAGAGAATTCTTGGACACTGATTCACACTGATTGACACTGATTTTTGAAAAAGTTCAAGGGCTGAGAAACAAAATATAACATCTTGTAAATGGGTGGGCATTGTTGAACCCTCCTTTCTGATTGATTATTGACGATTTTCTATTGTCTATTGGCTATTAGTTTGATGCATATTATACTTCATGGAAAGTTAGATGTCAAGTGAAATTTTGGGGATTTAGCCACAGAGCAATTTCTTTAGACAGGATAACAGGATTTGGATGGATTTTGTCTTTGGTGGAGAGAGTTGCGGGGGTGGATTTTTGGGCTAAAAACGGGGGTTGGCGTGACGAAAACGCGCGAAAGTGTGAAAAAAATTGAAAAAAGCTGCGAGATTATATTTAGTTGGTGAGTCCCTAGTTTTAAAAGTCGTGGCAGATTCATGACCTCGCCAAGGCTATATATTCCTTAAATATGTCATACATCGGCCTAAGCTCTTCTTCAACCAAAGGCAGAGAGACTATCTTCATCTTCTCATCCATTTTGGCTTCAACCTGTTTCAAGCAGTCTTCGAAGTTCCCATACCTTTTCCCAAGGATAGTGAAATAAAGGAAGACACCCTTGGGATGTATGAATCGATAGCAATCAGCATTAGCACATATTTGAGCTTCGAGAGACAAGAACTTCACTCCTCCGTGGTGTCCTTTAACAGCGTTAAGTACAACTTCTTTGTATTTCTTCGCTAAGTCGAAGGCCGACAAAAACTCCTCGGCAGCATTGAGGCTCATCTGAATATGATCTGGAATCCTCTTCTCCTGAAACGCTTGGCCCAACTTAACATCCATCATGGCAACGCCAATTTCTACCAGAGGGATGTTGGCTCCGAGTTTCCCTGCAATGTGGCGCCCCTTGTCCAGAGAAATGTCCAGCAATATCATATCTGGAACACCGTGGGTATGGATCTCTTCTCTTGCGAAGCTAATTGCTTTCTCTGCTATGATCTCCAAGCTCGCTGACATGGCGTAACCTCCAAATTATCCATTTCCCTTGCTATTCGTATGTACAATGCTCAAATTGGTCAAACACTCGGTTTACTATACGCTCAATCTCAGTCCGATTCAACCCCGAAATGTGATGGCCGAAATCAGGCCGCAGTCGGCAGGGGCTTAACAACCCGTCAGATCGCAGAGCCATCTGAAATCGGCCACTTGCACAGGGGAAATTTGGACAAGTTCGGCAAAACGAGGAAAACACACGCGTTGACCGTTCTTTTCCATGATGATTGACCACCAGAAGCTTGTTTGCTCCAAGCTTGAATGAATCCATTGCGATCCCACGGCCACCAGGTAGCCGCTCTCTTCCAACTCTTTCGTATCGTGCTTCGAGAGTGCCTATCAGATCATCAATACAGCAGAAGCATTGCTTCCACCTTTCACGGAACACGCCAGTGAAATCAAACGCATCGAATATCTTGGCATCGAATCCGTTGTATTCACAGAAGTCCAAAATCTCTAAGATTTCATCACGGTTGGATTTGGTGACAACTATGTTTATCGTGATCCTCAATTTGTGTTTAGCCTCATGAATCGATTCCAAAACATTTGCCAACGCATCCACACCTGTTATCTTCTCGAAGTTCGGCCTGGAAAGTGAATCCAAGCTTATCTTGCACTCGAATTGACCTGCATACTTGGTAAGCCATTCCAACTCAGCCCTCACACGCGTTCCGTTCGTGTTGAAGATTATCTTTTGAAAACCAAGCTGGCATGCTCGTCTGAGTATTTCATGAGCACGTTTGGGCACAAGCAGTGGCTCGCCCCCTGTCAGGCGAACAACACTCACACCTCTTTCTTTAGCTGCTTCCAGAAGGCTCTTAATGCTTGCAACATCACAGAATGTCTCGCACCTGATTATGTCCTCTCCATGAGGTGGGCAGTAGACGCAACGCATGTCGCAGGTTTGGTTAACCGAAATCCCAAGCGAAGGGATAACTGAAAATGTCTTCCTATTTCTTGTCATGGACCGGGACTACCAGGATACTAGCTCAACTGGGGTATGTCTGGAATCCTGTACGTAGTCCTGTTCCGTTTCATAGTGCCTCCAAGGACCCTCATAGACCAGTGAACCGATTCGTTGTTTCTCTCTGACAGCAACACTGACAGCTTCCTCAGTCATTTTGCTTTCGACATCATGAAAAGTCCTCACAAACAATTCCTTCTGGTAGATGGACAATCCCATAAAGAGGAATTGGTTACTACTATCGCTTGGAGAACCTGACAAATCAATGGACACCACTATGCCGTTGGAATTTCGCATCATCCGTGAATGCCGAGTTCTGCCGTCATCGGGAACAAGAACGACTGTGCTGGTTCCTAATTGAGAGTACTTGAAAAACAGCAGCTCCAACAATCTTGGCGGATATAGAATATTCCCGTGGAGATAATAGAAGTTGCCGCCAATACTGTCAATACAGCCAAGAACGGCCGACAACGTAGATTTGCTTCCCGTCTCAACAAAAACTGGCTCTATGTGGTACCGCGAACCATCACCCACTACAGATCGAATGTCATTGCCCTTGTGCTTGAGGAGAAAGTAGACTTTCCGACAGCCAACTGCTACAAGGGTGCGAACAAGATGATCAATGATCGGAATCCCTCCTACTTCTAAAGAGCATTTCTGTTTGTTCGTTGCAAGGCCCTTCATTCTGGTACCATGTCCGCCGCACACGATAACGGCTTCCGACACAGTTGTGTCCGATTTCTCTTGTGGAGCAAACACTCTTTCAAAGCCAAAATAATGTGGCTTTTCCAGCAAAGTCTCCACCTCGCTAAGAGAACGCACAAGTGCGTCAGGACAGTAACAAGGGCTTCCAACCTCGTCAGGACACACATTTCTTCGCAAAAGATGAATAGTCCTGAGCGACAACTTCTTTGCTCCAAAAATGTCTGTGCTGTAGCGATCACCAATCATCACTGCATGTTTGGGCTGTGTCCCAAGCGAGTTCAGTGCGTACTTAAAAAGAAAGCTCTCCGGTTTCTTAAATGGGCATTCTCCAGAAATTGCCAACACAGAGAAGAAAAGGTTCAGCTTGTATCTCTCAATCAACCTTTGCAGACGTTGTTCATTCCCATTTGCCACAAAGCCAAGCTTGCGTTTCCGACTCTGAGTTTCAAGAAACGGAATCACGTCATCAAATAGCTCTATGTGCCTTTCGTAGATTGAGAGAAAGTGGGCATAAACTCGTTGAAGTACATTTTCAATGTCCTTGTTAGAAGAAAGGCGTTCAAGGACAGTTCTCCAAAACACAGGGTGGTATTCCCAGATGTACTCTCCGAACTGCTGAGAGAATTCTGCGTGAAATCTGAATAACTGGCCGGCGTTACATGAGCCAACCTCTTCAGAGATATTGCGTGCCATCTCTTGAAAAACGGACTCACGCTTCATTGTAAGCGATGAGTCATTTTCAATAGTCCTGTTGCCATCAAGGAGTATTGTATCAATCATCCGCTTTTACCTTAGGCGAATACTTCAATTCTTCAGCGTTCCTGGCGTATTTCCAGAGGCCATCAAAGTAGATTCTCATGCCAGTGTATAAAGGACTTCTTTTCAAAACTGACATGATAGGAAGTTGGGCACCTGAACTTCCCGGTACAAAAAAGGAAACGAAGGCTCGACTGTCCGCAATATAAAGTCTATGGCAGGCGGGCATTCTGTGCAACTTACACTCTACGTTTGGGTTCTCGGATTTAGCGTACATTACAGCCTGGACTGCACTGTAGACATCACTCCGATACGTCTCGGTGTTCGGGCAACTGGGGTACAGCTTTGCTCGCTCAGCGATTTCAGGGTTATCACTTGGGTTGTCACCTGGGTCAGAAATCAAGACTCGCGTGTGTTTGTTCATATCTCTCAGGACAAAATGAAATGGCCTGTCTGGTCGGGTTATTGAAAAAGCTCTCATGCAGAGCACATCTATGAACGCAGATTTCCTTAAGGTTTTGATCATGTGCTTCTCTGCATTGGCCTGTGAATCATATAGAAACTCAATACCGTGTCCAAAGAACGCCGATGAGATCCTTTTAAGTATGCTTGGACGGAGATATCTAATCCCAATGACACCAAGCACCATCGCAATGAGGGATGAGAGGACGCCCAGGAAAAATGACCGCATGCCACTCATAGTTTGCTGTGCCTCAGATGTGCCCGGAGTGCCCAATGCCGCAAGGAATGAGTATATCTTTATAATTAGTACAAGTAGCTGGTTCATGTCTTATCTCCTCTTGTTGCTATCCGTTACATAGTTTGATTATACGGGATTTCCCATTTAACTTCATAAAGGGTGCTCCGCCACAAGGCGTCCTCCGTAAGGAGTCCTTAGGACTGCGGACTGCACGCTTTGACACTTTTTTTGAAGGACTCCTGTCCAGTTCAAGGCCTACAATACCAAAGGTTTCATCTCATTGTCAACAACTTTCCGGCAAATTTAGGATGCCATGTCGCAAAAAGCACAAGAAAAGCGACATATTTGTGTGAAGAACCCACTTTTTCTTACTGTTTTTGCATACGTCCACTGTTGCCCTGGATTGGTAAGGCAAGGGAACATGGGTCCCCGGTTTGTGAATCCAAAGGAGCTCACCCGTAGGGATCTTCGCTACGCTTCGAGGGCGAAATATGGATTCCGTGTCAAGCACGGAATGACAGGGGCGTTGTGAAGATGCCAGCGTCTTCGGGTGTGCCCTCGGCCAAAGGCCGAGGCTAAATAGGTCGCCTGCGGGGCAGGCGAATTGGTGGGGCAAGGCACTTGACCGGAGGTGGGGGTGGGGTATAGACTTTCGGCTATGGGCGAATCAGGAAAACGGCCGGTGATAGGGATTCTGGGTGGTCTCGGCTCAGGCAAGAGTACGGTGGCGGCGGAGTTCGGCAAATTAGGCTGTGCGGTAATCGACGCCGATAGAATAGCACATGAGCTTTTAGAGCGAAGTGATATTAAAGAAAAAGTCGTTGAGTGTTTCGGTGGTGGGATAACGGCGGGCAATGGGGCGATTGACCGCAGGAAGTTAGGGGAGGTTGTTTTTGCGGATAGCGGGCAATTAAAACGGTTGACGGAGATATTGCACCCGGCTGTTTTGGAGCGTGTTGAGGGGCTTATAGAAGGGTATAAAAGGGATAGTCTGGTAAGAGGTATTGTGCTGGATATGCCTCTTTTGTTGGAAATTGGGTGGGAAAAGCGGTGTGAGAGGTTAATTTTTGTGGATTGTGATGAGAAAAAACGTGCGAAAAGGGCCAAAAAAATGGGGGTTTTCGGGGAAAACCAATTAAAAGTGCGAGAAAATTTTCAGATTTCTCTGGACAAGAAAAGAACCATCGCCGATAATACGGTTGTTAACAATTCCGGCTTTTCGGAACTATCCAGGCAGGTCGCTGAAATCTTCTCAAGCATCGTGGATAACGGGTAAGTGGGGTTTTTAGCAGCTCGCGTGATTCGTACCCGGCTTTTGAGTACTGAGAGCGTCCGACAAAACAGTTTTGGTCATCCTCAGCATGATAAAAATCCCGTGGTGAGGTCTGTAAACCGAGGCACTTTGCCAAATTCATGATTAGTGCAGGACAGCCCGGAGAGGTTTGTTCGGACATTGAGAAAACGCTGCACAGTATGCAGAATCAAATCCCGTTGAATTCCTGAAACGATTTTTTAACAAAAGTTGCGATATTGCACAGATGCAAAAGGAGTAATCATGGCTAAAGGTGGCGCAAAAGACGGAATAGGATCGAATAGACGCCGTAAGAAAAAGAAAAAAAGGAACAGTACAGGAGGGGTAGTCAACGAGCAGGCACAGGAGCTGCAAACCGACGTAGGGGTTGCGACGGATGAAGGGCCGGCCGAGGGACAGACAGCAAAGGAGGCAGCGAAGGCGAAGAAATCACAAGAGGAATCGACTCATGAGAAATACGAGCGTATCAAAAAAGGTAACCTCTATCTGGCCGACCTGCAAAAATTGACGGTGTCGGAGCTGCATGAACTCGCCAAGAAGGAAAACATCGCCGAATACAGCGCACTAAAGAAGCAGGATTTGATATTCAGGATTCTCAAAGAGCGCATTCGCCAGAACGGTCTGATGTTTGGAGAAGGGGTGCTGGAGGTTCTGCCTGACGGCTACGGCTTCCTGAGGAACCCGAATTACAACTACCTGTCAAGCCCGGATGATATTTACGTATCGCCCTCACAGATCAGACGTTTCGGGCTGCGGACCGGCAATGTCGTGTCGGGACAAATCCGACCTCCGAAGGATTCTGAGAAGTACTTTGCGCTTTTGCGTGTCGAAGCCATCAACTTCGAAGACCCTGACAAGCTTTCTGAGAAGGCGGTATTCAGCGACCTGACGCCGCTGCATCCGGAAGACAGGATTATTCTCGAAACAACATCCGAAGAGCTGAACATGCGAATCATCGACCTTGTCACTCCCGTCGGGAAGGGGCAGCGCGGGCTTATCGTCGCTCCGCCGAGGACGGGCAAGACGATACTGCTCCAGAAGATAGCCAACGCCGTCAGTACGAACCATCCTGAGGCCAAGCTGATCGTCCTGCTGATTGACGAACGTCCGGAGGAAGTCACCGAGATGCAGCGCAAGACAGCCGAGGACGTTGAGGTCATCAGCTCGACGTTCGACGAGCCGGCAGCTCGTCACTGCCAGGTGGCCGAGGTGGTAATCGAAAAGGCAAAACGACTCGTTGAATACGGCAACGATGTGGTGATTCTGCTGGATTCAATTACCCGTCTTGCCCGAGCCTACAACACAGAGCAGCCCCACTCGGGAAAGATACTCACCGGCGGTGTCGATGCGGGCGCGATGCAGATGCCGAAGAAATTCTTCGGTGCAGCGAGAAATATCGAAGAAGGCGGCTCGCTTACCATTTTCGCAACGGCGCTGATCGACACGGGCTCGAAGATGGACGAGGTTATCTTCGAGGAGTTCAAGGCAACCGGAAATATGGAGCTGCACCTCGACAGGAAATTAGTTGACAGAAGGATCTGGCCTGCCATCGATATCAGCAGAAGTGGAACCCGAAGGGAAGAGCTGCTGCTGGACAAGAAGGAGCTGGAGCTGACGTATCGGCTACGAAGGGTCCTTAGTGAGATGAACCAGGTGGAGGCGGTGGAGCTGCTCAAGAACCGACTTGGCAAGTGCCGAACGAACGCCGAGTTTTTGATGACGATGAGCCTCGATTAGACAAACGGCATCGCTTCAGAGACACACCTCTGTCGTACACCAGCGCCGGCAGATTTGCACCGCTGCAAATCCACCTGCTCTCACCGGGCAATCACGTCCACAGCCGACGTAGAGGCCTGAATTGACGTCAATCAATTGACTGCTTTACTTATCCAACCGGTTTTAT
This sequence comes from Phycisphaerales bacterium, assembly GCA_030602885.1. Taxonomy (GTDB): domain Bacteria; phylum Planctomycetota; class Phycisphaerae; order Sedimentisphaerales; family Anaerobacaceae; genus JAUVYV01. The sequence goes on from JAUVYV010000017.1 coordinate 7,406, forward strand.
TAAGATACGATTCCGGCAATCGGGTTTTGCCGGAATTTTCATTTTGTCGAATTTGCTACGGGTAGATAATGGGCGAGCAGCTCTCAAAAGTTTATGATCCGAAGACAACCGAGGAGCAGGCGAACGAGATTTGGCTTTGCGGCGGACATTTCCACGCCGAGCCGGTGAAAGACGGTGAGCGGCAGCGTAAGCCGTATACGATAGTGATACCGCCGCCAAATGTGACGGCTGCACTTCACCTTGGGCACGCTCTCAATAATACACTTCAGGATATCCTGATTCGATATCACCGAATGCTGGGTGACAATACGCTGTGGATGCCGGGGACGGACCATGCGGGTATTGCTACGCAGACGGTAGTGGAGAAGCGGATACTGTCGGAGGAAGGCAAGAGGCGGACGGATTTTGAACGCAGCGAGTTCATCGCGCGTGTGCAGGCGTGGAAGGATGAGTACGAGACCCAAATAATCGCTCAACTCAAGGCGATGGGCTGTTCGTGCGACTGGGACAGAACGCGGTTTACGATGGACGAAACCTGCGCACGGGCTGTTCGGGCAACTTTCTTTAAGCTGTTTAGGGATGGCTTGATTTATCGCGGCAAGCGCTTAGTGAACTGGGACCCTGCGACGCAGACGGTACTGGCAGACGATGAGGTCGAGCACGAGACGGTGCAGGGACATTTCTGGTATTTGCGGTATCCGCTGGCGGAATCGGTTGAGATCGAAGGACAAAAAGTCGAGCACGTCACGGTGGCGACGACGAGGCCTGAGACGATGCTTGGTGACACTGCTGTTGCGATGAATCCGAGCGACCCGCGGGCCAAGTATCTATTAGGCAAGAAAGTTCGGCTGCCTATTGTCGGGCGAATTATCCCTATAATCGCAGATGAGCATGTTGTGCTGCCGAATGTTAATAATGAAAATGATATGCATGGGCGGGACGCCCATGCCACGGCGCACGGGCAGGATGCCCGTGCCACGTTCAGCACCGGCTTTTTGAAGGTTACTCCCGCACACGACCCGGATGACTGGGCGATAGGACAGCGACACAATCTGGAAGTCATAAACGTGATGGCACCGGATGGCTCGATAAGTGATAAGTACGGCTGGGAAGATGCCAGCGAACCCGAGGCGCAGGCACTGCTCGGCATGGACCGGTTTGAAGCCAGAGAGGCCATCGTCGAGTGGTTCCGCAAAGAGAAGCTTTTAGAGGATGTTCGTGAATATACCCACGAGGTCGGGCACAGCTATCGCAGCCACGTACCTATAGAGCCATACCTGTCCGACCAGTGGTACATCGCGGTGAAAAAACCGATTTCGTCGCTCGTGGCTCGTGACTCGTCTCTCGCAGAAGGTCTTATAGAAGGGACGAATGTGCCGGTCAATTCTTTAGCGGGGCTGGCGTTGAAGCCGCTGCTTGACGGGCGATTGCGATTTATCCCGGAGCGGTATGCAAAGACGTATCAGGCGTGGTTAGAGAATCTTCGCGACTGGCCCATCAGCAGACAGCTCTGGTGGGGACATCGAATACCCATCTGGAAGGTCATACTCGATAACGACCCATTTGATGAATCTGACAAAGTCCGAAAAGCTTCTCCAGAAGACAGTTTAAGATTGCAGTTTGAAGGCAGATTAAATAAGGTTGCAATTAATGCAGGATTAGAGGAAGAAAGTTTTTGCTGCAGACGTGCTGAGCATTTCGCAGAGGCTTATGTTTGCCCTCGTAACAACAAGGGTAATGATTTCCTGAAATCCTTTAAGGAATTTGTAGACAGTTTGGAAGCTAAAGAAGTTAAGCCAGGCCAAGCAACACCCCTTGTACAGCAGATTCCTGGCGTGGATTACGATTTGCAGTCTAAGCTAGCTCATATGGTTGATAGCTTAGAACGGGATGCTGACGTACTTGATACGTGGTTTTCGTCGGCGTTGTGGCCTTTTAGTACGTTGGGCTGGCCTGAGGATAGTGCGGAATTGAAGACGTTTTATCCGGGTGATGTTCTGTGCACTGCGCGGGAGATTATCACGCTGTGGGTTTCGCGGATGGTGATGATGGGACAATACTGCGCCGGCGACATACCTTTCCGCGATGTGTATATCCACGCGATGATACAGGACGGGCAGGGGCGCAAGATGAGCAAGAGCTTAGGTAACGGGATAGACCCGCTTGTGGCGATTGACAGCCACGGTGCAGACGCGATGCGGTTTACGCTTGCGAGCATGACCACGGATACACAGGACATCCGGATGCCGGTCGCCAAAATGACCCTGCCGGACGGACGCTCGGTCAATACCTCGCCGAAGTTCGATATCGGCAGGAATTTCTGCAATAAGCTTTGGAACGCCTCGCGTTTTGCGATGATGAACCTGGAAGGCGTTAACCCTGACAAGTTCGATGTTGAGAAGCTGACTCTTACCGACCGATGGATTCTGTCGCGATTGGCCAGGTGCATCGACGAAGTCACAGACGCGCTCAATGAGTACAAGTATAATGAGCCGTTGAGTGCGCTTTATCGATTCTTCTGGAATGATTTTTGCGACTGGTATTTAGAGTGGGCCAAGCCGCGGATGGCGGATGAGCAGGAAAGACCGATTGCGCAGAACGTGCTTGCCTTTGTGCTTGACCAGACGCTTCGTCTGCTGCATCCGTTTGTGCCGTTCATTACCGAAGGGATTTTTCAGAAGCTAAATGAAATTGTACCGCTTAGAAGACCGGCGGGCATTGCCGAGGTAAAGGAAGCTCAGGCATTAGTTTCTGCCGAGTGGCCGAGGAGAATCGAGCTTACAGATGAGCGGGCGGAGGGGCAAGTTGCGCTAATTCAGTCTGTGATCCGCGCGATAAGAGATATCAGAAGCAAATACAATAAACCACCAAGCGAAATGTTGTTCGCATCCGCGAAGTTGCTGCCAGAACATATTGGGGTTTTGAGCCAAAATGCGGAACTTATTAAGCAGTTGGCTGGTGTAAAGGACTTCAAGGCCGGAACAGCCATCGCAAAGCCGGCGAACGCCGCAGTTGCAATTGCCGATGCAACGGAAGTATATGTGCACGACATCATTGACCCAGAGGCGGAGCGTCAGCGATTAGAGAAGCAAAAAGAGCAGGTGGAAAAGGCGAAGAAGGGGGCGGAGGGCAAGCTCGGTAACGAGAATTTTGTGAGCAAGGCCAAGCCGGAGGTCGTGGCGCAGGCGAAGGAGCGGCTCGGTGAGCTGAAAGAACAATTAGAGACCATCGAGAAGCATCTTGCGGAGCTGGGTAGCTGAAAAGGTAAGGGGATTCTGAGATGGACGTTGAAGTAGAGCTGTCGCGTATAATAATCAACGAGACTTCCGACCAGCAGGTGATTGTGTTGAAGGAGCGTCACGGCCCGCGGAGCTTTCCGATAGTGATTGGGATAGTGGAGATTTTTGCCATTGACCGACGGCTGAAAGGTATTACGCCGCCGCGGCCTATGACGCACGATCTGCTGGACAGCGTAATCAAACACCTCGGGGGCAAGATAGAAAAGATAGTGATAAACGACCTGCGTAATCACACCTTCTATGCGAGAATTCATCTGCAGATGAACGGACAGACGGTGGAAATCGATTCTCGCCCTTCCGATGCAATTGCGCTGGGTGCGGCGTCAAGCTCGCCTATCTTTGTTGCTGAGCATGTGCTGAAGAAGGTTTGCGGGTAAAGATACTCGAGACGATTAACAGGGCCACGGCAATACAAAGCAGACTGTCTGCCACGTTGAATGCGGGCCAGTGTCTGCCGGGCCAATAGACAACGTCGATGAAATCCCTGACGAGTCCGTCGTTAAAGAGGCGGTCATAAAGGTTGCCACAGACCCCTGCGGCAAAGAGGCCGAGGGCAACATGAACAATCCTTCGTTCGCTGCCGCTGAAAAGAAATACGGCAAGAACGACCAGCAGCGCGGCAATCGAGACACCTATCAACCAGGTGCGCTGGCCGGTTGCAATTCCAAAGGCGGCGCCGGCGTTTTCGGCGGTCACAATTGTGAGGAAACCTTTTATGACAGTGTAGCTTTCGCCGGGCTCGCTGAGCCAGGTGAAGACAGCACTTTTGCTCCAAATATCCAACACAAACCCAGCAATAAACAAAGGCCAAAAGATGAGATGTGCCGAGAACGGCGGCAAAACGGAGGGGTATCCTTTTAAAAAACCCCGACTTGTCCCTGGCCGGGCACAGTCCTGTTGGCCTGGCGAATTTGTCACGTGTGTGAATCTGTCAAAAGAGATTTCGAATGTGTCACTGCGAGTATCTGTCTATTAGCCTCAGCAGCCGGTCACGTCGCGGCTGGTCGGGCTTTATGTCCAGAGAGCGTTGCCACTGCTCCACGGCCCTGGCCTGCAGCGCACCGTCCTGGTTGTTGAGAGCCCTGAGCATATAGGCAACGCCAAGGCCCCTGTGCGCTTCCCAATCCCGGCCATTTATCTCGATGGCTTTATTGTAGTTTTCAATTGCCCTGTCCCCATCCTCAAGGCGCAGATAGCAGTATCCAAGATACTGATAAGCCGTATTGTTTTCCGGCTGCATTTGTATCACAGCAGAGAGCAGCTCCTTAGCGGGTTCATTTCGGCCTGTCCTCAGGTAGGCAACCGCCAGTGACAGCATAGCTCCAAGATTATCACTATCTATCTCGAGGGCCCGTTTGTAAGAAGCAATCGAGCGTTCGTAATCTTTTTGCGAATCATAGATGCTGCCGAGCAGCTGCTGAAGCTCGGTTATGTCGGGATCGATCTGCTCGGCTCTTTTGCCGTAAACGAGAGCCTCATTAAAATCCTTCAGCTCATAATAGCACCTGGCGGCATCGAGATGGGCTCCGAGATGGTCGGGCCTAAGCTCACACGCCCTTCGGTATGAGCTGACGGCAAGCGTGAACCTTTTCATAGTCTTGTAAACGCGTCCGAGGGCAAAGTAATCCTTGAAAGACCAGGGGTTTAGCTGAGTGGCGGTTTCGTAGGCAGCGACACTTTGTTCGTAGTCCATGAGCTGTTCGTAAATCTCGCCGAGCATCGAATGCGCCAGCGAGAAACGTTTGTTGACCTTGACGGCCTGGTTGAGCTTTTCGATAGCCCCGTCATTTTCATCGAGCTCTCTCAGCATTACGGCATCGACATAGAACTCGACGGCCTGCTGCTCGGAAACACAGCCGGCAGAAAACAACAACACAAAACCAACCAGAGCCGTGACGACTATAAGGCGAGCGTCCCTGCTATCGGACATCCCTTTTTCCCCATTCGTGAACAAGAAAAAAGTTTTTACTTATCTTCACGTACAACGGTAATTTACACTCTGCTGCGGAATTATACCACAGTGGGCTGGACTGTCAAAAACTTTTAGCCCCGGCAGGATTTTTTTGAGGCAAGGGCTTTTCCACTAAATGTTTGACACAGTCGCTGCCGGCCCATATCATATCCCGTTAATTTAATCGGATGCAAAAGACATGGACGAGGCCTGCGCCTCGTCTCTGCTGCTTTTTGATTGAAAGGTTTGGTTTGTAATGGCGAAAAAAGTGACTCTCGAGCGCAAACCGTTTGTGCTGATTATCCGTGACGGCTGGGGGCACAACCCGGATTGTCGGCAAGATGAATACAATTCGATCAAGCGGGCAAATACGCCGGTTGACGATATGCTGATGGCGGAGTACCCGAACTGTCTGATTCACACCTTCGGCGAGTACGTGGGGCTGCCCGAAGGCACGATGGGCAACAGCGAGGTTGGGCATCAGAATATCGGTGCGGGCAGAATTGCCCCGCAGGAATCCGTCAGGATAAGCCGGGCCATTCGGGACGGGTCATTCTTCGAGAACAAAGAGTTCGGCAATATGATCAGGTTCATCAGGGAACGTAACGGCAGGATGCACGTTATGGGCCTGTGCAGTAACATCGGCGTTCACTCATTCCTGGAGCATCTATACGCGCTGCTCGAGCTTGCCAAAAACAACGGTGTCGAGGAGGTGTTTATCCATGCGTTTACCGACGGGCGAGACTCGCCGCCGGACAGCGGGGCGGGGTACATAGCCGAGATAGAGAAAAAGGCGGCCCAGACAGGCGTCGGCAAAATCGCATCGGTGATGGGCAGGTTCTATGCTATGGACCGTGACAGCCGATGGGAACGAGTCGAAAAGGCCTACAATTGCATGAGAACGGGCAAAGGTCTCAAGGCAGGCAGCGCAGCAGAGGCCGTCGCCAACAGCTATGCGGAAGATGTAACCGACGAATTCATCGAGCCGACCTGCATCGTCAATGAAGACAATGAGCCAATCGGTGCGATAACGGACGGCGACGCAGTGGTGTTTTTCAATTTCCGAGGTGACAGGCCTCGTGAGATTACAAGGGCGTTTGTCGATAAAGACTTCAAAGACTTTGCGCGGACGACAAGGCCTGACATATACTATGTGTGTTTGACCGAATACGACGCCACGATTCCGGCGCCGGTGGCATTTCCCAAGCCGCCGAAGATGAAGAACATCTTAGGCGCCTACTGGAGCTCACTGGGTCTAAAGCAGTTCCGCTGCGCCGAGACGGAAAAGTATGCTCATGTCACTTTCTTTTTCAACGACTATACCGAAAAGCCGTTTGCCGGTGAGGACCGACAGATTGTCCCCTCGCCACGAGTGCGAACTTATGACTTGAAGCCGGAAATGAGCGCGTACGAAGTCACCGAGGTGGTGCTTGAGCGGCTGGATTCCGGCAAGTACGATGTGATGGTGATTAACTTTGCCAATCCGGATATGGTCGGGCATACCGGCATACTGGAAGCAGCAATCAAGGCGGCGGAGGTGGTGGATGGATGCGTGGGCAGGATTCTTGAGAAGGTCAAGGAACTGGGCGGTGCTGCGATAGTGATGGCGGACCACGGCAACTTCGAAAAGATGATAGATGGAAACCCGGACAACCCGCATACCGCACACACAGTCGGTGATGTCCCGTTAATCATCTTCGATGAGCGGTACAAAGGCCGAAAACTGCGGCAAGGCGGGACCTTAGCCGATACAGGGCCGACGCTGCTTGAGATGATGGGCGTAGCCCAGCCCGAAGAGATGACCGGAAAAAGCCTCCTTCATAACCGAGTCTAAAAACCATCCCGCGTGCGCAGACGCATATTTCAGGTGTCGTTCCCACCTCAGGCCGGGCGAGTTTGACAAAGAAGGAACGTTCAGTTAAGATGTCCGTGCCGGATTTTTGATACCACCGATGTGATTTTCGACAGACAAGCGGGGGCTTGAAGGTGCGCACAAGAAATGCAGGAGAACAAATGAATCGCCGGGCTATGTGGAGTATCAGCGGCGCGTTATCAGGTTCTGGAAAACCACTAAAGGGCCTTACCTTTTGAAGGGGACAAGCCGGCCTTGCGGGGCGGGAGAAAACGATGGGACAAATAGTCGTCCTTGACCGGAATATGGTTAACATGATTGCAGCCGGTGAGGTAATCGAGCGGCCTGCGAGCGTGGTCAAGGAGCTGATGGAAAACAGCATCGACGCCGGCGCTACAAGCATAACAGTTGCCGTAGAAGACGGCGGGAGGAAACTGATATCGGTTACCGACAACGGCTGCGGTATGGACGCCGAGGACCTGGCGCGGGCCTTTGAGCCGCATACAACCAGCAAAGTCAGGACAAGTGAAGACCTTCGCGGGATATCGACGCTCGGCTTCAGAGGTGAGGCGTTGGCGAGTATCGCCTCGGTCTCGCAGGTGCGGGCGGTAAGCCGAATGAGAGATGAGCTTGCGGGTAGTTGCATCGAGAACGACTGCGGCGAAAAGAGCCCAATGTGCCCCTGCAGCACCGACTACGGCACTACGATTCAGGTAAGAGACCTTTTCTACAAGCTTCCGGCCCGACGCAAATTCCTCAAGACCGCCAATACCGAAATGACCCATATCACCGAGCAGCTCACGCGAACGGCACTTGCGCGCGGCAACCTGGACCTGACGCTGGTGCACAACGGCAGGGAGCTGTATCGCCTGCCGGGTGACCACGGTACTCGCCCGCGCATCGCAGAGCTGTTTTCGCCCGAGATATCGGAGAACCTGATTGAAACCGAAAGCAGGGAAAAGGGCCTGCATATCTTTGCTCTTCTGGGCAGACCCGACATCGCAAGAACGAGCAATAAGCTGCAGTATGTGCTCCTCAACGGTCGATTCATTCGCGATAAGTTCATCTCGCATGCAATCAAAGAGGCATACCGCGGCAGTATCGAGCCGAACAGATTTCCCGTAGCGTTTTTGTTTATCGAAATGCCCTATGAAGACTATGACGTGAACGTTCACCCCACCAAAATCGAAGTTCGCTTCTACAACAGCAATCTTGTTCATTCTCAGATACTGGCATGTGTGCGGGAAAAGCTGCTGGCAACAAATCTTGACACGGCGGGGAAGCTGCCGAGTGTCTCGGCTGCAGGTGTGCGGGAGCCGGACGGGAGAATCGCCGATGCCATGGCGGAATTTTTCAAAAGGCATCGGCCCGGTCAAACACAGCGGCGGCTTGAGTTTAGCCCGGGGAAAAGCACCGAACAGCGACCTCAACATATCAGAGGATTCTCCGGAGACCTGCCCGGTGCCCTGCCGGAGCGCAAGTTCCTGCAGATACATGACTCGTTTATCGTGGCAGAAGCCGACGACGGTTTTCTCATCATCGACCAGCACGCCCTTCACGAGCGAATGATGTACGAAGATTTGCGCAGGCGCATATCCGCGGGCAAACTCGAATCGCAAAAGCTTCTGATACCGGAGAGTTTTCAGTTGACCGACGCCCAGCAGGACGCCATCGACAACAACACTGAGCTTATTGATAGACTTGGAATCGAGCTAACACCCTTTGGCCCGAGAACACAGGCCATCCAGGCATTTCCCACTCTGCTGGCCAAGGCCGAACTGGTTGACTTCGTCCGGGGGCTGCTGGATTTGCTCGCCGAAAGGGATGCGACACTCGATGCGGACGGTCTGCTTGACGAGGTCATTAATATGACCGCGTGCAAGGCGGCAATCAAGGCAGGCCAGAAACTGTCCGACAACGAAATCGAGCAGCTCCTCGCAGATAAGGAAATCATCGAACATTCGAGTCACTGTCCTCACGGCAGGCCGACCGCAATAAGATTTACACTGAGTGATTTGGAAAAACAGTTCAAGCGAACATGACACCCAAAAAGACCTGGACATTACCGGTTATTGCAATCGTCGCTCTGTTCGGTGTCTTCGGTTTGTACCGGCACAGCGCATCAAGAAAGGTCCTTCCGGTAGCACGAACTCCAGCCGCAACGAGTCCGCCCGAACGGATTGTTTCGCTTGCACCAAACCTTACCGAAATACTGTTCGCTCTCGGGCTCGGCGAGAAAGTCGTCGCCGTCTCCAACAATTGCGATTATCCGCCTGAGGCCGCCGGCAAACCCAAGGTGGGGACATTCTGGCAGCCGAATACCGAAGCGATAATTGCGGCAAAACCGGACCTGGTGGTCACGCTGTGGTTCGAGCAGCAGAAGGCCGTCGCAGATACCCTGAGCAGAATCGGGCTTAACGTGTGGACTGTCAGGATAGAAGAGATTGCCCATCTTTATACCGCGATTGGAAAAATCGGCGAGGCCAGCGGCTGTGAAGAACGGGCCGAACAGCTGGTCCGGAGTATCAGGGGCCGCATGGATGAGCTCCGGTCACAATTCGCCTCAGCGGAAAAGGTTAAGGTCCTGTGGGTCATTCAGACCGAGCCGCTGCGCGTGGCGGGAAGAGATACGTTCGTCAATCAGCTCATCGAGCTTGTCGGCGGCGAAAACGCAATCGGCCCAACCGTCCAGCAATACCCGCCCATAGGAACAGAAGAGCTGCTGAGCTGCGGTGCCGAGGTGATAATCCAGTCCGCGATGGTAACCGGTAATATCGAGCAGCAGCAAACCGCCGCCGAGGCGTTCTGGAGCAGATTCACGTCCTTGCCGGCTGTGAAAAATAAGAGGATTTACGTTGTCGGAGCCGATACAATGCTGCGGCTTGGGCCGAGACTGCCCCAGGGCGCCGAGACTATCGCCCGTTGTCTGCACCCGAATATCAGCAAACAGCAGAGCCAGTAAGGCAAACAAATGTCCGAATTGCTGACAGCAAAGAATTTGACCGTCAAGATTCTCATCTGCCTGGCAGTGCTTGCTGCCGTGATGGGCCTTTGCACTTTCGTGGGGACACAGGATATCTCTGTCAAAAATGTTCTTGCCGGCCCCGGCACTGCACCCGGCGAAAACATTGACTATGATATATTCGTCCGCGTCAGGCTGCCGCGGGTAATCTTAGCGGCGCTGGTGGGAGCGGCACTGGCCGCCGCAGGCGTTGTGCTCCAGGCAATCCTGCGAAACCCGCTGGCCGACCCGTACATCCTCGGAATATCGAGCGGAGCAGGACTGGGCGTGATTATTGCCGTTCTCCTGGGCGTCACCTGGAGCTTCTGGGCGGGCTCACCGATAGCGTTGTTTGCATTTGCCGGGTCGCTGCTGACCGTCTGGTTGGTCTGGACCGTCGGCTGCCTTGCGGGAAAATCCCAGGTAACAAGCCTGCTTTTAGCCGGTGTTGTGGTCAACGCCTTCTTCTCGGCGCTAATCATGTTTTTGACATCGATAGCAAAAAGCGAGCAGGTCTATTCGACCATATTCTGGTTGATGGGCAACATAACAGAAAAAGAGCCCGCCGTATTGTGGGCCGCCGCCGTATGCATTCTGGCCGGCGTGGTCGCTTTATTCGCCATATCTCAACGGCTGAACGTGCTGACATTCGGAGAGCAGCAGGCAAAAGACCTCGGCGTCGCCGCATCACGAACGCGAGCTATCGCCTTCGGCTTGGCCGCATTCATAACTGCAATTGCGGTCAGCCTGAGCGGCTTAGTCGGATTTGTCGGCCTGGTCGTTCCTCACGCGGTGCGGCTTGTGTTCGGACCCGACCACCGCCGGCTGCTGCCCATAAGCGCGATAACAGGTGCCGCCTTTCTGGTCGTCGCCGATACAATCGCACGGACAATTGTCGCACCTGCCCAATTGCCGGTTGGTGTTATAACGGCAATTGCGGGCGGGCCTTTCTTTTTGCTCCTGCTGGCCAAGTACAGCAGAAAGGTGAGCTGGTTAAAATGAACGGCATCATAGAAGTCGAAAATCTGAGCTTCGGTTACACACCGCAGAGCACGATTCTAAAGGCCCTGAGCTTCGAGGTACCACCGGGACAGTTTGTGGCGATAGCAGGCCCAAACGGCGCGGGCAAGACAACACTGTTGAATCTGCTTTGCGGGCTGCTCAAACCGAAAGCCGGCTCGATAAGGATTGACACAGCAGACGTAGAATCGTACTCGGCCAAAGAGCTTGCAAAGAGAATGGCCGTTGTCCGTCAGGAGTTTGTGCCGGTATTTGACTTTTCGGTAGCAGAAGTCGTATCGATGGCAAGAACGCCTTATTTGGGGACATTCGGATTTGAAAGCAGCACCGACAAAGACGTCATCGCAGAGGCGCTTGCGATGACGGACACCGAGCGATTCGCGTCGCGGCCGCTCGCTCAGCTCAGCGGCGGCGAACGGCAGCGTGTCTTTATCGCAAGAGCGCTCGCCCAGGACACGCCCATCCTGCTCCTGGATGAGCCGACGAGCTTTCTCGATATGAAGCATCAGGTCGGCATATACGATTTGCTCAAGAAGATGCAGCTTGACAAGGGCAAGACAATCGTGGCCATAACGCATGATATCAACCTCGCCGTGCAATACTGCGACAACGTTCTGCTGCTCGCATCAGACGGCGGCTACAGTCACGGCCCCGTCGAAGAAGTCCTCAACGCCGAGCTGATTGAAAAAGTATTCGCTGTGAAGACATTCAGCGGGAAAGCAGGCAAAAGCAGATTCTTCCTGCCCCGCGGCAAATTTGCCAGGGACACAGGCCGTACAGCACCGCAAACAAACGAATCCTGAGCAGAAAATCCTCCGCTTCTGCTCCCACTAAGGGCTTGTTAATAATACACTTAAAGCTTTTATGCCGCCGCTGCCTGGTTTCCTGGCCCTGTAATAGAGTTTTTGCTTTCGCTGCCGGCGTAATTGGACGAAATAAGGGCTATGCGAATGACAGGCTAATATGTTAGCATACAGGGTTTTATGAGTTACGTAGGACGCTGCGACAGAAAGAAAGGCGGATAACAGGTGGTACCGAAACGCAAAAAGGTCTCCAGAACAAAGACGAGTATGACTCGAAAGAAAAAAGGGCGTCTCAGCCCCACCGATATGGAGCACTTCAAGCAAATGCTGCTGGCCAAGCGCAGAGAACTCCTCGGCAACGTAAACGAGATGGAGGACGAAACACTCAAGAAGTCTCGCCTCGACGCCTCCGGGGATCTGTCGAGCATGCCTATCCACATGGCAGATATCGGAACCGATAACTACGAACAGGAGTTCGTCCTCGACCTCATGGACAGCGAAAGAAAACTCCTCCGCGAGATAGACGATGCCCTTGGGCGTATCGAAAAGGGCAGATACGGCATTTGTGAGGGTACCGGAAAACCGATAGCCAAGGCCCGCCTCGAAGCCCAGCCCTGGGCCAGATACGGCGTCGAGCACGCACGCATGCTCGAACAGGGACTTGCAACCGAACCTGAAGAGCAAGAACTGCAGCGATAAGTATGGCAGGAAACTTCTTAAGCACTACTGGGAGGACTCTTAGCCGAGAAAACACAAAACAGGATATATCTCTACTTTGTCATTGAGCTGCTGATCGGCTGTTTCGGGCTTGCCGGGTATTGCGTTTCTCAATTTTCCTGCACGCCACAGCTCAATAGAGCCGGTCATAGACGACGGCAGAAGATTTCTACTTGCAACAGGGCGAAGATTTGCTCTGATACCGACCGGCGAAACCATGAAACGCAGATGCCCGATTTGCGGAAAAACCGTAAAAGCATCGGCTCACGAACAGCCCAAACAGGCGAGATTCTTCCCGTTCTGCTCCGAGCGGTGCAAGCTCATAGACCTTGGACAATGGTTTGACGCCGAATACAAGATTGTCTCCAACCTGCAATCGGACGAGGATGACAAAACAATCGAAAATCCACAGGATACCATCGAGGACGGATAATAAACCCCAACCGGCAAAAATATTACAAAAGTGCTTGAAAAAAGGCCGATAATAAAATATATACAGTATTGTTTTCTGCGAAGGCATAAGAACCGTAACTGTTTTGAAAGGAAGCAAAATGGACAGTGCAGACCAATCCTCTCAATTTCTCGATAGTCTTCTGTTTCCCAGGATATTCCAAACCTTCCGAATGGCGATTCAACCAAGCAAGCTGATAATCGCTTTCGGCGCAATAGCCATAATATGCCTGGCTGGGGCGCTCATGGACCTTACCGGAACCGTCGTCGGCACCGGCGGCATGCAGGGCCAGGAGACCGAGCTTCAGGTATATCTGGCAAACCCGGGGCGATTAGAGTCATACGTCGAACGATATAAGGACACCGGTGAAAGGCAGGGCGTATTCGGCACACTCTGGAGTTTCGCAAGGGATAAATTCCACGGCGCGCTCGAATCACTCTTTGCATTCGACCTGCCCGGAGTCGCAAGAAACGTCGCGGAGTATCTCAATGCAGTCGTCTGGGCGATGAAATACCATTACATCTACTGCATTTTCTTCGCTGTTATAGAGCTTGCGGTTATTGCTGTTGCCGGCGGGGCGATATGTCGAATTGCAGCTCTGCAATTTGCGAGAGGCGAGAAACCGGGGCTGGGTGAAGCCCTGCGGTTCAGCTTGAAGAAATTCACGAGTTTTTTCCTTACCCCGCTGGGCCCCGTTGTGTTAATCACCGCACTTTGCGTGCCTGTACTCTTGCTCGGGCTGCTGGTCAACATTCCAATAGTCGGGGACTTGATGCTGGTCATCTTTATGCTGTGCGCTCTTCTCTTAGGCGGAGTAATTGCGGTTGTTCTTATAGGGACTGTTCTGGGATTCAATCTGATGTTCCCGGCGATTGCCTATGACGGTGCAGACACCTTCGACGCCATAGGACGAGCTTACAGCTACGTCAGCTCGAGGCCCTGGCGACTGGGATTTTATTACGCCATAGCCACCGTTTACGGTGCGATATGCTACATATTTGCGAGATTCGTTGCCTTTCTGATGCTGTGGTTAACGCATGCACTGCTGGGTTTTGCCGTATGGGCCAACAGTGCCGGCAACCAGCCCGACAAAATAATGGCCATCTGGCCCGAGCCGAGTTTCATGAAGCTCCACGCACTGTCAACCTTGACAGCAACTCGCTGGGAGTCATTCATTGCCTACATAGTGTACCTGTTCATTTTGATAGTCATAGGCCTGCTGGTCTCATTCATAACGAGCTACTACTTCTCAGCCAGCACCGCCATTTATGCACTAATGCGAAACAAGGTGGACAACACCGCTGTCGATGATATTTACATCTACCGCGAGGAAGCAAAATTTGAGCCGACACCAGCCGAAGATGTACCTGGCGAGGACAGCAGTTCGGAAAAAGAAGGCAACTCGACCCAGAAGCAATAAAAGCACCCACGTGCCGATGCAAGCCGCCAAAGCTGCAATAAAGGCCGATGCCGGACTGTGCATCGGCCTTTCCATTTGCCCGCCTGCTGTCACTCACACACGCAAATTGCCGATAGCACCCCCGCCGCCACACACACTGCTCACCAACACACTTGACAGACGCCTAAGCCATTATTAGAATTGAGCTTGTAATTATTCATGGGGGAAAATATGACGATACAGGGAATATGCCTGAACCGAACACAGAAACACAGATAGAAGACCGGAATCTGCAGCCGTCAGAGTTCTCAACTCCACCTACCCTGCTGCTGAGGTTCCGCAAACCTTTGATTGTTCTGATCCACACTGCTGCCTTTGCCGTCTCATTGATGTTTTCGTTCCTTCTCGCAAGTAACATGCAATTCAAATCCAGTTGGCTTCTCGAACAGTATCCCGGTCTTTTGGTGTTGTTTATCACGGTCAAGCTGGTGGTTTTTGGTCTGTTCCGGCAGTACCGGGGATGGTGGCGCTACGTCGGCATTTCCGACCTGACACGCATCCTCCAGGCCTCGATTGTAAGTACGCTGCTCATCGTTGCCTTGTGGTGGACAGGGCTCAACATCGATTTTGTCCGCAGGGAGTTCCGATTCATCAGCGAGGTCGGCCAGGGCGTCTTTATGGCCGACATGTTCGGGACGGTCCTGCTGCTGGCGGGTCTGCGGATGGTTGTCAGATTATATTACGAGGAGTTCCGCACGGTCGAAACCGGCCGGCTCAAACGCTTCCTCATTGTCGGCGCGGGCAACACCGGAGAAGCCCTGCTGCGAGAGATTCATCGAATGTCGGTCACTGAATACGATGTCATCGGATTCATCGACGATGACCCCGCAAAGCAGAGCATCAGCATTCACGACATACCCATACTCGGAACCGTCGAACAGCTTCCAAAAATCTGCGCAGACAACAACATCGAAGAAGTTGCAATTGCGATGCCCTCAGCCACACATGCGCAGCGCAGGCGGGTCATTCAGGTCTGCGAGGGAACGAAGGTGCGCTTCAGAACAGTACCTTCTATGACCGATATCGCCTCGGGCAGGTTCCGCGTCTCACAGATTCGCGACGTCGATATTAACGACCTGCTCGGAAGAGAAGCCGTCCAGCTCGAACCGGATTCAATAGAGGCTTTTGCCAAGGACAAAACAGTTCTGGTCACCGGCGCGGGCGGCTCCATCGGCTCGGAAATGTGCAGGCAAATCTGCTACTTCAAGCCCAGGCAGTTGCTGCTCGTCGAACAGGCGGAGAATCCGTTGTTTTACATCGAGCGGGAGCTGAACAATCTGTTCTCCGGCATCGCGATAAAGGCCGTTATCTGCGACATTACCGATGAAACCCGCGTCGAAGGCATCTTCCGACACTACAAGCCGGACGTTGTCATCCACGCAGCAGCCCACAAGCACGTACCCTTGATGGAGCTGAACCCCGGCGAAGCCATCAAGAACAATGTGGTGGGTACCAAAACGGTCGCCGACGCCGCAGACAACAACGCCACGGCGAATTTCGTGATGATAAGCACCGATAAGGCCGTCAACCCGACAAGCATAATGGGCTCGTCGAAACGAATCGCCGAACTGTATATACAGGACCTCAACAAGACCAGCAATACCCATTTCGTGACCGTCCGCTTCGGCAACGTCCTCGGCTCAGAGGGTTCGGTAGTACCAATCTTCAGAAAGCAGATAGCCCGGGGCGGCCCCGTCACCGTTACCCATCCCGAGATGAAGCGCTATTTTATGACCATACCGGAAGCCAGCCAGCTCGTGCTCCAGGCGGCTGCTATGGGCAAAGGCGGCGAAATCTTCGTTCTCGATATGGGCGAGCCGGTAAAGATTGTTGACCTTGCCCGCGAGCTTATCACGCTCAGCGGCTTTCGGCCCGGCGAAGATATAGAGGTAGTCTTCACCGGCAAAAGACCCGGCGAAAAGCTCTTCGAGGAGCTTTCGATAAAGGGTGAAGACATGCAGCCGACAAGACATCCCAAGATCGGTATCTGGACGAATATCCCGATGGACCGCGACACCCTGCGCAAAGGCATTGACGAGGTTGTCCAAATCGCCCAGACACAGGACTACAACCGTATCACCGAAAAAATCAAACAGCTCGTCCCGGAATACATCGGTGCCGACAACAGTTCACCGACGAATCACTAAAAGACCCTCCTGCGAAAACCACGGCCCGCCCCACGGGTAGCTAAGCGCAATTTCCCCACCATGCCGCTATAACCACTGCTGCTCACTTGGCTTACGGGATATATATATCAAAAAATGGAGACTGTAGCAACAATACAGAGTATTTTTTGATGTGATTCGGTTCAAAATACCGATATTCCGACATAGAAATCTAAGTTTATGTTGGAGGTTATCGAAATGTTTGGACCAGGTGAATATGCAGCAGATCAAACAGAAGCAATCTGCAGGTTTTCAGAAGTTGCGCTCGACGAAGCCGGTATCCACCTTGTTCTTGACAAACAGATTATGCGAGAGAATCGCAAGACACGCAGGTATCGTAGTCTTGATCGGCTCAATCACAAACTCGGACAAAGCCCTTCGCATCGTGGCGATAGCTTCCGCTCGGGATTCCTGATGAACGATAAGCTTGGCAATCATCGAGTCGTAACTTGCTGAAACCGTCCAGCCCTGAAAGACGTGCGTATCCACCCGCACGCCTGGGCCGCCCGGAGCGATATAGCGAGTAATTGTGCCGGGGCAGGGTGCGAAATTTTCTGCAGGGTCTTCGGCGTTTATTCGACACTCGATGGCAACGCCGCTGTGCTTTATGTCCCGCTGGCTGAGCCCGAGCTTATCGCCGCCGGCTATCTTAAGCTGCCATTTAATCAGGTCGTGGCCTGTCACCATCTCGGTAACAGGATGCTCGACCTGAATTCGAGTGTTGGCCTCGATGAAATAGAAGTTTTTGTCCTTGTCGAGCAGAAATTCGACAGTAGCGGCGTTGACGTACTTCGCCTTCCTGATAATCCGCAACGCCGCATCGCACAGCTCCTCTCGCGTTCGCTCGTTAAGCACGGGACACGGCGATTCCTCTATCATTTTCTGATGTCTTCGCTGAATGGAGCAGTCCCGCTCAAAGAAATGAACCGCATTACCCGACTTGTCTGCCATCACCTGAACCTCGACGTGCCTCGGCTCGACGACGAGTTTTTCAAGATACACGTTCGAGTCGCCAAACGCCGCTTCAGCTTCCGTCTGAGCGGAGGCAAAAGCAGCGCGAAAGCTCATATCGTTGTGGGCGATTCTCATCCCTCGCCCGCCGCCGCCGGCCGCCGCCTTTATCATCACCGGATAGCCAATCTTGTTCGCAAGCTTCAATGCCTCAGATTCGCTCTCAATCGCTCCCTCCGAGCCCGGCACGACCTTAACCCTCACCTTCTGTGCCAATTTCCGAGCTTCTATCTTATCACCAAGTAATCGCATCGCCTCAGGCGCAGGCCCGATGAAGACTATCCCGCAGTCCCGACATATCTCCGCGAAGTTTATATTCTCGGCGAGAAACCCGTAGCCGGGATGAATCGCATCGACATCGGCAATCTCGGCGGCACTTATGATTCGAGGGATGTTCAAATAGCTCTCGGCCGGACTCGCAGGGCCTATGCAGATGGCCTCATCGGCAAGATGCAGGTAAGCGGCGTCTTTGTCCGCCTCGGAATAGACGGCCACGGCCTCTACGCCCAGCTCGTGACATGCCCGAATGATACGCAGGGCTATTTCACCGCGATTAGCTATTAGGATTCTGGAAAACATAAACTCGCATCTCGGCTTCAGCGCAACAGCCTGTTATTCCGGCTTGACCTTGAAAAGCACCTGTCCATATTCAACCGCCTGCCCGTTCTCTGCCACTACCTCCGCTATCGTCCCGCCCACCTCGGCCTTTATCTCATTCATCACCTTCATTGCCTCAATGATGCAAACGACGGTGGTTGGCGTAACTTCCGAGC
Source organism: Phycisphaerales bacterium (assembly GCA_030602885.1). GTDB lineage: Bacteria > Planctomycetota > Phycisphaerae > Sedimentisphaerales > Anaerobacaceae > JAUVYV01. Next base: position 25,908 of record JAUVYV010000017.1, read on the forward strand.
CGACCTCCACATAAACATCCGAATCGGGACTCGGTGTGGCATAGAACGTTCCGACAATCGGTGACTTTATCTCGACCAACCCCTTGCCATCCTGCTCAGATCCCTGCTGTACTTCTCCGCCCGAAGCCGTCGGCTGTACTTCTGCACCGGCGGCACCTGTGGGAGGGATAGCTGCGCCCATCATCGGCACGGCCGCAATCTGCGCCTTCGGAGCCGGACCGTCGCTTCGCTTCAGGAATATCTTGTCATCGCCGTGTTTTATCTCTATCTCGACAAGGTTATTTTCCTTCATTATCGCAATTAATTCTTTTATCTTCTTAACATCGTTGTTCTTCTGGGCCATATTCGGTCCTTTCAGGATAGCAACCTAACCGCTCCATGTACTCAGACCGCGGACAGGGGTTGCCAAACAAATATAGTGTCTCTGTAGCCCTTTGCAAACAATTTCTCCTTCCACTTTCAGGCCACAGTCGCCTTCGCAAGACAGGCAAAAGCCCTGTTGCAACCGCAGATGCAAATGTACGCCCCTATCTAAGCGACGGTATGAGCCGAAGAAGAAATCTCCAGACGTTGTCAACCGAAGCAATGTTGACGCGTTCGGCTGGACTGTGGGCATTCTCAATAGTAGGTCCTGCCGAAATCATCTCCATACCCTTGTATTTTTCGCCTATGACACCGCACTCGAGCCCCGCGTGAATCACCTTCACATCCGGCTCTCTGCCGCGAAGCTTCTCATAGACCTGCCTGGCCTTTTTAAGCAGCCCGCTGTCAACATTCGGCTTCCAGCCGGGATACCTTCCGCTCGTCGCCGCCTCGGCACCGGCGAGGGAAGCTGCAGCAGTAATCTTGCCCGTAATCTCCTCGAGCGAGCATACGTCGAAGCTGCGCTGTGAAGTCACTATCTCCAGCTCTCCTTTCTCGGCGAAGGTCCTTATCCTGGCAACATTGCTCGACGTCTCAACGACACCGTCAAACTCATGTGAAAATCGGTACACTCCGTGCGGCAATGCCAGCATCAAATTGACAATCCGATAGGCAACATCCCCGGAAAATACCTGTTCACACACACTTTTCCTCCGGCCCAGCAGCGTCACAGTCAGCCCGGGGTCCGTCAATGCGAACTGCCCTTTCAGCGATACCGCCAAGATGCTGAGCTGCTCTTGCAGTCGCTCCAGCTCAGCCGGTTTTAAGCACAAAACCGCACGTGCATCACGCGGTATCGCATTATGTGCCTTGCCGCCCTCGACCGAGCATATCCGCACATCCGCCGTCTGCCGCAACACATCGAGAACACGAGCCAGAACGACAATCGCATTGGCCCTTTGCTCATCGATATCGATACCCGAATGACCGCCGCGAAGACCCGAAACTTCCAAAACATAGCATTGATATGACGAAGATGCCTCAGACAACTGAAGCTTCAAAGTAATCTGTGTTTGCTCGCCTCCGGCACAACCGACAATAAAAGAATCATCCTCACCGTCGAGGTTGATCAGGTATTTGCCCGTCACAAAGCCCTGCTCCAGCGCAGCGGCACCGGTAAGCCCCGTCTCCTCATCAACGGTAAACAGCAGCTCAAGCTTCGGGTGAGAAAGCTCCTTCTCCACCGCCAGGGCCAGCGACAATGCAACCCCCAATCCGTTGTCAGCCCCAAGTGTCGTACCCTCGGCACAAACCCAGCCGTCCTTCTCGATGAGCTTTATCGCATCGGTCGAAAAATCGTGGTTGCTGTCCGGTTTTTTTTCACAAACCATATCCACGTGGCTTTGAAGCACAATACCGGCACTGGCTTCATAGCCGGCTGTCGCGGGCAGCTCAATCACCGTATTGCCGACACCGTCACTGCGATACGACAGTCCCTTATCTTCCGCAAACGTCCGCAACCACTCGCATATCCGCTCCTCATGCCTCGAGCACCGTGGGATTCGACTGACCCGGCGAAACATCTCCCACACACCCTGCGCTTTCGCTTCCTCCAGACTCACCTTCACATTGTTCACCATCTTCACACCTTCCGAACTGTCATACCCTACAGCCGCTGCTTCCTCCGCCGACATCGCCGGCCCAAGTAATTCCACAATCAGAAAAACCAAAACAGCATTCACATACGACCTGCTTTTCACCGTTCTTTTCTCCGGCATATTACAATCAAACAGGTTTATGATAGAAAGGCCGAGACACATTTCAACCACATTTTAACCACACACCGACTGATAGCTTTCCGATACCCCGAGAAGTGGCCCCAAAACAAAAGGGCCGTGAACATTCCGCTCACGGCCGAAGATGCCTGATACCGTCGTTGCTTAACTTCGCCTTTTTCTCAACAGCACAGCCGAGCTAAGACCGAGCACCAAAATTGTGGCCGGCTCGGGAATTGGGGTAATACTCCAACTGACGTTCAAAACCGCAGTTCCAGTGATTAGCGAAGCGGGATTTCGGCTGCCTATCGGGTCAACCCTCACCCCAAGAAACGCCCCTCCTCCGGCGAGAATCGCCTCTGCCTCGGCAAGAACGTCTATGCTGAAGCTGCCCGTCGTGCCGACCGTATAGCCCACGGTATCGACGTAAGTGGCCCCGCTGGAAAAATCGCCGAGATCGGCTGTGCCGTTACCGGAGTAGGTAAACAGATCGAACGCATGCAACTGCGGTTCCACAAGGTCCAACGCCTCGACTTCAAAATCAAACGTCACCTCTGCGAGCGTCTGGCCGGCAAACGGACTCAAATCGTACTCCACAATTACGATGTCCTTATAAGCCGCATCCGCCGGCAAGCCGGCAACCATGCTTGCGAGCAGACCCGAGTCACTGTTGAAGCCGTCGCCACCGCCGTCAATCGGCCCGTCGTGAATGCTTGCCCAGGCCGAAGGTGTTACTGTTACCGCATGTGCGTCGTTCACTCCGGTCACTGCGGCGAGGAGCAGCACAGTCACTAAACGAAACACCGGCAAAAAAATCGATTGGCTCCGACTTCTCATACCCACTCCTTAACTAACCCCCCATCAAGGCATCGACAACGCATCGACGCCAATTCCATAATGTGACTTTCACCAGGCTGCAGATACACTCACACCTTGTCGCAAAGGGAAATCGCACCGTAGGTTGATAATATCTGCTTACCCCCAATTCACAGCATTGTAGCAAAATCATATCCCCATGTCAAGGAGCATCCCCCCTCATACACACCAGCCAACGACCTCAAACAACACCTTATTGCTGCACCTTCCTATAACTTCCCGACTCTCCGAAAGGAACACACGAAAAAGTTTTTCCGGACCTACAGAGAAATTTTTGACTTTAGTATCTAAACCAAAAAAAAAAAGGGCTGCGAGCGAGATGCTCGCAGCCCGTGGGTTTTGCGCTGATGTATGTCAGGGTTGATTACGGACCTGCGGTGAGCCACTGGTCGGCAAAGATGACGAAGTCAAAGAGATCGACCCAGCCGCTGCCGTCAAGGTCTGCAGGATTCACCTTGCCGGGATCGTTGGTTGTCAGCTCGAAAGCGACGTCCCAACTCATGGCTTTAGGATCACCGAAGGGCGGCCACATGATGGGTTGGCCGCCGGCCCAGGAGGTGACGTTGACCATCGGCGGCCAGGGTTGAGGCTGCATGCTGACGGCGTCGTCTTCGAAGATGTGCTGCCTTGTCTTCCAGCCCCACTGATAGAAGTTCGGGTCGGCATAGTCCGCTGCGTTCCAAACAGGAGCGATGCTGAGCCAGTAAATCTGCGGGTCGCACGGGTCATCGTTGGGCTCCTGGAAGAACCATTCGTCCTCGCTGAGAAGTTGTGTGAACTGGAAGCACGAGTCCATTGGGATATCGTTACCTGGATCGCACGGGTCCATATCGGGTGATAGGAATCGTGGGTCTCTGTCGTAGCCGGCAAAGTTCCAGACGTATTTGGTGCAGTAGTTTTCCCAGACGAGGGTGCCCGGATGGCTGAACGTGAGCGGGTCACAGGGGTCGGGGTCTTTGACGTTCGTCCAGATGCCGAGATGAAATGCCTGCGGCATAACCGGAGGTGGATGCGGCTGAGTCCAGCCGATGAACGAACCCCACCAGTGAACGTCGGTTACCGGCCGGTTGTCGTCGCAAGGCCAGTCATCGGCGACAAGGTTTGGCCCATAAAAGTCGGACCATTCATCCCAGCCGATGATGACCGGCGGGTCGCTGTTTGCATCGACAGGGATTGGCGGCTGGCTGTACTTGGTGTAGATACCTTTTTCGACGGTTGTCTTGGGCGTTATCATCAACCAGTGCCAGTAGTTCCAGAGGAACATCCAGTTGCCGGGTCCAGGCGCCGGGCTTGGTCCGCCGACCCAGTTGCCGTTTTCATCGCAGATAATCCACTGAACGGTAGTCAAGTTGAAGCCCGGGTTGTTCATGTAGGAGCTGGCCGTTGGTGTTGCTGCACCGACACCGGTTTTGGAGGTGTCGATTCTAATCGTGTTCGGCTGGTTCCAGATAAGCGGCGTGCCGCTGCCCGGTGCCCCGCAGTTCCAGTACCACGCGCGCATCGGTCCGCCGAGCATCGGGTTGTTCTGCAGGCCGAGTGAGACCTGGGTAATTGCACCGCTGGGGCCGAACTGCGGAGGTGTCACCGTGACGGTGATGATGCAGTTTGTCAGATCCGGGTCTTTGTTGTACTTGAGCTGCCAGGCGGTTCCGAAATCGCCGGGCGCATCGTCGCCCCAGGCCATAACAAGTCCGTCATCATTGGGCTCATAGCCGCCCGCGCCGTTACCATCCCAGGTATAGAGCGTCGCCGGGTAGAACTCGGTCGTAGGATAAGGCTCTGTCTCGGGGTCGTGGTAGAGCAACCACTGTATCCAGTGGTCGTCCCACTGCGCGGGGTCGAGGGGCAGGACCTTGCCCTGCTCGTATGCGTTCTGCCATTCGTCAAGGGTGTCTATCATAAGGAATGGGCTGAGCTTTTTGTCTTCTGCGACGACCATGGTTTCCATTGTGGCGCTTACCTGAGTGCCGTTTTCGGTCAGATAGACATTGCCCGGTACGACCTGAGGCGTTTTTGCTTTGACCTTCCAATCGGTGTACTTTCCTTCATTGGTGATTTCGTCGCCGGTATTGGCCTCGTAGCCGTAGCGTTTGATGAACCATGATCCCCCAAACCAGTTGGGCGGCGGAATTATTTCCACGTAGCCGGGGACGATGTGGGGTGCTTCGATTTCGAGGTCGCTTATATACATTAGCTGCGGGTCCCACTCAGTGATATTGAGCTCCCAGGAGTGCTCGTATGGGTATTCGCCGCCCACGTCGGTATAGCCGAGATAATCGAAGCTGAAGGTAAGCTCGTTCGGCTCGCGGTCAACTATCATAGTTGGCATCTGCTGACTGACAGGGACGTTCTTGTACGTCAGCTCGACGTGTCCGGGCACCACTGCCGGGGTCTTGCCGTTTACTCTCCAGTCAATCCCCAAGCTGCCTCCGCCTGCGGTTATTTCAGCGCCGGGGTTGGCCTCGTAGCCGTAGCGGCCGTAGATAACGCCCTCACTTCCCCAGTTCGCCGGCGGGACGACCTGAACATAACCCGGATAGATAACCCAGGGCTCGACAACATCGATGTCGCTGATGATCTCGACATCGTTCCAGTCGTTTATTACCAGCTCCCAGATGTGCTGGTAGGGGTAATCGGGGTGCCTGGAGCCGACCCAGGAGAGGTCGTCCTGTGTGATATAGTCCATATACATGAAGTCGAAATCCATGTTTTCGCCGGGCGCGGCTATTGTTATCTCTCCAATGACCTCAAGTGTTCCGGTGTAGGGGTCGAGGTTTTTCCAGCCCTCGTTGGGGTCGAAGGAGATGGGAGTGGTTCCGATGAGGTATCCCGGCAGGGGGGGGTCGAATGCCTCGCCGGCCGCGACAAGTACGAATGTTCCGGGTGAAACGGCAGCTCCGCTAAAGAGAAACTCGTTGATGTCGATAGCGACGAACAGAGGCGGGCCGGGCGCAGTGTGAGCAAGGTCGGCGAGGTGCTGAGGGATGAATCCGAAGTTTTCGCCGAGCCATGTGTTCAATTCGGCCAACTCATAGACGCCCTCGGCTTTTTCCTGGACAGCTCCGATGGAATGTTCGGCCGGGCCCGTAGCGGTGTCCTGCGCGACAGACAGGTCTGTAGCCCACCAGCCGCTGGTTACAGTGAGAGTGCTCCCTGCGGGCAGCCAGCCGTCGTAGATGGGGTCGCCAACGCGAAACCCGAAAAAGGTGTTCCAGACCCTGATGTCACTGCCACTGTCCTTGGTGATTGTGACCGTGGCGGCCAGGGCTGTCTGCGAAAGGCAGAATGTGACAAGCAGCACAACAATAAGAACTTTACATAACTTCATTTCAAATCCTCCTAAAAAAACTTTCTGTTTTTCATTTGCCTTGTTTTACGATGGGGAGGTAACTGTCTATGCCGATAGGGTAGGTCTGCGTTGGGGACGAAATCCTGTCGGGGTGCGGTACGACTTGGGACATACGAGCTCTCATACCACTCCTCGCCAAGCTCTTTTCCACAGTACCATGCATCTTGTACCTGCCCTTCCGATAAAAGTCAAGTTATTTCCTGGCAATCCGGTAATTTTTCCGAATCTCGCCCCCCCAGAGACCGCTATCCCCGGTGCGGCTCGAACGCACTACCTCCGGCCCCGCAGAACCGGACTTTGTCTTGTAAGTCTTTTTATGAAAAGCAGTTATAACTACCAAATAAACACTTGTGGCCCTGGCCGCAACGCAACAAGAACCGAGCAGTACACCAGCCGACGGTAGTCGTCGCGCTCGCAAAAATTATTGACATACGGCCCCGGCATCCCTTACGGCGATATCAGCAAAGAAGGTTTTCCCAAGAGAGTCTTTGAAAAGGATGGCCGGATTGTAATACAATAAAGTATCCTCGGTACACTAATCGGTCTTCATCGCATCCTTAAATGAGGAAGCTAAAGATGAGCACACATGATGACATTTATCAAAAAATAAGAGCGTCCGGCGTGGTCCCTGTAGTCGCGATTGACTCTGTTGATTCGGCCCTGCCGTTGGCAGATGCCCTTATATTAGGCGGCTTGCCCGTCGCGGAAATTACGTTTCGCACCAGGGCCGCCGCAGATGTTATGAAGCTGCTGACAAAACAGCGGCCGGAGTTGTTGGTTGGTGCAGGTACCGTGCTTAACGTCGATGATTTGAAACGCGCCAAAGACTGCGGCGCCGGATTCGCCGTCGCGCCCGGCCTTAACGTCGGTGTGGTCAAAGCAGCACTGGATATTGACCTGCCGTTCACACCCGGCGTGATGACTCCGAGTGATATCGAGGCGGCTGTTTCGCTGGGGGTGACCGTGCTCAAGTTTTTCCCGGCAGAAGCTGCCGGCGGATTGAAGTTCCTTAAAAATCTCTGTGCTCCGTACAGGCATCTCGGCGTCGAATTCATTCCTACAGGAGGCATTAACGCAGCTAACATGATGGACTACCTGTCTTCAGACGTTGTACTCGCAGTCGGCGGCACGTGGGTGGCCAAAGGAGACGATATCGCAGCGGGCAACTGGGACAAAATCAAGAGCAACTGCAGGGAAATCTGTAAACTGCTCGCCGAATCCCGGTCATAAAAGTCCGTCACCAAAACATCATGTCAATGCAAAGGTATCGGCGGTTGAGAAAATTCGATTACTCAATATCCCCGGTGCGACTCGAACGCACAACCTCTGGCTCCGGAGGCCAACGCTCTATCCAATTGAGCTACGGGGACCAAAATTCACATATTCATTACGCCAAAATCCGCCTCAAGTCAAGACCATATCGCCCGGCTACGGCAGATGACACGCTATTCGGCACTTTTTCCACGCACAAAATACCCTCATTTTGTTATAATAACCGGTAGAGAAAAAAACCGTGATGAAAAGCTCAAAATTGCCAGTTTACCCACGCCTGCTTAAGATACTATTGCTCATCGCCGTAGCGTGCCGGGCTTCTGTTGTCTTTGCAGACCGACCCGACTGGAAAAAAGAACAAGTCAACTGGCGACTGCCCGGCGGAAACCGCGCCAAATCAATCAGATATCCAAAGGGCAAACAGCCCCCTACACTCGCAAGACCACGCGACCGCGCCAAACGCCCTATACAGAAAACCATCTACCTCGCTGGAACAACCGGCCCATCAATCCTGGCCAATGTTATTGAATCTCCACCAATAGACGGTTTCGTTCCCTGGACCGTCGTAGCCGTCACCAGGGATCGCCTTGAAGAGCTCGAACTCGAAGCCGTGCCGACAACCACTATCTCAAACAACCACCCCAATGACTATGACCCGCAAACCGATTATCGTCTCGGCATATTCGACACTGGTGCAAGCGCTCACCTTATGGGCAATGCCGACGCCGTGCAGTCGGAACTCTTCAGCAACGACCTCGTCTCTGAGAACCCCGTTTTCATCACCGGTGTAATCGACTCGGTCGAGGCATTGGTAAGCCAGCCGATAGGAATCTTCGTCGATGGCCTCGGTGCAATCGACGGCGGCGGTCTTTTCTCGGACACTTCCGGAGTTGTCGGCATGACGAACACCGCCATCATCGTCGGAAAACCCGTCACACCACCGACACCCGACTTGCCCACAGCCATCGGTACACCCCTGGCGGTCTATTACACCGCTGTAATCCGTAACGACCTGCAGGTCAGCGTCAGCCGCAACGGCCAACAATACGCAGGTCCGAAAGTCACCTTCCACGAGCACTACTCCGGTGCAATACCTGACTACTCTATCAGAGTCCCCCTCGAGTTAAGACCGCTCGGCGGCGCTTCGGTACAATACGTTCCCTACATCAATCTCTTCGATATCTTTGGAGACCTCTTCAACCTCGACTTCAGCACGCCACAGACGCCATCGGTCATCATGGGAAATCTCTCGCAAAGTGTTTTCTTCGTCCACAGTGTTGACCTTACCGAATCAGGCAACACCGCCATCGACAAAGACCGCTTCATGCTCGATACCGGCGCTCAGGTCACTGTCATCGGTTCGAGAATCGGCGCCAGACTCGCCCTCGACCCGGACTACCCCGACTTCGAAGTGAAGATACAGGACGTCACCGGCGCGGCAGACTGGTTCCCCTCATTCTACATCGATTCAATCAAAATCCCGGCGCTCGGCCAGTGGCTCGTATTCGAAAATGTCCCCGTCGTTCTCCTCGATGTCGCTTCACCCGAAGGCGGAACTCTCGACGGCATAATCGGAATGAACCTCTTGTCCTATTACAATCTCGTCCTTCGCGGTGGCGGCCTGTTCCTCCAGGACGACCCCAGCCTCGAACTCCAGTTCATCGGTATCCCCGGCGACATCGCCCCCGGAGACGGCGACGACATAGTCAATATCCCAGACATCGCATTCCTTGCAGAGCACTGGCTTCAAACTCCCGCTTCACCGGGCTGGAATTCCACCTGCGACCTCGCCCCCTTAGCCGATCCCGACGGCATAATCAACTTCCTCGACTTCGCAGCCCTGGCAAAATACTGGCAGTCGGCATATATACCATAAGCTCCATAACCTCTGACTAAGCCCACCTTTCGCCGGTCGCTGTACCAATCAATCCTTTGACACGCTCCTGCTTTCCAAATATCATTATATCTTCGTCCTTTGAAGAGATAGCTAATGAAAATGCTGATTGATTTTGCATACTTACTTACCGCCGTTGCCATAAGTCCCGTTGTCCTGTACCGGATGGCCAGGCACAAACGCTATCGCATCGGCTGGTCAAATCGCCTCGGCAAAATCGCCCGAAAACACCCCGACAAAAAATGCATCTGGATTCACGCCGTCAGCGTAGGCGAAGTAAACGCTACTAAAACCATCGTCACCGGATTACAGGACAAATTCCCCAATTACGAAATCGTCATCAGCACCACCACCGACACCGGCTTTGCCCGTGCAAACAAGCTCTACAGCGACCAGTTCGCCGTCTTCTTTTTCCCGCTCGACTTCTCGCCTGTAATGCAACGTGCCTTTGAAAGCATCCAACCCGACCTGTGCCTGCTGATGGAGCTGGAGGTCTGGCCCAACTTCACACAAATTGCGCACAATTCGAATATCCCCGTCGTCGTCGTCAACGGCAGAATCAGCGACAACAGTCTCGGCAAATACAAGCTCGCAAAGCCGCTGATGAAAAAGATATTTCAGAACGTAACTCTCATCCTCGCTCAGACCGCTGAATACGCCGACCGCTTCAAGGCAATCGGCGCACCCGCCGAAAAAGTAATCGTCACCGGCTCACTAAAATACGACACCGCCCAAATCGCCGACAGGGTCGCCGGCGCAGATGAGCTGGCAACACAACTTAATCTGGGAAAAGAGCCGTTTTGGATCGCAGGTGCTACCGGAAACGATGAGGAAAAAATAATCCTCGACGTACACAAAAAGCTCACCGTCCAATTCCCACTCCTGCGCCTTGCAATAGTCCCCCGAAAACCCGAACGATTCAACGAAGTCGCCCAACTGATACAACAAGCCGACTTCGACCTTATCCGATACAGCAGGATAAAGGAAGGATACAGCCCACCCCACGAGAGCAAACAGGCAGTCATATTAGGCGATACAATGGGTGATTTGCGAAAGTTCTATTCGCTCGCCACGGTGATTTTCGTAGGCCGCTCACTGGTGCCCATGGGCGGCTCCGATATGATAGAAGCCGCCGCCTTAGGCAAAACCACTATCTTCGGCCCGCACGCATTCAACTTCAACCACACCGTCAACGTCCTGCTAAAGGGCAGCGGCGCAATCCTGGTTAAAGATGGCCACGAACTGCTCGAATCTATACAAAAATGCCTCACCGACCCCCACTACGCCGCACAAATCGCCCAACAAGGCCAAAACGTTATCCGAAACAACCAGGGTGCCACACAAAAAACTATCAACGAGATTCAAAAGCTCTTGGCCGACTAATCCATAAACAATTGCACCACCGCCTCGATATGCGCAGGGCCTGTCCCGCAGCAGCCCCCGATTATACTTACACCTGCTCTGAGTATCTGCTCTGCCGCCGCCGCAAACTCATCCGGCGTTACTCTGTAAACCGCCTTGCCGTCAATAAGCTCGGGCTTACCCGCATTCGGCTCGGCAAAAACCGAAACTTCCCTGCCCGTCCCCTTCACAGCAGCGACGAATTCGCCTGCAAGCTCTACGTATTCATCAAGCGTCACCGTCCCGCAGTTAAATCCAACCGCATCAACGCGAAGCGACACTATTCTCTCAACTGCCGACGCAATATCCACACCCATCATCGTCTTAAAATCCGCCCCCGCCTTGTCAAACGACATCGACGCCAGTACCGGCAATCCATCAGCCACTAACTTAACCGCTCCGATTGCCACCTCCGCCTCATCAAGGGCTGTCATCGTCTCGATGATAAAACCGTCCACACCACCTTCCTTCAGCGCCTCGGCCTGCACAGCAAACGCATCCCGCAGCTCGTGCGCCTTCAAGCTGCCTACCGGCTCCAAGAAATCACCGCTTGGCCCGATATCACCCAAAACGTACTTCTCCTCACCAACCGCCTGGCGAGCCAGTCGCGCACCGGTCAGGTTTATCTCCGTCACATACTCACCGTAACTATGCCTGTTCAGCGCATACCTGTTGGCGCCGAACGTATTCGTAATAACCGCCTCGCTGCCCGCCTTCGAATACGCACGGTGAACAGTCATCACAATATCCGGAGACTCCACATTCAGATAATCGCTGCATTCGCCCACCTTTATTCCACGCGCGATCAACTGTGTCCCCATCGCACCGTCCAGCAGCAAAACCCCCCGCCCCAGTCTTTCTTTCAATGGCACTCTGCTCACGAAAATCCGTCCTTTCCTTTTTATGTTTCCTTTTTACCTGCCTGCCTGTTCGACCGGCAGACCCTCGATAATCTGATAGACATGCTCAAATCCTCGCGGCTTCGGCCGAACAAAAAGACGTGCACGCTGCTTGGCATTAAACTCCGCCGCCTTTACCGAGCCAAGCATAATTCTCACCGAATCCTCTTTTTCTCCCCCGCCGCCACTAATCACTTTTATCATCTTCGCAGCATAAAATCCTTCCGCCACCTCCACATAATTCTCCGTCTCTGCACTAACAACCACCTCACCATCGCCGTCAAAGTACTCAATCTTCGATATTAAGTACTCGCACGTGGAGATATATATTCGCTTGACAGCCGTCCCTTCTTTCTTCCTGCCCGTCAGAATATCAAAGCCACCACTGTTCGACAAATCCCACTCAAAGCCGTCAATGCAAACTACCCCAAGCGCCTCAAGCACCACTTTCGGACTTATCATCAGCTCATCACCCCTGCGACACTGCGACCATCTGCCGTACCAGTAGCTGCTCACCTCCTTCAGCTTCACCCAGAACCAGAACTCCTCCGCATTTGCTCCTAAAACAATCCCCGTCGCGTCAAACGCAACGTCACCCTGCAGATAAATCTCACTCGGCGGATTCACCCACAGCTTCACCGCAAAATTTTCTTTGTGCTCCTTGTCCTCGACGTAATACTTCAAACGGCACTGCCCGTTCGCCCTTATCGAAACCGCCCGCTCGGCCCGCCCTGCAAGCACCGCAACCGCCTCAGCCGCAGAACCCTTCCCCGGACAAATGCGCACCGGCCCCCTAACCTTCTGCCCGCAACCGGCAATAACCAAAATCGCTGCAAAAGCTGTGACGAATCTCGATGACACTATATCCCCTAACCCGCTCGCAATACGCAATACGCAATACGCGATACGATATTCAAAGTTCCGCCTGCAGAATCTGACCAATCTGTGATGACAACTGCTGAATCTGCTCCTCACCCAGATTCGGGTTTATAACTTCAACATAATCCTGCGTCCCCGTTATCCTTAGACGCCATATCTCCGCCCCGCCCTCGGTCCGCGACGACTCGTATTTCAAACGCCTCCGCCTCATCAAAACCAGTGTCAGAACGAACCTGAAGTTGACCTTCCCCGGCTCTGTCTCTTTCTCTAACCGCTCGAAAAAAGTCGTCAGCACATCGTCGTCAACGAAAAGATGCTTCTTTTGGTCCGGCGCAGGCAGCTTCGTCTTCCAGTAACAATAGACCTCCGGCTTGGCCTGCTCCCAGTACTCCGCACAATAGTCACGTCTCGCAAATCCTTCCTCTGTCTCCACCAGCGCGGCAAAGTACTCTTCGCCCGGACTGATTTGCCTGCCCGTCCCGTAACACCGCCCCAACGGCTTATCTATTTCCCACTCGTCCATCTGTTCCTGTCTTCAAGCTTCACAAGTCACTTTTCGCAACACTTCGAACCAGCCCATAATATACCTAATCACGCAACTGTGCCAATTCTTTTGCCACTGCTTCAACAAGAGCCCCGATAGTCTCCACTCGAATCCCTTACGCACCGGGACTCCTCAATCGAACCGGAGGAATGCACACATGCCCACAACCGTTTTTGGCCCGATGCCCCTGACTTTCTGCAGGTCTTGGCAATCCTCGAAAGCCCGCCCACCTCGGCCCTGTCCAACCACACCTTCACGGTATGCAACTATCGAATTCGCCTTGCTAATTCCTATTCCCGGCAGTCTCACTAAGCTGCCCACGGGCGCATCATTCGGATTGATTCTCCTCTCGGCGGTAATCTCCCCCGACTCACCACACCTCCACAACCATGGCGCCTCGAAGCCGGCAGAAAGCAAAACACCCATCCAAACCGCGATAACAAGCGCAAAAAGCTCGATTCCGCTCTGTTCGGCCCTTTGTGAAGTAATCAAGCCGCCAGTCCCGGTCATCCTTGTCTGGTTTCCTCTTTCCGTCACTCGTTCGGTCACTACCTGCTGTAGATGGTATGACGCAGTTTCCTGAGCACATCATACGACTTCTTCGGCTCAAGCTTCGCCGTCAAAAGACCGCTGTTGGCTATCATGCTCCCATCGGTGTCACTCAGATTCGAGTACACAACAGCATCCACGAAGGGCTTACTAAGCGCTATCCGATAAAACTGCTCCAGCCACTCTCCCTGACGTGTCTCGTCCCATGCTTTGTGCCACAGCCCTGCAGCTTCCGGCGCATGCGGCCCGGAACCGTTCTTGCTCGGCACCTCTACGCCCGTTATGTAAAGGGACTTTGCTATCGGCGCAAGATAATCCAGTATCGCCGATATCTGCATCATATCCCGAACGTGCATCCCCGCCTCGTCTTTCCCAAAACACATCTGAAGACCAAACGCATCAAAGTCTATACCACTCTGAACCACCATATCCATATAAACCAGCGGCGGAATCGTATCCGGAACACTCGCATAGTACTCTCCCCACGCATTTGTCACCTCGATTATCTTCACCGCACGATCCGTCGCCGCCTTCACCGCCATCGTCCCGGCTCGCGTTATCTCAAGTATCTGCTCAAACCCAAAACCAAAATGATTGAACACGTTCAAACCCTTTATCGCGCACCACGCTCGGATAATCGCAGCGTAACGCGCAACCGTCGTCGCAACAAACTGATATGCGCTCTCACGTATCTTCTCAAAGCTCGCCCCGTCCTGCACCAGCCACGCCGGAAGGTGCTCCCTGCTGAAGCACAAAAGTGGACCCGCACCCAACGCCATCTTCCGCTTGCCAAGTACATTCACGCACGCATCTATCTTCGAAAAATCGTAGCTGCCCCTCTCAACCTCTATTCGACCCCACTCCATCGGGATTATCGCAAAGCTGAACAGATTCAGAAAACGCTCCACGTACTTCGCATTCGATATCTGCTCCGGATTCACCCGGCAGCCAAGACAAACACGTCCGAAACCGTGGCTTTTGCCTCGCGCACTAAACAACAGCTTTGCCTGCCGGGCCGCCAAACGCTCCGAAAATATCATCCCCTTCTTCAGAGATTCGTCCGCAAGCTTCGACGCCACCGACGAATCCGATATCTTCTGAATCGCCTCTATGAAAAGCCGCTGAGCATCCTCCCCAAGCTCATGTAAACCCTCCATCGCGTCAAAAAACGACCAGTCCTCACGCTTCTGCACTATCTGCATCAGCTTCGCACGCGCTATCTCCAGATTCAGATTATACGGTTCCGCTCGTTCCGGAAGGCACGTCGTCGGCAAAAGAACCTTCCCGAAACCTTCCACCGGCCAGAGCAACGCCAGCCCCGCTGTCTCGAGATTCGCCCTGCCAAACTCAATCACACCCCCGTTAAACTCTATCCCAACTCGCCGCACCACCATCCCGTCGCTGCCGAATACGTACGCACCATGCAGAGCGAACTCCTCACAGACCTTGCCGTTCTTGAATACTTGAAATCTCACCGTCTCTTAACCAAATCCCGGCCAAAAACCACATTAACATCCGCAACAGACAAGCAATTATAGCACCTCCCCCGGCAAACGCAAAAACAAACTTATACCCTTTTTGAAACCGGAAGATATGCCAATGATTATGGAAGGATACAAACGAAATGAGACTATCAGTTCGAGCTCGTCCCGCTGCCGCAAAACGCGCCCAACTGCTTCGTCTGACGCTCGTAAAGCTGATTGTTCTTCTCTATCAGCTTCGCTATCAGATCTATCTGGCTCAGTATAATTTCAATCAGGTCCATGTTCGCCAGTGTCGATTCCGGACTATACTGCGGCAGTACAATGATTACATAACCGCATTTCGTCTCATCGCCACACACCGCCGATGCTACAATGCTCATCTCATCCGACTGCGTCACAACCGGCTCCTCACCGTCGTCTATCTTTTCGCATAGCTCCTTCAGAAATGCATCACTGAGATTGAGCTTCGAAAATCGCTCCGAGTCGCTCGGCCGGCTGTTCCCGTCCTCGTCTATCATTACTATCACCACGTTCTCTTCCGGAAGCACATTGAACAACTGACGTGCTATCTGCTCGTTCAATATCCCGCCCGGCGAAAAAAACGACTCGTATGTATCCATTTGACCTGCTCCTTACGCTATTGAGCCAAATACCTGTACGGACAATGACTTCGGTATTAACCCGGCCCAACTTCTACTCACAACACCGCAGGTCAAATTCTAATGCAGAAAAAACGCCCCCCGCATAACGAAGTGACTTTATAGGACCTTCCTCCCGCCTCAAAAACCACCCGACACAGCCGCCGTGCCAAACGCTAAAGCATCCTCTTCAGACGCCACATCGAAAAATTCCTCCCCGGACAATCCGTCACACGCGCCCCAGGAGTGCTGCCGTGACCGAATATCCGGCTCGTTGGAATCCTGTACCGCTGCTGCAGAAATCTTACAAGTTGAACAAGCGACTGCATCTGACGAGCAGTCGGACTGCTCCTGTTAAAATCCCCAACAAGACATATACCTATCCCCTCCTCATTGGCCCAGTTCCCAGCCGTCCCGCCGCAGTGTGCACCCTGTATCTGCTCACGCCACCGAAACGTCACCTCTACCTCGCCGTCGCCGCTGTCGGTGCCGTTGCCTATCACGAAATCGTAGCCAACACCCTCCCAGTGGTTGCCCTCACGATGCCACTTGTCAAATATCGCCGTGTTACCCTCGTCAGTTCCCGAATGATGAATTATTATCGCTGTCCAGCCCCTTTCCACACCCGCCGGCGGATACCAGCTCCACGGAACGCCTCCCACAACGTCAACTGTACCTCCGCCGCTCACCGGTACAGGATGCAATGGCCCCCTTGCTGAAGAGCTCGACACCCCATAATCATACACGACCGCCGGCATCGGCTCGGCATTGTAGATGCAGCCGGCACACAAAAAAACGCAACCAAAAATACATAAGGCTCTGCCAGACATCGAGTTATCTGTCACCCCCTATCCTTAGCAGCTTCGACATAACGTTGTATCGGTCACGCCTTGATTTTGGCTGCACTTTTTGATGTATTCTCCTTCTCCTTCTCCTTCTCCTTAAACCGGACCATCCGAATGCTGTTGCCCTGCTTGTTGTACTCAACCACATCCATATACGAGCGAATGAGAAGCAGCCCCCGCCCTGCCGGCTTGAAAAGATTATCACCGTAACGAGGGTCCGGAACAACCTCAGGGTCGAACCCCTCACCCTCGTCGGTCATGCATATCTCTATCCTGTCAGCACCAACCGAATAATCAATCTTCACCGCCTTGGTCGGCTCCATCTTGTTGCCGTGCTTTACCGCATTGATAAACGCCTCTTCCAGCGCAAGGTGAACCGCAAAAAAGTCCTCCTCACTGAAATCCTGCGCCTCCAGATTCACCAAAACCTGCTTGCAGACCTCAACTATCGCCAACGGCGTGCTTGAAATCACAACTGAACGGCTGACGGGCATTTTAGATACCATGCTTTTTTAACACCCCGAAATAACGCCCCAATCTCCCAGAACCTACATTCAAATCCCCTATCTTTCCCAAATCGCCAAAGCCCCACAAACTAACCATCCTCACTAACACCCCCTGCTACTCTCCAGGCAAGCTCTCTATCGCACTCTCTACGTCCGGGTAAATCTCGAATATCTTCGTAAGACGCGTAATCTTAAACACTTCGTATATCCGAGAGCTTATATTACAAAGACGCAGCTCGCCGTCCCGTTCGTAAATCTTCTTACTAACACGAATTAGAAGCCCTAATACCGCAGACGACAAAAACTGAACATTCCGGAAATCAAGCACCAGGTTCAACTTCTCACCTTGCTCGACTACGCTCATCAGCGATTCCTGGAGCTCCTGAATATCCCGCTCCTCAAGTATCTTTTCGTCTGAGAACGTCAATACCGTCGCGCCACCGACATATTCTACGCTCACTCTCGGTTTGATCGGTGCCATAATACTCTCCCAATACGTCCTTTAATCAACCAGAAATAGTATCCACGACACGACAAAATAGCAAGTTTTTTCAACTTTGGCAAAAGAAATTAAAATTTTTCGCCCTCCCCCGAAAACACGCCCTGATTCCCACACATTTCAAAAAAATTTGTAAATTCTATGTATTTTTCAGGTAAAAAAGCTTGCGTTCCGTTTTCGACAGTGGATAATGCAACCTGATATTGAGATATTCTTCAACCTTGACATACCCTAACGTCCACACCTTTTATGATGGGACAGTTAGGCGTGCGTGTGGGCATGCTGGTTAAAACCTATTTAGTGACGTTTTTACAAGGAGACCAAAATGAAGATTAGCAGATCGACAGGCTATGCAATACTTGCCGCCGGCTATATTGCAAAGCACCAGAAGGATGGGATCATTCTTTCCCAGAGCATCTCAAAGGCGTACAAGATACCTCTCGAGTACCTCCTCAAGATCCTGCAGCAGCTTGTCAGAGCAAACATACTCCGAAGCAAAAGAGGTCCGCGAGGCGGCTTCCAGCTCGCAAGAACTACCAACAAAATCACCATGCTCGAAATCATCGAAGCCGTTGACGGGCCTATGGTCAGCCAGCTCAACCTCGCCGAGCATGCAGGAAAAGAAAAGTTCAGCGGTAAAGCCGAAAAGGCTTATGCTCAGGGACTCGCTCAGGCAAGGAGCGTCTATCATAAAGTCAAGCTCTCCAACCTCTTGAGCTGACAATTCGCCGGCTGTGACCAAAATGATCGGCAGACATAGTCCGCAGGGGCCGCTTACACGGTATATGCTCAGTTCCATATACTGACGCGAGCGGCCTTTGCGAAATCTATCGCAGCCGTCACTTGTACGCCATTATGGAAATCAGCGAATTCCAACAGTTAATCGCACGACTCTACGAAGAAACCGACCGCAGGAGAGGCGTCCCAAAAACCTTCCTCTGGTTCATCGAGGAGGTCGGTGAGCTCGCCACCGCTCTGGCCAAAAACAACACACAAAACAAAACCGAAGAATTCGCCGACGTCTTCGCCTGGCTCTGCACACTTGCAAACATAAGCGACGTCGATTTGGAAAAGGCCTGTGAAAAATACACCAGCGGACGTCTCAAAGGATTCAAACCAAAACAATAGCTGCCACTAAACCTTTTCACCCCCACCGACCTCGCCTCGTGCCCGCCCGAACCCCCCGCTACAAGCTCAAAGCCCAATATACGCGATTATTCCTCCAATCGCTCCTCAGGTGCCACTTTCCAGCGTCGCATTGATATAAGCACACCTGCGAACAACGTCGCTACAAGCCAGTCCCTGCCTAAAAGAACAAGCGAGAGAACCGGATACCCCTCATAAGCCGCGCTAAATTCCTTGATTAGCGAGTTCACAAGCAGCACTATCAGAACCGTCGGAATCACCAGCTTCACCGAATAGTCCCACCACCACGATATCTTCGTGCTCGAAGCGTGGTCGATGTGCTCGCGAAGTCTCTTTGTCTTATAAACCCAACCCAACAGAATACACTCCAGAAGGCCGGCCAGCACAAGACCGTAATGGTTGACGAAATGGTCAACTATATCAATCCAGAAGAGCCCCCCCTGAGTCGTAAAGATTATGCTTCCCACAAAACCCGCTGTACAAAGGATTGAGACAATCGCTCCCCGCGAATAATGAAACTTGTCCACAATCCCCGACGTAAACGCCTCGATAATCGATATCGCCGATGACAGCCCCGCGATCACCAGGCTCGCGAAAAACAACATCCCGAAGATACCTGCAAACGAAGGCAGCAGGCTGATTGCCTTCGGAAACGCCACAAACGCCAAGCCGATCCCCTTCGTCACAACCTCATCAACCGGCTGGCTCGTTTTGTTCGCCATATAGCCCAATATCGCAAACACCCCTAAACCCACGAAGACCGAGAAAATACAGTTGACCAGACTGATCACCACCGAGTCTCTCACTATCTCGCTCTTCCGCGGCAGATAAGACGCATAGGCGATCATTATCCCGAATGCCAAGCTCAGCGTGAAAAATATCTGCGAAAATGCGTCTATCCATACACCCACGTCCGCAAGACGACTGAAATCCGGACGCAGGTACACGGCAAGCCCTTCCCTCGCACCCTCAAGACGAACGCTCCAGAATACCAGTATACCCATCAGAACAAACAACAGCGGCATGAAAAACTTGTTCGCACGCTCCAAACCCTTCTCCACACCAAGGTACACTATGAACCAGCTCGAAAACCACACCACCGCCAAACCAAATAGTATCGGCGTCCGAACGTCGCCTATCTCGAAAGGCGAACCGCTCTTCATCAAAAACTCGGAGAAAAAAAACTTATCAGGGTCGTCTCCCCACCCAAGGTTGAATGACAGGAAAAAGAAATTCAGACACCACGAGATAATAACCGTATAGTAGAGCATAATCCCGAACATCACAAACATGAGCTGCCACCAGCCCACCCACTCCCAACGCCTGCTGACCATCGCGTAAGATGCCGGCGCCGAACCCCTCATCTTGTGCCCCAATCCCACCTCCAGAATCATCAGCGGTATCCCTACCACCAGCAGCGCAAGAAAATACGGAATCAAAAATGCCCCGCCCCCATTCTTGTAACACAGATACGGAAACCTCCATATATTGCCCAACCCGACCGCCGAGCCAATCGCCGCAAGAAGAAAACCTATATGTGTCTTCCATTGAGGCCGGTGATGAGCCAACTGTATTGCCATATTTGTCCCCTTCAAAACAATCCCGACAACTGACGGTACACCCGTGACACGGGCATCTTGCCCGTGTATCTCATACCCACCTGTGGCACGGCCATCCTGGCCATGAATCCACCGACATTGCCCCCTTGAATCCGAGTTCCTTACTTAGTGCTCAATCCCCAGCAGCTTCAGCGTGTCACGCTCGATAACACCGCGGATCGCCCCGCGAGGAACCGTCGGCAGATTCGCCTCCCCCAAAAGCTTGTTGAACCCCAGCAGTGTCTCCATGCACTCACCTGCACTCGCAGCAGGAAAACCGCTCCCGAACAAAAGCTTGTCCATCACTCCCTGCTCATACGCACCAACAACCACATTATACACCTGCCAAACCTTACCCGGTCTCACTGTCAAATCCGCGTAAACATTCTTGTGTTTCCCCACAAGCCATAACGTCTGCTCAAAAAACGGCATCCCCATACTGCCGACCACAATCTTTAACCCCCCGAACGTCCTCGCCACCTCGTCCAGCAGATACGGCTGTGAATATTCCAGAACTCCCTCGGCACCGGACGCTGTATTATGAAAAAACACCGGCAGACCAAGCTCCTCCGCCGTCTCATACAAACGCATCGCCCTGCTGTGCGCCGGATGAAAACCGCACCGGCAGCAGTACAAAACCACACCCTTCAATCCCAGTTTCTCTCGCAAGGCGCCTATACTCTTCACACCCACCGCATCCTCCGTCGGCTCAACCACCCCAAAGCCGACCATCTTCTCGGTGTGCCTCCCAACGTATTCACTCACGACCCTGTTGGCTTCCTCGCCGCTGACACCCCCAAATGGCAGCACCACCGACATATCAACCGGCTCCGTCGCCTCTAAATACGCCGATTCATCAAACTCTTCCACCTTACAACTGATATGCGTATGGCAGTCTACTATCATTCCATGACCCCTTTAAATCCTTTTAGCCCTGCTCTCTCATACGCTACACACCCAAAAATCCACCGTCAAGAACATTTATTGCGCCCCTCTCACGT
Organism: Phycisphaerales bacterium; assembly: GCA_030602885.1. Classification (GTDB taxonomy): domain Bacteria; phylum Planctomycetota; class Phycisphaerae; order Sedimentisphaerales; family Anaerobacaceae; genus JAUVYV01. Next base: position 47,426 of record JAUVYV010000017.1, read on the forward strand.
CCGCCTCACAACAAAAACCCCTTCCTTGACCTGGCAACAATCCAAATATAAGATATTACCATCAGCATTGCCTTTGTCGCAACGGAGACGAAAACACCGGAGACTCGATAGTCTGACATTTTGAATTTCGCTGTGTAATTTTGCATTTTGATTTTTGCCTTTTGATTTGGAGTACTATGGATTGCCCGGCCTGTAAAAACGCAATGATTACCCTTGAGCTCACCGAGGTCGAAATCGACTACTGCACCGATTGCTCCGGCATCTGGCTCGACGCCGGCGAGCTTGAACAACTCCTCGGCCACGCCGACAAATCAAAACAGCTAATCAGTTCCTTTCGGCTTGACCCAACCTGCACCGAAAAGCCCCGAAAATGCCCCATCTGCGACAGGAAAATGGAAAAGGTCCTCGTCGGCACTGACAAACCCGTCCTTTTGATAGACCGATGCCGCCGAGGCGACGGACTCTGGTTCGACGCCGGCGAGCTCCAAAACATCATCGACCGTGCCCGTCTCGATCCCGAAAACAAAATCAAAAAACTACTCGCCGACATGTTCGGCCGCGACCGAAACACAAAACAAATGGAGCAGAACGAATAAAAATGCAATCCGGATATCCCACAATACTTCCCATTCTCGCAGCACTGTGCATTCTCGCCTGTACTTCGCCCATCACTTACGGAGACAAAAAAATGACCATCGAAAAGCAAGATTTTGGAAAAATTCACCGCCCCCAGGGCGTCTATCTCTATACCATGACCAACAAAAACGGACTCATAGCGAAAGTAACCGACTACGGCGCTATCCTCACCGAGCTGCACGTTCCCGACCGCGATGGCAACCTCGCCGACGTTGTCCTCGGCTACCCAAACCTCGAAGGCTACGTCGGCGACGGCTGGAAAATGGGCGCCACCGTCGGACGCTACGCCAACCGTATCTCAAACGCTTCTTTCACAATCGACGGCACCGAATACAAAATCACAACAAACCTCGGGAAAGACCACATCCACGGCGGAAAAAAGGGCTTCGACGACCAAATCTGGAATGCCGAGCCAATCGAATCCGACAACGCCGTAGCCGTCAAATTCTCCTACACAAGCCCCAACGGCGAAGAGGGCTTCCCAGGCAAACTCGATGTCACCGTCACCTACACACTCACAAATGACAACGAATTGAAAATCGACTACGAAGCAACTACCGATAAATCCACCGTCGTCAACCTCACCAACCACAGCTACTTCAACCTCGCCGGCCACGACAACGGCCACATCCTCGACCACGTCCTCACCATTAACGCCGAAACCTACACCGACGCCGACGACCGACGATTCCCAACAGGCCAAATAAAATCCGTCAAGGATACGCCCATTGACTTCACAAAACCTGTGCCCATCGGCGCACGAATCAAGCAAGCAGGTGGAATCTACGACCACAACTACTGCATAACCGACGCCGATGGCTCGGTCAAGCTCGCCGCACGCGTCACCGAACCAAAGTCAGGCAGAGTAATGGAACTCTATACAACCCAGCCCGGCGTCCAGCTCTTTACCCCCAACTACTCGGGCTCCATGAAAGGAAAAGACAACACCTCATACACCGGCTACGCCGCATTCTGCCTCGAAACGCAGCACTACCCCGATTCACCAAATAAGCCCAACTTCCCTTCGACAATACTACGACCCGGCGAGCAATACAAACACACAGCCGTTTTCAAATTCTCAATCGAGTAAATAAAGAAAATGAAAAAATACTGGAAGGTAACTGATTATGAAAATCTGCCCGACACTTATCACACTATCTTTCTTGACCGTTATGGGATGCTCACAGACTAATAATAAGATAGCGACTTTCGGCGAGGACCTTGCCTTCCTCGAGAAGCACACCGACTGCATCGTCCTCTCAGACCCTAACGGTATGGCACGGCTCGCCATCGTCCCCGAATACCAGGGCCGCGTCATGACATCCACCGCCAAAGGCCTCGACGGAATGAGCTTCGGCTGGATCAACAAGAAGCTCATCGAATCGGGCAAAACTCAAAAACACATCAACGCCTATGGCGGCGAAGAACGCTTCTGGATGGGCCCCGAAGGCGGACAGTTCGCTATCTACTTCCCCGAAGGTGCGCCTTTCGAGTTCGAACACTGGCAGGTCCCGCCTGTCATCGATACCGAACCATTCGACCTCGTATCCAAAACAGACAACATCGCTGTTTTCACAAAGACCGCTTCTCTGACTAACTGGTCCGGCACAAAGTTTGACATTCGAATTGACCGCGACATACGACTGCTCAGCAGCGGCGATGCAGCCGGCAAGCTCGGCATAGACATTCCCGCTTCGGTCAGCCCGGTCGTCTATGAAACCGTCAGCAAAATCACCAACAAAGGCGATAAGCCCTGGAAAAAACAAACGGGCTTGCTCTCAATCTGGATTCTCAGCATGTTCAATCCCTCCGACCGAACCACGGTCGTAATCCCCTTCAACCCTTGCCGCGAAGACGCTCTCGGCCCGATAGTAAATGACACTTACTTCGGCAAGGTGCCCGCCGACAGACTTGTCGTCAAAGAAAAAATCCTTTTCTTCAAGGCCGACGGAAAGTACCGAAGCAAGATTGGCCTGTCCCCTTACAGGGCCAAGCCAATCCTCGGCAGCTACGACGCAGCCAACAAGGTACTAACGCTCGTCCAGTACACAAAACCCAAAGGGATCACAGACTACGTCAACTCAATGTGGCAGATGCAGGACAAACCCTTTTCCGGTGACGTCGTAAATTCCTACAATGACGGCCCCGTCAACCCAGGGGAAAAACCTATGGGCCCGTTCTACGAGCTCGAAAGCTCCTCGCCTGCTCTCGAACTCGCGCCCGGCCAATCCGTCTCGCACATCCATCGCGTCTTCCACTTCGTCGGACCCGAACCTGAACTCGACAAAATCGCAGCAGCAACACTGAACGTCACACTCGAAGAAATCAAAAATGCCTTATAGAACGCTGTTCGCAAAATAATACAGAAAGCAAAGGAGATAAATTATGGGCACAACACTTATCACCCTGATCGTCATTCTGGTTCTGGCGGTAATCCTGGTGGCCTCCATCATCGGAATCTACAACGCACTCGTCCGCTTCCGCAACCAGGTCGATAACGCCTGGTCACAGATTGACGTCCAGTTGAAACGCCGACACGACCTCATCCCCAACCTCGTCGAGACCGCAAAGGGTTACATGAAGCATGAACGAGGCACTCTCGAAGCCGTCACCAACGCCAGAGCCGCCGCTATGGGAGCTAAAGGCGTTGCCGGCGCCGCAAAAGCCGAAGGCGCCCTCGGTGAAGCGCTCAGCAAGTTCATGCTCGTTGTCGAAAACTATCCCGACCTCAAGGCCAACACCAACTTCCTCCAGGTACAGGAAGAGCTCACCAGCACGGAAAACAAGATCGCCTTCTCGAGACAGGCTTACAACGACCAGGTACTCTTTTTCAACAACAAGATTCAGATGTTCCCCTCGAACATCATCGCCGGCATGTTCGTCTTCACAAAACGCGACTTCTTCGAAATCGAAGCCCCCGCCGAACGCGAAGTACCAAAAGTCGATTTCAGCTCGTAACCTCTGTCTGGGCCGATTGCCATGACCGAAAGGATACTTCCATCGGTAATACTTATTGTGCTGCTGCTGACATTCTGCGGCTGCGTTCAGCTACAGAAAACAAGCCCTTCATTTGTCGGCGCCTGGCCCGCCGACATCGAACGCACCTGGGTAGGCCCCGAATACTGGGCCAACCGCCTCCAGGATTGGCAAATCTCAAAAGGCCGACTCGAATGCCTCGAAGCACGCCCCGAAAAGCCAATGCGAACCGTGCACCTGCTCACCCGCCGCCTCGCCGAAAACGATGGTGACATCCGGTTGACTGTGAAAACGGGTTTGATTGAACCCCAGGACCACCAACCCCCGGACGCCGCAGCCGGATTTCTCATCGGCGCAGGGGCTAAACTCGACTACCGCGCCGCCGCCCTCGTCCACCACAGCCCAAATACCGGCGGCGGCCTCTTTGCCGGCGTCAAAACCGACGGCACCCTCTTCATCGCAGACTTCAGCAAAAAACAATCTCCGATAGGCGCCGTCCTCGCAGAATCAAAAAAAATCACAAAGCTCCCAAAACAGTTCGGTCTTTCACTCCTCGCAACACCAAAAGACAACCGCTACATATTGAGACTTGACCTGCTCGACCGCCAATCCCACAAGCAGCTCGACACCCTCACACTCGATGATATCGACCCCGGACGCCTCATCGGCAGTATCGCCCTCGTCTCACACCCCGGCTCAAAAAATCCCACCGCACGTTTCTGGTTCCAGGAATGGGGCGTCGCCGGTTCAAAACTCGAAGACCACCCCGAAAGAACCGCAGGCCCTATCCTCTCCGCCCAGCACACCCTCAGCAGAAATACTCTAAAACTCACCGCTCAGATGATGCCGCTCGGCAAAAAAGACAACCAGACCGTCACCCTCACCTTTGAACAAGCCGGCCGGCCAAACGCCGTCGCCACCAACATTATTGTCCCCGGCTACACCGCCACATTCAAAGTTGAAGACTGGGACGACACAAAAGACACACCCTACTCGATCGTATATTACCTCAAGCAGCCCGATGGCTATTCCAAACGCTACACCTATTCCGGCACCGTCAGACACAACCCAATAGACAAAGACACAATCACCGTCGCCGGCTTCACCGGAAACCACAACCTGAAACACCCCGGCGTCGAACGCGGAATCCCATGGACCCACGCCGGCATCTGGTTCCCCCATAACGATGTCGTTACCAACGTCGCCAAACACAGACCCGACCTGCTCTTCTTCTCCGGTGACCAGGTTTACGAAGGCGCAAGCCCAACCCGACCAGAACCTTTCCCAACGGAAATCGGACAGCTCGACTACCTCTACAAGTGGTACCTCTGGTGCTGGGCCTTCCGTGACCTCGCACGTGACATACCTTGCGTCTGTATCCCCGACGACCACGACGTCTTCCAGGGCAACCTCTTCGGATGCTCAGGACGGCTCGCACCGAAAAGCTGGCACGACGGTGGTTACAAATGGCCCGCTGAAACCATCAATATGGTAGAGAGAACACAGACCTCGCATCTGCCCGACCCCTACGACCCTACACCCGTCCAGAGAGGCATCGGAGTCTATTATTGCTCAATGAATTACGGCTCCGTCAGCTTCGCAATCGTCGAAGACAGAAAATTCAAAGGCGACTACAACCTCGTCCCCGGCGCCCTCATTGAGGATGCGCACATTGTCACGCCCTACTACTCCGTCGAAAATGCCGACGTCCCCGGCGTACCACTCCTCGGCCAAAGACAGCTTGACTTCCTCGACAACTGGACCGCCGATTGGTCAAACCACGCTGTGTTCAAAGTCCTCCTCTCCCAGACCATTTTCTGTAACCTCCAGACCCGCGACACTTACCACGACAAGCTCGACCGAGACCTCGACTCAAACGGCTGGCCTCAGTCCGCCCGTAACAGGGCTCTGCGCATACTTCGCAAGGCCAACGTCTTCCACCTCGCCGGAGACCAGCACCTCGCTTCAATCGTACACCACGGCGCCGACGACTGGGATGACTCTATATGGTCCTTCTGCGTCCCCTCAATCGCAAACTTCTACCCCCGCTCATGGCTGCCACCCCAACCCGGCGGCAATCATCAGCTCGGTATGCCGCCTTACACGGGCCAATACAAAGACGGCTTCGGCAACCACATCACCGTCTGGGCAGCAGCAAACCCGAACGACCCAACAGGAAAGGAACCGAGAGCATTGCACGACAATATGCCCGGCTACGGTATAGTAAAGCTCAACAAGTCTGACAGAACTATCACAATGGAATGCTGGCCGCGATACGCTGACCCTGCCGACCCCAACACCGGCTCCCAGTATCCCGGCTGGCCAAAAACGATCAAGCTCGGAGAGAATCGTTGACGCTATGTGGGAACTAATCAGAGTAAACAAGAGGAATTCGATCATACTGCTCACCGTGATGGCCCTCGTCCTGCTGGCGCTCGGCTTCGTCATAGGTCTCGGCTTCATGGGCCCGCGAGGCGGCTTCACTGGAATCATCATCGCTACCGCAGTCTGGTTCATTATGACTATCATCAGCTTCGCCGGCGGAGACCAGATACTCCTCCGCGCAAGCCGGGCAACCCCCGTCACCCACGACGTCCACCCCCAGCTCTTCAACATCGTCGAGGAAATGAAAATCGCCGCGTCCCTGCCCAAAATGCCAAAAGTCTATATCATCAACGACCCCGCCCCCAACGCCTTCGCAACGGGCAGAAGCCCCGAAACCGCCTCCGTCGCCGTCACCGCTGGCCTGCTCGCACGCCTCAACCGTGACGAGCTGCAGGGAGTCGTCGCTCACGAAGTAAGCCACATCCTCCACCGTGACATCCTCTTCGTCACCCTCGCCGGGGTAATGCTCGGCACAATTGTCATCCTCTCCCAGATCTTCCTGCGAGGCATGTTCTACAGCTCAATGGGTTCTCGAAGAAGATATTCCTCAGGCGGCAAAGGCTCCGGCCAGGCCGCAATCCTGCTTATCATCATCGCAATCATCGCTGCCGTCCTCGCTCCCATTATGGCGCAACTGCTCTACTTCGCACTGTCGCGAAAACGTGAATACCTCGCCGACGCCGGTGCCGCACGCCTCACCAGATACCCCGAAGGACTCGCAAGCGCGCTGGAAAAAATAGCAAACGACCCCTCGCCCCAATTAGCCAGTGTCAACAAAGTCACCGCGCCGATGTACATCGCCAATCCCTTCAAAAAGAAAGGCACCAGAAAACTCTCAGACCTCACCAGCACCCATCCCCCAATCTCCGAACGAGTCAAAATCCTGCGCAACATGGCCCGAGGCGCCTCCTTCAAAGACTACTCCGACGCATTCACAAAAGTCACAAAGCATAGCACGGTCGTCCCCGCCGTCGCTTTCACCAAAGAAGACATCGCACTCCGCCAGGCCTCCGAACAGGCAAAGAAGAAACAAAGAACGGAAAAACAGCTCCGCCAAGTCGGTGATATTATGCGAAGGGTCAACGGCTTCGCCTTCCTCGGCTGCCTCTGCGGCCTCACTCTGAAAATCCCCCCGAACTACAAGGCGCCGTCAGTGAAGTGCCCGCGATGCAAAAGAGTTCTCGATATAAAAAAACATAGCTCAAAACCATCCAAATAGTCCTGAGCTATGTTATGGGAATGTGGGAGGAGAATCTAAAAAAATATCACCCTGCTTTTAGTCCGAATCGCAGATTCTCTATCAGCTTGCGATTCCTCGCCACGTCCTGCTCAATCCTGTCGAACTTCTGCCGGCAGACAAACACAAACAGCTCCTTCTCAGGCCGACCGTTCCCGCCGTTATTGCTCTCACTGCCGTTCGACTCCGTGACCTTCTGCACAATGAAATCGTTGATCAGCTCCCGCTGCTCCTTCAGCATCCTGTGCAGCAGCTTCATCGTATCGTGAAGAACCGATACCTCACGCTCCAAAGCCAAAACCCTCTGCTGCATCGTAAGCCTCATCTCTTTTACCTCGTTTCTGCGACAAAACTCCGTCGCTGCATTTCACCCTCTATACCTTAACTCCGAAGCCATTTTCGCCCACACCGGTTTTCCCCCAGCCGGTCAATTGTTCACTCTATTATTATCTATCATTCCTGTCGCGAGTTTGTTCTTCCGTCGAACCCTTGATACCTCGCCGATCCATCAACGCCCGTATTGTAAACCACCGGCCCACCTCTTCTCACAGAAGTAAGGTATTTGGCGTCCATAAATCAGGGTATCCCCTGCACAATTCCCTTGCCCGCCCTCATCTTTTCGCCGAAAATGCCCATACTCCTGATTCAAGATAGGCCTTGATTGTGTTTTTAGCAGCCGAAAAAAGCTCAAGGGAGACGTGCGAAATGAAACAACAAAGCAAACCTCTATCCCGCCGCACCATTCTCAAGAACTCACTTCTCTCCACCGGCGCATTACTTTCTGCCCCGGCCATAAAATCCGCCCTCGCCGCCCAGACAGCCAAAAAACCGCTCCGCCTCGGCGGTCCCGTCTTCGAAAAGTACGACTCCCCCGATAACTGGGTAAAAGCCGTAAAGCAGCTCGGCTACAACGCCGCATACTGCCCTGTCGGGGTAAATGAAAAAGATGATGTGATAAAGGCCTACGAAAAAGCCGCCAAAGACGCCGATATCGTTATCGCAGAAGTCGGCGCCTGGAGCAATCCAATCAGCCCGAATCCACGCGAAAGAGAAAAAGCACTCAAAAAATGCCGCGATTCCCTCGCACTCGCCGACCGAATCGGCGCAAACTGCTGCGTTAACATCGCCGGCTCAAAAAATCCAAAAAACTGGGCGGGCCACCACCCCCTTAACTTCACCGACGAAACCTTTGATATGATTGTTGAAACCACCCGTTCAATCATCGACGAGGTAAAGCCAACCCGCACCTTCTACACACTCGAAACAATGCCCTGGGCTTACCCCGACTCCGCCGATTCTTACCTCAAACTCGTCAGAGCAATCGACCGAAAACACTTCGCCGTACACCTCGACCCCGTAAACCTCATCTGCAGCCCTCAGCGATACTACTCCAACGGAAAAATAATCTCCGAATGTTTCGAAAAGCTCGGCTCAATGGTCAAATCCTGCCACGCAAAAGACATCACTCTAACCCAGGAGCTAACCACTCATCTAAACGAAGTAAGACCCGGCAAAGGCGGCCTCGACTACAAAACCTTCCTCTCCGAACTAAGCAAGCTAAACGACATCCCCCTCATGCTCGAACACCTCAACACCCCAGAAGAATACAACCTCGCCGCAAAACACATCCGCTCGGTCGCCGCCTCCCTGAACCTATGACCTTTGACCATTATTCTCCCACACCTTGCTCTCGCCGCTCCAGCACACCACACTTCTCACGAATATTTAACCCTTAGAGCCTATCCTAATAATCGGCTCTAAATCTTCTCACTCCTCTCCACTAAGCTCCACCACCTCCCCCGCCTTCAATACCGTCACCTTGCACACCGCTTTTTCTGCAAACTCATCAGCGTCCGCTTTGCTGCCCACAATGTCACCCCAGTGATAAGGTATCGCCTGCTTGGGCCCGAACGCCTTAGTCGCCTCCGCCGCCTCAGAAACATTCATCGTGTACGTTCCTCCAACCGCAAGCAAAGCCAGGTCAATGTCCTTCAACGCCTTCATCTCATCCGTTAAATCCGTATCGCCGGCATAGTATATCCGTTTGCCCCCAACCTCTACCACAAACCCAAGCCACTCATTCCCCTTCGGATGAAACTTCTTCGCCAGATTATACGCCGCCACACCCGTAACATTCACATCACCGGCCTCAATCGTCTGGCCCGGCCTCAACGCCTCGCCCCTGTTCTCCTGCTTCACAACATCACCTGATGCAATCAGCTTCGCCCCCTCCTTCCACACCTTCTTCACGTCACCCGCAGAATAGTGGTCATGGTGACTGTGGCTCACCAAAACAACCGTCGCATCGTGCGCCGCCTCGGTCAGCTTCCACGGGTCGATATATATCACATCCTCACCCGCCGTAATCTTAAAACTCGCATGTCCAAACCACTGCAATTTCACAGCCATTGCTGCCTCCTTTCCTTCTTCACTCGCCTCTAATGTCTCCACCTTCTCTTCGAATCCCCACACCACAAGACCAAAACAAATCACCCAAACCAATAATCGCCACGCTCGCATATCCTTCTCCTTAAAGTCAAATCCTCACTCAAAATTCCTTTGCCTCGTACACGATAACTCAAACGAATCAATTCGTCAAATCAGATTGCAGCCCCAAAACCTTTTGCAATTTGCGGCAGATCCGGCTATAATACTAATAGAGGTACCCGAGCAGTTACCAGGAAGCGTTAAAAACACCCAAACTGTAATTCTGACAGTGCGGATGGAATAATGGCCAACGACGCCGAACCCGACATACTGAGCCACCAGGCAAGAAAACCCCAAATACACATCCTCTCGCTCGACCCTGTCCTCACAGACGATGTCTATGAACGCCTCGAGAACCACCCTAAAACAAGGTTCTACCGGCTAATCATCCCCAACACCCTCCAATGGAAACCCCGCATCCGGGAAATCGACGCAATGGCCCAGGACACCACCTCCTCAAGACTCCTCATCATCGATGTCCGAAGGATAACACTGCCAAAGCTCCAGCAGGCATACAACAAAATCGTCGGCTACAATCGAAAAGACCTCAACAAGACCTGCTTCACAATCCTCATCGGCGACGGCCCGCTCAACCTCCTGCAGCCCGGAAAGGCCCCCGATGTCTTCGTCTCCCATCTCGCCTTTATGAGAGTCGATTACACCCCCGCCGTTTTCTTCTACGACCCGCTCATCCATTACGACGCCGACGAAATCGACTCATCAATGGACGAGTCCTTCGTCCTGCCCACCGAGCTGCCCAAACGCCTGAAACCCTTCTTCCCCGGCGATGGCATAAAGGTCGCCGCCGTAAGAAGCTTCTTCCGTGCCGCCGCCCTGCCCGAAGACACAAAAAAACAGAGACTCAAAATGCTCGCAGCCATCTATCAAAAACGAATCAAACAGCAGTTCCCAGGCCGGGAAGACAAGTTCAAAGGATGGCTCTCAAAAAACGGCGTCCGCCTCGCCACCGAGAAGATGCACTTCTACCCCATCTTCTTCGAAGATTGGGTCCACGACCTAATGCAAAAAGCCGCAAATCCCTGACCCTCAGAACACCTCTTAAACCCTGCTAAACCCGCCGAAAGAAAAAATTTGCACTTTTCTCGATTTTTTACTGGATTTATTATGAGCATATGCCCATAATATACGTAGAGACTGTATAAAGCCCAAAAGGTGGCGAAATAACCGGCTAAACCATATTTCGGCAGCTAAGAAGGCCTGACCATTTATGAAAACGTATTTCGACTGTATCCCGTGCTTCATCCGCCAGGTCCTTGACTCCGTTCGCCTCACCACCGACGACCAGGACGTCCACATTCAGGTCCTCCGCCGGGCCCTGCGCCTCGCCGCCGATATGGACCTCACCCAGAGCCCGCCCGCCATGGCCCAGCAGATACACCGCTTCATCCGTGAGCTCACCGCAAACCCCGACCCATACATCGAAATCAAAAACCGCTTCAACAAAATCGCACTCGAAATGTATCCTGACCTGATTGACCTTGTTGACAAATCACACAACCCCCTCGAAACGGCTGTCCGGCTCGCTATGGCGGGAAATATCATCGACTTCGGCGTCAACTCAGGACTCGAAGAACAGCACCTCAAAGATGCAATCACTGAATCCCTCGACATGGAACTCGATACCAACGCCCTCGAAGATCTCAAAATCGCCGCAGACCAGGCCGAAACAATCCTCTATATCGCCGATAACGCCGGCGAAATCGTCTTCGACCGCATCCTCATCGAAAAACTACCCACAGAAAAAATTACCTGTGTCGTCAGGGGCGGCCCCATCCTCAACGACGCCACAATCGAAGATGCACAGATCGCAGGTATAACCGACATCGCCGAGACTATCGACAACGGCTCCGATGCGCCCGGCACGATACTCGATACCTGCTCGCAAGACTTCCGGCGGCGCTTCAGCCGGGCCGACCTCATAATCGCAAAAGGACAGGGTAACTACGAAACACTAAGCGACATCGATAAAGACATCTTCTTCATCCTCAGAGCCAAGTGCCCCGTCATCGCAAAACACCTCGACTGTCGGGTTGGTGCAATGATTCTGAGCAAAACCAAAACACTTGACAGAATTGCTGATTTGAAGGAGGACAACAACTAAATGCCTGGATTTGACGGAACAGGGCCGTTGGGCAAAGGCCCGATGACCGGGCTTGGGCGAGGGTTCTGTGTCTTGAAAACCTCGCAAGAAGACCCTAAACACGTTCAGGGTTTTGTGGGAATAAATGGAAGACCTGTTGGCTCAACAGGTAAAATTGCTAACTATTCTGAAAAGGAGGTGATTAATATGCCATTTGGAGACCGAACAGGTCCTGCTGGTATGGGACCTATGACAGGCAGAGCCGCCGGTTTCTGTGCGGGCTATCCCGTACCGGGCTATATGAACCCCGTTGGAGCAAGGGGGTTTGCCCCTGCTGCCGGCGTACCGGCATTCGGGCCTTATGGTGCAGGTTCGTACGCTTACGGCGCTCCCTATAGAGCCCCTTATGCCGCCTGGGGCAATCCATGGCTCCGCAGAGGATTTGGCTTTGGTTTTGGCCGAGGTTTCGGTCGGGGCCGTGGTAGAGGCAGAGGCAGATTTGGGTTTTGGTACTAAGTTCAAACATAGCATTTAACTCCTAAGGAGTTAATTGCAGAAAGGATGGATATTATGCCAAGAGGAAACGGTACAGGCCCTGCAGGCCGGGGTCCCGGAACAGGTCGTGGTATGGGTCGAGGTCAAGGCCAGGGACAGGGTAGAGGCCGAATGGGCGGACCTTTTGCAGCAGGGCCGGGCGGAAATTGTGTCTGTCCGAGCTGCGGAACAGCGGTTGCTCATGTTGTCGGACAGCCCTGTAATGCGCAAAGCTGTCCCAAATGTGGTACACAAATGACTCGTGCTACGTAGCGGGTACTTCGCAGAGTAGTACAAGAGGTTAACATTTTTTTTTGAAAGGAGATCTATTATGCCACGTGGAGATGGAACAGGTCCTGGAGGTATGGGACCAATGACGGGTAGAGCTGCGGGTTTTTGTGCGGGCTATCCAGTGCCGGGTTATATGAATCCTGTTGGCGGCCGCGGCTACTGGGGCTTCGGCCGAGGTGGCGGCTGGGGCCGAGGTGGCGGTTGGGGCCGAGGTCGAGGCTTTGGTTGGGCCGGAGCCGGATACGGCATGCCTGCTTATGGCGGTGCTGTGAACCCTTATGCTTATGGCGATGCGCCGTTTGCTCCGGCAGTGACAGCCGAGCAGGAGCTCGACGGCCTCAAAGGCCAAGCGGAATATCTTGAAGATAGTCTCGATGAAATCAAAAAACGCATAGAAGAACTCGAAAGCCAGAAAACCAGCAAAAAATAAAAAATAGACAGCCACGGATTTGTACCTTCCTGATGCGGTTTCGAGCCTCGGTAGAGATGCTGCGCATCTATCATAATCCGGGGTTGCAAATCCCAGGGAAGGTTTTAATCGTGGGGAGTATCACCTATGGAAGTTTTGGTTAAGCATGAAAGCGGATTCCGGTTCTCGGCAAGCTGTAGGGGATATACTGTTACGACCGGACGCGGTGAGGACGGAAATGACGAGCGGGACGGAATGTGGCCAGCCCAGCTCTTCGAAGCATCGATTGGAATGTGTATCGGTGCTTATGTCGTCAAATTCTGCACTGAGCAGAGTATTCCTTATGAAGGTATGACGATTGAGCTGAGCCGCCGAACAGAGGCCTGCTCGCCAAATACTACTTCGTCGAGTGGAAAGCTGTCGCGCACAACAAGAATTGATGCAAAAATCCGCCTCAGCACCAAATTGTCCCAAGAACAGCGGAAAGGTATCCTGGAAGCGGCTGACCTCTGCCATATAACTAACAGTATCAAAGAGAGCATGCAAATTGTTTGTTCTCTGGCAGACGCTTAAAGTGGACAACGTTATAAAAACAGCTTAACAAGGGGACTAAACGATGCCAATATTCGAGTACAAGTGTAATAAATGCGGGCACAAGACGGAATTTCTGGAAAAAAGCAGCGGCAAGAACAAGCATGTTTGCGAAAAGTGTGGAAGTTCTGATATGCAGAAAATATTTTCGGGCTTTTCCGTTGGGCAAACTAACCGCAGCAACGGTTCCTGTCCAACCGGTACATGTCCCATATCTTAGAAAGGATACCTTATGAAAATTGCAATAACAGCAACCGGCAAAACACTGGATTCACAGGTTGACCCCCGCTTCGGAAGGGCCGCCTGCTTTATCATCGCCGACACCGAAACAATGGAGTTTACCGCAATAGAAAACGATAACATCGCCGCAGCAGGTGGGGCCGGAATCAGCTCAGCAAAAACCGTTATCGACGCCGGCGCCGAAGCTGTCCTCACCGGCAACTGCGGTCCAAACGCTCACCGCACCCTCGCCGCCGCAAACATTAAGCTCTTCACCGGCCTGACCGGTTCCGTCCAGACCGCTGTCGAACAGTTCAATAGCGGAAAACTAACCGAGACCACCGCACCTAACGTCCAGTCTCACTTTGGCATGGATACTTAAAATGGACGACCGTCTCGTCATCGCTGTCGCAAGTGGAAAAGGTGGCACAGGCAAAACAACCGTCGCCACCAATCTCGCGAGCACCGCCGGGTTTGGGCACCGTGCTTCTAAACGGCCCGGCATCAAGACGAGGTACCGTGGGCGACAAGGTCGTAATTATATCCTACTGCCAGGTTCCCGCCGAAAAAGCAAAAGATTTGCAGCCAAAAATAGTGTTTGTCAATAATCAAAATAAACCAGAGGAGTAGCTAAGTGGAAAAAAGAGCAATCCTGCGATGTGGACAATGCGACGGTAAAGAATGTCACGATGGCAAGGATTGTTTTTCGCGGGCCGGTGAGCATAAACAACTATATCAAGACAGCCATATAGCAAAACTGCACAAGGCCGCTTCGGCAATTGAGGCCCGTTTCTATGGTAAAGAAACGCGATTGGGCGAGACAATCTTCCTTGCCAAAGAGTTGGGATGCCAAAGACTTGGTTTGGCCTTTTGCATTGGCTTAAGCGAAGAAGCAAAGGTTATCGACGAAATTCTCTCAAAACATTTTGAAGTGGTATCGGTGTGCTGCAAGGTTTGTGGAATCGACAAGAAGGATTTTGATTTGCCACAGATTTCACCGGAAAACTATGAAGTTATGTGTAACCCCGCTGGCCAGGCGCAGCTGCTAAATAATGCAAAAACGCAGCTCAACGTCTTATGTGGGCTTTGTGTTGGACACGATGCTGTTTTTGCCAGAATCTCAAATGCTCCTGTAACAACGCTTATTGCAAAAGACCGTGTATTGGCTCACAACCCCGCTGCTGCTGTTTACAGCCGCTATATTCGAAAACACTTTAGCGAAATCACATAACGAAGGTAAATAATGGAGCAAACATTCAAAGCTGCGGAAATTAATGTCGGATTTCATCCGACCGGTTACAGAATAGACAAAACCGCTTCACCGATGAACCGTTATACGAAATGGCAAATTCTGCCGCCAAAGCAATGGCGTAATCCGAAACCGGTTTGTTTTGATTCCCTGCCGCAGCAAGGATGGTTTAAAAAAGATAACTTTGATTGGGATAAGATTAATACCGCTGAGGAGTAAGTTTGATATGAAAATAGCAATTGCCAGCGGTAAAGGCGGCACAGGCAAAACCACCGTCGCCACCAATCTCGCACGCACCGCCGCACGGCTCGGCTGCAAAACACAGTACCTCGACTGCGACGTCGAAGAGCCAAACGGACACATCTTCCTGAAACCAAAAATCGACAGCACCCAACCCGTCACTGTCGATGTGCCCAAAGTGGACCTGCAAAAGTGCACCGGCTGCGGCAAGTGCGGCGAGCTTTGTCAATATAGCGCTATCATCTCACTCGCCGAACACAACGTCCTCACTTTCGAGCAGCTCTGCCACTCCTGCACCGGCTGTTGGCTCATCTGCCCCGAAAACGCAATCGAACCGGCCCCCCTCGAAATCGGACAAATCGAGCTCGGGAAAGCCGGCTCCCTCCACTTCGCAAGCGGCCTGCTCAACATCGGCCACGTCAGAACACCTTCGATGATTAAAGAAGTCAAAAAACACTTGGACCCCGATTCACTTGCTTTTATCGATGTCCCCCCGGGCACATCCTGCCCCGTAGTCGAGGCACTTAAAGACACTGACTTCGTCCTGCTCGTCACCGAGCCGACCCCCTTCGGCCTCAACGACCTCAAACTCGCCGTCGCACTCGCAAGAGAAATGCTCCTGCCATTCGCCGTCGTCATAAACCGCTCCGGTATCGGCAACGACCAGGTCAAACAATACTGCCACGCCGAGAATATTAACATCGCCCTCGAATTGCCCGACGACATAAGAATCGCCCACGCCTATTCGCAAGGCCGAATGCTCATCGACGAACTGCCTGAATACAAAAAACACTTTACCCGGTTGTACAAATATCTCGAAACTATACCGGACAAACGCCATGATACATAACGACTACGAATTCAGAGAAAGAATAAATCGCCACCTGCAGGCACAAAAAGCCGCCCGGCGCATCCTCGGCGTCACCGAAAACGCAGGCACAGAACAGTTCAAAAAAGCGTACAGGCGGGCATCGCTGAAATATCATCCAGACCATCACCCGGATGACCCCGTCGCACATAAAAAGTTTCTGCTCGTCAAGTGCGCTTATGAATTATTGGCCAAAGACCGGCCCTGCGATATCATCCTGGAGCAAATCAATGCCTGGCTCGATGTTCCCGACGACGACAAATACCGACTCGACAATCCCTGGGGACATTTCCTCTGGTGGCGGGAAAAATTCTTCGACTAAAAGGAAAATTGCCTTTATGCGAAAATACATCCAATCGTGCAAAACCGAATTCTGGCAGGAAGTTTTCACAGCGGAGCTGGACTACATCCTCCGCCAGCTAAAAGACGCCGCCGATGTCCTCAGTGTCGGCTGCGGCCCGGCCGTCATTGAGGCCGGTCTCGCCGACCACGGCCTGAACGTTACCGGCCTGGATATCTCAAGACAAGCCCTCGACCGGGCGCCCGATACGATTAGAACAATCGCCGGTTCTGCGGAGAATATGTTTTTCCCAGAGCAATCCTTTGACGCCGTTATTTACGTCGCCTCTCTGCAGTTTATACAAGACTACAAAAAAGCTCTCAGGCAAACCGCCCGAATCCTCAGAAAAAACGGCATACTTCTCACACTCCTGCTAAACCCCGCCTCGCAGTTCTTCAAAGACAAAAAAAGCAATCCCGATTCTTACGTAAACAAGATTAAACATACGAATTTGAAGAAGATTGAAAGAGCAATCGCCGAATACTTCATGCTTCAAACCGAGTATATCCTGGGCATACAACACCGGCGCATTTTTGAAACTGCGGACCCAAATTGGGCCGCCCTCTACGTCATTAAAGGAAACAAAAAACTTGAAGGAACTGACCGTAATTAGCGGAAAAGGCGGAACCGGCAAAACTACCGTTGTCGGCGCATTCGCCGCCCTTGCAAAAAACGCTGTGCTTGCCGACTGCGACGTTGACGCCGCCGACCTCCATCTGCTCCTGAAGCCGACTGTAAAGCAAACCCACGACTTCTCCGGCGGCAAGCTCGCATCAGTCATAACTGAAAAATGCATCGGCTGCGGGAAGTGCGAGCAAGTTTGCAGCTTCGACGCACCAAAGCTCATCGGCCCCCCAAATAACGTCATCGACAAAACCTTCATCATAGACCCCATCGCCTGCGAGGGCTGCAGCGTCTGCCTGTACTTCTGCCCCGCCGACGCCATCGAATTCAAAGACCAAATCAACGGCCAATACTTCATCTCCGATACACGCTTCGGCCCAATGGTACACGCTCGCCTCGGCATCGCAGAAGAAAACAGCGGTAAACTTGTCTCACTCATTCGCAAACAAGCAAAACAAATCGCAACAGAGCAGAACAAAGACCTCATAATCATCGACGGCTCACCCGGCATCGGTTGCCCCGTCATCGCCTCAATTACCGCCGCTGACCTCGTCCTCATCGTCACCGAGCCAACCCTCTCTGCCCGGCACGACCTCGAAAGAGTCGTCCGGCTCACTAAACACTTCAACATCCCAGCCGCCCTCTGCATCAACAAGTACGACATCAACCCTGAAATGGCCGACCACATCGAAAAATCAGCCGCCCAACAAAACCTACACATTCTCGGAAAAATCCCCTATGATAATATCGTTACCCGCGCACAGGTCGCGGGAAAAACAGTCGTCGAACACTCGAACGGAATACTGAAACAACAAATAGTCGCTCTCTTCCAGGCCACACTCAACCTGCTGAAAACAGAAAACTAAGGAAATGCATCGTGCAAAACATTAAACACAAGATTCTCGTCCTCAGCGGCAAAGGCGGCGTCGGTAAGAGCACCATCGCCGCAAACCTTGCCCTCTGGCTCACCACGAAGGGAAAAAACGTCGGCCTGCTCGACATCGACATCCACGGGCCAAGCATACCCAAACTCCTCAACCTCGAAGACAAATCCCCCACCGGAACACCCGAACAAATCACCCCAATACCATACAACGACACTCTGAAAGTCATGAGCATCGGTTTCCTCCTGCCCGACGAAAACAATCCCGTCATCTGGCGAGGCCCCATGAAACACAACCTCATAAAACAATTCGTCTCAAACGTCACCTGGGGAAACCTCGATTACCTCGTCGTCGATTGTCCGCCCGGCACAGGAGACGAACCACTCTCAATCGCCCAGCTCATTCCCTCCGTTGACGGCGCCATCATCGTAACCACACCCCAGCAGCTCGCAATACTCGACGTCAAAAAATGCATCACCTTCTGCCGCCGGCTAAACCTCCACGTACTTGGCATAATAGAAAACATGGCCGGTTTCGTCTGCCCGAACTGCGGGAAAAAAACCGATATCTTCTCCGGCAACGGCGGCCAACAACTCGCAACAAACCTCAACATCCCATTCCTCGGACAAATCCCACTCGACCCATACCTCGTCCTCGCATGCGATACCGGAAAACCCATAATCAAATCCGATACTAAAACTCCCGCCATGAGAGCAATGCAAAATGCCTTTGAACCACTTCTGCGCGAACATGAAAAAACCAGTGCAAATAAGGAGGTACAAGAAATGAGAATCGCAATCCCAATAACCGACGGTAAACTATCGGCACATTTCGGCCACTGCCAACAGTTTGCGGTAATCGACGCCGACCCGGACACAAAAACCATCACCAACACCGAAATGTTCACGCCACCCGCCCACGAACCCGGCGCCCTGCCAAGATGGCTGGGTGGCCTCTGCGTTAACACCATAATAGCCGGCGGAATGGGCCAAAGAGCTCAGCAGCTCTTCGCACAGAACAACATTGACATCGTCGTCGGCGCACCAGATGAAACTCCCGAGCAGTTGGTCGAAAACTACCTCTCTGGCCAATTGCAAACCGGACAGAACATCTGCGATCACTAAGGAACAGGCCACAAGACTATGCCAAGACCACCGAGCTTCAGACGAGTCGGCTGCCTGCCGCAAAGCAGCTACTACAAACCACGCGGAATCCCCCTCTCTGTCCTCCAGCATGTCACCCTCACCGTCGATGAGCTCGAAGCAATTCGCCTTACCGACCTCGAAGGCCTCTACCAGGCCGACGCCGCCGAAAAAATGAACATCTCCAGGCAAACCCTCGGGAGAATCCTCGAATCAGCCCACAGGAAAATCGCCGACGCACTCGCAAATGGAAAGGCACTACAAATTGAAGGAGGACAATACGAGCTCGACCCACGCATCGCCAGGGATGTCCCCCCGCCGCCCCATCGTTTCAGACGTGGCCGTGGCGGGCCACGCCACCGCGGCGGCCGAGGCCCTCGACAACAGTAACAGAGGCAACTCACAACACAGCTTGCCTGCACCCTGCCCCCCGCAACCTGCACTTGACTTCTATTTGCCCGTCTTCACACCAAGCTGCTTCTGCATCTCCTCGTAAATCATAAGCGACCGCGCCTCATTGCCAAAAGTACCCACCCCGACAGTAAAGCTCGTCTTCTCACCTTCCGGCTTGATCTTGACTTTCACCGTCTTGCCGTCCGCACTCTTCGCGGTCACCTTCGCATAGAAAACGTCCTTTTGCTCGTCGATCACCTTCAGCTCGAACTTCTCCATCGCTTTCACCGCCGCCTTGTGCACCGCCGTCATGTCCTTGCTCGACAACGCATACAATCTGCCGTGCTGATAAACACCCGAATCCGTCGTTACAATGCTCGGCGCACAGCTCACACTCAGCACCATCCCCGCCAGCACACAAACCAACATCGCTCTCTTAACATTCATCTTCTTTACCTCCTTGCAAAAACCATTATGTCCCACTCGTTCCGTTCCAAAACGAACATTTCTAACACAAAACACTACTCACTGCTCGACCCCTTGTTCTTCTTTACAACGAAGAAATACACTATCGCTCCCAAAAAGTAAAACCCAAACGACAAAATTATCGCCCCAGCCCATATCAGCTTGTCATACTCCCCTTCCTTCGTCAGTGGATTATGAAATTCATTCTTCGCCCTCTTCAAACAGTCAACAACCATCACCACAGAGAAAATCAGACCCGCTACCCACAAAACCCATGCCAGGCCCGTACAGCCCCAGAAAACAGGTATCGGCCAAAATGGAAAGCTCGAACACTCCATACCTTTTCAGCTCCTAAAAAACCGACTCCAATTTTTGCCACAGACAAACTACCCCCAAACCCCACCCCCGTCAAACACATTTTTACATCCCCCCTGCTTCCTGCTTGTAGCATGGCCATCCTGCCCGTGAATGCCCCCTCCTCCCTTGACAATCCCGCCTGACTCCTTAAAATAACCACAAAAATCCCCGCATCAAGGAGCAAAAAAATGTACGAAAACCAAAACCCCGCCCACGACACCAATCAATCCATCATCAGCATAAGGGCCGTCGTCGCCGTCATACTCGTCGCACTCAAAAAAACTAACGCAGATATACAAACCAAATAAGCGAGCTATACTTATGAAAAGAAGAGACTTCCTAAAATCCACCGCCGCCCTCGGCGGCTCCCTCGCCGCAATCTCCTCCACCCCCGGCTGCACGCAGAACACCACGAACCTCCAATACGCCAAACCCTCCGGCCGCGTCACCCGGCTAAAACAACTCGAAAACAAGCACCTCGCCGTCACCCTCTTCACCGACGCATCCGCCAAAATAATCGACAAGCTCAACAATGTCACCTGGGACATCTCCCCTGTCGCCATACAGGACGAAACACCAATCGACGTAGGCCACGTCTGGGTCCGCACCACACGTTCCTTCTGCGAACAATACCCCGGCCGATTCATCGCAAAATCTCTCGGCAATCATATTCACATGACCTTGGTAGGCCGACAAAACCGTATCGCAGGAAACCTCGTCTGCGATATAACACTCGAAAACGACTGGCTCGTCTTCAAAATAATCCAAATCGACGAATCTCTCCCCTCGCTCATCTTCCCGCCCCCCGTCGTCTGCGACTCACTCGTCATCCCCCGGGGCACAGGAGCCTGGCTGCGAAAACCCTCTACCGATACCCGCTTCGACCGCAAGTTCTACCCCTTCTGGTCGCGACTCAATATGCGATGGTTCGGCGGCTGCAAAGACGACGCCTGCTGGCTCGCAATCCTCGATCAGGGAATGCCCGACTCCGGCGCCTACAGGGACAACCGCTCGATGTCACCCGCCTGGCTAAAGTCCCTCGGCCGATGGTCGCCGCCGTTCTCCGTCAGATACAATTTCGCCAAAGGTAACTACGTCACACTCGCCAAGACCTTCCGCAAATGGGCAATCGAAAACGGTCTCTTCAAGTCCCTCGAAGAAAAAATCGCCGAAAACTCCAATCTCAAAAACTTCATCGGCGGCCGACTCGTCTCATTCCACCAGGCCTTCCCCCCAATGACCGAACGCCACGCCCAGGACCTCTGGCTGCCCCCACAGCAGGCTGCCGGCAGAGTCGGTGACGAGATTAACATCCGATTCACACACGCAGACGTCCTCGAACACCTCGAAAAAGCAAAGTCCCTCGGCTTCAAAAAAGGCCCCGTCATCCTCCGTGGCTGGATAAACCGCGGATACGACGCCTCTCACCCCGACATCTGGCCCCCGGAACCGGCTCTCGGCTCAATCGACCAGCTAAAGCAAATCATGTCACTCTCCTCCCCTGTCGTCGGCGGCCTCCACGACAACTACCAGGACATGTACGACACCACCCAAAGCTTCCCCAAAGGCGTCAACATAATGCACGATGGCCGACTCATGCCCGCCGGTTTCTGGGCAGGAGGACAGGCATACGCCGTCGGCGGCCGCGCACAGCTCCATTACGCAAAACGAAACTGGCGCGACATCAAATCCCTCAACCCAAAGGCAATGTTCATCGACACAACAACCGCCATGCAAATGCACCAGTCTTACGAAAAAGACAATCTGCTCAAACGCGCCCACGACCTCCGCTACAAAACCGAACTCCTGCAATTCTACAGAGACCAGCGTGTCCTCATCGGCTCAGAAGAGGTCGCCGACTTCGGCGCCCCCATCATCGACTGGTTCGAAAACCGGCACGCAAGAACCGAAGGCGAATACGTCCCACTCTGGCCGCTCGTCTATCACGACGCCGCCGTCTGCACCCGATACCGCTCTCGCGTCACCGCCGGCGCCTACCCCAACTGGCTCGAAGACATGCTCTGGGGATATATGCTCCTCTTCCGCATCGACTCCGAATGGCGAAACGCCGACGACTTCAAAAATACCTTCCACGTTGACCACTGGCACCAAAAAATCGCAACCGCCGAAATGCTCGACCACAAATTCCTCACCGAAGATTACAAAGTCGAGCAGACCACCTTCTCATCAGGCCACGCCATCACCGTCAACTTCTCTTCCGAACCAGCCCAAATCGAAGGAAAAACCATCCCGCCACACGACTACATAATCAAAACCTGAAACGCTCGATTGCTGCTCACCGCTTCACCTTGCCGAAATACCAAATTTTACCCGCCGTCGCTTGCCCGCCCTCGGTGGGGCGAGACGAATTACCCACCCCAGCCGTTACGCAAAAAGGGCTGCAAGCATTTAAGCCCACAGCCCTTTTGATTGCAAACCGAACGTTCCTCAGCTAACCTTAAGGCCCGCTTGTCAGCCACTGCGAAGCCAAAAACGCAAGGTCTTTGAAATCAACTATTCCGTCCCTATTCAAATCCGCGCTTGGTGGCTTGCCAATTATCATAAACGCCATATCCAGCTCCGTCCCAGGTGGTTGCTCCAGCTTGGACCAGCTTGCGCCATCATCAAATGAAGCAACGGCCGCATCGTTCCAGTGGTCTATTGAGTTCTTCCAGCCAAAACGGATAGACGGAAGCGTTATACTTGGTTCGGCCTGCACCACCAGCCAGTATACAATTGGTTCGTAAGCAGTGCCTCTTTGGAAGAACGCGTCGCACTCGTTGAAGTTAAAGTTGTACCACCAACAGACGGTGTCGGCCGATGGTGTATATACGCTCGTCTTAGGTTCGTACCAGCCCTCGTCTAACCCCTCGGCATAACGTACGACTTCAAATTCGCCCGGCCCAAGCTGTTTTTCCCAGAGCGGCTCATTGGGCTCGGAGTAACCGGCAGGGCCGCATGGGTCGTCACTGTAAATCTTCAGCGTAAACACTACAGCATTGGCGTCCCCCGAAGGCAGCTCATCATTGAACCATGAACCCCAGATGATGATTTCCGTCACAAAGCCGGTCTGTGTGCATTCAAAATCATCGCCAAGCATTGCCGGCTTTGTTGCATTTACGTCCATACCTGCGGAACTCAAATCTGGAACCTGAATCCATTTAGTAATGTCTGTGGTGACTTCAACTGTGTAGTCCTCCGTCTCCCCAAACGTGCCGTTCTCACACGGACCCGCGTACTGGTTATACCTCTCGGTCACACGCATTCGCGTCGGACCGAGAAGCGCATCGACCGGTACGATAATATCCGTGCTCACAGTCGTACTCACTCCGCTGCCAACGTCGTACTGCTCACACGGGTCGTCGAAGTCATAGTCCTGGTTCCAGTCCACCCAGGCGCGCACGTACTGTGTGTAAGTGCCTGACTCGAACGTCACCGAGAGTGTATGCGTCGAGGCCGGACTAACTTGCGTTGACAGATGCGTATAATCGCCGTAGCTTCCTGTTGCACATTCATCGCCACTATCATTGTTGATGATGTTAAACGTCACGTTGGTTATCCAGTCGTCCGGTGACGGGCAATTCGACCAGGTGCTGTCGCAGTAAAAGGGCTCACACAAATACGGCTCACAGACCGTTTCGCCACCTTGCCAGTGACCCCCAAGTGCATCACAGGCATTTTCCATCAGGTCGGATACGCAATCGCCGGTGTTAAGACAGCACGCACCAAAGAGATACTCGCACGAATTCGGCTCACAGACCGTTTCGCCACCTTGCCAGTAACCCCCAAGTGCATCACAGTTATATTCCGTGTCGGATACGCAATCGCCGGTGTTAAGACAGCACGCACCATACTCAGCTTCGGAAATCGTCAGAACAAAATCCGCAATACAATCCGGCGGTGGCCAGGTGTCTATTATAATGTAATAGACACCTGGTTCAAGATACATACCGGAAATCTTGTGCGGACTTCCCGAGTCACTTGTGCTTGAGCCAAGGCACGTACCGTCCGGGGGACACACGTCATCAATGGCAACGCCCGTCCACTGCGTGCCGAGCGGGTCCAGCGTGATGTCCACTTCCATCGCCTCGAGGACAGTCAGCTCATAGATGATGTCCTCACCGTTGTCGTAGCTGCCAAGGCAGGTCTCCTGGTAGTCGTTTACCCTTAAACACGTTGTGTTACTGTTGCTCCAGGGCAGGTCGCCCAGACCAAGCGATACCGCAAGCGGGGCGCCGCAGTTATCCCCCCCCGGGGGCTCATCGTTGGTCACAACAAACGCCATGTTAACGTAGCTCCCGAAATCCGGCTCCACCGGATACCATAGCCAAGACCCCATATCGGCCAGCCAAAGAGCATTGGAACCGAAGGAGTCAAGAGAGGTTTTCCACCCTACATTCTGCTCGCCCATTACAGAAGGAGCCCGGATGAGCAGCCAATACACCTCGCCCGCAGTTTGTTCGAACGCCTGTGCTATGTTCGTTATGTTGACCTGAAAGTACTGACTGTGGTCGTCAGGAAAACCAGGGGGGAAATCCGGATAGAGCCAGCCCTGCGAGCCAGCGCCTGCGGGCACTATCTCGTAATCATACGGCGGCAATAACTGCCAGTATAAAGCGGCTTGATCGGGCTGTAAACCGAAAAAATCGCCGAAGATGTAAATCTCCCAGTCGGCTACATCGCCAATGTAGTCCATCTCCCAGGATATCCAGAAATGGATGTCACTCAGCGGGCCCGATTCGCTGCATTCAAAGTCGTCCGCGACAATGTAATCCTCAAAGTGGACGTCCCATCCCATAGGGTCGGGCAGTTGCGGAAGGGTCATCTTGTGTGGGTCGCTGGGCTGCCAATCAGCCACTGCGGCACCAACGGCAAATACCAAACATAAACCAGTTAAAAGCAACTTTTTCATAATATCTTCCTCCAAAAATGGTATGTAGTTGAATAAAGTGTACTTGGAAACGACGGGGGACACATATTGGAAATATTAAAGTCGAATTGGTTGCGTCTCCTCGTCACTCTCAACCTCTTTTTTACTTCTCATAGGCCGTAACACAAAAACAACCTATCCACACGTAGAACCAATTGTACCCTCCCCACACCCGAAAAGCCAAGGAATAATCTGCATAAAACCGCAATTTTTTGAAAATATCTCGGGTTTTTTCGGACCAACTCTGATTTTGTCCCCAAACACGTAGCATTTCAACCTCATTTCAACCTGATAGTAGTCGAGGAATTTATAAAACGCTGCAATAGTTCTCTTAAATTACATACCTTCTGCTTTTTTAATTACTCTATCCGTTTGCTTGGAAATATCCGGAGAATTAAAGGTGTCCGGTACATTTTTGAGTAATCCGGTTAATCCGGGGACACTATACTTATTTCTGCTTCCTCTAGAAAACTAACCCCACAGCCACCTATTCTTCTTCTCCATTCTAATTCGTTCATCGATTTCAACCAGCCTTCATCGACTATATCCCCCTTGTCGCGGCGCTCGTCTCGGCGTAGGCGCCAAGCCGTAGCCGGGTAGCCCCTGGCGAAGCCGGATCCCCCGTAAGCAACCACGTTTAGATCATTCGAACATTCGAATTTCGATATTGTTTAGGATTTAGTGCTTAGCATTTAGAGCTTAAACCTAATCTGTGCCCAAATAATATCTAAATAGCCCGAGATTGCAAGTCCTTTTCACCCGCTCCTGCCCTCTCACTTCCTTGTCCTGAGTTTATCCTCGCTTGTCCTCGGGAGATTGCTACTTTGGTCTTGCAGCAGAGGAACAGGATCTATCTTGCCATGGCTACAGAGGAAGTGCTGCTCACCTGGCCCGCTACAGAGGATCACTTCTGACCTCACCCTTCCGCGTCAGACCCCCATTCACTTTACATAATTCTCCCTTCACCATATCTCATAGTCTTTTACCGCTCCTAACAGCCCAAAATCCGCAAAAATCTCCCGATCCCCCGACCCATTCTAACTTCCTT
>JAUVYV010000056.1 GCA_030602885.1 Phycisphaerales bacterium
TGGCCCGGCGGCACCAGCGCCTCAAATCCTCGCTCTTCGCAGCACTTCGATGAATTCCAAAATAATACCCGCCTTGCCTTTAGCCCCCACTTTCCGAAAAATATTCCCAAGATGAGCACGCACCGTATTATATGCTATATGTAGTCTCTTACTTATCTGCTTGTTGTCAGAGCCGTCGCAACTTGTCCCGGCACGCCGAGACTCCCCACCGCCCCAACCCTGTCCTGCTTGCACTGCTTATCCTGAGCAAGCGAAGCGCGTCGAAGGGAGCTTGCATGCGCTGATCGCTGTCGAGCTGTCGAAGGGCAGAACTACCCAATACGCGATACGCAATACGAACCCAATCTGCCGTTAAAAAAACTCAGCATGCCAGGCATACTTCAACCAGCCAGAGACCAGCGACGAGAGACGAGAGACGACTTTATACTATTAGTTTTTCTAATAGTAAGGCCCCCAAATCTTCCAAAGAATTCTCTCAAAACCCCCTTTTTTTCGCGATTTTTTGCCTTTTTACAGCCATTTTTCGCAAATTTTTTCAATTTTTTTCAAACTTTCGCACGTTTCGCCAAACACCAAAACCCGCCCCGTTTGCCCCTCTCGACCCCTGATACCTGATAGCCCGCCAACACTCACGCACCCCCCAACGCCACCGATACCGCCCCCAAACCCGCTGCCTTCAGAAAATCACGACGTGTAACCGTTCTGCCCGCCATAAGCACACCTCTCTAAACCTCTGATCTGCCAATCGTTAATTGAAGGATTCTTTTTGTCTGGCCGGAGATCTTCACCTGCTCACTCATCCGAACAGGCCAAGCCCAGATTATCTTCTCACGATCCTCAACAACAAGAATTTTCTCCCGAACCTCCCGCAACACCTTCTGCGCCGTCAGAAACTTGCCAACCTTCTTCTCGCTGGCCATCCCCAAAGGCAAAAACTTGTCACCCGCCGCTCTGTCCCTTACTTTCAACGGCAAACACAGCTTGTCGAAATCAAACCACTCGACAAACTCAGTCTTCGCCGCCTTGAATTCAGCAAACGCCTCCTCGCTGAAATTCAAAAGCTTCGCTTTGACAAGCCAATTACCGAACCTCGTCTGTCCCGGGACTGCAATTTCGACCTCTTCTGTGAGCTTCTCGGGTTCAGGCACCACCCTTCGCCGGACGAAAAGGATTTTTCTCGTTTCCCGCCTCGCCGTAATCCCACCGGGCAAATCAATTTCCCTGCCGTTCGTCTTCGTCTCCGCCAAGCACAAGACCTTCTCGAAATGTCCCTGAGCCAAATTTCTTTCCCCGCCGCCCAACATTGCCAAAGCTCGGCGAACCATCTCCACCTTCACCGGCTTTGGCTGAGCTGAAAACTTCTCACAGTCAAATGTAACCTGCTCTTCAGTGCACTCGGCTGTCTGCCGCCATACCTCGTCGGCGGCTCTGCAGAGAAGTCCGTAAAATCTCTGCGCTGCACTCGAAAGCTCGTTCAATTCTTCTACAATGTCCCCACCGCAGGTTTTCTGCAGTTCCGGCAGCAGGCGATGCCGAATAAAATTCCGACGGAAACTTACGTCCTCGTTCGTCCTGTCCCTGCGCCATTCAATCCCGCGTCCGTTAAGGTACTGCTCAACCTCACCTCGCACGACACAAAGCATCGGCCTCACAATCCTGATGCCGCCGTCAAATACCCTCACAGGCCAGATTCCGCCAAGTCCTCGAAACCCTGTCCCCCTTGCCAATCGCTGCACGAGCGTCTCGGCATTATCGTCCTTCTGATGTGCCATCGCTATACAGTCGCAGCCGCTCCCCTTCGCTGTATCCAAAAGCGCTTCGTGCCGCAGCTTCCTCGCCGCCGTCTCTGTCGAGAGCTTGTTTCTTCGAGCAAATCCTCTTACATCGATCCGCCTCGTGACAAAAGGCATCTCAAGCTCTTCGCATTGTCCCCTCACAAAACGCTCATCCTCGTCCGCCTCTACACCTCGCAACTGATGATTGATATGCGCACACACCAGCTCAGGGTCCAATTGCCCCTCCGCCCGCAGCGCACACATAACATATAAAAGCGCCGTCGAGTCCGCTCCCCCCGAGACAGCCAACAGAACCTTCCCCCCGGAATCAAAAAGACCTTCCGATTTAATAAACCGGCCAACCTTTTTTTCAAGCCCTGCCCGCATCGCTCACAAAAAAGATGGGCCCGACATCGGCGCCGGGCCCGCAATTCTGTTAACAAAAACCCCCCTCAAAATACCACTCATTTAACTTTTTCGTCACTGCCCTTCAATTCCCGAATCCGTTTCTCTGCGAATGTCTGCCACTCCCTGTGCTGGCCCGCTCTCTTGATTTGCTCCACCGCCTGCTCATACAACTGCAGTGCTTCGGCCCTGCGGTGCAGAAACCTGTCAAGCACAAACGCCGCCTGAAACTTCGCAGGATATATCGTCTCCGGGTCCCACTGATACGTCCGCTGATAATACAGAACCGCTATCGTGTAATCCTTGAAATGCTTGTATATACCCGCAGCATGAAATGCCGCGTCGTCGATTTTGTCGCTCGAAGGAAACCTCCGTATCAGATGATTGTACTTGTCCAGCGCAACACGAAGAAGATTATCATCCTTCACCACCATCAACTGCCCCGCCTGCTTTTCTAATCGAAGCGCATCGCTATAAAGATAGTCCGCCTCCGGAATTGACGTCGTCGCCTTCAGTCTCGGCCCCGCTAAGTGCGCCTCAATTATATAATTGTACTGCGGTATCCGATTCAACGCGCCGAGCTCCTTCTCCGCCCACTCGAGCTTCATATTGTCACCCACCTTGACATAGTGCTCCACCAGAAGCTCAAGACCCTGCCTGTACGCCTGGCGATTCACCGCCACCTGCTCGACGATATCCGTCTCGCCCGCCCCGGCTATCTTCACCGTCGGTGCAGACCCGAGCGATGAGCTCGTCCGAGCCGGCATTATCTGCGCCCTGCCCTTGTCAACGTTGTTACAGCCAACAAGTATATTCAATAGTACGATAAGTGCTCCGGTTAGAATTGTCCTTGCCATAACGGCCTCCTTTCATATCAAATCCGGTATTGTAGCCAGGCACAACCGCCGGTTCTCACCAGGCAATAGTCTCCTGATGCATCCATTGCCTTACATGTGCCCCAACACAAGACCAATTATCAACAATTGCAATACCCGTCAAGCATAAACTTCAAAAAAATCCCTGCAAAATCCCCTTGCATACCGCAGGGCTTCACCCCATACTCATGCCAAAACAGGCAAACTATTTTCACTTAATCGCTCATTTTAAGGAGATTGATTATGGAACCTGATTGGGAAGCCATTCCGGTTAGGGTAGGTGGTGCACTTCGCAAACTCGGCCCTGTCGTAATGCTGGTGCTGATTATTCTCATTGTCCTGGGCTTTATATTCATGACCTCTATCGTCAGGATCGGCGGCACACAGGTCGGCATCGTCGAAAAGAAGCTCGGCGGAGGGTCTCTGCCGGCTGGCCGGGTCATCGCAGTAAAAGGCGAAAACGGTATCCAGGCCCAGGTCCTCGCCCCGGGCTGGCACTTCTTCTACTGGCCCTGGCAGTACGGCATCAAGAAAGTACAGTGGACACAAATCAAAGAAGGCCAGATCGGCCTTGTAACGGCAAAGGACGGACAGACCCTCCCGCCAGACACTATCTATGCCCCCGAATGGCCCGACCCCGACAAAATGGCCGACGCCGCCTATTTCCTCGACGAAGGCAAGGGATACAAAGGTCCTCAGCTCAGCGTCCTTAACCCCGGCGCATACCGTCTCAACACCGACCTTTTCGGAATAAAGCAGGTCGCTGTTGTAAACGTCAGGGTCGGCACCGTCGCTGTTGTAAAAAGCAATGTTGGCCGGACGGTCGAGACCGAAGACCGCCTCGTCGAAAAAGGACAAAGAGGTATCTGGAGCAAGCCACTCGGCGAGGGCCAGTACTACCTCAACACCAACGCCTACGAAGTCACCCTTATCAGCATCCGCCAGACAAAGGTAAGCTACACCGCGGAAGTGGAGCGAGGCGAGGCCGGGGCCGCCCAGCCGCTCAAGCCCATCACCGTCCGAAGCTCCGACGGATTCACCTTCCCCGTCGATGTCAGAATCACATACCGGATAGACCCCGAAAACGCCCCGCGAGTAGTCGCAATGATCGGCGACGATGCCTTGATTCTCGATAAGCTCGTCACACCAAGAGTCAGAGCGACTTTCAGGAACAATGCCGAGAAGGTCAAGGCACTCGCATACGTCCAGAACCGCTCCATCCAGGAACAGCAAAGCGCCCAAATGCTCAGAGAAGACCTCGCCGAGTATGGCATCACACTACTCGAAATCAGCATAGGTGACATCGGCGACGAGGCAACTCTCGGCGCACTGCTCAAAACCCAGACCGACCGGGAAATCGCGCTCCAGGAACAAGCCACCTTCGAAGAACAGCAGCGAGCCGCCGAAAAGAAAAAGGCCCTGACGAAAACTCAGCAGGAAGCCGAAGAGGAAAAACGGCTCGCTACTGCCACCTATGACGTCAGTATCGCCGAGCAGGACAAACAAAAGAAAATCATCGCAGCTCAGGGCGAAGCCGAAATGGTCCGCATCGTCGCAGAGGCAAAGGCCAAGGCCTTCGAGCTTGTCTCAAACGTCATCGGCCCCGACAACGCCGCACTCATCGAGGTGCTGAAGATGGTCTCCGAATCCGACATGGAAATCACACCGGAAGTAATGGTCACAGGCCAAAGCTCCGGCGTGACAGATGCACTCATGGGAACCATCCTGAAAGACATGCTGAACAAACAGAAATCAACACCGAAGTAACGCCGCTTTGAGACATTGAAAACCCCGGGCCCGCGACTCCAAACCGTGGGCCTGTTTGCCCCGAGAGATGGCCCCCGCCTATCTCACCGGGGTCTCCATCATATTTAGCCCCTCAATCTTGTTGAGGGGTTACCCACGCAAGGAACACTTACCCTCATCGCCGTGCCCCGCAGGCGACTAATTCGCCCCGTCCTCCGGGCGGGGGTTCACCATAGTTTACCCTCGAGAAGATTCTCCTTGGCTCTGCAACAGAGGGTGAGGAACACTTACCCATTATCGCCTGTCCCGCAGGCTAATTCGCCCCGTCCTCCGGGCGGGGGCGCCCACGCGAGGAACACCTATTGTTTCGCCCCCTCACGCCTGAGGCAACGCCGAAGGTGTAAGGGGGTTGCCCACGCGAGTTTACCCTCGCTTGTCCTCGGGAGATTGCTACTTTGGTCCTGCAACAGAGGAACTGATTCTCCTTTGCTCTGCAGCAGAGGGCAAATACTTTTTTTACACCGTATCAAACGAGCAAAACGCCGTTTCCAGGCTCAAAAACCGCGAATCAGGGCTTCTTGCTCATAATTCACCGGCTCAGGAGCAACGCGTCAGCAACATATCACTGGAGCCGGATGTTATAGTTTTATTGTGACAAGTCAGCCAATAGCGAATCCGTGAAAGCAATGACATTCACTGCGGCTACAGCGATCTGGTCCACGACATCTTTCGTAAGATAGCTCGCCACTAACTTGCTTCTAAATGCGTCCGCAAATGTATACCTGTAACGAAGAATGGAATTGTCGCCACTACTTGCTCTCACTTTCAATTCACGTTCATTTTTGATCTCGGCAAGTAACGAACCTATTCTGTTTTGATCGGCCTTGGCAAAATCATAATGAAATGTGACGTTACGGATAGGCTTAAGTATTCCTTTTGTCAAAGAATCGTCCTGAAAGGGCTGCAAGTCTCTTTTGAGATCCTGAAGCAGGTCTTTCGTCTCCTGGGAGAAACGCGTTGTGAAAGCAAGCTTGTCAATTGGTTCGACGATCTTGGCAACTTCACGCAAAATGGATAGCGATGCTGGAAAGTGGTAGCTTGCTTCTTCAGCTTCGCTGTTATCGCTAAGCGTACGATGCAACGCTATATCATGTGAGGCCAAACAGAGACCAAGGACACATAGCGAGCATTCAGTATCCAACTGTTGAAACACATTCTTTGCGAAGTTACTTTCATACGGACCGGATGTTAGTGCTTTTTTCTTCCATTCCATTAAGAACTTAGTGAATCCTGTTCCATTTTCTGTATACAGCTTGGTTATAACAAAATCGTTTTTAATATAGAATTTAATAGCCTCATGATTCAGCATGTAAACATTAACAACAAGAAGTGGTGCGACTTCCATCAGGGGTTTGATCAGCGTCGAACCAATGCCCTTTCTCTGATATGGATAATCAACAAAAAGCTCCCATATGTGATTATTTTTACCCGTAATAAATCCCTTGATAATGCCATCTTCCTCAAAAACAGACATCACATCAGCTCTCTTCGAATCTGCTCCCTTTATTGTACCTTCAAATGTTTGACGCCTCCTCTTCCAGAAGTCCTCGGGATCATCCATCCAGTTGTGTACACGGACAGACTCTTGATACCAAATATCCCCTACCCGACCAAGATCATCTTTACACATTTGACGCATCATATTTGTTTTCTTCAATCACAATGCTTATACATTCTGCATAAGACTTCTCACAAAACCGCCATTACTGTATTACCGGCTGCGCCTTCACCCGCCAAACAAGCACGTTTAGATCATTCGAACATTTGAATTTCGATATTGTTTAGGATTTAGTGCTTAGCATTTAGAGCTTAAACCAAATCCATGCCCAAATAATATCTAAGATAGCCCGAGATTGCAACCCTTTTTCACCCGCTCCTGACCTTCTCCCTTCCTTGTCCTGGAGTGCTGCTAACTTGGCCCGCTACAGAGGATTCCCTCTTACTTCTAATTTCTTACTTCTTACTTCTGACTTCTTACTTCTGACTTCTCCCTTTTCCCCCCTTTACCCCGCCTGCCCTCGAAATCCGCAGTCGAGGGTGAGATGGCCGCCTTTGCCTATCTCACCGGGGCCACCAAACCAAGCAAACATCAACCCCATCTTAAACACCAAATAGCAAATAGTAAATCGCAAATAGAAAATAGTAAATGTCAGCTCCCCATACCCGTCAACTTATTTTATTTTCGCCGGCTTCAAAACGAATCCCTGCCTCAGACTTCGCTCAGCCGGTCAAAAATGGAAGCGCACGCTTCCGTGATCGAAGGCGGAGCGTTCTGAAAAAGTTCGCTTTGAGAAGAACGCCTGCCAAGAGCACCTACCGGCTGAGCCTCTGTGTCCCTCTTCACTTAGCAAAAAATCTGAGTTAATCTGTGTCAATCTGCGTCAATCAGTGTCTAAAAAAATCTCTGCGTTCTCAGCGTCCTCCGCGATGAGCAAATCTATGCAATTCTCCGAACTAAAAATGCGCAAAAGAAAGGCCGGAGTCTTTTACAACCCCGGCCCTGTGAGTCGGTGTTAAAATATAGCAAACTTATCGATTACACCAACTCACCGAAACCAAAACCTATTGAAGAAAAGAACATATACTACATTATCCATTATAAGCCCCCCCCCGGCATTTTGCAAGAACTTTTTTCCAAATTTCGCAAATTTTTTCAATTTTTTTCAAACTTTCGCACGTTTTCGACACCTCAACCCTCGTTTTTAGCCCAATTCTAAGACATCCGTAAAATCCGTGCCAATCGCTTTTTCAGTCAGCTTAAAATGGACAAACGAAGTTGGTCGTGGACGAGCCAGGACACTTTCGCAGATGCTCGCATCGAGAAAAGTGCCGCCCGAGTACACACAAGCTGACTGAACCACAGTGTAAATCAGTGTTAATCCTGTCTAAAAAAACCTCCGCGTTCTCAGCGCCCTCCGCGGTAAAAAACCCGCGCAAATCTCCCGATCCCCCGACCCATTCTAACTTCCTTGTCCTGGAGTGCTGCTCACTTGGCCCGCTACAGAGGATCCATTCTGAC
>JAUVYV010000046.1 GCA_030602885.1 Phycisphaerales bacterium
CAAACCCAATTCAAACCCAATTCAAACCCAATTTCAGCCCAAACAAACCCAATTCAAACCCAATTCAAACCCAAAACGAACCCAATTTCGGAGCGCAGCGGAGATCCCTACGGGTGAACTCCTTGGAACCACAAACCGGGGATCAAAATACGAATTACGCTCTTTAACAACTAAATATAAGATTATCTGTGACGAAAAAGTAGAGACCGAGTCATCAAGGCCGCCGTCGCGACACTCCCGCCGCTGCGGATTAGAACGCGAATTTCAAGGCTGTGCCTAATACCTGAATATCACTCCACTCTCCACTGCTCGACCTGCTCGCCTGCCACATATAGAAAATATCCGCACTGACAGTCTCGGTCAGGCCGAACGATGCACCGGCATATACCCTGTTCCTGTCAACGTTATCGTCGTTCATCGTTACGAATATCTCGTCGGCCACGTATGGCTTCAGCTTCAGCGCCGTCAGCTCAAATGGCAATCTAACCGTAACCTTGTGCCTGTACCGCCACACATCTTTCTTCTTGTCTCTGTCCCTGTACTCGAACCGCCCGCGGTTACTCACACTAAGACCAAAGAGCTTATTCTTAAGTGTAACATTAAGGTGAGGCCTGTTCTCCCGCCTCCAGTCGTCGTTACCGTCTTTCTCGTAAATAAGCCGAAAATTCGCACCTAAGTCTATCCAGTCTGCTAAGCCGCTGTACGTAAATCCAAGGTCCGAATGCTCGTAATACAAATTCCCCCCGTCGTCACCCAGACGCAGCTCTTCTGCAAACGTACACTTCCAGTCCTCGTTAATCTTCATTGAAACGCCCGCCGACGTCCACCACTGAAAACCCTCGTCGCTGTATGCAAAACAAACTGAGCTGCTCAACACAACAATCGCCGCCACGACAGCACCTACACTGCCTCTCACTCTCATAACCAATCTCCAGCAACACCAAACTTTTTTCTCACATACGACTTTCGCTCGCCAAAACTGCTAAGCCGTCAGGCATATATCCGACTTCCACAAGCCGGTCACCCTCTAATCAACTTATTATCCCCTTCATATATTCTCTGGTCATCTCTTCCCTGGGGTTTTCAAAAATCTCTTCTGCAGGCCCGTGTTCTATCAGCTCGCCCAAATACAGAAAAATCACATAATCCGCAAGCCGTTTCGCCTGCCGAAGGATGTGCGTGACAACAATCGTCGTATAACGCTCCTTCAGACGCAAAAAACTCTCTTCGATATGCCGGCTTGACTTCGGATCCAGCGCCGACGTCGGCTCATCCGCAAGGATTATCTCTGGCTCTACCGCCAGTCCCCTCGCCAGGCACAATCTCTGCTGCTGGCCAACCGAAAGACGCGACGCCGGAGAACGAAGCCGGTCCTTCACCTCCTCCCACAGGCCCGACTCCCGCAAATAATGCTCCACTATCCTGCCCAGCTCCTTCTTGTTCTTCTGCCCGTGTATCCTCGGCCCGTATGCAACATTATCATAAATCGACATCGGCAGCGGATATGGGTTCTGGCTCAAAAGCCCCATCTTCTTTCGTATCCGCGTCACCTCCACCTTCGGGTCAAAAATGTTCTCACCGTCAACCAGAACCTCACCGGATACCCTCACCCCATCCGTCGAGTCTATCAGCCGGTTAAACGACTTCAGCAAAGTCGTCTTCCCACAGCCCGACGGCCCGATAATAACGATTATCCCCTTGTCCGGAATATCAATCGTTATATCCTTCAACGCCTGCTGGTCCCCATAGAAAACGTTCAGGTTCCGCACGCTTATGTGAGTCTTGAATTCCATCGCTCGCCTCTATCTAACTATATGCCTCGTAAATCTTCTCGTTAATAATCTCGAAGCCACGCTTATCACCAAAATTACAACCGTCAGTATGAACGCCGACGCGTATGCCCTGTCCTGAACTTCAACAAACGGCGTCCCTAACTGAAAGAATATCGCCAGAGGCAGCGTCGCCGCAGGCCGAAGCAGCGAATAAGGTATCGAATCACTAAAGCCCGCCGTGAATATCACCGATGCCGCATCTCCGATACCACGTCCAAAGCCAATCAATACGGCAGTCAATATCCCCGGCAACGCCTGCCTCACAACCACCTTAAACGCCGTCTCAAATCGCGTCGCACCCAAAGAATAAGATGCATCCAAAAGCTCCTTCGGTATCATCCGTATCACTTCATCCATCGCCCTGCTCATAATCGGCAGCACCAATAGCCCCACCGCAATGATACCGCACAGCAGCGACGCCCGCAGACCGAAGAACAGCATTATCGTAAAGCCGAACGCACCATAAACTATCGACGGCACACCCCACAAAACATCGAATGAAAACCGCGTAAAAGATACCAGACGAGAGCCCTTCTTCGCATATACATTCAGATACAAAACCACCGGTAAGCTGACCAAAATCGACAAAACCGTCGCCCCGCCCGCCAAATAAACAGAGCCGACAATCGCATTCAGTATCCCCCCCTCCTTGCCCAGATAGTATCCCCCCTTCGGCGTCTGCGTTATCATCGCCACGTTCATCGCAGGAAGACCCTTTACAATCACCGTGGCTAATATCAGCACAAGCGCCGACAGAATCACAAGCGTCGAAAAAATCATCAACCCCTTGAATATACGCTCTTCTATCCTTCGCCTGTCCATTCTACTGAATACTCCTTTCTACCCTTATCAGAACGACCCTCGCTATCACATTAAAGAACAGTACAACCGCAAGCAGTATCAACGAGGCAAGCAGCAGTGCCGAGTCGTACAAAGGCACCGAAAGCATCTCCCCGTAATTGTTCGCAATCAGCGCAGGCAGCGGATACGCCGGGTCCAGCACCGACGACGGAACCTTCGCCACGTTCCCCGCCACCATCAAAACCGCCATCGTCTCGCCGAACGCCCGCGACA
Organism: Phycisphaerales bacterium; assembly: GCA_030602885.1. Taxonomy (GTDB): domain Bacteria; phylum Planctomycetota; class Phycisphaerae; order Sedimentisphaerales; family Anaerobacaceae; genus JAUVYV01. Next base: position 2,907 of record JAUVYV010000046.1, read on the forward strand.
GACCTAAAACAACAGCAGCTATCACACCGGGCATCGCCTTGCGCAGCACAACATATTTGACCGTCTGCCACTTCGTCGCACCCAGAGACAGCGACGCCTCCCTGAGCTCGTATGGCACCGACCTGAATACCTCCGACGAGACATGAATAATTATCGGAAAAACCATTATCGCCAGAACTATACCGCCCGCCAAAATACTGTAACCCGACGAGAACGTACCGAACAGCGGCGCTATATGGTCCTTTATAAGCGGCACTACCACCAGCACCCCCCATACACCGTAAATCACCGATGGTATCCCCGCCAACAAATCTATCAACGGCTTCGTCCATTCCCGAACGTACCTCGATGCATACTCCGAAAGATAAACGGAAGTCAAAAGACAAAGTGGTATCGCTATCACAACCGCCACACCCGTAACCCAAAGCGACCCCATAATAAAAGGCAAAAATCCGAACTCACCCTTCAACGGATGCCACGAAGTGGAAAACAACAGTTCCCGCAGCGACTTAATCGCCAGAATCGGCCGAGACCGCTGATAAAGACCAATGGCCATCACAAATACGAGCAGACCCGACAAAACCGTCAGCACAAACATCACCCTGCCCGCCAACCTGTCTTTCAATAACCTCTTGCTATCCATCTGAAATCACTCGCTCTCGAGCTTTTCCAATTCACCGGCGATCTTCTCCTCAGTCAGGTTGATATAACCCGATTCGCCCACATACTCCTGACCGTCCGTAAGTACCCATCTCATAAACTCCATAACCACCTTTCTCTTCGGCTTGCCCTGTGAAACAAAATGCAGGTTCCTCGCCGGCGGTGAAAGATATCGCCCATCCGCTATCGCCTCGACGATCTCATCCCTGCCCTCATAGAAATTCTCTCCCTCGTCAATCAGCCCGTTGCCGTCGAAATCGATTGGCAGCACCCTTATACCCCCAATCTGCTCCTTGCTCTTGGTATCATACACATAGTTGATATTGTTAAAGCCGATCCCCAGTGCATCCTTCACGACCGCCTCAGCCAGGCCCGGATCACCGTACACACCAACCCCGCCGAGGTCCTCCTGGTTGCCGCCTAAAAACTTCGCCCACGTCCCCGCCGCTCCACACGCATCCGACCGAGTATAGACATGAATCTGCTCATCGTTATTGCCGCCCGTCGCCTCGCCCCAGCTCTTGATCTTACCCGTAATCCAGATATCGATGAACGTCTCCCGTTTGACGCCCTTCGCCAAAAGCTCGTCCAATACGGGATTGTCCTCATTCACCGTCGGAACAACCGCGTCCTTCGTCACCGACACCCACCACGCCCCCTTCTCTATCTCAACAGGGTATATATCACGCGAAACCATCCCGATATCCACCATCTCCGCAAGACAGTCCGCCATCCCCTTGCCCGCACCGCCCGCTCCGATATCTATCTTCACCGTTGGATACATCTTTTGAAATTCCTCCGCCCATCTCACCGCCATCGGATAAAGTGCCCACGCCCCCGACATCGTTATCGTCCCCGAAAGACCCTCCCGGCCCGATTGCTCTGCCCCACGCCTCTCACAGCCCACAAGAGCCAAAACGCTCACGACTAGCACACCACTCAATATCTTTCTCATCGCTTCACCTCACTATTAAAAATAATACTCAAAATCCCTTGCTAATCAAGTCTATAGACATTATAGACAAGGAGGCCGCCTCTGTCAAGAAAAATTTAATTTTTTTCCAGGAAAATTCCCTCGCCTCGACCTCCCCCGGCTCACTTAGAGCCTATCCTGATAATCGGCTCGTTATGAGGCCGAGCGAAAAGTTCAAGGCCAAGGCGGCAGGGGCAAAATTGCCGCAGGCGTAGCAAAAGCTACGTCGAGGACGATTTTGGCCCGACAACGCAGGCATCGGGCTTTGCAGCCAGCCGTAATAGAGCCGGTTTTAGGATAGGCGCTAAACCTCTCCTCCGTCGTCCTCTGCTCAGCCGGCTCCCTTATCCTCAGTCCGTGCCAATCTCCCACGCAGCTCCTTGTTTATCCGAACGCTGCACCACGCCCGCCCACACATCGTGCAGTAATCCGCCGATGAAAACCCCTCAGCCCCCATTTCCTTGCACGCCTCCTCGTGCATCCGCCCAGCCGTCTCAGGGTCGAGCGATTCTGCTATATGCGATTTCCAGTCAAGATTGGCCCTCGCTATGCTCAATCTGCTGTCTCGCTCCGATGCCCCTTTTAGCCCCCTCGCCACATCACCGGCATGGGCCGCTATCTTCGCCGTTATCACACCCGTCCGAACATCTTCCACGTCAGGCAGACCTAAATGCTCTCTCGGCGTCACATAACACAGAAACGACGCCCCGTAATACGCCGCCGCAGTACCGCCTATCGCACTGGTTATATGGTCGTAACCCGGCGCTATATCCGTCACCACAGGCCCTAATACATAGAACGGCGCACCGTGACAAATCTGCTGCTGAATCTCCATATTGTACTGTATCTGGTCAAAAGGCACATGCCCAGGCCCTTCCACCATCACCTGGCAGCCCGCCGCCTGCGCCCGCTCCGTCAGCTCACCTAAAGTCCGCAACTCCGCAAGCTGTGCCTCGTCCGTCGCATCCGCTAAACAGCCGGGCCGCAAACCGTCGCCCAAAGAAAAACACACGTCATATTCTCGCATTATCCCGCAAAGCTCATCGAACATCTCGTACAGCGGATTCTCCCTGTCGTGATAAAGCATCCACTTCGCAAGAAGCGCACCGCCACGACTGACTATCCCCGTCACCCTCTTCTCAACAAACTCCAAATGTCCCCTCAACACCCCGGCGTGTATCGTAAAAAAGTCCACTCCCTGTTTCGCCTGCTTTTCGATTGTCTCTAATATCACCTGTCTGTCTATCCCCTCGACGTCCCTTCCCACTATCATCTGATAAATCGGCACCGTCCCGAACGGCACAGGGCACTCCGCCAGCAGCCGCTCCCTCGTCTCATCGAGGTCGCCGCCCGTGCTCAAATCCATTATCGCATCCGCGCCCGCCGCCAGCGCCACCTTCATCTTCTCTATCTCTGCTTCAACCGACGAGCGAACACTGCTCGTACCGATATTCGCATTGACCTTCGTAGCAAGAATCCGCCCTATCCCCCTCGGCTTAAGATTCCTGCCCAGATGAACCCTGTTCGCCGGTATCACAACCCGCCCCGCCGCAACCTCAGCACGAACAACATCAACACTAAGATTCTCAGATTCTGCGACATATTTCATCTCGTCGCTGATTCCACCGGCTCTCGATATCCCCAACTGCGTCGCCATCTTACGGCTCTCCTGTAAACAAAAAAATCGCTCCCGTAGGAAGCGATTTCCTCACTTGCGTTATTATGTCCTGCACCGGCCTATCACTTTCCTACGCAGGCTTCGCCGCAAGCTCCGCGGCCATCCTGATCAGGTTCAGAGGGTCTTCTCTCAGATCCGCCCTTACGCGGACCACCCCTAGTGAACTGCCTCTATCATACCCTTGCCCTGCGGAACGTCAAACAAATATCTCAGGACGCCGGGCACCTGTTCATATCTTCCACAACCGCTCGGACACACCCTGCCTGTCAATACCAGACAGTAATTATGATGTTGGGCTCCACCTTCTTGCCCACAATATCGCCCGTCACGGTGTTCGTACGCTTTATCGTAACACCCGGGTTATTCCGCAACCAGTTTGTGACTTGCTCGTCGAGAAACTCAATGGCGCCGGCGTGCAGCTTCGTAAAAAACGTCTTCATTCCCGTGATCCGGTCGGGCCAGCTCGCTATATCCCCGCCCGCCTTCTCAGCCGGCTTCTTCGGTTTGGCCACAGCACTGGTTCCGCTTACGCCACCACCGCCACCAAGATCCAACGGTGAATGCGATACACCTTCGCCGCCCGAGCCAACATCATCAAGCCGAATCGGCTCCTCTTCCTTCTTATCCTGCTGCCCTGAATTCATAACCCCAAAATCGTCCATTTAACACTCTCCAAATACTCATCACTGTCCTCTCTTAAATCAAATTCCCTCGAATACTCCACGCCGGCATCACCCAAAATCGCCCTATTCCTTCACCTCAATATTACCCGACTCGATAGACTTGCTCTCTGCAGGGGTGTCGAGGTTCTCAACTTTGCTCTTCGCATCCGCCCGCCCTTCTGCTCCTTCGCCAAGCCATTCCAGCCATATGTGGTCCACCAAACGCCCCGGCTCGCCGCCGTCGTGTACTGCTAAAAAAACCCACCGGCCCTGCAGCCCGTCCGTATCTTCCTTGCACTCTCCTGCAAGCCACGCATACTCACCGTCAACACGAAGATAAACCATATCCACCTTCGTCTCTCTGCTGCCGTCCGCTGACCACAGTCGAAGCCATCCCTTCGCCGAATCTCCCTCCTCCGCCCCGGACACCCTCAGCTCGATGCGCCGGTGCTCGCCCATTACCGGGGCCGAAACCTCCACCTTACCCCGAACACCGCTCTCACCCGACGAAGCATACTCCGCACAACGCACCCGGGACGGCAGAAACGCCGCCACTGTCAACACCCACACCACTATGACAATCCTTTTGATGCCCATAACGCTTCCCCATTATAATTCCTGAAACGACATTTAGTTTATCGTCTAATCACGCAAAACATCTTAAAGCAATTATCACCGACCTGTTCCTCAACGAACCGCAAATTGTCGGCTCACTCACCGAATACTTCCCAAAAAAACCGACTGCCCGATAAAAATTACTCGCCCGTCACGCTCCCTGTCTCAGTCCCATCACTCTCTCCGCTCTGCTCAGCGCCTTGCTCGCCCGCCTTCTCTGCTTCCTCCAGCGCCTTTCTTACTTCCTCGGCCTCTTGCCTCGCCTTCGCCGATTCCGCCTCAAGTGCCTTCTTCGCCGCCTCCGCCTCCTCTAATCGCCTCCTCGCATCCTCTACCCCCGCCTGCTCAAGCTCCTTCTTTGCCTCATCAGCTCTCGCTCTTTCCGCCTCTGCTTCCGTCTTTAGCTTCGCAACCTCTTCTCTGAACTCCTCAACCTCCGAACGCGCCCGCGCCGTCTTCGATTTCTCCGCAAGAACCTGCTCTGCCGCCTTGTAAAGCTTCTCTTTCACCAGCGCCACGTCTTCCAGCGCCTCCGCACGCTCTATCTCCGCCTTAAAACGCTCAAATTCCGCCTCCGACGCCTGCTGCTCCACAAGCTCCGTGTACGCAGCCGTCCCGAACGGGTCTGTCACTACCTTCTCAAGACCAAGCTCATACTCCGGCGACGCAAGCTTGTCCCTGACCTGCTCCAGCATATCGGCGTACTTGACCCCACCCGACGATATGCTCGGCGTAAGTATAAAGATAACCTCCGTACCCTTCTCCTCGAAGTCCTTGCTCGAAAACAACACGCCCAAAAGCGGTATGTCCTTAAAAAATGGAACACCTCGCACAACCACACGCTCTTCCGTCTTCGTGATGCCTCCTATAACCAGACTTTTCCCCGGCTTGATCCGGTTCTCTGCTATATCAATCGTCCGCTCGGTAATAATCGACGTCTGAACCACCCCTTCCGGCTTCGACTTCGAGCCAATCTGAACCTTCGTCTTAAGCCCTATCGAACCGTCCGAGTAAACATAAGGTGTCACCTCGAGAATGTCTTCCACCCACTGATACTCCGTCAGAGAAAACGGCTCATCAAAGCCCTCCTTGAGCAGTATCTTCTCAAGAGGTACGTTCTCTCGCGACACAATCCTCGCTTTCTGACCGTTCACCGTCTCAAGCATCGGATTCATCAATATTTTCAGATACCCGCGCGAGATGAGCATATCCACCACAGCCCTGAACTGATGTCCCGACACACCCTGGTTCCGCCAGTAACCGATGTTCAGACCAAACTCCCCTCGCTTGCTCTCACGCAACGACGCACCCGGAAATGCCGCAAGAAGATTCCCTGATGAGTCCGTCTTGCCGCCTAATGTAATCTCTTCACCAAAGAGGTTCTCTACCAGAATTGTCGTCTCCCAGTCCATCGTCACGTCCGCGAACCGCTCTACTATCAGACAGTCGATATTCACCTGAATAGGCGGTACGTCAACCGCCTCGAGAAACTCCAGTACCTTATCACCCTCCTCCTCCGTCGGGCAGTCCACTACCAACTGGTTCGTCGCAGGACTCTCCGTAATCGCATACTTCGGTATGTAGAATATGTTTCCTTTGCCGTCGCTCTTCATCTCCGCAGCAAACTGCGTCTCCACAAGCCGGGCTAACTTCTCCGCAGAATGGTGCTTCGTAAAGTAGAATATCTTCACCCCCTCACCAACCCGAAGCTTCTTCGCCGGCTCCCGATACAGCTCCGGCAGAGGATTCGTCACCTCAGGACGCTCCGGTATCTGCTTGAGCTCATTGAGAATTGTCTGGGTCTCAATCTCCGCCGGCTTCTGGGCAAAAAAATCGCCACACCCGCCTGCGAAAATCACCACCGTCGCAGCCAAACCCCTGACTAATTTTTGACCACACCGCCACTCTAAGCTGCCATTACTCATAACATATTGCCGAACCAACGGCCCTCATCCGAATTACCCAGTATACAGTACATTCCTTCGAGGTCAACCATATTCCTGCCCCAGCTCACAACCACCCCAAAACATTAGACCAACACGCCCTTTTCTGATACCTTTATCCGGCAATGACACGAAAAAAACGTAAAAAACAGGTTACCGTCGGTTTTGTCGCGCTCGGCTGTCCGAAAAATATCGTCGATTCCGAAAGAATGCTCGCCGAAATCGCGCAGACTGATATGCTAATCACCGCCGACAGCGACAACGCCGACGTCCTCGTCATAAACACCTGTGCCTTCATCGAACCGGCAAAAGCCGAAGCCCTCGATGCAATAAAGCACGCCGCCGAACAAAAGCGAAAAGGCAAAATCAAAAAAATCATCGTCGCCGGATGCCTCCCACAAAGACAGGGAACAGAGCTGCTCAACGAAACCGCGGGCATCGATGCAATTGTCGGCCTCGAACAGCGTGACAACATCGCACGGATAATCAAAAAGACGCTTGCAGCAGACGAACCTGTTGCAGCGCTCACTGCTACATCAAAAATAATCCACGACGACCGCACACGTCTGCGAATCACTCCCGCACACTACGCATACCTGAGAATCAGCGAGGGCTGCAATCGAACCTGCTCCTTCTGCACCATCCCATCTATCAGGGGGCCGTTCCGCAGCAAACCTCACGACCTTATCATCTCAGAGGCCAAAGAGCTCGTCGCCTCAGGCGCAATCGAGCTAAACATCATCGCCCAGGACACAACCTCCTATGGCCGAGACCTCAAAATCAAAAACGCCCTCGTCACACTCCTCAATGAGCTCGAAAGTATCACAGACCTCAAATGGCTCCGCCTGCTCTACCTTTACCCCACCGGTATCGACGACCGACTCATCGAAACCATCGCAAAGTCCGAGAAAATCGTCCACTACTTCGATATACCCATCCAGCACATAAACGATTCTATCTTAAAAGCCATGAACCGCCCCGACAAAAAACTCCAAATCACCGCCCTTCTCGAAAAACTCCGCTCCCGAATCCCCGACTCGGTACTCAGAACCACCATCATCGTCGGCTTCCCCGGCGAAACAGAGGACCAGTTCGAAGAGCTGCTCGAATTCATCACTTGGGCAAAGTTCGACCACCTCGGCTGCTTCACATTCTACCCCGAACCCGGCACTCCCGCCGCCCAACTGCCCGACCAGCTCCCCGAAGATATCAAACACGCCCGCCGCGAACAGCTTATGCTCACTCAGCAGCAAATCGCCTTCGATAAAAACAACCGCCGAATCGGCTCCGACCTTACCTGCCTCCTCGATTACATCGACAACAAGCACACCGCCACCGCACGCTTCTATGGCCAGGCCCCCGATATCGACTCACTCTGCATAATCGAAAACTCACGCCGCCTCCCAGGCTCTCTTCTAAACGCAAAAGTCACCGCCACAAAGGGCTACGACCTAATCTGCAAACAGAAAACATAACTCTCCCCAACCACAACCACGGATTCACACGAATCGATACCAATATTTAGCCCCGCAATTTTATTGCGCGGGTTATAAAAATAACCGCAAGCTCTGCTTGCTTCCACATCCCGCCGAATCTCAAAGCTTGCCCGCCTCTGGCGGGCTTTGCTTGCTTCCACATTGCCCTCCTCTTTACTCATCTGCGGGGTCTTACTCAAGAAACGCCCGAGTACAAGACACCTGTCCGCACGATAGGCACAGGCCAAGTACTCGGGCGCATCACAATACCGAGTAGTTGCATCAAGAAGGTTAAGGAACTAAGGTAATGCCTATTTACCTTTTCGCTTTCGGTCTGGTCGTTGTGTCAACGCTGAGCCTGCAATGCTTTTTGTTGTTTTTGAAGTCCTTTTGCTTCGTAATGCTTTGGAGGCAATTTTGCCTACTCGCTTCGAGGTTCTTTCGTTCCGTGCCATTTTTTTTACACTCCTTTTGTTAAAATAAATAGTTAATAATTTTAGTGCGCCCTGCATCATACAGGGCGCACTTTTGGCCCTTATAAGCTCCCAAAGACCATAAAGGTCCAGTGGCGCCTTATAGGGCGACAATATGTCTGTGGAGGCATATATAGACTCCTTTCTGAAAATCTCTTGACTTACGGAGCGGGATGCACAATAATGGTGTTATCTAACAAGATTTGGGGCATCCTGCCCCCGCCCAAGGATTCGATTTCCATGAATCCTTGGGTGTTCTAAAAAACGAGGCTACTGATCCCATCAGTAGCCTCAATTATTCTCTATTTCATGCTCCTCATCCTGTTGCCCAGCCAACGTTTTGTTTTCTTGCTTCTCAGGTGTTCGAGTATCATCCGCTTTTTTGCTTTCCTTGATGTTCGGATACCAGCCTAACAAACCCCACTTCCCATTCGGCAACTTATGGAATTTAGAGTTTTTTCTCATTGAGATACGGATGCCCCTTTGCGAATTGGCATCGCTTTTAGTCTCAAATAGATAGCCCCCGGCTTTCATTTCCTCAAACATCTCCCTTATTGCCGCAGGGCCGGTGCCTAACGCTTTTCGGCGCTCTAGTATTTCGGTTATGACAGAAGCCAAAGGTTTACCGTAATACTCATCACCTCTCAAATTGGTGACACTTGGACTTTCTCTTTCCTCTTTAATTGTATAAACTGGTGCCATCTTTACCATCTCACAAAGGCTGTTCACCATCTTCTTATTCTGAAGTACATCGTTTTCCTTCTCTTCCACGGCCCTCTTTAGTTCCTCAATCGTCTTTTTTACATGTTCCACAGTCTTATCTCCTTAATATAGTTCGTTTCTATGATCGCAAAATACACTCGTACGGAACACCTGTCAAACATATTTTGTAATTCAATTGCGACCCCCAGGGCGTGCAGAGCTGTATGTATTTATAATCAAAAGACTTACGGCGTTTTTAAAGATGGGAAAATTTTTTAAAATATCTCGCTGTGGTTTTCTTCTGCCCTCTCGGCGTCGTAAGATTCTCAATCATAGTTCCAGCACCGACGTATTTATAGTGCCGGATTTGACAACCTCAAGACAGGCCCAAAATTGCGTTTTCAATACTATAATTTCTGCACCACACAAACAACCGTGAGAATGACGGCAGGAATGAAGTCGGAAATCTAGGGCAAATTCCTGACTGAAACTGGACATCACCTATTTTCCCCTGTAAATGCCAATAAAAAACACCCGCCCGAACTCGCGCCTCACCCACCCCATCACCCATCCATTCCCATCCTTGTGTCCTTCACCTGCCCTGAGATTGTCGAATAGATTAGACACGAATCCCCATCCATTTACAACTCATTTTATTGCCCAATTTTCTCCATTTTTAGCCCACCGAGTTTATCCTCGCTTGCCCGGAGTTTATCCTCGAGCGGCTCTATCTTGTCATTGCTACAGAGGAAGGGATTGCTACTTTGGTCCTGCAGCAGAGGAACTGCTCGCCCAACTGGCTCCGCAACAGAGGACCCAAAAATCAGCTATCCTTTTACGCAATACGCAATACGAACCCAATCCGTGCCAATCGCTTTTTCAGTCAGCTTAAAATGGACAAACGAAGTTGGTCGTGGACGAGCCAGGGCACTTTCGCAGATGCTCGCATCGAGAAAAGTGCCGCCCGAGCACACACAAGCTGACTGAACCACAGTGTAAATTAGTGTTAATCCTGTCTATCCTGTCTAAAAAAACCTCCGCGTTCTCAGCGCCCTCCGCGGTAAAAAACCCGCGCAAATCTCCCGATCCCCCGACCCATTCTAACTTCCTTGTCCTGGAGTGCTGCTCACTTGGCCCGCTACAGAGGATCCATTCTGAC
>JAUVYV010000111.1 GCA_030602885.1 Phycisphaerales bacterium
GACACCTGGAACATCAGCACACTGCGCGGAACCCAGGGTACCGACTACTGGACCCGGACCGATCCTGCAATCGAGGGTCTCTACTCTCCAGGCGGGACCGCAACCGGAGACGCTACGGTAACTGTGATCCCTTAACAACGGTCTGAGCAAGTGGTTTAGCTCCCCGTTGTTAGTCGAGCGGGGGCTACATAGATAACTGACCCAAAATACGAAGTGACAGGGGACTTGACCCCTGATGCAACGGGTACCTACGAGAACGCCGGCGAATACTCAGGCAAGCGATACTATCAGCGTGTCCCCGACGACTGGTTTATCTGGTGGGACGGAGACGACGCCTGGACCATCAGCGCCGAACTCGGCATTGGGCCACCGAATAGCTGGCTGAGGATTGACCCCGACATCGAGGGACTCTATTTACCAATTCTCCCAGCAACCGGAGACGCAACAGTTACCGCCGGCGAACACTAATCGGACACAGTGACATGAATATATGGCGACCATGGCCCTACGCTGCGACTGCCATCGTCCAGCATAATTGGGTTGTAAATGCTCTCTTTATATGGGTGACATTCCGTTACCCAATGGACACAACCGTAAAGCCGGCTCATAATCTTTGGATCACAACCGTCGATGGTGTCCCAAAGAATATCGGATTTTCTGGTTGGCAGGATGAATTCACAATCCTTATTGGAGCCCTCGATGTCCTCTCGGATCCTAATCTAGTTTATCTCGAATACGATGGTCCAAGCGAAACTCTCCGTACAACGTGGGGCAAACAGTGGGAACCGTGGGGCCTGATTTTAAGCTTCAAAGCCTCCGGGTCCCCGTTCACCAGCACTAAAACTGTAAGTGCCGTGGGCCCCACAGACAACGTAGATGTTGACGGAATCGGAATCCTCTTTCTCGACTGTTCAGCCAACGCAGTGACTATCGGGGGGTTCATCAACGGCATCGAAGGTCAGGTACTGCAAATTGCCAGACTGTGTGCAGCTGTAAACGATGCCACCCTCGAGCACAACGAGGGTACAGGCAACCAGGATATTTTTCTGCATCGTGGAGCTGATGAAACCTTAACAGGCGAGTACGGGGGATGGACACTTGTATGTAACGGCTCACACTGGTTTGACGTGAGCCATGCAAAACACGTTTGACATAAACCAGAAAGAGGTAGTGACATGAGATTTGGATCTGACCTATGGGATGCACTGCGATTCCTGATCGCGCTGCTCAAGATGATCATCGAGATGTTCGGTGACAACGAGGACAAGGAAAACCTGAAAAAAAACAACATCAAAGTCTGACCCACGTGGGCCAGGTCGAATATCGCCTGGCTACCGAATCGGACTTACCCCTGATTGTTGCATTCGTTGATTTTTGGCTTGCCGGCAGAGGCCTGGCTGACGGTGTACCCGGGTCCGCACACGATTACTTTGTGCCGGCAGGACGTCACCTCAAATTCGTCACCAGGTACACCACACTCATCGCCCTGGTCGAAAACTCCATAATCGGCTGGGCTGTCAAAACTCACCAGGGCGTTTTGATCCACCTCCTCGTCGCCGGCACATTTCGACACCAGGGCATCGGACGCAAAATGCTCGAGCTCATGAACCCCGACACCATCCGGAGCAAAATGGATCAGTCAGCCGGTGACCCTGCCGACTTCTACCGCAAGCACGGCTACGCCAGTACCTCTTCGAAGCGCCAGGGTAAAAAGCACAACATCGAACTTTTCGAGAAGGCCCGCGGCTGAACTCCGACGAGCTCGTCATAGGCCCATTCTCGTTCAGCCGCGGATTGACTTCCCCGGTGAATCTGGTAAAATTGCCATTGCGGTGTTTTCATGACCGGCGGCCGGCACATACAATCCTTGTGAGGGATCAAACGCCGGCCGCCTCTTTTTTCTGATGATATCCCTGGTGAATCTGCTATAATTGCCATCGTCGTGTGTTCAGGATCGGCGGCCGGTACACGTCTAGTCCGCCCCGATTAGTCCGCCGGCCGCCACTTTTTTTAGATGGGGACATGATGATGGTTGACACAAACACGAGAAACAAAAGAAAAATCATAGGCCTTTTAATCCTTGTCGTGACTGTCGGCGTGGTGGCCGCTTATGTCATCCACCATTACCGCAGGGTAAACGCCAGGGCGGAAGCCGACCGAATCATCGCCGGTGAACAACAAGCCACCCCCGAACAGATCAGCGAAATCACCCACAAGCTCTATTCGGTGCGAGTGGCGTGGCAAACACGTTGGCAGTACATAAAATACTTTATGGAGGATCTGACTCCACTGGACCGCCAGCGAAATAAGCGACTGCATGAAATACGTGCGGAGATGCGGAAATCGCACGGCCTACCCCTCCGGGCACCCTTTGATCCAAACTGGTTCGAAGTCCAGCGAAAGTCCAGGGTGGGACACAGGGACATCGAGCGAAAAAACAGGTGAAAAACCCGATATAGTGCAGCAGAAGTGGAGAGAGTAAAAAAACGAGAAGAAAAAACAGGGCAGTTATAGTGAGGGGAGTAAGAATACGAGTGGAGAGAACAGGGCAGTTAAAGTGAGAGAAGAAAGAAGTCGAGTGGAAAAAACAGAGCAGCAAAAAAGCAGGGAGAGGGAAGTCGAGTGGAAAAAACACAGCAGCAAAAAAGCAGGGAGAGGGAAGTCGAGCGGAAAAAACACAGCAGCAAAAAAACAGAAAATAAACACAGGGGGAAAACATAGCCGGC
>JAUVYV010000001.1 GCA_030602885.1 Phycisphaerales bacterium
GCGAAGAGCCTGCGGACAAACCACGTTTGGAGCAAGGCCCTCGCCAAGTACACCTGCTGACTGAATCCCGAAGTTTACCCTCGAGTGCCTGCTACCTTGTTTTTTCAACAGAGGGCGTCCTCGGCGATAAAAAATCCGTGCCCATCCGTGGTTAGAACTTTTTTTGTTACTTCGTGCCTTTGCTCGCCCCCCAAGGTGAGTTAGCGACGAGAGACCAGCGACTAACGACTATTTTTCACTTGACATCCAACTTCCCATACAGTATAATACCCCGCTAACATATGAAAGCTTGATAAAAAACTAAAACTCGGAAGGTTCAACAATGCCCACGTCGTATTTACAAGATATTACCTTTTGTTTCTCAGCCCTTGAACTTTTTCAAAAATCAGTGTTAATCGGTGTAAATCAGTGTCTAAAAACAAAACCGCCTATCCTGCCCAACTTAACTTGCTGGCAGTTTACAACCTTTTTATGCAAAACAAACCCAATGTCAAAATTATTAGACATCCCTTAAATCTATGTATCAAAAGGACTTACAGAAAATTTCTTGGAAAATGCGACAAAAAAGCAAACCCAAACAAACCCAATTCAAAGCCAATTCAAACCCAATTTCAGCCCAAACAAACCCAATTCAAACCCAATTCAAACCCAAAAATCGCGCTGCAGTCCTAATAACCAGGTGTCCAATTACCCCTTACAACCCCTACATCTTACCCATCTTAAACTCGCCCAAACCCTTTAAAACGACAGCGGCAACGTCTGTCCCCTTGACGTTGCCGCCTCAAAATTTTTTCGAAAGGAGGAGAAAGTTTTTCTTTTTTCTGTCTGCAATTACTTACGCACACAGCCGTGCACTGGTTCGACATTTTTGCGCAATTCTCAAGATTTTGCGCTATATTTGAACGGATTTGGGCGTCGTTTCCCGCGATTTGTCCCCGATTCGAACCCTCGCACACCCTATTAGTACTGTCCCCGGACTCAACCCCCGCGCCCTAACAGTCGGCCAATGCCTGACTTACGGCCACTTTTCAACCTTTTACAGTTGTTTACTGGCTATTCTGCCGAATTCTATGTATATAATACGCATTCGCTTTTGGAGCAGTGGCCGAGCGGCTGAAGGCGACGGTCTTGAAAACCGTTGTACCGAAAGGTACCGGGGGTTCGAATCCCTCCTGCTCCGATTTGTAGATTTAGCTGGTACCAAAAGTCCTATAATGAATGACAAACAAGAAGTATTTTTCTTGCACCCAAAGAACTCAAATCTTTTTTAAAAAAAGTCAAGCAGCCAAGGCAGCAAGCCAGGAAGTATGGGTAGCAGGCCGGAGGGTAAAAACGGTTCATACGCCTGTTTAAGGGCTTTTTGCATGTTTTTGAAGTAAAAACAAATTAGTGATGATGAGGTTATCTGTCGATCAATCTGTCAGGGATAAAGGTATTCTGGGCTCTTTTCGGTTGCTTATCTTGCTGTATGCGCATTCTAACGCACCAGTAGATATTGTCAAACAATCAAAAGAACCCTGAGCTTAAATTAACTCAAGGTCTTTATCACTTTCATTAGCATCGTTTAGTTTGTCAGCTTTGGGAAGAGGGCGATAAATTATCTTAAATAATGAAAGCAGGCTCGCTCCAAGCTCCTGGGCTTCTTCGTCTGATATTCTTTCTCCGAACTCCTGGTAATAGATTTCCTTAAATTCCTCGATTGCCTCTTTGCTTAACCTCATCCTACTCTGAGGTTAACTCAGATACTGAAACAAAAAAGAGGGGGATATTTGCTTTTTAAGTAAGGTTTTTTTTCACCTTTTCTGCGCTTCTGAAATCTGAAAAAACTACCCGGAAATTACAAGGCGGTAGGCTCTGCTGCATTTCTAAGTTTATTGGAAATTAAAAAACACCCCAAAGGGATACCTGGTTTGTTGCTTGAGTCTTTGTTTGATTAATGAAGTCAAGTCTGTTATAATATACTTTTATAGATGGCTAATTCTGGGCAATTACTGCTGTTGCTGTTGATAAATAGCGACGCTTAACAAGCCACTTGTAGAATATTCTTTAACCGAAACAGGGAGCTGCAAGATGCCGAATAAGAAAAAGAACAAAACAGAAATCATAAAACAGCTGGCCGGGACCGAGCGGCGTAGCCAGATGATTATCGAAACCTCGATAGATGGGTTCTGTATAATAGGTCTGGATGGGAAACTGCTGGATGCGAATTCAGCCATGGTCGATATTACCGGTTATTCAAAAGAAGAACTGCTTGGAATGGCGGCTAAAGACCTTGACGCCAAGCAAGCTCCCGTACAAATAGTGGAACATTTAGAAGAAATAAAAAAACGGGGCTATGACCGCTTTGAGATGAAACTTCGTTGCAAGGACGGAAGGATTTTGGATATAGAGATAAGCACACAATTTTGTGAACTTGGTGAGGATAAGTTTTTCTTTTCCTTCTTCCGAGACACCACCCGGCGCAAGCGATATGAGCAGGAGCTGTATTTAGCTCACCAAGAATTGGAAACCACCTTCGACTCTATGCAGGAAAATGTGACTGTGGTTGATCTCGAATTCAATCTCATGAGTGTAAATAGGACCCTAATCAAAAACTTCGGTCTGCCTGACAGGGAGTCTGTTATTGGACATAAATGTTTTGAGATAATGAAAGGCCGTAAGAATGTTTGTCCGAATTGTGCAATCGCTGAGGCATATCGAACGAAAGCTCCGGCCTTTAGATTATCTACACCTGAAGATGAAGCGTTCACTGCGGGCAGAAGCTTCGAGATATTTGCCTATCCGATTATGGATGAACATGGCAGGATACACGGAGCTGTCGAGTTTGCCAGGGACATCACCGAACGTAGACGAATAGAGGCCGAGCTAGAAAAGAGCAGAGAAAGAGTTTCTCAAGCCCAAAAGTATGCTTATGTTAATTCAATGGGAGCGATAGTGGCTCATCAGCTCAATCAACCACTCACTATGATTAATATGCTTCTTGGCAGAGCCATAGAGCAGTTTAGGGACGAATCCCATCGACCGTCAGTTTTAAAAAACATCAGGGAAAGCCTTGCTGAAGCTAAAAACGCAGCGTCGATAGTCAGCAAATGCCGCCAATATTCCAGCGATCCGTCCTGGATCGTAACCGGGCCGGTTGTCATAAGCAGTACGACAAATAAGATTGTTTCCATCATGTCTGAGAGAGCCAAGCATGCGAAAATAAACATATTCGTAAAAGCTATGGATAACCTGCCGGAAGTTGAAATTAATGAAACGGCCCTGGAGCAAATATTCTTTATTATTATTCAAAATGCCATTGACGCAGCGGATGGCAAAAAAAGGCACAAACTTATAATAAGTGCGAGACCAGCCGATAAAAAAGTCGAATTGCAGTTCTCAGATGACTGCTGTGGTATTACACCTGAAAACCTTGAAAAAATCTTTGAACCATTTTTCAGTACAAAATCAAACGGAAAAGGATTGGGGCTTGGCCTTGAGATTGTTCGTCGTATTCTGGTAGCTTGTGGTGGGGAAATTCGCGCAGAAAGTCAACCAGGCAAGGGCACCACATTCTATCTGACTTTACCGATTAGCAATAATGTGAACTTGTAGAAATACAGTGAAGACTAAAACGAAACAGCATGTGTTTTTTGTCGACGATGAGCCAGGGATACGCAGAGTCGTTACCGATGACCTTCAGGGGTTAGGGTGTAAAGTTAGCTGTTTTGCCAATGCGGCTGAGTGCCTTGGGCAACTGCCCAAACAAAATTGTAATCTGCTTATTACCGATGTGAGGATGCCCGGTATGGATGGTCTAACTTTACTAACAAAAGCCAAACGTATCGCCCCCTGGGTATCTGTTATGGTAATTACCGGCTATGGTGATATTCCAATGGCTGTCAGAGCTCTCAAATTAGGCGCGGTAGACTTTGTTGAAAAACCACTAGACCGAGATGTTTTTTTGAACAAGGTTAAATCCGTTTTAAATGAGAATAACTTCTCTGATTCTTCTGTGGGCCGGGCTCTAACCAAGACAGAGAAAAAAGTATTGAAACTAATCCTCGATGGAATGGGCAATAAGGGAATAGCTTACAAACTTGGCCGAGCCTTGCGTACAGTTGAGTTGCACCGGAGCCATATTATGCACAAGTTTGGCGTTGATAATGTGGTCGACCTGGTAAAAAAAGCCGCTCCTATGAACTTAAGCGATGTGGATTGAAGAAAATTAACTAACCTCTAAATACGGTGAGTTTTCGGAAAACCTTCCACCTTTTCACAAGAGTCCGGAAGAAACTTCTTTTTTTCGAAAATTTTTCATTTCTTCAGCAAAAGTAGCTATCTTTTTGGCCCAAAATCAGCGCTTTTCCAAAAAAGTCAGAATAGCTTTCAAAACCTTCGGTTTTCCGCAATTGTTTGGTTTTGTCGTAACATCCTATAATCAACTCATCATAGAAATATGATTGTGTTTGTTATAGGAAGCTTGCAGGAAATTGAGAGTTTTTGCCGACGGTTGCCTATAACAGTTGCGAAAATAAGGAAAAGGAAAGTAATAAAGAAGAGTGGGGTGAAGAAAAATGCGTGAGGAGATGATGATAAGAGGAGGAGTTCGGAAAAGCTACCCATTGTTAATTCTTGTGCTGTTTTTGTTCTTGGTATCAGGAGTACCGCGGGCAGACGCGACAGTGATTGAGCTCAGTGATTATTCGTCGAACGGCACTGAATATACCTTGCCGGAATGGTTGAGCGCTGACTTGGATTTTGTAGTTGCCGGTGCCACATTAACCCTTGAAGTGACTAACCTGACGGATGGTAACCCCGCACACCATCAGTTTGATCTAACTCAGATTTTCTTCAACTTCGGTGGTGGTATTACTGGTGTAACCTTTTCAGGTAGCTATCCGGGCTGGGGTCTGACGGTAGATCCAGATAATATCCACGTTGATGGTTTTGGTTATTACGATATCGCTCTTATTGACGGCGATGGGGCCGCTCCGAAGGCGGTAAAACCCGGCGAGACCAAGACGTTTGTGTTCAACGTTGTCGGGACGGGTCCATTTTCTGATGCGGATTTCACCACACATATGAGCATACTGAATGGTAGCGGCGACATGATAGGACTGGCAGCAGGGAAATTTATAAGTGGTGGCCCCAGTGGTGACGAAAGTAGTTTTGGGATGGCTGTTCCCGAGCCGACAACAATTTGTTTGCTCGGCGTTGGCGGTTTGTGTCTGCTTTGCAGGAAAAAAAGTGCATAGAGTCTAAAGTTTATTTCGCCAGCGATCTAAACAGAAAAAATACGGGAATGAGGCCAACGACCTTCCTCCTAAGTTGGGCGTTCCTGTGTAACTAACGCAAGTCGGCCTAAAAATCGCGGAGCGGTTTGAGGCCGACATTTTTTATTACTCACCGCTACCATCTATCCCAATGATATTCTTACCCAACGCACATTACTACAAAGGTATTGATTTACCTAAGCCGTGCACAGTTATGCCATTCTTCCTGTGATAGTGACTTGGTAATGCGAAGAAAGTTTTGCCAAAGTCCAGACAATTTTCGAGAGGATCGTATCCCAGAAAATCGACTAATTTTGGCAAATTGCTAACAGCGGGTATTGAACGGCTCCGTTCCCAATTTTGGACGGTTTCTACGCGTATACCGACTTGTTTGGCTAATTCCGTTTGGCTTATTCCTTGTTGTAGCCGTTTTCTGCTCAATTCGGCCCCTATATTTTTTAATTGCTGTCTGTAAAAAGATTTAGTATATCTATCCTTCAAAGGTTTCGGAGCTTTTAGTGTGATTTGACAGAAAGGGAACGGAACCCTCCTGCTCCGGTAGGAGGGATTTGAACACCCGCAGATGCGAAAGCAGATGCCACGGGGGTTTGACACGCCGAAGGCGGGCCGCGAAGCGAATCCCTCCTTGCTCCGTTTTTGTTTCCAGCCGACAGTCTCTACTGCTCTTCTGTGCCTGAGTATTGCACTTGTCGGCCTCTATCGCTCTGTGGCCGGCTCCTGCGTTTTGGCGCCACTTCTATTGGTTTGCGGCCTGCCAAGGGCTGGTCCCTGCTAATCATAGCGGGGCTTTACCAGAATTATCGCAAAGAAAATGGGCTGGGGATACGTTTCTGTCCCTATCTACGGACATACTATTAGTGACCAAAGGCTGCTGGAATGCAGTGGAACGGGTATTTTATAAGCCTAAAATGGCGGGACAGCCTGCGGTGCAGCACAAGGATGTTGACTTGGGCCGGCCTTAATGCTAAAATACAGGTACTGGATTTCTATCTCTATAGGAAAGAGCTGCATGTTATGGGCCGAGGGCGTAGCTGCCGGCCCAAAAACGCTTGTGAGGAGGAGTATGGAAAACGCTCAAAGGGCGTATTTTGTGTTCCGTAACCCTGCCGACGGGGGGTTTTGCTTACCTAAATATCAAGAGGAGTGTGTCGATGAAATCTAAAGTCTTGTCTGTGTGGGTAGTTGCTTTGGTTATCTGCTGCGTCTGCGGCGTGAGCCAGGCTGAAATCAGTTATGATAATGTCAGCTTTGCCTTTTCAGATACTGATGACACCACCCTGAGCTTCTCGCATGGTATCGGAGGCGGTGAAAACCGCATTCTTGTTGTCGGTATTGGCGCCGAAGACGATAGTGTTGCAGACCTTGAGATAAGCAGCGTCACCTATGACGGCGTTGCCATGGACCTTGTCGCCGGTTCGGCTGCGATCGCAGGCACGGGCTGGCGGATGAAGACAGAGCTTTATTATCTGCTTGAAAGCGACCTGCCGGCTTCGGGTACATATACCGTCGTCGTTACATATACCGGTAACGTTCCATACAAGAGCTGCGGGGCGGTCTCACTGGCCGGTGTTGCCCAGTACGCTCGTGAAGCGGTGCAGACTAACAGCAATACGAGTTTCAACTCGATATCTACAAATATCACAACATTAACCGACGGTGCATGGCTCGTCGATGTGGTTGGCTGCGGTAATCCCGGTTCATTTACTACGACAGAGGTAGGGATGGTCGAACGGTGGGATATCGCATCTGGCAGCAGTTCCGCCGCCGCGGCCACAAAGCCGGTTGAATTCGCTTCGACCGCAACAATGGGATGGGAGCATAGCTCCAGTGTGAACCGGCTGGCACATTCCGTAGCGGCGTTTGCAGCAGCCGGTGGTGTCTCACCCTATCCGCTGGGTGACCTGAATCAGGATACCGCGGTGGACAGGACGGACTTAGGTCTTTTCTGCGACCAGTGGCTCGATGCGAGCTGCTCAGGGCCGAATTGCGCCGACCTTGACGAGCAGAATGGTGTCAACGGCGTCGATTTTGCGATTATGATGCAGAACTGGACGGGGCCTTTGCCGGAAATGGTGATTTCCGGTTATGTGAAGACCTCCGGCAGCTCCGGAATTTCCGGTGTCAGCGTATCTGCGAACAACGGCGGCGGCTCGGATACTACCGATGCTTTGGGATATTACAGCCTTATAGTTCCAACGGGCTGGTCCGGCAGGGTGACGCCGTCGAAGGCCGGCTACACCTTCGGTCCATCCTACAGGAACTACACCAATGTGATATCATATCAGACGGACCAGGACTACACAGGGACTTTACAGACGCTTTCGATCTCCGGTTATGTGGAGACATCCGGTAGTTCGGGAATATCCGGGGTCAGCGTATCTGCGAACAACGGCGGCGGCTCGGATATTACCGATTCTTTGGGCTACTACAGCGTGGGCATTCCTTACGGCTGGTCCGGCAGAGTGACGCCGTCGAAGGGCGGTTACGGGTTCAGTCCGCCCTACAGAGACTATTCTAATGTGACATCCAGCCAGTCGAACCAGGATTATACCGGCACCGAACAGACTATATTTATGCTTGTTATAAACGAATTTATGGCGTCGAACAGCGAGACGTACATGGACGACATGAATGAATATGACGACTGGATTGAAGTCTATAACGGCACAGACTCGGCGATAGATATAGGCGGGATGTATATCACCGACGATTTGAATGAGCCGAACAAATATCAGATTCCCGACGATGCACCCGGCCAGACGACAATTGCTGCTTACGGCTACCTGATTCTTTGGGCTGATGGTGAGCTACCCGAGGGTAAGCTGCATCTGCCGTTCAAGCTGTCGAAGGACGGCGAGGACGTCGGCTTGTTTGAGGCCGACGGAACAACGATGATTGACGGACTGAGCTTCGGCGAGCAGGTTGCAGATATCTCTTACGGACGATACCCCAATGGTTCGGGGGGTTTCAAATACATGGGTGTTCCTACTCCCGATGCAATTAATGTCGATGGCTATGCGGGCCTGGTCGATGAAGTCGAAATAAGTCATGTCCGCGGTTTCTATGACAGTGTCTTCACTGTCGAACTTTTCTGTGAGAGTAATGCTGAGGATCTCCAGATTCGTTATACAACCGACGGTTCTGAGCCAACGGATAGTCATGGCAGTGTGTATAATCCTTCGGTACGCATATTTATTCCCACAACAACCTGTTTACGGGCTGCCGCATTCGCGCCAGGCTGGAAGGGCAGCGCAGTCAACACCGCTACGTATATCTTTCTGGACGATGTAAAGACGCAGGACGAAAGCGATGCGCAGGCCGTTGGATTCCCGTGGCCGAACTGGCAGGACAAAGACGGCGGGACATGGGCAGCAGATTATGAGATGGACCCGGACATTGTTACAGACCCCGGCTACAGCAGCAGATTCGAATCTGCTATGAAGCAGATACCGACGATGTCTATTGTCACGGACGCGGACAATCTCTTTGACCCGGCCACCGGTATCTATGCGAACCCAATGCAGTATCATGATGATGAGAATCCGAGTCAGGACTGGGAAAGGGCCATATCGCTGGAGTACTTTGACCCGGCCACCGGTGAGGATTTCCAGGTCAATTGTGGGCTGCGGATAGCGGGCAATCAGAGCCGTGAGCCCGACTTGAACCCGAAGCATTCGATGAGGATATTTTTCAAGGGTGAGTTTGGTCCTTCGATGCTTGATTTTCCATTTTATGATCGCAGTGAGGTTGACAGATTCAACAACATATCTCTGCGAGCACAACATCATATGAGCTGGCTCACCGACGAAAGGCGGGCACAGTACGTTAAAGACGCGTTTGCACAGGATACGCTTCATGATATGGGCTACCTGTCACCGGATTCGCGGCTCGTGCATCTGTATATAAACGGTATTTACTGGGGCGTGTATCAGGCGAGCGAACGGCCTGACCAAAACTTCCTGTCGCAGCATCTGGGCGATGATCCCGATCAATACGATGTCATTGAAGGCGTTCTTGTCTGGGACCCCAATATAGAAGACACAGTTCCCGGAGTAGAACTCAAGAACGGGCTGCAGGACTGCTGGGATTACATGTGGGCCATGGTCAGCGACAACGATTCGACTAATACAATGGGCTCAAGTGAATATGCAGAACTGCAGGACTACCTTGAGATGAACGAGTTCGTCGATTACGTCATATACAACACATTTGTCTGTAACTGGGACTGGAACGCCAAGAACTGGTACGCAGCCAGTTTGCGCAACCCGGCAGATATAGACGGGCCGCCGTTGGGCAAATGGAACTTCTACACGTGGGACGCCGAGATTACCATGTTACTGTATTTCCAGTTCCACAACATGCCGTTCGTGAGCGGCTACTACTATGGTGGGGCAGGCGTTATTCACGATGCTCTGCACTACAACACCGAATACAACCGGCTTTACGGCGACCGCGTACACAAGTTGCTCTTCAACGACGGCGTTATGACGGAACAGCCGAATATCGACCGGTATAACGCGCGGGCATCGGTGCTCTCGGATGCTATCATCGGCGAATCGGCTCGGTGGGGTGATTGGGTGAATCCGGGCTCGCCGTATACACCTGACAACTGGGCGTACGAATGGGACCGAATGGTCAATCCGGCCCACCCAGATGAAGGGGCTGGCTTCTCGTGCTATTTCCCACAGAAAACAAGTGCGGCAATCAACCATTATCAATCTAAAGGGCTTTATCCCGGCGACGACGCTCCGTCGTTCAGTCAGCAGGGTGGTGAGATCAGTGCGGGTTCGGGCGTGACGATAACCGGCTCGGGGACAATCTATTATACGACCGACAGCTCAGAGCCAATCAACTATGGTTCGCCTATCTCCAGCGGCTCAAGCGTGACTATCAATAATTCGCTTGTGCTCAAGGCCCGCGCTCACTATGGCGGCAGCGACTGGAGCGCACTGAACGAGGCGACGTTTGCCGCTGGTGACTTAGTCGGTGATTTGCGAATTACCGAGATTATGTATCGCCCGGCTGAGGTGGGCTATCCCGATGGGCCGGACGACCCGAACGAGGAGTTTATAGAGCTGAAAAACGTCGGTTCCGGCACGATAAATCTGAATCTGGTGAAGCTGACCGAAGGCGTGCACTTTGAATTCGGGAGCATGACACTTGCGGCCGGCCAGCACGTTCTGGTGGTCAAGAACATCACGGCTTTCGAGGCAGAGTACGGCGGCGGCTTGAATATAGCCGGTGAGTGGACGGGCCCGCGAGGCGGGATACTGTCCAATGCCGGTGAGCGGATTCGGCTTGAGGATGCCATTGGCAGGGCGATACTGGACTTTAGCTACAATGACGGCTGGCGGAGAGTGACCGACGGCGACGGATTCTCACTGAATATCTTCGATGAGAATGCAGATGCGAACCTCTGGGGCGACAAGGCGAACTGGGCAGCGAGCAAGTACAAAGGCGGTACACCCGGCAGCGATGATTCGGGACTGCTGGCCGAGCACTCGATAGCAATCAACGAGGTCCTGGCGCACACAGATGCCTATCCGAACGACCAGATAGAGCTTAAGAACACAACCGGCGGCTCAATCGATGTAGGCAACTGGTATCTCAGTGACGATAACGAAGACCTGCTCAAGTACCGGATTGCACCAGGTACGAGTATTGGTACGGGTGGCTATTTAGTGCTGACAGAAGATGATAACTTCGGTGTCGGCAGCGGTGACCCCGGCAGTATAACCGGCTTTGCATTAAGTGAATTCGGTGAGACGGTCTATCTGACGAGCAGCGACGGCAGCGTGTTAACCGGTTATCGTGAGCAGGAGGACTTTGGCGCTTCTGAGAACGGCGTTTCGTTCGGCCGACATCTAAAAAGCACGTTGACGTACAACTTTGTGGCGATGAGCTCGACTTCGTTTGGCAGCGGCAACGAGTCTCCTGCGGTTGGGCCGATTGTGATTAACGAGATTATGTACAGCCCGGCATCGGGCGGCCAGAACGAGGAATACATTGAGCTTCGCAACATCACCGGTTCTGCGGTGAATCTGTATGAAGATGTCAATGGGACTAATGTGGGCTGGAAGTTCACGAACGGAATCAAGTATACTTTCTCGCCGGGTATATCGATACCGGGCAATGATTATCTGCTGATAGTCAAGACAGACCCCGCGTACTTTACGGGCACCTTGTATTCTGTTCCCGGCGGCATTACGGTGTTAGGCCCTTATGAAGGACGTTTGAGCAACGGCGGCGAGAAGCTTGAGCTGAGCAAGCCGGGCGACCTCGATGATTGGGGCCAGCAGACGTATATCCGTGTTGACAGGGTTGTTTACAGCGACGGCTATCATCCGGACAATCCGTGGGAGACAGACCCGTGGCCGAGCAGCCCTGATGCAGGCGGCCATTCGCTCAACCGAACGACACCGGGCAATTACGGTAACGACATAGCCAACTGGCACGCAGCGGCGCCATCGCCTGGTTCAGTGAACAACTGAGAAGCTGATAGCTTATAGAGCTTGTAAAAGATAACAACCGGCTGGGCCGCAACTTAGCGACCCAGCCGGCGTTTTTTTGCTGGCGGCGGCCGCGGCGATTGACCGCTGGGATAAATCCAAATCTTTTTTGCTGATATGACGATTAGAATCTTGACATTCCGATTGAATTCGGCTATGATATAGTTGTTGCGAGTGCAGGTTCGACGTGTTCGCCAAAGCACCTTCCTAGGTTGGGTGCTGCAAGGCACAATCGCAACAGGGAGACAGGCCTACAACCAATTGACTGAATCAGGCCTGCCCCCCTCTTTTTTTGCGCGTTTTTTCTGAGGTCGGAGATATCCCGACAGAGGCCTCGAAAGGCCGGGAGTTTTTGAGAAAATTCACTTGCAGCGGCGGAGCAGTATCCTATAATCTCGGGTTTGGAAAGACATTGCGGGTGTAGCTCAGTGGTAGAGCGTCACGTTGCCAACGTGAATGTCGTGGGTTCAAGTCCCATCACCCGCTTTAACGGATTGTGGTTACTAATGAAGGTTTTCAACATAGCACGGGCGAGTTACCGGTCCCGGCGCCGGGACCCCAAATGCAAAGTAATGCATTTGGGAACCCTGCCGGGGTTTGGCATTGGTCGTCGGTGCGTTTGGGTCCCGATAGCTGGGGATGCCAATTGTGTCGACGTGGCTGAGGGATTGAGTTCCCCAAGGCCATTTTTGTGTATTATTTGGCGGCTATTATAAACGGCAGAGGAGCAAAGGGATGGCAGAGGAGCAGGAATCCACAACATCGAAGAACACGGTGACAATCGAAGATGCCGGGCCTTGCAGGAAGAAGGTTGTTGTCCAGATACCCGAAGAGACAATAAGCGAGGCGACGGACGAGCAGTATGAGACTCTGGGCAAAGAGGCGATAGTACCGGGTTTTCGTAAGGGCCGTGCTCCTCGGCGACTGCTTGAGAAGAGGTTTGGCAAAGAGACGAATGAGCAGATCAAGCTCAAGCTCCTCGCTGAAGCGAGCGAAGCTGCCGTCAAAGACAACGAGCTGGACGTTCTGCGCGATCCTGATATCAAGTACGAGGATATGGAGCTTCCTGCCGATGGGCCGCTGAAGTTCGATTTCGAGGTGGAGGTACGGCCGGACTTTGAGCTGCCGCCGCTTGAAGGAATTGCTGTGGAGAAAAGGAAGCTGGAGGTGACGGATGAGCAGGTCGAGAGGGAGATTGAGCAAGTGCGGCGCTGGTCGGGAGTGTGGGCGCCGAAGGAGGGCGGCGAAATCGAGCTTGAGGACCAGATCATAGGGGATGTGGTCCTGAAGGTCGAAGGCGTCGAGGAGGAGGAGAAGCTCGACAATGTCGAGGTGTTTGTGCGGGCGAATGGTTTTGTCGGCGGGGTTCCGGTCGAGAAGCTCGATGAGGTTCTGGAGGGAGCCAAGGTCGGTGACGAGCGGCAGACGAGCGTTCAGGTTGCGAAGACGTACTTCAGAGAAGAATATCGGGGCAAAAAGGTCGATATCGAGATTAAGGTAGAGGACATCAAGTATCTGCGGCCTGCTGAGCTGAACGAGGATTTTCTCAAAAGGCTGGGAGCTGAAAGTGAGAGCGAGCTGCGGGAGGGCATTTGTGATCGGCTTGCGGCGCGCCTTGAGTCGCAGGTGAGGACGGAGATGGCTGAGCAGATATACAAGTATATGGTTGACAACACCGATTTTGATTTGCCTTTGGATGTCGTTGCCGACCAGGCGGCTACATTGCTGCAGAGGCAGTACGTCAATTTGCTCAGTCGGGGACTGGCTCGTGAGCAGATCGAAGAGCAGATGGGGCAACTTCGGGCGAGCAGTGAGCAGCGAGCGAAGGAGCAGTTGAAGACGTTTTTTGTAATGGACAAGGTTGCCGCAAAGCTCGGCATCGAGGTCAGTGATGAAGAAATCAACGGCCATATTGCCCGGCTTGCGATTGAACGAGGTCAGCGTCCGGAAAGGTTGCGAGAGGAGATGACAAAGGACGGCTCGCTGGCGCAATTCGCCCTGCAGGTGCGCGACGAAAAATGTGTTGCCAAGCTGCTCGAGTCGGCGAAGATAACGCAAGTGCAGTTGAAGGAAACGGCCGCAAAGACGACCAAGACAGCGAAAAAGGCGACGAAGAAAACAACCAAAAAGACGGCCAAGAAGGCCGGTGGAGCGAAAAAAGAAGGCAAAAAGCGCAAGACACCGACGCGAAAAAAGAAAACCGAAGGGTAAAAATATCCGATAAGCTCCTGGAGCATTTGTGTTTTGTGCCCCTGGCGGTGCTTCAGAGATGATGTTCAAATCAGTCGTTGGCAGTGAAAAGGGAGCAGTAGATGTATATTAGACGTCCGGGAAATGGGAATCCAGATGTTGTCGCAGCCCAGAGGACTGCAGAGGTGTACAACCAATACGGCCCCGGCGCACCGGGGTACCAGCGATTCCGGCAGATGAGCTTAGATGATTTGCTGCTGGAAAATCGCATCGTCTTTCTCATAGGCGAGATATCTTACGCCAGGGCGGCTGAGGTTATCATGAAGATGCTGTACTTGGACAACCAGAAGCGCAACAGCGAGATAAGTCTGTATATCAACTCGCCCGGCGGAAGTGTTGACGATACTATGGCAATCTATGACACGATGTGCTTTTTGAGTTCTCCGGTAGCGACTTACTGTATCGGAAGGGCGCAGTCCGGGGCGGCGGTGATACTGGCGGCAGGTGCGAAAGGCAAACGGTTTGCTCTTCCACACGCCAAGGTTATGCTGCATCAGCCGTGGGGCGGCGTATATGGGCAGGCAGCCGATATCAAGATACAGGCAGAGGAGATACTCAAGGCCAAGGATATGATAAACGGAATTATCGCCAGGCATACGGGAAGGCCGGTCGAGCAGATTGCCGCAGAGACCGAGCGAGACAGGTATATGACCGCCGAGGAGGCGCGCGACTACGGGCTTATCGACGAGGTCCTGTGGAAAGAACAGAAAGAGGCGAAAAAGAAAGAAAAGAAGAAGTAGCAACCCAGAGACGAGACGAAGTTATGACGGTTAACCAGAATTTAGTTCCTATAGTGATTGAGAAGAGCGGTCGGACGGAACGCGCCTACGATATTTACTCACGGCTGCTGAAGGACAGGGTGGTCTTTGTGGGCGGACCTGTCGATGATGCGACGGCGAATCTGCTCATCGCCCAGATGCTTTTTCTGAGCAACGAAGACAGCAAGACGGATGTTCATCTTTACATCAACTCGCCGGGCGGGTCAATAACGGCGGGGCTTGCTGTCTACGATACGATGCAGTTTTTGCGGTGTGAGGTGGCGACGTATTGTGTTGGTCAGGCGGCGAGCATGGCGGCGGTGCTGCTGGCCGGCGGCAAGGCGGGCAAGCGGTTTATGCTGAAAAACAGCAGGGTGCTTTTGCATCAGCCGATGCTGACGGGGGTGCTTACGGGCCCTGCGACGGATTTGGATATCGAGGCCAAAGAGATATTGCGGCTTCGCGAGCGGCTGTATAAGATATTGGGTGAGCACACGAGCCAGAGCCCGGAAAGAATAGAAACCGACTGCGACCGCAACCTCTGGCTTGAGGCCGACGAGGCAATAAATTACGGGCTGGCCGACCGGATAATCCAGAAGGCCCCGGAGATTATCAGGGACAAAGGGACCCCAAACGCAAAATAATGCGTTTGGAAACCCTAAAAACAGGGGCGAATGAATCTCGCACCAACTTGGTATTGAGAGTGGTTAGCGTCCGGAAAGGTTGCGAGACCAAATTGGTGCGGGAGTGAGGGCAGTTGCATTGAGGACGGCAGTATCAATCGCGGCAGGATGCCTTTTGAGCTTCCTATTCGGCTGTGACCAGGCAGCCAACCAAAGGATTTCCCTGAGAGAGCAAGTCCGGCAGTTGAACGCGCAGAACACCGAGCTGCAGAGCGAACTGGCGGACATGCAGGGGGAAAACGAGCGGCTGAGCAGGCAAGTCAATGTCCTCTCTGCACTGGGGGGCGATGTGCGGGCAGAAAAGCTCAATCGCGTCAAGCAAATCAAGATTGGCAAGTACACAAACTTTTATGACAAGGACGACGACGGCACAAAGGAGAAGCTGATTGTCTATGTTCAACCGGTTGATGAAGCCGGTGACGTGATAAAGGCGGCCGGGGCCGTGGATGTTCAGCTTTGGGACTTAAACAAAGACGACGGCGAGGCCAGGTTAGGCCAGTGGACCATCGGGCCGGACGAGCTAAAAGAACTTTGGTTTGCCACGATGCTGACCATCAACTATCGGTTTGTCTTCGACGTATCGACCATTGTGCAGCAGTTCACCGAGCCATTAACCGTCAAGGTGGCCTTCACCGAGTACCTTACCGGCAGGACATTCACCGAGCAAAAAGTCATCAAGCCCTGAGTTGTCCGGAGCCCGAGTTTGGCTTTTGCCGGTGTGTCCGATTTGCCCTTGAAAAGTCCGCGTAATTTCATACAATCCTGCTATGCGAAAGTTTCTCAACAAGATAATCTGCGGTGATTGTATAGAGGTGCTGGGCAAGGTTCGCAAGCCGTTTGCGGATTTGATTTTTGCCGACCCGCCTTTTAATATCGGGTACAAGTACGACAAGTACGACGATAAGGTCAAGAGCGACAGATATATCGCCTGGACACGGGACTGGATGGCGGCGTGCAAAAAGGTTCTCAAGCCGGATGGCTCTTTCTATATTGCGATAGGTGATAAGTACGCAGCGAATGTGAAAATCATAGCCGACGAGATCGGCCTTGTGATGCGCAACTGGATAATATGGCATTACACGTTCGGCCAGCAGACAAAGGATAAGTTCGCCCGCTCGCATACGCACATATTCTACTTTGTCCAGGACAAGAGCAACTTCACATTCAACGGTTATGCTGTTCGTGTTCCTTCGGACAGGCAGCTAATCTACAATGACAGACGTGCGAATCCTACGGGCAAGATGCCCGACGATGTCTGGGACAGTTACTCACGTGTTTGCGGCACTTTCAAGGAGCGCACGGGCTGGCACCCATGCCAGATGCCGGAGTCTCTGCTGAGCAGAATCATCGCGGTAAGCTCTAACAAAGGTGACTGTGTGCTTGACCCGTTTGTCGGTTCAGGTACCACGGCTGCGGCTGCGCTGCGATTAGGCAGAAACTACGCGGGAATTGAAATCTCAGCCGATTACGCCGAAAAGGCAAGACGCCGCCAGGCACAAGCCTGCAGCAAAGAGCAAAAACACCCGTTTCTCAATGCTGAGGAACTGAACGAATTGAAAAGGCTGCTGCCGGATATGGGTCTGTCAGCGAAGCAGATTATGTCGGATAGGAATCTGCTCAAGCTTTTTGCCGATCAATTGAGTGTGCGAATGAACAACGATAAGCGATACCGTACAACCGAAGTCGCCACAGCTTTGAGGGATTTGGCTGATTGAGAAGCAAAAGATAAAGCCCGTTTGCTATTTGCTCGGGGCGTTTGCAGCCAGTGGGGTGCTGCTGACGCTTGCTCAGTCACCGGTGAGTGTCTGGCCTGTGGCGTGGGTAGCTTATGTGCCGTTTGTTCTGATCTGTTCACCGCAGAGCAGGCCGGTTCTGTTGGGAGTTGCCGCGTGGATTGTCGGGTCGTTTTTTTGGCTTGGCAACATCTACTGGATGAGCTATGTCACCATAGCCGGCTGGATTGCATTCTGTCTGTACACGGCGCTGTTGTGGCCGATACTGGCGATTTCAATTCGCTTTTGCAGAGCAAAGAAGATTCCCCTTGTTATTGCAGTGCCCGTTTTGGTCGTCGCTGCTGAAAACCTGCAGGGGCTTTTCTTAGGCGGCTTTTACTGGCATTATCTTGCTCACAGCCAGTATGCGAATATAAGCTTGATTCAGCTCGCCGACATATTCGGGGCGGCGGGTGTATCGTTTCTGGTGGGTATGGTCAACGGGCTTCTGGCTGAGCTGATAATTGCAGCCCATCAGAAGAGCATCCTCAGGTCAGCTAATTTTCTAAAGGCAGCTTTGGTCTGTGTTGTGCTGGCCGGTGCAATTTTTTACGGGCGATGGCGAACAGGTCAATCGGACGAATTTGTCGAGACCGGGCCACTCGTCGGCGCAGTTCAGTCGAATGTCCCGCAATCGGTCAAGCAGTCTTTTTCAGCGGAGGAACAAATCTTCGCCGATTTGCTCGAACAGAGCACCGAATGTATTACGGCAGGTGCGGAGCTGGTCGTGTGGCCCGAGACAATGGTGCAGGCAGTATTGAACGAACAGATATGGCCTTATCTTAGCTCCTCGCAGATGAGCGAGGCCTTCCACAACAGACTCAGTGAACACGCCAAAGACACTGCGTTTCTGTTGGTCGGTGCATATGACATCCAGCTCAAGTCACAAAAAGACATTGAGGCCGACTTCGGCAGGTACAACTCGGCATTTTTATACCGTCCCGACGGCACCCAGGCAGCCAAACGATACAGCAAGATTCACCTTGTTCCATTCGGAGAGTATATTCCGTTCAAGCAAACCGTTCCTTTCCTTCATAAGCTGCTTCTTAGCTTTACGCCGTATGATTACGATTACACACTTGACCCCGGCAGCGATTATACTATCTTCGAGATGAGCACTCGTGGCAACGAGAACGACCGTGTTTACAGGTTCGGTGCGATGATTTGTTATGAGGATGCGGTGCCGGCGATGGCGAGGCGATTCGCGCTGGATGAGCGGGGTGACAAGCGAATTGACTGGCTGGTAAACATAAGCAACGACGGGTGGTTCGTAAAATTCAGCGACGGCAAAGTAAAACCGAGCACCGAGCTGGCTCAGCACACGGCTATCTGTGCGTTCAGGGCTGTGGAAAACCGCGTTGCTGTCCTGCGAAGCGTCAACACGGGGATAAGCTGTCTGATTGATACGCTCGGACGAATCAAAGACGGCTTTCTCGCGGGCAATCTGCCGAGGAATGCGATGGACAGGCGGGGAATGGCCGGCTGGTTTGTTGACCGGATACCAATAGATAAGAGGACAACGTTTTTCAGCAGGTTCGGGCGGTGGCTGGACTACTTGTGTGAGATATGCCTCGGCTTGCTCGTTATGATTCAGCTTCGCGGATTGTTTTCAAGAAAAGACGGAAGAACTCAGAGGGCAAAAAATTAGGGCGAGCAGGAAATGAAAACAGAACATGTATGGTTTAGGAAGGTGAGTGGTTTGTCGCTTTATCTCTTGGTGCTGGGCCTTCTGGTTTTTGGCTGTGGCGAATCGGGTCGGCTTTCTCACGGTGTTTCCACAGGTTTGTTGGCTGAGAGCTTGAGAGCCGAGGCGACGCAAATAGTGCGAGAGGGCCTGGCGGATGACGACCCACGAGTCAGAGCCAATGCCATCGAAGTTGTTGCGTCAACGAGACAAGCTGAGCTTATGGGCGAGGTACGGCTGTTGCTCAGGGACGAATATGTGCCGGTGCGGTTTTCTGCTGCGTTGGCAGTCGGTGACACGAGGTACTCGCTCGCGAGGAGCGACGTTGCACAGTTGCTGAAAGATGAAAACGAAAATGTC
Source organism: Phycisphaerales bacterium (assembly GCA_030602885.1). GTDB lineage: Bacteria > Planctomycetota > Phycisphaerae > Sedimentisphaerales > Anaerobacaceae > JAUVYV01. The sequence goes on from JAUVYV010000001.1 coordinate 19,293, forward strand.
AGGATTGCCGCCGCGTATGCGATGGACAAGCTCGGGGCCGGCGGCGGCATGGACCTTGTTCGAAAGGCGATAGAAAGCAGGGACCTGAGCGTAAGAGCCAACGCGGCATTGCTGCTGGGCAAGAGCGCCGACAGAAGCGCGGTGAAGCTGCTTTACTGGGCGATGCGCGACGACAATTCGGATGACAAAGTTCGGCTCAATGCGGCCGAAGCGATAGCGCGGCTTGGCGACGAAGAGATATTTCGGAAGTTGTGGGCCATGCTGATAAGTGCCTATGCGGACGACAGGGTTATGGGGGTGGCTGCGATGGGGGCTCTGGGGACGGTGCAGGCCAGGGATGTCCTGCTTACGATGCTCGACGACGACGTTGTGGAAGTCCGGCTGGCAGCGGCCGAGCAGTTGGGGAAGTTCGGCGATATTAGCGGAGAAGAGAAGGTTCTTGAGGTATTCACGGGTGGCTTGACTGAGGTACAGGATAGTGAGGGTCTCGAACGGGTGAATCGGTGGGCAGCACTGGCTATAGGGGAGATAGGTACTGAGCGGCTGGCTGGATATCTGCCGGGGCTTTTGAAAAATGAGTCAAAGTTCGTCCGTATGGCGGCGGCAAAGGCGGTTTTCCGATGCCTGCTCCGCAAGCATATCGGACGGTGAAGTTAGGGAGAGAGACCCACAGCCCCAAAATTACCAGAATTAACTTGACCTGAACGGCCTGAAAACGTACAATTATATTGTTTACACGATGTGAGGTGGTGGTGTATAATCCGCACACCTGCTGGGGAATTTAGTAAATTTAGTGAAAGGAGCTAATCTTGAGCGGGCTTACGAAGATTTTGGTGATTCTGCTGACGCTGGCATCAATTTTTCTGTGTGGTATCGTGGTCACTTACGTTGCCAACGCTGACAATTTCAGGCAGAAATATACCGGCCTGAAGGCGGATCGAGACGGTCTGAGCAGGAAGGTTGACAGTCTCAACAGACAGTTAGAGGAAAAAATCGCGGGAAAGGACGAGCTTGAGAAGAGACTGAATGAGGAGATTGCATCCCTGAAGAGAGCAGCAGGTGATTTGCAGACAAGTCTTAAAACGGCAGAGAGGGAGAAGGCGAAACTGGAAGAGAAGGTCAACAGTTGGGTAAGCGTTGTCGAGTCGTTTTCGGCGACAGCGGAAGACAAACAGTTATTACTGAACAAGACGCTCGATGATCTCAATACCCTGAAAGAAGAACAGATCAAAGAGCAGAAAAAGCTTGCCGAGGCCAATACCGCTCTTGTTGAGAGGATGGCCATTATAGAAACACTTGAGACTGGGAAGAGACGTCTGATAGAAGAAAAAAGCGATTTACAGAACAGGTTAGACCAGCTTTTGCAGTCGAGCGGCAAGGTCGCTGCGGTCACTGCGCCGGTGACACCGGCCAGGGCCATAGCTCGACCGGCAGGGCCCTTGACCGAGGATATTGCCCTGAAGGGTCTCGTGTCCGGTGTGGATTTGAAGAATTCCTGGGCCAGCGTATCGATTGGCTCGGCGGATGGAGTGAAACAGGGAATGCGATTTCATGTCACGCGCGGCAGCGAGTTTATATGCGACATTTTGATTATAGATGTCGATACGGACAAAGCACTCGGTGTTCTCGAGCTGGTGCAGCAGGCCCCCAGGGTGGGGGATAACATATCGACTAATCTGTAGTGTGGCGTGTTTGTATTAGCGTGTGTTTTTCTGTCGTATCCGAAAAAGTATTCTGAGTTTTCTTAGAGGTAGCAAATGGCTTTCAATATTCCAGCTCGCCTCGGCAAGCCGGCGGCACCAAGCAACCTTTATACGGTTATTCTTGCTGTTGCATTTAGCGTGGTGCTGGCAACAACTGTGTTCGTAGCTTACAAGTGCTATATTCAATATGGCACTTTTTTCAAAATACCATAGCCGATTGGCTGTTGAGCAAAGACATCAGGCGCGATAGAATGCACCTGGTGAGCCCAATATAACAGAGAAGGGAGTCGAGTGTGCTGCTGGACACGATCTTAGGCTGGTTCAGTATGGATATGGGTATCGACCTCGGTACCTGTACCACACTTGTTTGTGTCCGCGGCAAAGGGATTGTCCTCAATGAACCCTCCGTAGTCGCAGTTCGCAAAGGGACCAATGTTGTGCTCAACCACGGCGAGGCCGTTGGTCTTGTCGCCCACGAGATGCTTGGCAAAACACCCGGCTCAATAAGCGCGATAAGGCCTTTGAAAGACGGCGTTATCAGTGACTTTGAAATCACAGAGGCCATGTTAGGCTATTTCATTCGGAAGGTGCACGGTCGTGGAGGGTTGATAAGGCCTCGCGTTGTGGTTGCTGTGCCGAGCGGGATAACCGCAGTTGAGCGAAGGGCGGTCATCGACAGCGCCGAACGTGCAGGCGCCCGCAGAGTCTATCTTGTGGATGAGCCGATGGCGGCCGGTATCGGGGCAGGGCTGCCGATTACGGATCCTACGGCCTCGATGATTGTCGATATCGGCGGCGGAACGACGGAAGTAGCTATTATGAGCTTGGCCGATATTGCCACCTGTGAATCAATCCGCATCGGCGGCGACGACATGGATGAGGGCGTGATTAATCATCTCAAAAGAACCTACAATTTGCTCGTCGGTGAGACCAGAGCGGAGAAGGTCAAGATTCAGATTGGCTCTGCGGCTCCGCTGGAAGAGGAGCTGACAATGGAAGTGGCGGGCAGAGATACGATATCCGGCCTGCCGAGAAAAATTGTCATAACCAGTGAGGAGATTCGTGAAGCTCTCCGCGAGCCGATTGCCGCGATAATAGATGCCGTCACGGTTGCGCTCGAAAAGACCGAGCCCGAGCTGGCTGCGGATTTGATTGACAACGGGATACATATCTGCGGCGGTGGCGCGCTTCTTCGCGGGATGGATACGGTTCTGGCAAATGCGACGGGCTTGAGAGTCGAGCGGGTCGAGGACCCTCTTAGTGCGGTAGCGCGTGGGACAAGCGTGTATCTTGAGAACCTGGAGCTTTGGAAGGATACGATGGACCACAGTGAGTACGGGTGGTAGCGGCAGGCACTCGACAGTTGTCGTTCGGCAATTGTTGGTTAGTTATGGCAAGGAAGCACATAAGAGTCTGGGTTCCCAAACGCCGAATATCACGTTTTGGGGCACCCTCCAGAAGGATGTTGTTCACCTGGTTTATGCTGGTCGGGTTGATCTTTCTGTTTGCTCCACAGAGCTTGACTAATAGATTTCAATTCACCTTTGCTCGTATTTTCCGCTGGCCGCTAAGCATTGGCAGAAATATTCCGCTCTTGGTGCGCGCCGACAAGTTGCCTGAAAATGCCGCCGGCCGCAGAGAAGCTCGGTATCAGAACTATATTGCATACCTCGAAGAGCAACTGCGACAGAAGCAGCAGACGGTCGAGGCGCTGTCGGGGCTGCGGAGCAGATTCCACGCCCTCGAAGGGGCAAAGCTGGTGCCGGCGGATGTGATTACGCGCTCTATCACCGGATTAAACAACGAATTGCTCATAAACCGCGGCAGCGACGATGGGCTGGCGGCTGATATGTTCGTGATGGGTGACAACAGCGTTATTGGTACTATCTGTGACGTTGCCGCGCGCACGGGCAGGGTCAAGCTGTTCACAGACGTCTCACTCGTAACACAGGTGAGAGTGGGAAAACTACAAGTGGATATGTTGATGCAGGGTGTGGGGAACAGCTCCGCCAGGATCAGGCTGATACCTGTTAAGCACAAGGTCAATCCTGGAGACTTTGTGTTTGCAAAAGCCAGGCCGGGATTTCTTGACGGCCCTATGATTGTTGGGACGGTGGAGCAGTGCAGAAGAGATGATGACAATCCTTCGCTCTGGGACATAACGGTCAGGCCGGTCTGCGATATGGAACGGCTGAGCAGCGTAGCTGTAGTAGTAATGAACCCGTGACAAGACAGGCCAGCCGCGGCAGAGACGCCGCGTCTCGACGGGACGGCCAGGGGCTGAGGTCTGAGATTCATAGTGATTAAGAGCTTTGAGTCCTTCGGGTTGTACTTTTTGGGCCTTTTGACAGAGGGTGTTAGATGCGCTGGTTGCGGTTCGCGGTGCTCGTTCTATTCATCACGATATTACAGGCCGGCAGCTTGTTGGACGTAATAGCCGTAACGCATCTGAGCGTCAGACCGGATTTACTGTTGATTCTTCTGGTGTTTTTCGCAGTTTCCTGTGACAGCACCGAGGCAATTATAACCTCCTTCACTATAGGTTTTGCCGCCGACCTTATTGGCTCTGTGATGGGGCCCCGCATGGTCGGCTTCGGGCTTTTGGGGACCGCTTTGGCATATCTGCATCGTGTGGTTGCCATCCGGAAGATGCCGCACCAATCGGCCGCAGTCTTTGTCGCGTGTTTCCTGACAGGGGCGCTGGTGAGTTTCCTGACTTTTCTGACGGGCCAGCCGATGGGCCCGAGAGCCTACACCGCTCTTTTGGGGACAAGCATATACTCGGCAGTGGTCGGTCCGTTTTTGTTCTTGCCTCTGGCGTGGTGGATGCGTATAAAGACAAATCGCCTCAGCCGGGCTTAGAGCATGTCCCGGCCGCCCTCGCAGAGAGTGGGGCCCTGGATATCGGTGAGAAAGGCATCGGCGGTTGCGTCGTATGCGAGGGCCGCTGTGCGAGAACGTGATAGCATGAGCTGCCATGTATGACAAGCGCGTCAAAGTTCTTGTGTTTTCAGGTGTCGTTTTGCTGGCTGTCTGCCTGTTTCGTCTGGCCAGTATGCAGTTGTTCTCGGATTCGTTCTATAGAGAGCGGATTGACGAGCTCAAATTCCGGCAGCGGCAGTCCCGTCAGTTGCGAACCATCAGGGGCAGGATACTCGATAGAAACGGCGAGGTACTTGCTGTTGATGAGCCGCGTTTCCATTTGGGGATAAGTACCGAGTTGAGCAGTGTTCTGGATGAACGAGTCCGAAAGGCAAAGCTGCTCAAAGCCGCTAAGCGCAGCGCCGACGATGCGGTTTCACAGGTCCGAAAGCAACTGGCCGATGCACGCGCGGAGCTGGAGTTGATAATCGACAAATGTGTGCAATTTGGAATGGGCCGTGAAGAGGTTCTGCAGCGGCTGGCGAATATAAACGACAGGATCTGGGACCTGCGGACGTTCATCGCGTGGGTGCGAAACGGGCCGAGCTCGGGCGTACTGGACAGGCACAATCAGAACATAAGCAGCATCCCTCTTTCGGAGGCAATTGCGGATTTTGAGGGAAAATTCGGTGAGGACCGGCGTCTGCTGCTTATAGGCGCAGTCGATGACATTGCCGATATGGCAAAGAGCCGGCCGTTACTCGAGTTGAAGACGGACGATGACGTTTTTGCCGCTCAGCTTGAATTTCTGAACGTTGACGGCGTTGACATTGTAGTGACCGGGCACAGGGTTTACCCGCACAATTCGGCTGCTGCTCAGACAATCGGCTGGGTCGGGCCGCCGCAGCAGCAGGATAAGGAGCTTTTCGCAGGCGACCGGCTGCTGCGTTACCTGAGCGATGAGGTTTGTGGTCGGGAGGACGGCGTTGAGCATGTCTGTGAGGCCGTCCTGCGGGGGAAAAGAGGAGAGGTTGTTTACGATATTGACCGGCAGCTCGTGGACAAAATTGACCGTCGGTTCGGCAGTGACGTTCGGCTGACACTGGATATCGAGCTGCAGCGGAGAATTGAAGCTTATCTGGCGGATTGCGGTTTCAATCCGAACTGCGAGGCGCCCATGGCGGCAGTTGTCATTGATGTTGCCGGCGGTGACATTCTCGCGCTGGTTTCGTTGCCTAACTTTGATTTGAATCTTGTACGGCAGGATTACGGTGTTCTTGTAAGCGACCCTTGCGAGCCGTTACGCAACCGGGCGATCAATAAGCAATATCCTCCCGGCTCGGTGGTAAAGCCGCTGATTCTTATTGCGGGACTGGAATCGGGCAGGATCACTGCGGGCGAGGTGATTAGCTGTCCCGCTGAAGAGGCGCCGTCCGGCTGGCCAAGCTGCTGGCTCTACAGGCGGTACAACTGGCTTGGACATGACGGCCTTTGGCCCAACAACGCACACAACGCCATCAAGGGAAGCTGCAATATCTACTTCTCCAGACTTGCAGATCGGCTTGACCCTCTGGTCCTGCAAAACTGGCTCTACAGGTTCGGCTATGGCCATGTGCTTGCACTTGCCCCTCGAGCCGCAGCACGGGATGAACCTGCGAGGGATTTCAGACAGGCACAGGGACAGATATCGAATGTGCGTCCGAAAGAGACGATTACGAGTTTCGAGCAGTTGCCTGAGCTTTCACCGAGTGAACGAAGATGGTTCGGCATAGGCCAGGGCAATTTCAGTGTAACGCCTCTGCAGGTGGCCAATGCAATGGCCGCTATAGCCCGCGGCGGATTCTATAGGTCCCCTCGCCTTATTTTCGCCGACGAAGACGCCAATTCAGTCGCACAAGTGAATCTCGGAATCTCTCAGGGTACGCTGGCTGTGGTTTACGATGGCATGTGGGCCGTCGTCAATGAAGCCGATGGGACTGCCAATAAAGAGTTTGCATTTGCTGTTCGCAGCTTTGCCGAGCAGGATGTGAAGGTCTATGGCAAGACGGGTTCCACTGAAGGGTCCGAGCACGCCTGGTTTGCCGGCTTTGCCAAAGACAGCGACGGCAGTAGCCTGGCGATGGTCGTGGTTGTCGAAGGAGGCCAACACGGCTCAAGCGATGCAGCGCCTTTGGCGCGTGACATAATCCAGTTCTGCATCGAAGCCGGTTACATCGGCCAATCTGCGGTTCAGATGTCGCCGGGCTTATCGCGGTAATGGTGTGACTGCTGTGCCGGAGAGAACAGTTGATTGTTTTCGAGGTAGGTAAGGGTTTTCTCGAGGATTTTTGCGGCGACGGGGGAGGCGACGGCGCCGCCTGTGTAGCCCTTGCCGAGCGAGCGATTAGGTCGTCGAATTGAGACCAGGACGATGACTGCAGGGTCCTCGGCGGGCGCTCCGCACACAAAAGAGGCCACATAGTAGCGGTCAGAGTAACCCTTCTCGTCGCTCTTTGCGATATTTGCAGTTCCCGTTTTGCCAAAGACCTGCCATTTTTCCAGTTTGGCTCTTTTGCCGGTCCCCTCGTTCACCACGCCCACCATCGCCTCTGTCACAATCCAGCTGGCGACCTTGGGGTCTATTACATAGCCGATATTCGGCGGCGGGCGTTTTAGTTTCACGATCTGCCCTTCGTTATCCACAATCGCCCGGACCAGATAGGGACGGACGGGGTGGCCCCCGTTGGCGAGTATGCAGAAGGCCTGGACAAGCTGGATTGTGGTGACTGTGATTTCGTGCCCGAAAGGTATTCGCGTTACGCTGTAGCCGGTCCATTTTCTTACGGGCCAGATAAGCCCGCCGGCTTCTCCGGGCAGGTCGATGCCTGTCTTTTTGCCGAAGCCGAAGAGCTTAAGGCCCTTGTATAATTTGTCTTTTCCGAGTCGTTGGCCTATCTTTGCCATTCCTATGTTGCTTGACTTGATAAGTATTTCGCGCAGGGTCAGGTTGGCGAACCCCTCTCGATATTCGCCTATTCGGCCGAAGCCCCTGCCGCGGTAATTGCCGTTTTCGCAAAATATCTTCTCTTCTTCGTTTACCACGGCGCAGTCGAGTGCAATAGCAGCGATTACGGGTTTGAGGAGGCTGCCGGGCTCGTACTGGTCGGTGATCGCGTGGTTGCGCAGATCGTTCGGCTCTGCCGAGCTGAAATTGGCAGGGTCGAAGTCCGGCAGAGAAACCATGCCTAAAATCGCTCCGGTCTTTGGTTCGGCAACAATGGCGACACCGGACTGGGCCTGGTATTCGGCCAGCCGCTGTTGAAGTTCTGTCCGTGCGAACTGCTGAATGGTCGAGTCAATTGTGAGGATAATTCCAACGCCGTCAGTGACACTTGAAGTTTGTGGTCTGAGTCGAACAGGCCGGCGTGATATATCGGCAAAGAAGACGTTCTTGCCTGCCGAGCCACGGAGGTCCTTATCGTACTGCAGCTCGATGCCTTCGAGGCCTCTGTCGTCGGTGCTCGCAAACCCAACCACGTGCGCAGCGGCCGGGCCCATTGGATAATGCCTTTGCCACTCCGGCTGGACTCCTATGCCGGGTATCCTGCGGGCGGCCCGGCACTGGTTCGGCTCCGCGTCGGTTTTGATTCTTGCAAAACCCGGGTTGTTGCTTTCGGTAATGAGTCTGCAGATTATGTGAGCGCCCATATCCACTATCGGAGCCAGTTGGCTGGAGGTGTCCTTTGGCTCGGTGATGGCTCGAGGCTCGGCGAAGATGGTCTGAACTTTATTGCTTGCTGCGAACACCCTTCCGCGACAGTCGAGAATGACGCCACGTTGGGGCTGGCGGTTTATAAAGCCCTGCTGCTGCTTAGTGCAGACGTCAGTATAGTAGTCCGTCCTGAAGTACTGGAGGAACAGACACCGCCCGGCCAGTGCGCCAAACGCCACAATCAGCAGGCCGAACAGCACAATGGTAATGCGAACATTTTTCATGCGTTTTGCTTTCCGGCACCCGTTGCGCCGCACGCAGTTAGTGTATCCTCAGCACTGTGCGGTCTGCTCGCGCATGGGCGTTAGTAACCGAGCTGCTGTGAAACGCTCGCCGGGTTTATCAGGTTTTCGAGTCGCAGCTGCTTGCTTGCGAGCTGTTGTTTTAGCTGACCTTGGTCGGCCTTGAATCTGTAAAGCCGATAGACAATGCGATTGTTGACCCCGCGGAGATACACAGTGAAAAGCAGAATAACTGCAAAGTACAGAATAGCAAAAAGCAAGCAGAACCGCAGTTTCATATATCCCAGCCCCGGCAATCATGTCGGCTTTGGTCGGCCCGGATACCTCATTTTGCCGGCAACCTCAGCCGCATCCCTGCCATAAGCTCGTCCTCATTCTTTATAACGTCGGAGTTCAGCTTTGCTATTTCCCTGTAACGGCTCGGGTTTCCGAGCTGTTCAGCGGCGATTTGCCACAAGCTATCACCTTCACGTACAATGCATACTTTGCTCCTCTGGGTGAGTTGGCCGGTGTTGGCAGCATGCCTTTTGCCGACGGATTCGACCTTGACAAACCCAGGCCCGGAAAGCACACCCGCAGTTTTCGTGCTGTCCGGCTGAGAACCGGCCGGCGGCGGTATGACGAGTTTTTGCCCGACGTAAACTTCATCGGCTGATCCAAGAACGTTGCGATTGGCCTCGAATATTCGCTTTACGTTTATTAGTTTGTTACCATACAGGGGCCCGTATAGTTTGACGGCTATTCTGCTGAGATTGTCCCCATCCTGGACGACATAAAACCTTGGCAGGACACGCCTCTGACGTTCGGCTTCGGCGACGACTTGTCTTGCCGCCGCGCCGACGGACTGCGGCGCCGGCGGGGCGGTCTCAACCGTCTCGGTAACACTCGGCGGGGTCTTCGGCAGCGGCATTGAGAATCGAGCTTCCTGTTCGCCCGCAGAGGGATATCCGAGTGGTGCTCGTCTTTGGCCAGACCCTACCTGATTGTAGGCCAGCGGGACTCTGCGCTGCCTGGCGGCAAGGCCGGTCTGGCTGCCCTGCGAACCCACCAGCTTGGCGGTCAATTCGTTGCTGTTTTGTTTCTCGCGCGACCCCGGCAGCCCGTTGATTATAAAGGCAATTAAAAATATAAAGACCAGCCCCAACAGCAATCCAATCTTGGCATCAGACGTCATAACTGAAACTCCGTTTTCTCCAATCGCTACTGTTTCTGTGCTATTCTGAGTTTTGCGCTTCTTGCTCTTCGATTTTCAGATATTTCCTTTCTGGTCGGCACAATCGGCTTTTTCGTAACAATCCTGTAGGTGCCGTTTTTGCCGTTTTCTTTGAAACTGCCCTTGACTAATCTGTCTTCCAAGCTGTGAAAGCTGATTACCGCAATGTAGCCGTTTTTCTTCAGCAGTTTTGGAGCCGATGCGAGCAGCTTGGCCAGGTTTTCCAGCTCGTTGTTGACCGCGATTCTCAGCGCCTGAAAGGTTCTCGTCGCCGGATGTATCCTCGGTCTTCGTTTTCGCCTCGGCCTTGCCAATGCCTTACAGACGACCGAGGCCAATTGTGCGGTCGTCGAAATCGGTTCATTGCTGCGATGTCGCACGATAAAGCGTGCTATCCGCCGGGATGCCCGGTCCTGGCCGAACCTGTAAATCAAATCAGCCAGCGATTTTTCGTCCGCTTTATTAACTATATCGGCAGCGGTCGTCTTTAAGCTTTTATCCAATCTCATATCCAGCGGCATATTCTGCTGGAAACTCAATCCCATCCGGGCGTCGGCAAGCTGAGCCGAGCAGACGCCCAGATCAGCCAGTATGAAATCAACCTTCTCAACGCCCTGCTCATCCAAACATTCGGCGATCTGAGAGAAATTTGAATTGAGCAGTATGACCCTGCACGCGAGGTCATTCAAAATAGATTGGGCCCTTCGGATAGCGTTTGTATCCACGTCCAAGCCGATGATAGCTCCCTCGGGGCCCAATTTTTCACCGAACAGGTAACTATGACCTCCCTGTCCAATGGTCGCATCGACCATCACCGCGTCCTGCGGCAAGCTTATCTGTTCGGTTAATGCCTTGGCAAGAACCGGTATGTGCTCTGTTACCGAATCATTCACCTCTTGATAAATAGCACTGAACCTCTGTTTATTTCTCTCACAGGCTCGCTATATCCGACGTTTCTCTATTAGACTGCAGCCGCTCTGCTTGGCTGTCTTCTCAACTTTTCGACAGCCGAAGAGAGTGCAATATCGGAAAAACCACCCCCAAGCTGCCTGATGCGTTCCAGACGCTCGTCAAGAACGGCAAGCGAAGCGAAGCTCTGTTCGTCGATATTTCTGTTGCCCGTGACGCTGTCCTTGACAATCTGCCAGTGGTCTGAATTCAACTCAATCATTTTGCCTCCCCTTGTTACAAGTTATAGCTCCTGATTCTGTTTTTGGAGAGTCGTCTGGCGCGCCTGTGACATCTGCTTCTGGTATTGGGCCATGTGGTCCGCCAGATACTGCTCCCAGTGGTCGCAGTTCCACAGTTCAATGTGGTCTCTGACCCCAACCAAAGTAACGTTATTTTTTAAACCTGCTCGATTGCGCAGTTTTTCATTTAAAAGCAGCCGTCCCTGGCTGTCCAGTTCGACCTTCCCTGCCAAAGCGAAACTGATTCGCTCGAACGCTACGGTTTCGTCCGGCGCGGTTGCCTTCGGCGTCCCTGCGAGCACTATCTGCTCGAAATACTTCTCTGGGTAGAGGCAGAGAATGCCGTTTGCGCCGAGGACGAGATAGAAATTGCTGCCATGCTCGTCGGCGTCGATTTGGCTTCGCAGCTTATTTGAGACTAAAACCCTGCCTTTGTTGTCGATGACGTGCTGGTATTCGCCTGTTAGTAAAAGCATGGCATTGCTCCCACTGAGTATTACAATTGTGGGATAAAATACCACTTTCCCCCACTGAGTCAATAAATTATTCCACTTTTTTGAAATTTTCTCAAAATTTTATTATAGGACGTTGTGGGCGGGCAGACCCGGCTGAGTCGATGCAGGAGCTGGGAATGCCTGGTTTTGCCTATCTTGCTGTTGCAGCTCGCGCAAAACCGGCATCGAGCCCAACGAAGGAACTTATGGCCTTTCGGCTTTGTTCACCTGTCGCCAGTTGTGCGATTATCCTGCTGTGGATATTGCCTGTGTCCCCACACGGCGCAGAGATCTCGGTTCTTCCGGCAAAGAAGAGAAGCGGGCGATGGGAATCGAACCCACATGACCAGCTTGGAAGGCTGGAGCTTTACCATTAAGCTACGCCCGCAATTTGCCGTTTACTATCTGCAACTTATTATTTATCATCGAATTATAAGCGGTCAACTAACAATAATCAATACCGAGGTGAGCTGAAAAATGAGTATCTGCGAAGCAGCCATTGCGGCCAAATCGGCCTCGATAACGTTGGCGGCGGTCAAAACAGACGTCAAGGACGGCGCGCTGGCCCGAATTGCCGACGCCCTGAGAACCCAAAGCGCCCGGATAATCTCGGTCAACGAAGAGGACCTCGCTGCTGCTGAAAAGAACAACCTTGCCAAGCCCCTGCTCAAACGCCTGAAATTCGACGAGGGCAAAATAGCCGATGTCTGCGCGGGTATCGAGAGCTTAATCAAACTCGATGACCCCGTGGGCAGAACAATCAGCGCTACTGAGCTCGATAAGAACCTTGAGCTTTATAAGGTAAGCTGTCCTATTGGTGTTATCGGCGTCGTTTTTGAATCGAGGCCTGATGCGCTTGTGCAGATTTCAACGTTGTGCCTCAAGAGCGGCAATGCAGTCATGCTCAAAGGCGGAAGTGAGGCTGCCAAAACCAACAGGATACTGGCTGAGATAATTGCCCAGGCGTCTGTCGAGGCGGGACTGCCCGATGGATGGATTCAACTACTCGAAACGCGTGAAGACGTCGCTGAGATGCTCGCGATGGACGAATATATCGACCTGGTTATCCCTCGCGGCTCGAACGAATTCGTCCGCTACATAATGGACAGCACCAACATCCCCGTTCTCGGACACGCCGACGGTATATGTCACGTCTATATCGACGGTGAGGCAGACCTGGACATGGCTGTGAACATCGTTGTCGATTCGAAGTGTCAGTACGTTGCGGTCTGCAACGCCGCCGAGACGCTGCTCGTCGATGCAGCAATTGCGCAAAAGTTCTTGCCAAAAGTCAGGGCTGCTCTTGAAGAGAAGGAAGTGGCGATTCGCGGCTGTGAGAAGACCAGAGCGATAATAGACGCCAAGCCCGCAACACAGGATGATTGGCGGACGGAGTATCTGGATTTAGTCATTTCTGTGAAAGTCGTGGATGGTTTGGATGAGGCGATTGAGCACATAAACAAGTACGGCTCACATCATACCGACGCGATTGTCACCGCCGATGAGAAAAAGGCGGCGAAGTTTATGGATTTGGTTGATTCGGCAGACGTTTTCTGGAACTGCAGCACGCGATTCAGCGACGGCTATCGTTTCGGCCTGGGCGCCGAGGTCGGTATCAGCACCAACAAAATCCACGCCCGCGGCCCCGTTGGCTTAGAGGGACTGCTCATCTACAAGTACAAGCTCATTGGCACCGGCCAAATCGTCGCCGACTATGCCGGCCCCAAAGCAAAAAAATTCACGCACAAAAAGCTGAGCGGGGGCTGTGAATGCTGAATGTGGATTTGAATTGGCCAAGTTCGCAAAACAGGGTAACTATGATAAACGAGCATGAGAATCTGTTGCGGGTGGTTCACTTCGATAAGCCTGACTACATCCCTATGGACTTCCACATCAATGCGGCGTGCTGGCACCATTACCCACAGGGCGCACTTGAGGAACTGATGGCTGCTCACCCGCTGCTGTTTCCCGAATTTGAAAAGTCCTCGGGACCGGCAAAGTCACAACTGAATCCCTGGGAACGAGCGGGCCAGCCATACACGGATTCGTGGGGCTGTGTTTTAGAGACGAGGGATGATGGCATCATCGGGACGGCCACAAAGCACCCACTCGAGAGCTGGGACGGATTCGAGAATTATACGCCGCCTGATCCGGAGAAGTTTCTGCGACTCGGTGCCGTTGACTGGGATCAGCTTGCAAAGACTTCGCGCAAACCCAGAGCTGTTGGCCGACTCGAAAACGATGGCCTGCAGCACGGCCATACATTCCAGATGCTTGCCGACATCCGAGGTTATAAGAACCTGCTGTTCGATATGGCAGATGAGGAACCCAGACTCTACAAACTCATCAAAATGGTCGAAAGTTTCAACTTGGCCATTGTGCACCGTTATATCGAACTTGGTGCTGAGTGGATGAGCTATCCGGAAGACCTTGGCATGCAAATTGGTCCGATGCTCTCGCCCGAGCATTTCCGTAAGTACATCAAGCCCAGCTACCAGCGACTGATGTCACCGGCAAGCAGAGCCGGATGCATAGTACACATGCATTCTGATGGTGACATCCGTACGCTCGTCGAAGATATCATCGAGTGCGGTGTTGACGTGGTCAACCTCCAGGACCTCGTGAATGGAATCGACTGGATTAAGGAGCACCTTGCCGGCAGGGTCTGTATCGACCTTGATATCGACCGCCAGAGGATTACTCGGTTTGGCACAGCCGCTCAGATCGATGAGTTGATTCAGGAAGATGTAGAAAAATTGGGCAGCAAAGAAGGTGGGCTAATGATGATTTACGGACTCTACCCCGGTGTGCCCCTCGAGAATGTCAAAGCGTTGATGGATGCTATGGAACGTTACTCTACCTATTACTCTTGAGATTGGAATTGTGGTTACTCTGAAAGAGAATTTGAACAGTAACTGTTGGATTCTATGGAGACGGCATATATGGAAAAGTTAGGTGTGGGTATTATTGGTTGCGGCTGGGTCGCGCAAGAGCACATAAAGGCCTACCAGGAAAATGGACGTTCGGAAGTTAGGGCGCTGGTCGATAAGAACCGGGAAGCGGCAGAGAATTACCGCCAGCGCTATGGTTTGAGCTGCTCTATAGAAACGGATTACGAGCGGATGCTGCAACAGGATGATATAGATATCGTAGTGGTTTGCACGCCGAATAACACACATGCCGAATGTGTTATCGCTGCGGCAGAGGCCGGAAAACACGTCCTTATTGAGAAACCCGTGGCCCTTACGCCTGAAGATGTACGCATGGAAATGGAAGCGGTGAAAAAGAACAGTGTCAAAACCTTGGTAGGTTTCGTACTGCACTGGAATCCCCTGCTGATGACTATTGACCGGCTGCTTGACAGAGGGCAGGAAGTATTCGGCAACATCTTTATGGTCGAGGTGGACTATCTTAACCGTACGTGGATGACACCGAAAGAGAAGTGGTACGCCAGTTTGGAAAAAAGCGGCACTGCGCTTCTGCTGTCAGGGTGTCATGCGATCGATGCGCTTCGCTGGTTTGCCCGCAGTGAAGCCGAAGAGGTATTCGCTTACCAGGTGAAAACCGAAAATCCCTTGGAATTCCCAGGGACCATTTCGGTTAATGTGAAGTTTGAGAACGGCAGAATAGGGCGCAGCTCTACAATTCTCGACGCGCAGATGCCGTACCAGTTTAACATTGGGATTTACGGAACTGAAGGTACGCTTCGCAACGACAAACTGTTTGCCCCGAAATTGTTCGCCGCCCAAGACGACTTTCTCACAATACCCTGTGTTTTGCCGGACAGCCGAGAGGTCAGCCACCATCCGTTCCGGGGCGAAGCCTCGCATTTGCTTGACTGTATAATCGAGGACAAACGTCCGTTTCCGGACCTGGAGGATGCAGCCAAAACCCATGCCGTGTGCTTTGCAGCGGATATGTCCGCGCAACAGGGCAGGTCTGTGAAAATCAGAGAATTGCAGTTGTAAGAGGTAAAATTGATAATGATTATCGTGGGACTTGAATGAGAGACTTCAGCAGGGCAAAGCGAATAGTTGTTAAAATCGGCACGAATATTCTGACGAAGGATGATAGTGTCGATACAGCCTACTTACGCCGAATTGCAGGCCAGATGAATTCGCTCCTTGAAACCGGCAGGGAGGTTGTGATTATCAGTTCCGGTGCAATCGGCATGGGCAGCGGCCAGTTGAACCTGGCTGAAAGGTCAAAGGATATACGGATGCGCCAGGCCTGTGCCGCCATAGGCCAGCCGCTGCTTATGGCTGAGTACCGAAAGGCCTTTGCACGCTATGGTGTCACCGTTGCCCAGGTTTTGCTTACCGCGGAGGTGCTCAACAACCGAAAGACCTATCTTAACCTGCGAAATTCAATTGAGACACTGCTCAAGCTGGGCGTTGTCCCCATCCTGAACGAAAACGACAGCGTCTCCACCGATGAAATCGGCTCTGCCTTTGGCGACAACGACCGGCTGAGCGCCCTGGTCGCCAGCAAGATCGACGCCGATTTACTGATGATGCTCTCCGACATCGATGCCCTTTATGACAGGGATCCTCGCAGGCACAAAGACGCCAAACCGATCAAGGCAGTCTTCGAAATCACCGCAGAAATCATCCGCAACGCAGGCGCACGAGGCAGCACACACAGCACCGGCGGGATGAAGGCAAAGATAGAAGCTGCAAAAATTGCCGCGAGCGCCGGTTGTCGAATAGTCCTCGCCAATGGACGGATAAGAAACGTCATAGGCAAAGTTATGGCCGGCGAACAAATCGGCACGCTCTTTATGCCCAAACGCAAGCTCGGCAACCGTGCACGCTGGATACTGAACAGTACCCCGACCGGCACTATCGAAATCGACGCTGGCGCAATGAAGGCCGTTCGCAATCGAAAGAGTCTGCTGCCCAGCGGAGTCATCGCGGTGAAAGGCAACTTCGAGGCAGGCGCTGTGGTTATGCTGAACGGAAATGCAAAGGCGGTCAGCAACCTCAGCAGCGCAGAATTAAAACAGCTCGTCGGCAAACACAGCTCCGAAATTCGCAAGGCCCTCGGCCCTGGCCGACGCGACGTCGTAGCAATACCCGAAGATATCGTCTTTCTCGACTTCTGATTTGAAGCTCATAGGCTGTTCGATATAAGCGAGTTTAATCTGTGATAAGATTCAAGTGCATATATTGCGGCCAGAGGATGCTCGCCAAAGAAGGTGGAGCGGGCAAAAAAGGCAAATGTCCAAAGTGCGCCCATGTGTTGGTCGTCCCTAAGACAACCAAGGGCAGACCGGCAATCAGCGTAGAAAAAACTGAACCGGTCACAGCTGCCCAGTCACGCCACTCATCGGCGACAGACGACTTCCTTGAACTTAAAACACGACAGATCGACCCCGACGAAGCGAAGGAGTTGATGACCGACGTCTATAAAGAGTCATTTGGCTTCCTCATCCCCACCTACGACGAGCTGTCCCTGTTCCTTATCGCCATTACCTTAATCATGCTATGCGTTTTCAACATTAACATGAGAGACCAGTTGTGGAAGTTTGTAATGCAAACCGACGACTTACGAACATACATACTTGTCGCGCTGCTTTTCGCTGCCCTCTGCCTTTGCCTGTATCATCCATTCACAACAAGAGAAAAGAGCAACCCTGAAAAATGGCTTATGCTCGTCCTTGCGGTCCTTGCCAACGGCGGCATCGGCATTGCCGCGGGAGCATACATGCTCGAGCGTACTGTCGGCTGGCTGGCAATATTTCCGCTCTGGAACATAATTAACGGCCTGTTTCTGCTTGTGATGCTCCGATTAAAAGTTATCGACGAAAAATGTATTACCGACCGCGACGCCACCCCATTCCAAGTCGGCTTTGGACTCATAGCGGTCGTAATCATCTTTATAATCTGCAACTTCATATATCAATTGTACTGGGCCATCACCTTTTCCATCTGCATCGTCTATACGACAAGCTTTGATCGCGCCCTGCAAAGCGTCTTCGGCCCCCCACCGGATGTATCTGGATAACCATTTTAAGCATAACCTCCAATCCATACACCGGACAAAAAGCAGTCGCTCGTGATGATAAGCTGCCGGGATTCACGAGTTGCCGGTTGACAGTCAGTAATCAATAATCAATAATCACTCCGTCCGGCCGGAGTGGCGGAATTGGCAGACGCGCGGGATTCAAAATCCCGTCCTGGCAACAGGGTGAGGGTTCGACTCCCTCCTTCGGCATTGTTTTTCTTATCTCGGGTTTACCAGCAGTTAAGATCACGTTAGTCGAGGGACGGCGTCTATGGCAAAGCATATTGGGATAGTGGCGTGCAGTGCAGAGGGTGCGGCCCTTTGCTATAGGACAATATGTTCCGAGGCACCCGCGAGGATGGGTGAGCACTGCCACCCTGAGATAACGATGCATACCATTGCCCTCGGTGAGTATATGGCCCCGATTCGAGCCGGAGACCTGGAAAAGATGGCTGGCCTGATGCTGAGATCGGCGAAGGTGCTGGCAGGTGCGGGTGCTGACTTTGCGATCTGTCCGGATAATACAATCCACGAGGCCTACGAATATGTTATTGCCAGGTCGCCGATACCGTGGCTGCACATTGCGGAAGTAGTCGGTCAGCAGGCGAAAGAGTCCGGCTTTGCAAAGCTTGGAATTCTCGGCACGAAGTATCTTATGGCCGGCCCCGTATATCCGAAG
The DNA here is from genome assembly GCA_030602885.1 of Phycisphaerales bacterium. Classification (GTDB taxonomy): domain Bacteria; phylum Planctomycetota; class Phycisphaerae; order Sedimentisphaerales; family Anaerobacaceae; genus JAUVYV01. The sequence goes on from JAUVYV010000001.1 coordinate 37,433, forward strand.
GCACTTGAGAAGTTCGGTATTGAGCACCAGATACCCGGCGAGCAGGACCGTGAGAAGATTGACACAATAATCTTCACCGAATTAGTCAACGCGGTATTCACTGAAGAGTCACGGCTATACTTCAACGAGGTAATTGCGAAGCTGAAGGGTACCGGCTGTGCTGCGGTTGTCCTGGGCTGTACGGAGATCCCTTTGCTGGTTGACCCCGACGACTGTTCTCTGCCCATTCTCGACTCGACGCGTCTTCTTGCAAGAGCGGCTTTGGAGAAGGCCCTGCAGTAGACAACCGCGAAGGGATGAGACTCACTCTGCCACAAAGGGGCTAAGTTGGCGGAGGCGGTCGATGACGGGGGGTATTTTTTCGATGGCGAAATCGATTTCTTCTTCGGTGTTATAGCGGCTGAGACTGAACCGAATTGAGCCGTGGGCGGCGGTGAAAGGCACACCCATTGCGCGAAGAACGTGGCTGGGTTCCAGAGAGCCGGATGTGCAGGCAGAGCCGCTGCTGGCACAGATGCCGAATTTATCCAGCATTAGCAAAATGGCTTCGCCCTCGATGAATTCAAAGCTGATGTTGCTTGTATTAGGCAGGCGATTTTTGGTGTCACCGTTGACCATGCAATCCGGGCACTTATTGAGTATCGCCTTTTCGAGCTTGTCGCGCAGGTTTTTGACTTTGTTGTTCTCCTCGGCCATATTCTCTGCTGCTATTTCGCAGGCCTTGCCCAGCCCGATTATGCCGGGGACATTCTCTGTGCCGGCCCTGCGGCCGCCTTCCTGATGGCCTCCGAGCATGTAGGGCGTAAGACGTGTGCCTTTGCGGACAAAGAGCGCGCCCACACCTTTTGGTGCGTGCAGCTTATGGCCGGAGATGCTCAGAAGATCGATACCGGGTCTTTCTGAGAGGTTCATCGGTATCTTGCCCACGGCCTGGACGGCGTCGGTGTGGAAGACGACGCCTTTGCTCTCGGTAAGTTTTGCTATTTTGCTTACGGGGAATATGGTTCCGGTCTCATTGTTTGCATACATTATGGTAACCAGCGCAGTATCGTCGTCGATTTGCTCTTCAAGCTGGTCCATGTCGAGCCGGCCTTTCTTATCAACGCCCATCTCGACAACCGTATAGCCGCGATTCTCCAGTTCGCGACATACCTGCAGCACGGCCGGGTGCTCAACCCTCGATGTAATGATTTTGCGCCGGTCAGGCAAAGCCGCCAGTGTGCCGTTGATGGCTGTGTTGTCGCTTTCGGTACCGCAGCCGGTAAATATCACCTCGCTCGGGTCACAGCCGAGAAGTGCAGCGACTTTTTCACGCGCTTCGCGGATTTTTCGGCCTACCTGTCCGCCGAAGGTATGCATGCTCGAAGGGTTGCCGTAAAGCTCGCAGAAATACGGTTTAATCTCTTCGAGCGCCTCTTCGGCTACCCTAGTTGTGGCGTTGTTGTCGAAATAGACCACTTTCATTTGCTATTCCCTGTGATTGTGTGGCTCGGCGGCCGACTCTTTATCTTCCTCAACGTATAGCTCGTCGCTGACAAACTCTCGCAGCCTGGCCTCGACGACATCCTTCATTGTAAACTCCGTCAGGCGACACTGTGCGCACATACCTCTGAACGCGACGATGACCTTGTTTCCATCCACATCAATGAGTTCGATATTCCCGCCGTGTGCACGCAGGGCGGGCCTGATCTGTTCGTTTACCGTCTGCTGGATTAACTGTATCTTCTGGATATTGGTGAGCTTGCGACCCCTGGCAGGCGCTTTTGCGGGAAGCTCTTTTGTTTTTTCACCCTGTACTCTCTGGATTATTTTTTCTATTTCGCCCTTGCATCCGCCGCATCCGCCGCCCGCCTTGCAGTAGTTGGTGACCTCTTCGACGGTAGTAAGGTTGTTTTCGGTGATGACTCTTTCGATTTCATTTTCGGTGACGCCGAAGCAGGTGCAGACGACCTTTCCTTCCAGCTCGTGTTTTTTCGTTCCGCCGCTGCGATAGTTTTCGATAGCTGCTTCGAGGGCCTCTCTGCCCATAACCGAGCAGTGCATCTTCTGTTCCGGCAGGCCGCCGAGGTAATCGGCGATGTCCTTGTTTGTAACCTTCGCGGCCTCGTCAATCGTCATGCCCTTGATGAGCTCGGTAAGTACCGACGACGTCGCTATTGCGCTTGCACAGCCGAACGTTTTAAACCTGGCATCGACTATCCTTCCATTCTCATCGAGTTTGAATGTGAGCTTCAGGGCATCGCCGCACGCCAGCGAGCCGACCTCACCTACGCCGTCCGGGGCATCAATCTCCCCGACGTTTCGCGGGTTCATAAAGTGGTCCATTACTTTGTCCGAGTAATCCCACATAACTTCTACCCCTGACTTTTCTCCAATGCCTGTTCAAAGTCAGTTATTATATCATCTATGTGCTCTGTCCCGGCAGATATGCGGACATAGTCTTCTGTCACCCCGGCTGCAAGCTGTTCGGCTTCGCTGAGCTGCTGATGCGTCGTGCTTGCCGGGTGAATCACTAATGTCTTGCTGTCTCCGATATTTGCGAGGTGGCTTGCGAGCTTGACGCTCTCTATGAATTTGACGCCCGCTTTTTTTCCGCCTTTGATTCCAAAGCCGAGGATTGCACTCTGGCCCCTGGGCAGATATTTCTTTGCCAGCTCATAATCCGGATGCGATTTCAGCCCCGGATAATTCACCCACGTAACCGCATCGTGCTTCTCGAGCCATTTCGCCAGTGCGAGGGCATTTTCGCTGTGCCTGGGCATGCGCAGATGCAGCGTCTCAAGCCCCTGTAAAAACAGAAATGCATTAAACGGCGACATGCACGAGCCCATATCCCGGAGAAACTGTGTGCGGGCCTTGATGATATACGCTAAATTGCCGAACGATTCGACATATTGCACACCGTGGTAGCTCGGGTCCGGCTCGGTCAGCTCCGGATATCGTCCGTTTGTCCAGTCGAAGTTGCCGGAATCGATAATTGCCCCGCCGATGCTCGTGCCGTGTCCGCCGATGAACTTCGTGCAACTGTGGACCACGATATCTATACCGTGTTCGATCGGCCTGAAGAGTATCGGTGTCGGAACTGTGTTGTCACATATCACCGGCATGCCGTGCTCGTGAGCGATCTCTGCAATTTTCTCATACTGCAAAATATCGTTTTTCGGGTTGCCGATTGTCTCAATGAAAATCAGCCGGGTGTTGTCCTTGATTGCTTTCGCAAAATTCTCCGGCTCCCTGGGGTCCACAAATGTCACCTCGATTCCCAGTTTTGGAAACGTTTGGCTGAACAGCGTGACCGTACCCCCATAGAGCGAGCTGGACGATACAATGTGTCCTCCTGAACCGCATATATTGAAGATGCTGACGTAGGTTGCCGACTGACCTGAGCTCAAAGCCAGCCCGCCTACTCCGCCTTCCAGTGCCGCAAGGCGTTTTTCCAGCACATCGGTGGTCGGGTTCATCAATCGGGTGTAGATATTGCCAAATTCTTTCAAGCCGAAGAGGTTCGCTGCGTGTTGGCTGTCTTTGAACAGATAGCTGGTCGTCTGATAAACAGGCACAGCCCGGCTAAGTGTGGTTGCGTCTGCTTCCTGGCCTGCGTGAAGTGCCAGCGTTTCCAGTTGATACTTTCTTTCTTCGTCCATCCGAGAAGTTTCCTTTGCTATTCTGTGGGTAAAACCTCCACCATTCTGTCGAGTGCCTTTACTGCCTTGATTCTTATCTCCTCCGGTACGGTAATCTCATACTGCATGTCTTCCAGCGACCAGAGAACCTTCTCCAGTGTGATTTTCTTCATATTGGGGCAGATTCCACGGTCACTTGCCGGGAAAAACTCCTTGTCCGGATTCTGTTTTTTTAGCGAGTGAATAATCCCAGTTTCGGTGGCGATGATAAACCGCTTCGCCCGGCTTTTCGCCGCCGATTTCAGCATCTGGTCCGTACTGAGCAGTTCGTCGGCCATCGCTTTTACCGGTTCATTGCATTCCGGGTGTGCCATAACTATCGCATCAGGATACTTCTGCCTTGCATTCTTGATGTCCTCTTCTGTTATAAGCACATGGGTCGTGCAGTAGCCCGGCCACAGAATAAGTGCCCTGCCGGTTCTTTCGGCAACAAACCGGCCCAGATGCTGGTCCGGCACAAATATTACCTCCGTGTCTTTCGGCATAGACTCCACTACTTCGATGGCATTGGCGCTCGTGCAGCAGTAATCGCTCTCCGCTTTCACGCCCGCCGAGCTGTTGACATAGCAGACCACCAGGGCGCCCGGATGCTGCTGTTTCAGCTCGCGCAACTGCTCTGCGTCTATCATATCGGCCATCGGACAGCCGGCTTCTTTTTCGGGCAACAACACAGTCTTTTCCGGTGAGAGAATAGCCGCCGTCTCAGCCATAAACAATACGCCGCAGAAGACAATTACATCGGCGTCGGTTTTCGATGCCTGTATGCTCAGCCCCAATGAGTCACCCGTAAAATCGGCCAAATCCTGTATCTCGCCCGGCTGATAGTTGTGCGCAAGTATAACCGCGTTGCGCTGTCGCTTAAGCTCTTCGATCTTTTCTATTAGCTTGCTCAATTTCCTGCTCTCACTGTTCGCTGCTGCCCTCTGTCTTGTGCTTTCGATAAACCAGGTCGGGCTGCGATGTGGCGACGGTAACACCGGCCGCAACCGAATCTTTTATCCACACGTTGCCGCCGATGACCGCGCCTTTGCCGATTGTTACATCACCCAGTATTGTCGCCTCTGCGTAAATCGTTACATCATCTTCTATGGTGGGGTGTCTCTTGCCGCCTTTTATTATCCTGCCCCTTTCGTCCTTGGGAAAACTAAGAGCGCCAAGCGTGGCGCCCTGATAAATCTTCACATTATCCCCAATGATGGTGGTTTCGCCTATGACCACACCGGTGCCGTGGTCGATGAAAAAGTTCCTGCCTATCCTTGCACCGGGGTGTATATCGATGCCTGTCCTCGCATGGGCGCATTCGGTCATTATGCGCGGGATAAGAGGCACTTGCCTTAGATAAAGCTCGTGTGCGATCCGATACGTTGCTATGGCAATGATGCACGGATAGCTGATGACAATCTCCTCGAAGGATTTCGCCGCAGGGTCGCCGTCGTAGGCGGCACCGACATCACCTTTGAGCAGCTCCCGTATCTTCGGAAGTTGATCCAGCAAATGCTCCGTGGCCACTTCAGCCATTGCCCGACAATCACCGGTATCGCACTGTTCCATCTTGCAGCGGTATTTATAAGCCCGCTCCACCTGCTCGCATAGCTCGGTATAGACATGGTAGAGAATGTCGATGACGACGAAGTTGATATTCGTCTTTGTGACCGTGCGTTTTCCGGTATATCCCGGGAAAAGCAGCTCCGTAAGCAAATCAAGTATCTCAACGATCTTGTCCCGCACGGGCAGGTTTGAAGCGTCGATGAAGTTAATGCCGGAATCGCCCTTATATGTTGCGGCAATTTCACCTACGAGCTTTTCTATCTTTTTGTTAGCGCCTCTGCCGTGTGCCATTACATTCGCCTCTCACAAAACCCGCCGCATACAATAATTTTACAGCCCCTCGTACATTTCTGTTGATATGTATCGTTCGCCTGTATCGCAGATAAACGTTACTATCGTCTTGCCTTCGCATTCATCACGATGTGAAAGCTGCACCGCCGCCCAGACATTAGCACCGCCGCTTATACCCGAAAGAATCCCTTCTTTGGATGCCAATTGCCTTGCTGTTTCCAGCGCGTCGGCATTGCCGACCTTGATAATCTCATCGATTATCCTGGTGTTGAGGATATCAGGGACAAAGCCGGCGCCTATGCCCTGTATTTTGTGCGGCCCGGGTTTGCCGCCGGACAGCACGGGTGAATCTTCCGGCTCGACGGCAACCACTTTCAGAACAGGATTCTTCTGCTTGAGAAACTCTCCGCAGCCTGTTAGAGTCCCACCCGTACCGACGGCGGATACCAGGATATCCACGTTCCCATCGGTATCGATCCAAATCTCTTTTGCGGTTGTCTCTTTGTGGATCTGCGGATTTGCCGGGTTCTTGAACTGCTGGGGCATAAAGGCACTCCGATTTTCGGCCACAAGCTCTTCGGCCTTCGAAACGGCCCCTGCCATACCCTGTTCTGCCGGAGTCAGAAGTATCTTTGCCCCGAAAAGCTGCAACAGCTTCCGCCGCTCTATACTCATCGATTCGGGCATAACCAGTATCAGTTGATACCCCTTTGCCGCACAGATAAACGCAAGACCTATCCCCGTATTGCCGCTGGTCGGCTCGATTATCACAGTGTCCTGCTTAATCAAACCCTTTTTCTCAGCGTCTTCTATCATCGACAGTGCGATACGGTCTTTCACACTGCCGGTCGGGTTCTTCGACTCAAGCTTGGCAAGAATCGTCGCCTTCGGCGAGCCAAGCTTGTTAATGCGAATCAACGGCGTAAAACCCACCGCAGCAGTGGCATCCTCGAATATCGCGCTCATAGCAATCTCCTTAGTCTATATCTGATAATCCGACGATTTCTTCTCTTGTGCCTGGTTAATCAAGTCCTGTAGCGTCTTCGATTCCAGGACATTCATGATGGCCTCTTGCACCTCCAGCCAGACCTGCCTGGCCATACAATCGGCAAATCGGTCGCAATAGTCCTGGTTCTCAACACACTCAACCGTCGCTACCGTGCCCTCGAAGGCCACGAAAACATCGCTCAGTCTAATCTGATTTGGCGCCCTTGCAAGGACATATCCACCACGCGACCCTCGCAGGCCCCGCACAATACCTGCCGATTTCAAAGTTGCCATCAACTGCTCGAGGTATTTTACGGATATGTCCTGGTTCTTGGCGATTAGCCTCGTTTGGAGAGGTCCATTTCCGTAGTGCTCCGCCAGCTCGAGTACGGCCCTTATTCCATATCTCACACGAGTTGACAATTTCATAGAATCTCCTATTATTCACAGTATTTTAGTAGTATATTACGCAAAAAACAACAGCTTGTTAGCCAAAAATCCGCAAATACTGAAAAAATTTTGGTTTTGCCTCGGCCGAGGCGACGTGTTTTTGCTTCGGTAGAGGCGATATCAAAGCGAAATCCAGTCGTTTCTAATACTCGACCTTTGCGGTCAATTTTGCTTGACACAAACGGAGGCCGCCGCTAAGATGCTGGTATTGGATGTGAAATTATTCCAAGGGGTGTTACGGATGGCAAAAGGTCTTGCGAGAAAAGTGGCTTTTATTTCCTCTTTTGTGCCGAGAAGATGCGGGATCGCAACATTCACCTCTGACCTAATCAAAAGTGTGGCGGCCGCTGCGAGGAGCGATTTCGAGCCGTTAGTGGTTGTGTTGCGCTCGGGAGACCACAAGTACGATAACCCGGTCAAATTCGAGATTCGCCAGGACGTCAAACATGACTATATTTGCGCTGCTGATTATATAAACTTCAGTCACGTTGACCTGGTGTCTGTCCAGCACGAGTTTGGTCTGTTCGGCGGTGAAGCAGGGTCGTATCTGAGCTTGCTGCTGGACAGAATCAAGAGTCCCGTAATAACGACGCTGCATACGGTTCTCGATGACCCGAAGCCGGAGTACCGCAAGTCCCTGATTGACGTCTGCGACGCCTCGTACAAGGTTATCACTATGAACAAGCGTGGCGTGGATATGCTGCGCAACACCTACGGGATATCCGGTAAGAAAATCCAGCTCATTGCCCACGGGATACCCGATTTGCCTTTTGTTGACAGCAATTACTACAAGCACAAGTTCAAAATGGACGGCCGCAGAACCATTTTGACGTTCGGACTGCTGAACAGAAACAAGGGTATAGAAGTAATGCTAAAGGCCCTGCCGGCGATAATCGAAGCAGAGCCCTTAGTTTCATACATTGTTCTCGGAATGACACATCCCGGTGTATTACAGCACGAGGGAGAATCCTACCGATTCAGTCTCCAGCAAATGGTCAAGGAGCTGGGTCTGCAAAAACATGTGATATTCCACAACCGGTTTGTAGCCGATGAGGAACTTCATAACTTTCTTTGCGCCGCCGATATTTATGTCACGCCCTATCTGAAGAGGGAGCAGTTGACCAGCGGCACGCTGTCGTTTGCGGTCGGTACGGGCAAGGCGGTTGTCTCGACGCCCTATTGGGCGGCGTCTGAGCTGTTGGCTGACGGTTGTGGCAAGCTGGTGCCGTTTGGCGATTCGAAGCAGATGGCCGAAGCGATAATTGACATCCTCGGGGACGACTCGCTGTTTTATTCGCTGCGAAGAAAGGCGTACGACTACGGCCGTTCGAGAACCTGGCCCAGGGTCGGCCAGACATACTGGAAGCTGTTCAGTGCAAAACGGCTGCGCGTTTATGCCCCCGCAAAACCGACGCCATCGGCTGCTGAGGCCATATCGAGTATCCAGCTGCCCGAACCGTCTCTGGACCACATAAGACGGCTCACCGACGACACGGGTATCTATCAGCATGCCAAATTTACCATCCCGAATCGTGAGCACGGCTACTGTACAGATGATAACGCAAGGGCCCTTATCGCAATGGTGAAGTATTACGCCCAATATCCAGGGCCGGACGTGCTGCATCTGCTGGATACGTATCTGTCTTTCACAGTTCATTCACAAGGCAGTGACGGTTCTGTCAGGAACTTTATGAACTTCGACAGAACGTGGGTCAGAGATGAGCCCCTAAGCGATGCACTCGGAAGGGTTGTATGGGCCTTTGGGACTGTGATTGGGCAACCGCCATCCAGCGCGTACGTACCGATTATCAAAGACTGCTTCGACAGGAGTGTCAGGCATGTGGGAAAGCAGTATCCCCGAGGAATGGCCTACTCGATATTAGGCATGGCCGATTATCTGCAACAGTTCCCCGGCGCCAGTGATATCAAACGCTACATGTCGATAGCAGCCGACGGATTGCTGGCTCAGTTCAGAGAGAACAGTCAGGCGGATTGGCAGTGGTTCGAAGACATGCTTACATACGACAATGCCGTTCTGTCACACGCCCTCTATGTGGCCGGTCTGGCGTTAGGGGAGAAAAAATACTACGAAGTTGCTGAAAAGACCTGCGAGTTCCTGCTAAAGAATATTTATACAGGTGACCACTTCAGTTTTATCGGCTCGAACGGCTGGTATGAGCGAGGGCGAGCAAGGGCCGAGTTCGACCAGCAGCCGATAGAGGCAGCCGGAACTGTTCTTATGCTCAAGGCGGCGTATGATGCAACGCAAAACACTGATTTTCTGAAGCTTCAAAGGAAAGCTTTCGACTGGTTTCTCGGCGAGAACGATTCGAGAACCCCCGTTTACGATTTTAAGACCAAGGGCTGCAACGACGGACTACTATTCGCAGGCGTCAATGCCAATCAAGGGGCTGAAAGCACCCTAAGTTTCTTGTTGAGTCTGCTGGCGATGTTCGAGAGTTACACAATATCAGACAAGGCCGCCAGCGGCGTTGAACGCACAGCCGGGCGAATATCTTCTATCGAGAGCATATCGAGTAAAAACAAGTCAAAAAAAGACGCGTTGAGGAACCCATCTGAACCGGTTTCCTGAGCGGGCGTCAAAGAACACCGTAGTGGTTGTAAGCGCGACCGCCTTATTGCCCTATGGTCTCAAGCCCCTTATCGCCGGTCCGTTTTATGTGCTCGCCGAGTTAGGCCGATGAACAACCGTATGAAAACAGAGGAAATCCTAACAGGCAGCGTCCCGCCTATGAGCATTGTCGGGGCCAGAAGGCAGATAAAAGGCACAAGGGCCCTTGTTATCATCATCAAGAGCTCATTGTGATTGCTTGCGTCATAAACGTATCTGTAAACAGGGACAGAGAGTCTCAGCAGCAGCGGCGTGACGACGGCAAAGAGGGCGACCAATATCTGCAGTAAAGTGAAGAGCTTTAAATGGTCCTTACGTTTGTCGGCCAGCTTGTCGAATGTGAAGCTGCCGAGAGCGAGACCGGCCATAAAGGCAGCGAGTGTGATGGCGGTTGCATAAGTCGTTACACCAACAATTAAGAAACAACTGGGGTACAAGGATTCGAACCTTGACTAACTGATCCAGAGTCAGTCGTGCTACCATTACACCATACCCCAGTGTTGCCTGCTTTCTGTTCCGGACGAGCCGTGAGAAAGCATGTCCAGCGGTCACTTTACTGATTCTCGGCCGGTTTGGCAAGGACATTAAGTGGCAATTGGTCGATTTGGCAGCGCCGGAGGGGCTTCTGCCCGGCAGTCGGGAAGAGGCCGGGGCCTTTCGTTGACAGTTGCCCGCACAACCGCTAATCTGTCTCTATGATTCGGCTTCTCGAAATAGTGGTCCTCGCTTGCACATTAACGGTCCTGGCGGGCTGCAGTGGTCCCGAAGAGCCGCCTATCTGGGAAAAGCTCAAGATTGGTGATTTGGCGCCGACCGGCCCCGGTAAACAGGCTCAAAGTCAGGATCTCAGGATGATTAATTTTGATGTTATCACTTTTGATATGCCGGCCGGGAAGATCGGCTCTTTGGAAGAGATTTGGCCGACATTGAACAGCGAAGTGTTTCGATTTAACGACCCGAATGCTTTTGCGGCAAACTCGTTTCGCATCGGGGCCGGACCGGTTAGAGTGTTGGAGACGACTTTCACTTTGCTAAGGGCAGCCGGCGGCAGGAGAACGGCCACAACCTCGCTGCTTATACCCAACGCCGGCAGCGAAACAATCAACCTCACCAGAATAGGCACGAAGACCAGCATATCATTCATTTCGGAGACGCGGCTGCCCGAGCAGGTGGATATCGGCCCCGGGTATCTGGGACTGCAGGTCTCAGCCGGAAGATTGTCCGACTCGGCCTCTATGTGCAGTGTGCAAATGCTCCCGCTGTTCTTCCCCTCGACGGAAGGACTTCCGCCGAGGCTTGCCGAGCGCGTCAGGGCTAATCAGGTCCGTTTTACCCCTCTGCAGGTGCAACTGAAAATGAGACGCGGAGACTTTGTTTTGCTCGCGCCACGGCAACACGCCGACGACCCTTCGACCCTCTGCGGCCTGTTCTTCGGCAAAGGTTCCAACAAGCGCATCTTCAGAGCTTATCTGCTCATCTGTACGAGTTTTACCTGGTAAACACGGCGCCGAGAAGTGTGTTGGCTCTGTTCAGAGAGAACAGATGAACGAGACTCCAGAGTCAATCGTAGCCATAACTCGATGCACCGATTACAGCCGGGCCAATGTCGCCGAGGCGGTTGCGAAGCAGTTTGAACTCCTCGGCGGCATCGAGAAATTCGTTAGTCGCGGTGACAACGTTTTGCTCAAGCCCAATTTCATAGCACCCAGGTCCAGAGACCACGCCACGCAGACCCACCCGGCCGTTATCATCGAGGTCGCCAAGCGCCTGAAGGACTTCGGTGCAAGACCGTTTGTTGGTGACTCGCCCGCTTGGGGAAACGTCTTTGCCTGTGCAGATAAATTGAAGCTCAGCGAGCCATTGAAAAAGCTGGGCATACCTGTCAGGCAGCTAAATAACCCGAAGAAGTGTAAAATAGCCGGCACGAAGGTGGGAATCAGCTCGGTGGCTCTTGACGCCGATGTCATAATCAACCTGCCAAAGTTCAAATCGCACCAGCAGCTTGTCGCAACGTTTGCAGTAAAAAACATGTTCGGCTGTGTCAGCGGAAAGATGAAAGCGTACTGGCACTTCGCAAAGGGCAAAAGGGCCGAGGACTTTTGCGAGCTACTCATCGAGATATACAGATTTCTAAATCCGGCACTGACCATGATAGACGGCATAGTCGCAATGGATGGCCCCGGACCTATCAACGGAAGAACAAGGCCGCTTGGCTGGCTCATCGGCGGGGCCGACCCCATCGCCTGCGAGATAGTTTGCAGCAAACTTATAGGGGCTAAGCCGAATGATTTTCCGATTATTCGCACAGCAAAACAAATCGGCTTCGGCTGTGCGCAAGCTGACGGGATCAAAGTCCTCGGCGACGATTATAAGCAAAGAATCTGCACAGACTTCGAACCTGCAGAACTTATCCCCATAAGATTCTCTCTTCCTCGTGTCTGCAAAAGCATCTGTAAGCAGATTCTCCTAATCGCCAAATCGAGACGACGGAATTCAACAGACTCCTGGACTTAACGCTTGGCCACCTGACAACATAGCCGCCGCTGTTGCAGCACTGTGCGGACATCTCACGACGTTGACAGTCTGGTTTTGTTCGGCTATTATCGCCGGCTATGGAAAAAGCCCCCATAAACATCCTGGGTATTGAGACGAGTTGTGACGAGACGGCGGCGGCGGTGGTGGCCGACGGCAAAACGGTCAAATCTTCGGTAATCGCCTCACAGACAAAGCTGCATGAAAAATACGGTGGCGTCGTCCCTGAAATTGCCTCCCGTGCGCATATTGAAAACATATATCCTGTAATAGCCGAGGCGATGGCACAGGCCGACGTCACCGAAAAATCTGTTCACGCAATAGCCGTTGCAAATCAGCCGGGCCTGACTGTCGCCCTTATGGTCGGTGTCACCGCAGCAAAGACCCTCAGTTTCGCGTGGGGCAAACCCCTCATTGCCATCAATCATCTGCACGCTCATCTTCAGTCCGCGATGCTGGCTGAAGAAGGCCTGCAGCTTCCTGCCGTTGCCCTGATTGTCTCCGGCGGCCATACATGCCTTTATGACTGTGAATCTCCGCTCGAATTGAAGCTGCTCGGCAGATGCCTCGATGACGCCGCCGGCGAGGCCTTTGACAAAGTCGCTGCGATACTGAAACTGCCCTACCCCGGCGGGCCGGCTATAGAGGAAATCGCAAAGGACGGAAACCCCGGTGCGGTCGATTTTCCCCGCTCGATGTTAGGGCCTGACTCACTGGATTTTTCTTTCAGCGGAATAAAAACGGCTGTCCTGTATCACTGTCGGGGACAGGACATGAAGGGGCAGAACAGAGTCGATTCGATGAGCAAACAGAAGATAGCCGATATCGCCGCTTCATTTCAGGCGGCAATGATTGATGTCCTCGTGAGAAAAACACAGCGAGCTGCGCAAAAGGTTGCCGCAAAGACCATTCTTCTTGGCGGCGGTGTGGCGGCGAATACGGTACTGCGGAGTGCCCTGCAGCAGATGTGTAAATCAAGTGTCCCCACAAGGAAATTGCTCGTAGCACCAAAAGAGTATTGCACGGACAACGCGGTTATGGTAGCCTCTTTAGCGTGTCACAAGTACAAGGCGGGGCTTTTTGCCGATCTTACTCTCGAGCCAAAAGCAACCGGATAGAAGGCCGACAATAGGGACGACATGAGTAATGCCATGACGCTGTTTCAGGAGAAACTTCTCAACGGCCAGTGGGAGCTTCGGGACGAAGAATTGGGTTGCGACCCCGGCGCGCCGGGGCTTAGCGAATCAACTGACGGATGGATTGCTCAGCCTGTCCCCGGGGACATTCATCAGGGACTCATCGCAGCAGGCAGAATCAAAGAGCCGCTGGTGGGCCTTAACTTCTTTGGCTGCAAGTGGACCGAAAACCGCTCCTGGTGGTTTCACAAATCCTTTGACATTCCTAATGACTGGCTTGAAGCTGATGCGGTCGAATTGGAGATGAACGGCCTGGATTCCAATGCCGAAATTTTCCTGAACGGACGGCACATAGCTTCACACCGAAATATGTTTCGACCGCTCATCATAGACGTAAAATCTCACCTTGACTCGGGCCATAATACCCTGCTGGTGCGCCTCACAACGGGCGCCGAAGACATCAGTGATGCCGACGTCAGCTCAACCGACGGCATACTCGCATCGACGGAAGAGCCGCATGGCCGGCCGGAACGTGGTGACGTTCGCCGTGTTTTTATACGCAAACCCCAGTATTCTTTCGGCTGGGACTGGAGCCCGCGACTGGCCACTACAGCTATCGCCGGCGACGTCAAGATTCGTGCGATAAACACCGCCTGCATCCGCGAGGTCAATTTGCAGCCCATCCGTCACGGCGACGACCATGTTTTCGTCAGGGCCACGGTCGTTGTCGATGGCCTGCACTACTATAAAACCTCTCATGGAACTGTAACCGTGACCCTTTCCGACAACGAAGGACACAAATTCACCGCTAAAAGCAGCTCCCTTCTGCGCTCCGGATACAACTTTGTCAAACTGACCATCCCTGTCGCCCAGCCGAAGCTGTGGTGGCCGAACGGCCTTGGAGACCAGAATCTGTATAAAGTCGAAGCGACGCTGCGGGTCGCCGACAAGTCGATGGATTACCCGACCTTCGATTACGGACTTCGATTCGTTGGACTGGATACGAAGGACAAGTTCACCATAACCATCAACGGCAAAAGGGTTTTCTGCAAAGGCGCCAACTGGATTCCCGCCGACGCAATTTATGCTCGCGTCAGTGACGACCGGTACGACCAGTTGATTCGCCAGGCCAAAGACGCCAACTTCAATATGCTCAGAGTCTGGGGCGGCGGCCGGTATGAACGCGATGCCTTCTACCGGGCCTGCGACAAATACGGCATTATGGTCTGGCACGATTTTATGTTTGCCTGCGGGCCCTTCCCCGACCATCTTGAATGGTTCCGCTGTGAGGTGGCCAAAGAAGCCGACTATCAAACGAAGCGCCTGAACCGTTACGCCTGCATCGTCCTTTGGTGCGGCAACAATGAAAACAACTGGGGATTTCGCGACTGGTGGAACGAGCAGACCAGGGCAGGCGCTTATCTCTACAACTATCTGTTGCCGGCTGTGGTACAGCGGAACTGCCCCCAGATCCCGTACTGGAACGGCTCGCCATACGGCGGCGACGCACCGAATGCACACGATGTCGGTGACTGCCACCATTGGAACGAGTGCATGATGCACCCGGAGATGGAAAAACGCATCACACCCCAGGAGTATGACAAATGCAATTCGCTGTTCGTTTCCGAGTTCGGGTATGTCGGCGCCTGCGGTAAGGAAACGGTCCTGACCTATATGGACGGGGCACGGCTCGACCCGAAAAGCGAAATCTGGCAGCAGCATACGAACGTCTTCGAAAAGAACACCGTCGAAGCCGGCATCCGCAAGCACTATGCCGACCCGGAAAACCTGAGCATCGATGACTATCTGCTCTACAGCGGCCTGTGCCAGGGACTGATGTACCAGTACGCCCTCGAATCAATGCGCTACAGGTCCAACTGTCACGGAGCCCTTTTCTGGATGTTCAATGACTGCTGGGGCGAGGTCGGCTGGACGATTATCGACTATTACTTACGGCGGAAAATATCCTGGCACTTCGTCCGAAGGGCATTTGCCTCGATTCGGCTGATACTGCGGGTAAGCAGCAACAAAATTCGCGTAGTGGCCGTGAATGATACTCCCAGTCCGGTATCACTGGAGCTTGAGTTCGGTTACATAAGCCTGGATGGCCGAAGCGGCGACCTTGAGACCTGCAAAGTCAAGGTCGGCGCCCTTGAGCGCACTGAATGCTGTGTATTTCCCAAGGGCACGTATGATGCCACAGAGGGGCTGTGGATTGCCCGCTGCACCAACAAGACGAATATTGGCCCGGCCATCTTCAGAGCTGCCGACTATCGCGAGCTTAAGACGAGTGCGCCGGCTCTGTCATTCCATGTTACTCAGGCAAGTGCCACAGAATGCGATGTCGAGGTCGGCACCAAGGCCTATGCTCACGCAGTGTACTTTATGATGCCCAACGGCTGTACGCCAGCCGACAACTATTTCGACTTGTTGCCCGGAGACAAGAGAAGTATTAGAATTGTCTCTCACGAGCCGATTGACAAAGATGAAATTCGTGTGACCTGTGTCAACGAGTCGCCCGGGAAGTGAAGCATCTTATGGCCGGCCAAGATACTAACAAGTGAAAGGCAGGTGAGCTATTCAGATCGAACAGCTAAAGGAGCTTCTGGAGCAGGTAAAAACCGGCGAGATTACCATCGACGAGGCGGTCGAGAATCTTCGTCATCTGCCCTTCGAGGACCTCGGCTTTGCCCATGTGGACCACCATCGCCAGATTCGTCGCGGCTACCCTGAGGTGATTTACTGTCCGGGCAAGACGAACGAGCAGATAATCAAGATTTTCTCAGCTCTTGCTGCCAAAGGCAATAACGTCCTGGCGACACGAGCAGAAGAGCGCGTCTTTAATGCATTGGCTGAAACAGGGCAGTTTGCTGACGTTCGCTACGAGAAACTGGCCAGGGCGATTGTGCTCGAACAAAAGAAAGTCGAGCCCTCGAAATCGGCGATTCCGATTGTAACGGCCGGTACAGCCGACCTGCCCGTCGCAGAGGAGGCGAGAGTCACCGCCGAGATTATGGGCCAACGAACAGAAGTGATATGCGATGTCGGCGTGGCCGGCCTGCACCGGCTGCTCAGCCATGTTCAAAAGTTGCAGGATGCCAACGTTATTATTGTCGTTGCAGGTATGGAAGGGGCGCTGGCCAGTGTCGTGGGCGGCCTGGTGAGCTGCCCTGTGATTGCCGTGCCGACCAGCGTCGGCTACGGCGCCTGCTTCGAGGGGCTTTCGGCACTTCTGACGATGCTTAACAGTTGCGCAGCAGGGGTTAGCGTCGTCAATATCGACAACGGCTTTTCAGCGGCCGTTACCGCGACGCTAATTAACAGAAAAATCGAACAGGCCGGTTCTAAGTGACAGGAATGAAAAGGGTTACAAACATCCCAAAGTTAAAGTCGAGAGCTGCCGATGCCCACAAGGGCGACTTCGGCAAGATAGTCATAATCGCCGGCAGTGTCGGTATGAGCGGTGCCGCAGCCCTGGCGGGCAGGAGCGCACTGCGGGCCGGTGCGGGACTGGTCAGAGTCGCGGTACCAAAAAGTATCCTGCCGATTGTGGCCTCAATTGAGCCGTCATTTACCACTGTTGCTTTGCCCGAGGACAACGCCGGGCGGATATCCGCAAACGCAATCAATGGTGTCCTAAACCTTGTGGCAGAAAACGATTGCGTTGCTTTCGGCCCGGGCGTTGGAGTGAGCCAAGGTGTGCGCTGCGTCCTGCACAAGCTCATCAAACAGAATGGGCTCAAGCTCGTAATCGACGCTGACGGCCTGAATAACCTGTGCAAAATCGTGGATTGGAGCGCAGAATCAAGGGCGAAGGTGATTTTGACTCCTCATCCGGGTGAGATGAAGCGGCTGTGGGCATCGGTTTTCAGGGAGAAAATGCCTTCTGAACGGCAAGAACAGGCGATTGAGATGGCAAAAAGGACAAAAACCGTGGTGGTTTTAAAGGGGGCGGGAACTGTAGTTACTGATGGAAAAAGGGTTTATGTGAACCGGACGGGCAATCCCGGGATGGCGACGGCTGGGGCGGGCGATGTGCTGACGGGCGTGATTGCTGCACTGCTCGGGCAGGGGATGAGTGAGCTAAATGCTGCTATTTTAGGGGTTTATGTTCATGGGCTGGCGGGAGATTTGGCGGCGGAGAAGGTTGGAGAGGTCAGCTTGATAGCTACTGATATAGCGGAATTTCTGTGCAAATCCTTCCAAAAGTGTTCGAAAAGTTCCTGAAACGGTGGGCAGGATGGGAGGGATAGGGGGCCCTGGGGGGTTTCGAAATTGGGTTCGTTTTGGGTTTGATTGGGTTTGGTTTGGGTTTGTTTGGGCTGAAATTGGGTTTGAATTGGGTTTGAATTGGGTTTGTTTGGGGTTTGCTTTTTTGTCGCATTTTCCAAGAAATTTCCTGTAAGTCCTTTCTGCGCATAGCGTTAAATGTTGTCTAATAATTTTGACATTGGGTTTGTTTTGCATAAAAAGGTTGTAAATTGCCAGCAAGTTAAGTTGGGCAATATAGGCGGTTTGTTTTTTAGACACAGATTTACACAGATTAACACTGATTTTTGAAAAAGTTCAAGGGCTGAGGAATAGAATATAACATCTTGTAAATGCGTGGGCATTGTTGAACCCTCCGAGTTTAGGATACCGTATTAACTTTCTATTCGTTAGATGCGTATTATACAATATGGGAAGTTAGATGTCAAGTGAAATTTTTGGGAATTTAACCGTAGAGTAATTTCTTTAGACAGGATTACAGGATTTGGATGGATTTTGTCTTTGGTAGAGAGAGTTGCGGGGGTGGATTTTTGGGGTAAAAATGGGGGTTGGTGCGACGAAAACGCGCGAAAGGACATGAAGAAATTGGAACCACGGATGGGCACGGATTGGCACGGATTTTAAGCCACAGAGAACACCGAGGACACAGAGATTTTTTTGACACTGATTCACACTGATGAACGCGGATTTTCACCACCCCTTGGGGGCAAGCGAAGTCTCGAGGACACTAAGAAACAAAAAAGTTCAAACCACGGATCCGTTCGACAAGCTCAGGACAGGTTGTCACGGATTCCGGCTTCGCCGAAGGCTACCCGGCTACGGCTTGGCGCCTACGCCGAGACGAGCGCCGGGACAAGTAACACGGATTTTTGTTAGATACGAGATATTAGCGACTCCACAGGATGCCTTACGGCATTACGGCGGAGCGACTAATTCGCCGCGGGGGCTTTCATTAGCTTAACTGCCCGCCCTGCGTAGCACGCAGTGCGTAGAAGGGCTCAACTGCCTGTCCCGGCGTCCTGTCCGGCATAGCGTAGCGAAGACGGAAGCATTAGTGAAGGCGGGTTGTAAAACAAGAAAAAAAGAAGTATTATAGCAGATGCTACAATGAGATAGTGTTATCGAAACAATTGGGGGGTTGTCAGTTTGTCTTTGGAATTCTCTAAAGAAGAAACTTCGGCAGCATCTACCTTAAACTTTTTCCTGCGCGTCATAAGAGTAATTCCATCCTTCGTAAGACAGTAAGTTCCTGTCTCGCTCTCGGTAAGAGAGGTCAAGATTTTCTTCCATCCTTCTTTTCTGCTTTGCGTAAGGGTAGTTTGAAGCGTGGAGAGCCATTTTACAGCACAATGAAAACGCATTGCGCTGCTATATACCTTATACAGTTTGAATGCTCTCATATAAGCCCGGTCGATAAGAGAAATCAAGCCGACTGGATCCTTGCCGTTATTATTTGCACCAAATGGAGGCAGTAACGCCTCCAAATCATTCCATAATTTCACCTTGTCAGATTTCTTTACAACATCTTTGTGTCCGGCACATAGTGCGTCTAAATATGGTTTTGTAAATGTGTTTTCGTAGGGCTTTAAAGAGAATGGAGAAAGGAGATTCATTACTTTGTTTTCAATCGCGCTGAATTTTTTGGTTCCAACGGCGCAGAAAACATGTTCCTTAAGAATCTCCGATAAAACGCTCAGAAGCTCTCCTCTGGCTTGGAGAGCAAGTCGTTGAACAGATTCTTGGTGGTAGTGGGGGCTTATCTCAAATCCTATAAAATGTCGTGCTCGTGCTTTAGCAACTTTACATAAAGTGCCACTGCCAGAAAATGGGTCGAGGACAACTTCGTTCTCATCAGTTGTAGATAGGACAATCCTGTCAGATATCTCTTCTGGAAATACCGCGATATGCGACGTTTGGTCATTGCTTCCAAACGCTACACGATCCACCTCCCAAACGTTGCCAGGATTACGTCCAAAAAGATTATTGCGGGAATCATAGAATTTTGTCGCCTCTCTAACAGAAAAGACATCGAACTTTGACTTAGTATTGTTTCGACCCGGCTTAACCCACCAGAGTATTGTTTCATGCTTGTTTGTGAATTTTGCCTTGAAAGCCATGCCTCCCCAATAGCGCCAGATGATGCGGTCCTTCAGACGGAATCCCAGTTTCTGAAACAAATTAAACGTAAGATGATCTAAGGGTGTGATATATTCTTCTTCTGTTGTGTAACCTGTTTGCCAGAAGAGTGCGCCTCCGGGCACTAAAACTCTCTTGCATTCTGATAGTACTCTTTCTATGAAGTCTAAATAATCTCTAGTACCGAGATTATCATTGTAGCCCTCATAATCCTTTTCGATATTGTAAGGTGGACTTGTGTGTATCGTTCGAATCGAATTGTCGGGTACTTTTGGAAAAAGAGCCAAGCAATCGCCCAATACAACTTCGTCGAGAAAATCTATTTGGGTCATTTTTTCGTCCCTGATTCTTGAAGCATTCTGGCAACCAGTGGTAAAACTCGCTTAAGGGTACCGCTTGCTCCTCCACCGCCACTACAGATCCCACCCAAGTTCTCCGGAATATATACTCTTAGGGTATGGAAATAAAATTCTCGTTCCTTGTCAATCTCGTCTGCGTGCTCACGTAAGAGTTCTATCCATTTAGTACGGATATCTGAATTTTCGAAATTGTAAAACGATTCGCGTGGAGTGGCAGCTATTTCGTCAACAAATTGCTGATGCTCGGACAAAAACTGTAAGGCACCATAGTAACAGTGTTTCACATGTCCCTGAAGGCTATGTTTTCCTTTCAACCCTCGATCTATTATCTCACTAGCTAAATCGGTTTTTTCCCTGCGACAATATTCAAAGAAATCTTCGATTTCTAAAGGAAGGATAGATGGGGCATGGGGGGCTTCTTGCTCGAGAGAATTCCTGAGTGTATCCTCTGCGAGAGCAATTGCGGCATTCAAATCTTCATCTTCTTCTGCAGGACCGTCGGAGGGTTTGGAGATGGCATCAGCCGCTACATCAACGTAATTGGTAAAAACTTCTGCCTCCACAGGTGTCAAGCGGTCTCTGAAGGTTGATAGTGTAGCCAAGAAGCAGGTTGCGTCCTCTTCCGTCAACTCACAGATTACTTCTATGTTACTTGTCATAGCGGACCAAGTCATGTTTGCTGAACCTATTATCACCGTCTCGTCGGAGGATATGTATATTTTCGCGTGTAGGTTGTCTGAAACCCGAATATCGAATTTTTTCTCCCTGTCCAGAACTAATTGAACCCGCCGCTTCAAGGCTGCCATATCGGCAACACCAGCTCTCCAGTCAAGAGGGCTGAACCGCGTCCAGAACTCCACCTCCTCTGTAGTACCGAAAAATGGATCCAGCAGTCGAAGGCCTCGCTCGCTGTAGTAAGGGGTACAGATAAGGCCTTTTGCTGCTCCGGCAAAAGCTTTTTTGATTACCTCTTTGCCCTTTTCGTGGAAGTGTATCATCACTTCTGCTCCTGATATTAGATTGCTCTTTTTGATACCTTTGAATTATACTCTGTGAACCCCAGAAGACAATTGTTAACTGATATTTTCGATTGTGTGTTGAAATTGGCGTCGTGTTGCCGTAGGCCGCCCCAGTTAGATAGCAGACGGCGCATCTCATGGGCAGGCAACCGGAAGCGGCCAAATAAATCAGTCAAATCCGCGTTAATCCGTGGCTAAACAAAACTTTCGATTTTCTCATCGCAAATACGCTTCGTCAGTCTCTGCAGTCTCTTCACTCTCGCCGCTAAATATTCCAATTGTTTCTTTGTGATTTTGTAATCCTTTTTATAACGGGCGTCGATGTATGCCTTTTTTAATAGCTTAAAAGCTATTTCGTCGCTCGTCGCCCGTCTCTCGTGACTCGTAGTTTGCGGGAAGACCTTCAGAAATTTCGGGCTGAAGCTCACAGCTTTGTGCTCCGGCAGATGTGTAAGCGATTTCTTCATAGCCGCATATTATGCGGATTCCGCGGATAAGAGCAACGCAAAACAAAGCGGAAAAGCTGTTCGCCTGAGAAGGGCTTAAAGGTTATACTGTAACCAGAGCACAAGAGGATATGGAGCTTGGGCGTGACAGTACAGTTCGTGAGATAGTCTCGCGGTTAGGTGAATCACAAGGGGGGGTGGTGCAAGTCGCGGGTACGTGGGGGTCCTTTGCGCGCATCCTGGGGGCTTACTTATCGAAGGAGGCCGGGCGGCCTATTCTGTACGTCTGTCCGCATATTGAGATGGGCGATAATGCGGTGGACGATTTGCAGACGTTTGGCGTGGAGGATGTTCAATCGTTAGCGGCGTGGGAGGGCGAGGAGGATATAGCAGATGCGACGGACGAGGTGCGTGGGGAGCGGCTGAAACTCGTCGCTCGTCTCTCGTCGCTCGTCGCTCGAAAGGATGAGGGCGAAGTCGTCATGGTGGCGTCGGTGCAGGCGATTTGTCAGCCGGTGCCGAGACCAGAGGCGCTGGCGAAGAGCAGTCTCGAATTGGCGGTGAGGAAAAAGGTGTCGCCGGAGGAAGCGTGCGAGTGGTTGGTGGAGGGCGGATTCGAGCGTGTGGAGAGGGTTGATTTGCCGGGCCAGTTTGCCAGGCGAGGGGGGATTGTTGATATATATGCGCCACTTCTGCTGCGCAGGAAAGAACCCCGCAAGAAAAAAGCGGGGTTAAACATGGATTCCCGCTCCCTCGACTGCGCTCAGGATGACAAAGAGGGAACGGGGGCGGTGCGTGTGGAGTTTTTTGGGGACGTGGTCGAGAGCGTTCGCGAGATTGATTTGGACACGCAGCGGTCAACGGGGGAACTGCGAGGGATAAGTGTGGTTTCGGCGGTGTGCGGGGCGGGCGCGGAGGAGCGGGAGCTGTTTTTGAATATCCTGCCTGAAGATACAATAGTGATACTTGAGGAGCCAAACGATATCGAAGAGGTTGCTCGGGTCTATTTAGAGCGGGCAGAAAGCCCGGAGCGGCTCTACGGCTGGGGCGACATCTACGAGACGATGGGCAGATTCACGCAGCTTCATATATGCAGATTTGCGGCGGCGGAGCCGGGTCCCGGCGCGCCGGGATTGAAGGTCGATGTGCGAAGTGTGCAGCAGTATCAGCACAAGGCGATGAGTATTTGGGCGGGACATACCGAGGCATTGGAGGAATTAGTGCAAGAGGCAAAGCGGGGCAAGAAGGTGCTGCTTTACTGCGAGGCGGAGGCGGAGATTACGCGGGTGGGGGAGATTATCAAACAGGAACATGGGGAGGTCCCGCCAAAGCTTAGCTTGCTGAAGGGGTATGTGCATCAGGGTTTTGCGATATACTCGCTTGATACGATAGTGATGAGTCACCATGAGCTGTTCGGGCAGTTTGCTTTGCGGCGGCGGCAGCGGCCTATACGGGCGAGCATGCCGGTTGATACTTTGAGCGATTTGCAGAAGGGCGACTATGTGGTGCATGCGTCGTATGGGATTGGGAGGTTCAGGGGGATAGAGACAATAAAGGAAAAGGGCGGCCAAAGCGAATATCTTACGATTGAGTATGACGGCGGGGTGACGATACAGGTTTCGGTTCGCAATATTGCGCTGGTGCAGAAGTACATAGGGACAAGTCCGAGACGGCCCAAGCTCAGCAAGGTTGGGTCTAAGCGGTGGGCCAAACAGAAGGAGAAGGTTGCGAGGTCGGTCCGGGATTTAGCGGCGGAGCTGCTGGAGGTACAGGCGAGGCGTCAGGCGCTCGGGGGGACAGCGTTCGTGGCCGATACGAACTGGCAGAGGGAATTCGAGGAGTCGTTCGCATATCAGGAGACGGCGGACCAGACGACGGCGGCAGCAGAGATAAAGCGAGATATGGAGCAGGGGAGGGCGATGGACCGATTGCTTTGCGGGGACGTTGGGTACGGCAAGACGGAGCTGGCGATGCGTGCGGCGTTTAAGGCGGTCGAGGCGGGCAGGCAGGTGGCGGTTTTGGTGCCGACGACGGTGCTCAGTGTGCAGCACGGCAGGACGTTTACGGAGCGGTTTGCGGATTTTCCGGTGGTGGTCGAGGTGCTGAACAGGTTCAGGACGCAGACCGAGGCGAAGGATATTGTCTCGCGGACGCGAGCGGGGAAGGTGGATATCCTGATAGGGACGCATCGGCTGCTGAGCGGGGACGTTCGGTTCGGCGACTTAGGGCTGTTGATAATCGATGAGGAGCAGCGGTTCGGGGTCGAGCACAAGGAGAAGCTAAAGAGGTTGCGGGTCGATGTTGATATTCTGACGATGACGGCGACGCCGATACCGCGAACGCTTCACATGGCTATGCTGGGTCTGCGAGACATAAGCTCGTTAGGGACGCCGCCTTTGGATCGGCGCAGTATTGTGACGACGGTGACAGGGTACAATAATGAGCTGATACGAAAGGCGATATTGCGGGAGCTGAACCGGCAGGGGCAGGTATTTTTCGTTCACAACCGTGTGAAGAGTATCGACAAAAAGGCGTGGGAGATTAGCGAGCTTGTACCGGATGCAAAAGTAACAATCGCTCACGGGCAGATGGCCAAAAGCAAATTAGAGAAGGCGATGATAGGGTTTGTTTTGGGCGAGACGGACGTATTAGTGTGCACGACGATAATCGAGTCCGGGCTGGATATACCGAATGCGAATACGATGATAATCAACGATGCGGACCGGTTTGGCTTGGCGCAGATGCATCAGCTTCGGGGACGTGTGGGGCGTTACAAGCATCGAGCGCAAGCATATATGCTGTTGGATGGGTCGCGTAGTATTACGCCTATTGCGGCGAGGCGGCTAAAGGCGATTGAGGAATATTCTCATTTAGGGGCGGGATTTCGGATTGCTCTGCGTGACTTAGAGATACGCGGGGCAGGGAACATTCTTGGCGCGGAGCAATCGGGACACATTCAGATAGTGGGGTATCAGATGTACTGTGAGCTTTTGGCCCGCGCGGTGCGCGAGGTTAGGGGTGAGCCGGTCGAAGCGATACCGTCGGCGGCGGTTGAATTAGGTTTTGCGACATATATACCGAGGAGCTACATACCGGGGAACAGGTTCAGGATGGATGCGTATCGCAAGATTGCGGTGGCAGGGACAAGCGAGGAATTGGGACAGGTTGGCAGTGAATTGGCTGATGTTTATGGGCCTATACCCGAGGAGGTGAAGGTTGTTTTGGAGTTAGCGGATTTGAGGATTAGAGCGAGTAAGGCCAGCATAAAAAGTGTAACAGCACAGGCTGATAATTTGGTATTCTTATTCGCAAAGGATGCGGAGAAAAAAGCGAGAGCTTTGTTTAAGGGTGCGTCGGGCAGATTTACCGTGGCCGACGAAAAGACGGTTTATCTACACTTACAGAAGAGCTATTTCGAGCCGAAGACGCTAATGAGCTTTTTGCGGAAGGTGCTTGGTGGGGCTTGAATCCCGGCGCGCCGGGATAGGGCGTGGTATAAATACCGATTTTATCGGGAAAGAAAAAGGAATGGTAGTAAGGAAGTGATTGAAATGAAGAGGTATTGGTTGCTGGGGTCAATCGTGATTGGGTGCGTTGTGCTGTTGACGGCGGCGGTATGGGCGGTAAGTCCCTGGGAGAAAAGGCAAATCGATAACTTCGGGGCCTCGACGCTAAAGGGATTAGAGACGGTGGCGGTGGAGGTGAGGGTCGCGCGGGACAGGCCCGAGACGCTCAGCTTACTCAAACAAGAGGACCTGCGGGCAGAGGTGGAGATGGCATTGCAGCGAGGCGGGCTAAAGATTCGCCGGCCTACGCCCGGCGTCGGGCTCTATATCGTTGTGGCGAAAGTGGCTACGCCCGGCGGCAGAGAAGCGAGGACGTGTGCGATACATGTTCAGTCCTCGCTGCTGCAGGTCGTGCACCTGTCGCGGGATACGACCATCCGCGCAGAATCGCAGACCTGGCCATCGGTCGGCCACGGGCGATTCGGCGTCGTCAACTACGGAATGGCGAAATCGCTTATCAGGCAGACCGTAAACGACCACGCGCAGGACTTCATCAGCGACTGGAAGGCAGCAAACCGATAGAAAGAGCACCGATGCACAAGAACATCGGCGCCTAAGGCTTACGGAGACGAACAGGGTCACAAACGCGAAAAGCAGATGTCGGGGTAAAGGAGCAAACGATGAGTCATTCACGATTTAGTTTCTTGGTGGTGTTGGGACTGACAAGCGTGGTGTGTTTTGCGGCAGCAAAGGAAGGTTCGCCGCTGGATGAGCTGCCGTCGTATATCAGGCGGGTGATAGAGTTTGGTCAGCGGGCGGACTTTTCGCACGACGGCAAGCGGGTACTGTTTCTTGAAAAGACTTTCGGTGATGTTTATGAAGTGGAATTAGAGACGGGGAAACTGCGGGCGATGACTCACCACTACTATCATGAGGGATATACGCGGGCATTGTATCTTGCGAACGGCGACATTCTCCTGTCGGGGGCGAAGAAGTTCGATGCGGCCAATCCGAGGGCGAGCAGAAGCGGCGCCAATGCGGAGCTTTGGGTGTTGAAGAAGGATTTGTCAGGGCCTCCTGTGCAGTTGGGTGAGCACTGCTCGGAAGGGCCGGCGGTATCGCGGAGGAGGATGAGATTGGCGTGGACGATGCAGGATGAGGGGCTGATATTTATCGGGGATATTGTCTATGTGGCCGGCGAGCCGAAGTTAGTGAATAAAAGTAAAATACTGGATGCGAAAGATATGCCCTTTGAGTGCAATTTAGAGACGCAGAACTTTCGGCCACCGGATGAAAAGGAGCTTGTTTTCAGCGCTTATATGAAGAGGTATCGGTTCTGCGAGGTGATGGGGCTGAATTTGGAGACGGGCAAGATTGTCAACTACTCTAATGCGCCGCGAGAGTATGACGAGCCGGAGGGGATTTTTCCCGATGGCAAGCACACGTTGGTCGAGTGCGACAGGGGCAACCACAGGGGAACACAGCATATCGATATTTACAAGCTGGCCCTGGACGGTTCGGGTCGGATGGAGCGACTGACGAAGTTCGCAAACTACAAGGGTTACAAGGCGAGTAATCCGGTGGTGAGTGACGATGGGCGTTATATGGCGTTTCAGTATGCTAAGTATGGGGACATGGCGGGAGTCGGGCGGGGGATACTGTTATTTGACTTCGAGGAGTATGAGAAGGCGAAAGAGGCGGAGGCGTCGGATTTGGGAAGTAATGCGCGCAGACCTCAGACGGATGAGGAGCTTCGGTACTGGCTCTCGAATATGGTCTGGTATCACGGGTTCAGCAACGACGAGATCAGAGTAGCTACGGGATTGACCCAAGAAGAGATTACGACTGCACTGGAGCGGTTTGATATTCGGCGTGATAATAAGCCGAGGCGTAAGACAGGAGCGCCCCTGCTTGTGCTCCCCTACCCCGGCGGACGGCATCCCCGGCTTGGGTTTTTAGATGGGGCGGTTAATCCGCAGCGGGAGACGAAGGTGAGTGTGTTCTGTCCATGGGATGGAGAAAGTTATGTGGTGGTGGATGTGCCGGAGGCGGTCTTTTCAAACCTGGGGCTGGTATATCTGGCGCATACGCATGAGCCGTTCCCGACCGTTTGGCAAAAGCAGGGGATAGACTTGGAGAAGTTAGAGTGGAACCGGCGTGATGACGGGACATTGGATATGGAGCGGGAGCTGCCGAATGGGATAGCGTTCGGGGCGAGGGTGATACCGGGTACGGATGCGGTGCGGATGGAGCTTTGGCTGAAGAACGGGACGGGTGAGAAGCTGACGGATTTGAAGGTGCAGAACTGCGTGATGACCGGGTATGCCAAGGGTTTTGAGGAGCAGACAAACGAGAACAAGGTTTTTGCGGATCCTTATGTTGCGTGCCGGTCGAAGGACGGGGATAAGTGGATAATCACGGCGTGGGAGAACTGCGTAAATCCGTGGGCCAATCCGGACGTGCCGTGCTTTCACTCGGACCCGCAGTTTGCGGATTGCAAACCGGGCGAGACGGTTCGGCTTGTCGGCTGGGTCTGGTTCTACGAGGGAACAGATATAGAGAGGGAATTGGCGCGGAAAAGAAAAGACGGACTGGCGGCAATAATCAAAGGCACCGGCCCGGCAACTGCGAGGTGTGGGTATGATGTGCATTTCTTTGTTGGCTCGACAATCGAAGTGGGCCGATGTTATTTGAATTTTCCGGCGAGTGTGGAGCCGAATTCGGCGGCCAGCTTGGAGGCGGTGTACTGCTCAACGTTGTCATAAGAAGCGGTGAGCAGGACGTTTCCGGCCCTGTCTTTTGCGGCAATGGTAACGGATTCGATGGCCTGGTTGGTGGCCGATGACTGTCGAGCACCCCAGCCCTTGGCATCGACGGCGGCACGGTATGTCATGAAGGTCGAGCCGGTGAGTATTATATTTGCGCTGTCCTCGTCACAGAGCAGGACGCGTTTTCTTATGAATTCCTTTTCGAGGACGTCTTTTAGGACCTTGCCGACGTAGGGGTCCTGGCATTCGATAGGCGTGATATAGACGCACTTGCTCGGCATTGTTTTCAGGTGTTTTGTGGTGACGACATCACTGTGGCAGCCGACGAAGATGGGTATGAGTGTTAGAAGCCAAAATGGCCTGTTCATTTTTCAGGTCTCCTAAGGAGTTTCTTCGCTGTATTAGAATTAATCGACATATTCGCCGGTTTGCTGCAAACGTTTTTGTGGATAATGCTTTGATTTTGGCGTAAAATCGATATATTGATGGTTTGCCCCGTTAGAGGGGAGAAGATACTCTAACGGGGTTTGCAGAAAAGCAGAGGCGAAAGAAAAATCAAAAATCAAAAATCAAAAATCGAAAATCAAATTTTGATATTGTTAGTGCTTCTGGCAGCGGCGGGATGCGGGGGGCAGAAGGCGAAGTATACGCCGGCCGAGCTCGAGCAGATGGGGTTTGTTCAAAAGGAGGGTCTGCCTGATGTCTCGGGGGGGTTTGTGCTGAGCGTGGCCGGTGAGCCGATAACCGCCGATGAGGTGATGGGGCCTGTGTTCGAGCGGCTTTCCCGTTTGGCTGCGAGGAGTGATTTCGAGCGATTCAGGACGTTAGCGTCGCCGGCAATACAGCAGGTTCTCACGGCAAGGATATCGAATGCCGTACTGTACAGCAAGGCGAAAGAAGAGTTCGGTGAGGATGCCCAGGGCCAGATAAGCCAGGCGGCGGAGACGGAGGTGAGGCGGTTTGTGGTAAGCTTCGGCGGCGACTACGCCAAGGCCGAGCAGTCGCTCAAGCAGATGGGGCTGGACTGGGGCAGCTTCGAGGAATTTCAGAAGAAGAGGATTATGAGTCAATCGTATATAGCTCAGCAGATGCCGCAGGAGGATATGGTGACGTATAGTGAGCTTGTTGCGATGTACGACCGGATAAAGGATGAACTATATACGACGGTCGGGCGGTGTCAGTTTCAGTTGATAGACATTCAGCCGGCAAAGCTGGTGGTCGATGCCGGCAAGAGCAGATATGAGGCGGCGAGGGAGCTGGCTGAGGAGATAATCAACCGGCACAGGAGCGGAGAGGATTTTGGCGAGCTGGCGAAGCAGTATTCGCACGGGCACAGAGCGTCGATAGGAGCAGGCGGGTTATGGCAGAAGCTGGATCCGCAGTCACTGGTAAAGCCATACGATATCCTTGCCGTCGAGGCGGCCAGGGTCAGGAGCGGGCAGATAGCGGGACCGATTGAGACAGACGACCATATTTTCATAATGAAGGTTTTGGAGTACAGAGACAAGGGTGTTGAGCCGTTCGAAGATGTGCAGAACGAGCTGAAGGCGCGAATCAGATTTGAGCGTCAGCAGAAGGTCATTGAGGAGCTGAACGCCAAGCTCATGGAACAGGCGTCGGCGGAGGACACGCGCCGGTTCGTTGACTACTGCGTGCGGGAGATTTATCGGATGGCGAACAGGTGAATTAGTCGTTGGTGTTTTCGCGGCAGAGCCGGAATTGGATTGCATATAACCGATGGGGATTATAGCACACGGAATAGATTTGGTTGATTTTGGGCGTATAGAGCAGATGGTTGAGCGCCACGGGGAACGTTTTCTGGACCGTGTGTTCACCGCGGCGGAACAGGCATACGCCAGCTCGAACCGCAACGGGATGGAGAAATTAGCGGGTCGGTTTGCAGCGAAGGAGGCGGTATTGAAACTGTTGGGGACTGGCTGGCGAGGCAAGATTGCGTGGACGGATATCGAGGTTGTGAATACCCAAAGCGGCCAGCCCATCGTCAGCTTGTCGGGGGAGGTGAAAAGGATTGCCGAAAGAATCGGGATTGGTCATATCAGTGTGAGCATCACGCACACGGCGAACTTTGCGATAGCGTCGGCGGTGGCGATGGCAGGGGAAGATGAAGGCGAACGAGTTTGACTGCGTAGTCATCGGGGCTGGGCACGCCGGGATAGAAGCGGCTCACGCTGCTGCGAAGATGGGTGCGAAGACCGCACTTGTGACAATTGCCAAAGACGGGATAGCGGCGATGAGCTGCAACCCCGCGATCGGGGGACTGGCAAAAGGTCAGATTGCGCGGGAGGTCGATGCGCTCGGGGGGCTGATGGGTCTTGCGACGGATGCGGCGGGCTTGCAGTTTCGGATGCTGAACCGCTCGAAGGGCCCTGCGGTTCAGGCGCCTCGGGCACAGGCGGACAAGTACCGATATCAGCGGTATATGATTGAGGCGCTGGAGCGGACGGAGAACCTGACGATTATCGAGGCCCTAGCGGGCGACATCATCGTAGAGGCAGGCAAGGTACGGGCGGTCCGGTGTAAAAACGGGCGTGATTATGCGGCGGAAGCGGTTGTGGTTGCGACGGGAACGTTTTTGCGGGGGCTGATGCACATAGGCGCCGAGCAGTTCGAGGGCGGCAGGCGTGGTGAGCCGGCGGCGAATGAGCTGTCGGCGAGTCTGGAGCGGCTGGGACTGGTTGTAAAACGGCTCAAGACCGGCACGCCGCCGCGGCTGGATGCGTCAACCATTGATTACGAAAAGTTAGAGGCCCAGCATGGAGATGCCGAGCCGGTGCCTTTTTCGTTTATGACCGAGCGAATAGAAACCGAGCAGATACCCTGCTGGATAACATATACGAATGACAAGATTCATCGATTGCTTCGGGACAACCTTGACAGGGCGCCGCTTTATACGGGCCAGATTCAATCGACCGGGCCGAGGTACTGCCCGAGCATCGAGACGAAGATAGTTCGCTTTGCGGACAGGTCGCGGCATCAGGTGTTTTTAGAGCCGGAGGAAGAGGAGAGAAAAGTTATCTACTGCAACGGGGTGAGCACGTCGCTGCCTGCGGATGTTCAGGACCAGATGATAAGGCTGCTGCCGGGATGCGAAAGGGCGAAGATTTTGCACTACGGCTATGCGATTGAATATGACTACTGCCCGCCGGTACAGTTGAAGAGCAACCTTGAGACGAAGAAGATATCGGGATTGTTCTTGGCGGGACAGATAAACGGCACCAGCGGTTACGAGGAGGCGGCAGGCCAGGGGATTATGGCAGGGATGAACGCGGCCAGGAAAATACAGGGAGCGGAGCCGATTGTCTTAGGGCGGGACCAGGCATATATCGCCGTGATGATAGACGACCTGCTGACGAGGGGGCTCGGCGTAGAGCCGATGGGAATCACCGATGAACCTTACCGGATGTTTACCTCGCGGGCCGAATACCGGCTTAGCTTAAGGGCCGATAATGCGGACAGGAGATTGACACAAATCGGAAGGTCGGTCGGCGTTGTGGATGGGGCAAGGTGGGCTAAATACGAGAAAAAGCTTTGTGACATTGAAAAACTGAAAAATTATCTGACCGGGACGCGCATCGCCGGGAGGAGCTTGTGGGAGCAGCTTCGCCGGCCGAAGAATACATTGGCAGAGACAATGTCCGATAACGCGGATGTAAAAAAGATGAGTTTCGACAAAACGGTCCTGGAGGCAGTGGTTATTGATGCAAAATACGAGGGCTACTTAGCCAAGCAGCAGCGATTAGTGGCCGGGCTGAAGGCACTGGACAGAAAAGGGATACCGGCGGACCTGGACTATGATAAGATCTGCCATCTGCGTGTTGAGGCGAAAGAGAAGCTATCGGTCTTCAGGCTTGAGACGCTCGGCCAGGCGAGCAGGATAAGCGGGATAACGCCGGCGGATATTACGGTGATACAGATACACCTGAAGAAGTACTACCACCATCGAACAGACAAAGCCCAGGCAAACGGTTAGTGAAGGTATATGAGGCAACTGTCGGACAGTGTCTATAACAGCCAGGTCGGACGGGCCGAGGCAAAGTTCAAGCTTTGGCACAATGCCGGTCTTTTGCTGACGTACAAATGCAATGCGAGCTGTGAGTTCTGCTATTACAACTGCTCACCGCAGCAGGGTGGGCTGATGGAGGTTGAGACGGCGATTGCGAGCTGGCAGGGCCTAAGAGAACTGGCGGGTGAGGATGCGAAGATTCATATAACAGGGGGTGAGCCGTTCTTGTACTGGGAACGGATGATAGAGATACTGCAACAAGCCCAAAAGGAGAAGCTCAGGCCTTGTGACTTGATTGAGACAAATGGTTACTGGGCCACGGATGAGGCAATAGTGAGGGAGCGGCTGGGTGTTCTTGATAAGCTCGGAATGAAGCGGCTGAAGATAAGCGTGGACCCATTTCATCAGGAGTACGTTGATATTGAACCGGCTCGGCGGTTGGCACATATCGCAAAGGAGCTGTTGGGAGCCAAACGGGTGCTGGTTAGGTGGGAGAAGTATCTTGAAAATCCG
The DNA here is from genome assembly GCA_030602885.1 of Phycisphaerales bacterium. GTDB lineage: Bacteria > Planctomycetota > Phycisphaerae > Sedimentisphaerales > Anaerobacaceae > JAUVYV01. The sequence continues at coordinate 69,732 of JAUVYV010000001.1, forward strand.
ATTGAGATGAAAGGTCTTTCCAAACAAGAGAAGCAGCAGCGGTACAGGGAGGCAATGAAGGATTATCCGTGTCGGTTTACAGGACGGGCGGCAGGCAAATTGGCTCGGCTGGTTGCGGGCGAAACTGTTGAAAAGATTGCGAAGACCAATTGCAGGGTGGCTTTCTTAGGGGCCAAGGGTGTGCATATAGACCCTTACGGTAACGTCTTCAGCGGGACATGCAGCGGGATTATTTTGGGTAATGTCACCGAGGATTCGCTGGGCGATATCTGGGAGAAGTGGCAGCCGGGGGATGATGAGATAATCAATACACTTTTTTTTAGTGGGCCTGTCGGGCTGCTTGGAGAAGCTGTGAAGCTTGGGTATCGGCCGAGGGAGGTCTATGCGGGCAAGTGTCATCTTTGCACGGACGTTCGGCGGTTTCTTCTCGAGCGGGGACAGTTCAGTTCGACAATTGGACCGGCGGAATGTTATGGGCATACAGAGGGCAGGACAGGCAACTATTGAGAAGCCGGAAGAAGAGAGGGGAAATTTCAAGGGTTGGGAGGAAAGACCTGAACGAGCATTTGCGTGAGAGACCGGACGGACTCGGCGACCTTCGTTGAAAGGGGCTCTCCGAGTGTCAGGTCGGCAGGCTGAATACCAATAAGGAAGACATCAACGTCGATGCTCTGTTTGATCATATCGATGAAGATTCTCGGCGAGAGCGTGTGCGTCGAGATAACGAGAGAATTCAGGTCCTCCGGCTGGAAAATCTTTACACTGCCGGGCGTAGCGCCGAAGTCGATGGCGTCGATGATGAGCAGGTTGTCCGGCGCCTTCTTTATGATGGGCTGGATGTAGTTTTCGGGGACGGTCCCTGCATCGATGATTTCGGCGGAGATTTTGCCCTTTAGCTCCTCGCAGATTATCGGGCCGGCTCCATCGTCGGCCTTGAGGGTGCTGCCTATTCCGACGATAAGGGTTTTCGAGCCGCGAAGCCCATTAAGCTGGTCGATAATATGTCGGTCGGTTTTCATCTGCGTACAACGGGCGATAAGATAGGCGCGACCGGGTTTTCAGAGTTTGATATTGAGCTCGCACTTGCACTTGGGGCAGAGGATGCGCATAAAGTCGCGCGTCTGAGCGGGAGCTTCGGTTTTTGCCGGTTGTGCGATTTCTTCGCGTCCGGCGGCGAGCTCGCCGCCTTTTGCAATCAGCAGCGCAGGGTTGGTGTAGGCAAGCGGGCCGAGCTTTTCGTACAGCCAGAGAAGATGCTTCTTTGTTCCAACCACCGCACCGCATTTTTCACACAGCTGCAGCTCGAACTCGTGGGTCTCGACCTCGCTGAACCTGTCGAGAGTAGCGAGGTCCCAGATTTTGGACAGCTTTATGCTTGCGCCGGTATCGGCGGTCGCGCAGTTTTGCTCGCAGTTTCCGCAGAAGATGCAGGTATAGTAATTAAGGGTTATCCTGCGAACCGGCGGTTCGGCGTCGAGGTCGTCTTCCATCTGCAGGCACACACTCGATGGGCACGTATTGACACAGGCGCCGCAGCCGATGCAGGTATCGGTGTCGAATTCGGGCTTTCCCCTGAACTTTTCAGGCACTTCGATCGGTTCTGCGGGAAAACGCGTGGTGAATCGCGGGGAAAAGACCGCAGTAACAGCTTCTTTTAGCTCTCTGAGTTTTGGCAACCACATAAAATACTCCTCAATCGTGTTTTCGTCTTTGGCCTGTCGCAGCCAATCGGCAGAAAAGCTCACGATTCTTTTTTGCCTGCTTCTTCTGCGTATTTATCGACGACACTCTTCTCCCACAGTTTGACTCCGGAGGCGTAGGAACCTTTGGCGATAGCGTGGGCGGCGGTGGGTGAGGTTATCAGGATGAAGACGGCGCATACAACGGCTCTTGAAGCCGTTGGGCCCACGCCGCTGATGAGAGCGACACCGACGAGCAGCATGATGGTTCCGAGCGTGACGCATTTCGTCGAGGCCTGCAGCCGGTTATAGACATCGGGGAAGCGGACCAGGCCGATACAGCCGAATATGTCAAACAGGACTCCGATTGTTATCAGTATGTACCCAATTACATCAGTCATCGAAACTTCTGCCCTCCAGGAATTTTGCAAGTGCTATAGTGCCGATGAAGCTCAGCAGCGCCCAGACAAGTGCGACATTAAGGTAGAAATCCTTTCCCGTAACCAGTGACAGCAGGGCGCAGAACCCCACAATGAGAATTCCGAGGATATCAATTGCCACGGTTCTGTCGGGGGCGCTCGGGCCGCGACCTATGCGATAGAGACACAAAAAGCAACAGATAAGCAAGCCGATGTAAAATACATTTATCATGGGAACCTCTTCTTATTCAAAAATTCTCGCGATAAACCACTCAAACTTCTGAGCGATATGTTTGGTGGCCTGGTCGATATCGTCCGATTTTACGTTAATCCAGTGAACATAGAGAAAGCCGTCGTCGGTCAAATCAACGGTGAGTGTCCCGGGTGTCAGGGTTATGGAGTTTGCCAGAGCGGTGACGGCGGAATCGGTTTTGAGATTCGTTTTGATCTTTACAATGCCGGGGCTTATGGGCATTTTAGGGTGCAGGGCTCGATACACAACGTCGAAGTTGGCTTTGATTATGTAGTAGAAGAACACCGGGATATAGACGAGGAGCCAGAACATCCTGACGGGCGAGACAAAGACGTGATGCTCCCTGGGGAGGATATCGTGGAAGAGAAAAGCGACGATGAGTGCGGCTATAACGCCGGCGACAAACATCTGAATGTCGATCTTGCCGTCCGTAAAAGGCCAGGCACCGAATATCCAGATGATTAGTCCGACAACAAAATATATTGCTCTTCTTGCAATTAGTTTCATATCACCGAACCTTCATTACTTACCTATCACATTGACTGCGTAAAGAAGACCATCCGTCAGGACGTCCACAGCGGGCGTCAATACAGTGGCTCTCAAGTATGGCACCAGCACCAGCAGGCCCATAAAGCTGCACAGTACGGCGAGCAGTACCATAGCAACAAGCATGGAACCCCTGTGCTCTTTTATTTGTTGCAGGTTTTCAGGCAGCTCGCCTAAGAACGCATATCGCTGTACCTTCAGATACATTATCAGGGTACACAAACTTACGAAGACAATTATTGCAGCGATCCAGTAGAGGCCGGCCCCAACGGCGGCGACTACGAGGATCAGCTTGCTCCAGAATCCGCTAAACGGGGGGATACCTGCAATCGAGGCCGACGCAATGGTGCAGGTGGTTCGCGTAAAGGGCAGTTTCTCTGCGAGCCCACCCATTTGTTTTAACTGCCTCGTTCCAGTTGACATCTGGACCGAGCCGCTGGTAAGGAACAGCAGCGACTTATAGACGGCGTGGTTGACGAGATGGAAGAGTCCGCCGAGAATGGCCAGTGAGGCCCAGGCAGCGTGGCCCTGGGCGAGCAGGGTAGCACCGAGGCCGAGGCCGAGAACCACGTAGCCGACCTGGCTGATACTCGAATAGGCGAGCAGCCGTTTGAAATCCCACTGTCCGAAAGCAAGAAACGCACCGACGACCATGCTGACAAGGCCCAGAACCACTAAGAGCCAGCCGATTGTCACAGAGACACCGAAGATACAGAAGACCATTCTGGTCAGTGCGTAAACGCCGAGGGTCTTGATGAGGACGCCGGAGAGCATAGCTGAAATCGGCGCCGGAGCCGAGGGATGTGCATCAGGCAGCCACGCGTGGAAGGGGACAAGGGCGGCCTTTAGTCCGAAGCCGGCAACAAACAAGGCCAGGGCGAATGCCAGGCCCGGGTTCAGGCCAACGGTATTGATTGCCTTCGAGGCGTATGCCATGTTCAGGGTGCCGGTGTTGCCATAGACAAGGCCGATGCCGAAGAGCACAAACACCGATGCGATGGTGCCGAGCACCATATATTTGAATGCCGCCTCGAGCTCTTCGTTGTTACAGCCGAAACCGACAAGAGCGTATGACGCAATCGATGCGATCTCGAGGAAGACATAAAGATTGAACAGGTCGCCCGAGAGCACCACGCCGTTCATACCCGCCACCATAAGCATAAACAGGCTCAGATACTTCGGCTTGGCGGTGTACTGTTCCATATATCGGGTGCTGAAGAGCATTGCGGCGGTGCTGACAACACCGATGGCCAGCAGCAGCAGAGAGCTGAGCCCGTCGAGGACCATATTGATTCCGATGGGAATGGACCACTTACCGATTTCATAGACCTGGATGTCCTCGCTTCGGCCGAGGGCCAGGACAGCCAGTACGAGCAGCGATATGGTCGCCAGATTGGCCAGGAGCGTTGCAAAGGACTTCGCCTTTCGCCCAAGGCCGCTGAGGATCGGCAGAAAGAACGCAGCTATCAGAGGTATGGCAACAAAGACGGGCAGCGGTATATTCATCCTCGCAACCTCCTGATCTCAGTGATATCGAACGTGCCGTATCTCTCATAAGTTCTTATGCAGAGAGCAATCATCAAGGCCAGGGAGCCCAGACTGATAACGATAGAGGTCAGCACGAGGGCCTGCGGCAGCGGATCGACACAGTTGTTCACAAAGGCGGAGGTGACCTTGTCGATTCCCGCAAGCTCGCCTTTGCCTACGATTGGAGCGACGCCGCCGATTCTGTATCCGAGCATAATCAGGAAGATGTTAACGGCATATTCCATTATGATGATGCCGAGGACAATCTTGACCATGTTCTTTTTGACGACTGCACAATACAGCCCCGTCATAAACAATAAGAAGCACCATGCATAAGCCATATATTTTACTCCTTTTCGCCTCGCAAGTGAGCCGGCCTGAACATTGAAAGCACCAGTATTATGAGAAACAGCGACGCGCCGACTTTTATGCCGATGAAGATGTTTGAGAGAGGTATCGTACCGGCGCTGACAAGCTCGAGAGCTTTGCTCGGCAGTATTTGCTGCCGGAAGAGCCAGTTGACAAAGAAGGAGCCGCCGAGTATCAGGCCCAGGACAGCGACGAGCGCAAAGAGCAAAGCGCCGATACAATCAAATCTCGAGGCCCATCGCAGCGGCAGGTTCTCTTCAACAAATTCTCTTCCGAAGGCGAGCATAAGCAGGACATAGGAGCCGGCGATGATGACGCCGCCTGCAAATCCGCCGCCGGGGGTTAGATGGCCTGTAATGATGATATAGATGCCGAACAGAAATATGAGCATCTTGACCCAGCTGCTTATCGTTTTGACTATTACGGTCATACCTTTGGCCCCGTTAGAAGGGCTCGAGTTCGCTGCCATTACTATTACCTCCTACTATGTTTCACTGTTTTATCCGTCGCGTTTCTAACGGGGTTCATTCGTCGAGGTCCTCCGGAAGCTTTTTTGCCTTCTTTCTCAAGATAGCGGTCGCGCCGATAATCGAGGCGAACAGGACGGTCGCCTCGCCGAGCGTGTCATAAGCACGGAAATCGAGAATAACGGAAGTGACGATGTTCGAGGCGCCGGTTTCTTCGAGGCCCCGGCTCACATAGGTTTGTGACGCGGCTTCGGGCGTTCTGGTATAGACAGCGGTGCCGAAATCAGGCAGCTGTCTGAAGATGCCGATACCGGCCATAAAGATGGCGAAGAGGATAACAACGGAAACGACCATTCCGAAAAATTCTCTGTCACCGCTGATGAAGGTGAGGTCTCTGGAGATAGTGGCCCTGATGAGGATAACCAGGCCCAGAACTTCGACGACTATCTGTGTCATAGCGATATCGGGGGCCTTTAGAAACAAAAATATCAAAGAGCCGCCGAAACCGATGGCACCGACACAGATGACGGCACTAAGCAGGTTTCGCGTTTCCACGGCAATAAATGCGGCGATGAGCACAAACGCCATCAGGGCATAGAATATGAAGAGTTCCATAACTACCTCACCAGATATCGCAAAGAATAAAAAGGATAATCAACAACCCGAGAGTTACCCAGGTCAGATACATCGGCAGCACGCCGGAGTGCAGCCACCTGAGAAATGCCGTTAGACCAAATCCGAGCCGCCCACCCTGGTCGTACAGGTCGAAGTAGCCCTTTTCCTGTCCCTTGTAGAGCTGCCTGAGCCCGCCCATAGACGAAACAGTCTTGTAGAAATGTGTGCCGGGGATAATCATCTGTTCGTTGTCCTGCACTTCGCCGCAGTACCAGGTAGGCACGATTCGAACTTTCTTTGCCATCAGACCTCCGACGAGCAGGATGCCCAGGCCGAGCAGAATTCCGACTATAATCAGGACGGTGGCAAGGCCCGACTGCCAGGTACCCAAAGCCGTCGTTGTGGCGGTGATGTTCAGGGCAGGGTAAATCAGCTTTTGAACCGGCACGTAGTAGAAAATTCCGAAGAAGACGCACAGGCCGGCAAGGAGGAGCATCGGGATCCATTGAACGGCCGACGTCTCTTTTATATCTTTGAGGTCGTCAGGCAGACGGGAAAGGAATATCGAATGAATGAGCTTAACGAATGAGGCAAGGGTAAGGGCACTTCCGAACATTGCGGCGACGAGCCAGAGAGGCCAGAGCTGTGCAGCGGGGGCTGCTTTCTGAGCGCCCATTTCGATGAGGCCCTGATAAATCATCCATTTTGAGACAAAGCCGTTTAGCGGGGGTATTCCGGAAATGCTCAGGGCGGCAATAAGGCAGGCGGCGAAAGTGAGCGGCATTTTCTTGCCGAGTCCGCCGAGCCGGTCGAGCTCGGCGGTGCCGGTCTGCTGTTCAACGGCGCCGCCGCAGAGAAACAGACAGCACTTATATATGGCGTGGTTTAGCATGTGGAATACGCCACCTGCGATTCCAATGGGGGTGGCGGACGCGATGCCGAGGACCATGTAGCCGACCTGGCTGATAGCATGGTATGAGAGCAGTCTCTTTAGGTTGTGCTGCACCATTGCGACCATAACGGCAATGATGATAGTGGCGGCGCCGATGACCGACAGGACGATGGTCAAAGCTCCCGGCTGGAGGACAAAGATGTTTCTGACTATAAGGACCAGCAGGTAGATTCCGAGAAGCTTGTCGATTGCGGCAGGGAGCAAAGCCATTACGGAGGTTGGTGCGGATTCGCCGCTTGTCGGCAGCCAGGTATGCAGGGGCATAGCGCCTGCCTTGGTAATCGCCGCTGTCATAAGCAGCAGGAAAGCGATGATAGAAAGCGCCGAATCAGTTTGAATGCTGATTGCAGAGATGGACAGCGTGCCGGAAAGCGCCCACAGCATCAGGACGCCGAGTAAGAAAGCGGCGTCGGAGGCCCCTATCATTGCGAAGCTCTTGGTTGCTGCGAAGTTCGAGTTTTTGCCGCCGGTTGTTATGAGAAGGTACAATGAAGCGGTGACAATCTCCCAGAAGATGAGCATGAACAACAGGTTGTCGCAAAGCAGTATGCCCGCTGAGCCGCCTATCGTCAGCAGCACCGAGCCGTAATAAAGACCGCTCTTGTCCGTCCCGGCCCTTGACTTGAGAGAATAAACCGTTATCAGCAGGCCAAAGCCGCAGGCGAAGAGCAGGATGAATTTACCCAGCGGCTGGACGAGCAGAACGAGTTCGAGGTCGAGCGTGCCAATCTGCAGGACAGGCCAATAGAACCCGTAGCGGTCAAACGTGAATATCCAGATGGACAATCCAAAGACCAGGGCGGAGATTAAAAGCGCCAGCACCTTCGGCAGAAGCTTCCACCTGCCGGGAGAAAACAGCAGCGCAAAGCCAACAACCATCGGCACAAAGACCGTAATGCACAGAAAGTTACAGACAGAATCAGCCAATTGGGAACCTTCCTTTCACCCCTAAAGAATTTCCTTCTTTATCCTTGCTGTTTTTTCACGGCTTAACTTCAGCAGCGACTCGTAGTCGTGTATAACGTTATTGTGGCCGTCAACCACGGCCAGCCGCTCGGTGCAGCTATAGCAGGGGTCAACCGCGGCCAGCGTGATGGTGACATCGGCGATGTGCTGGCCGATGCACGAGGCCCTGAATGAAGGCACGTTGACAAAGCTCGGCGCCCTGATTTTGTGCCGGACAGGCCTGTTGCCGCCGTCGCTGCGGACGTAGTGAAAAGTTTCGCCCCTCGGCGCCTCGGCATGACCGCATCCCTCTCCGGCAGGAATTTCCTTTACTTCCATATCAATAGGCCCGTCGGGCAGCTTGTCCACGGCCTGTCTTATTATTTTGATAGATTCGAGAACCTCCAGAAGCCGCACGACCGCCTTGGCAAAGACGTCGCCTTCCGGCTGGGTTATCACGTTCCAGTCCAGATCGCTGTACGCCGCGTACGGGTCGTCGCGCCTGACATCGATAGCAATACCGCTACCCCTGGCGGTCGGGCCGGCCACCGCATACTGCCTGGCTGCCTCCTTCGTCAGCACTCCTACGCCTTTGAGCCGGGCGTGTATAACAGGGTCATCGAGCACGACCTTGACGAGCATCTCCACCTTCTTTTCGAGCTCGTCGAGTTTCTGCCTGATTTTCGGTATCATCTCGTTGGGGACATCCTCCCTGCATCCGCCCACTTTGACGTTCCCATAGTTGTTTCTGTTGCCGGTGATTTCCTCGAGGATATCGAGGACGGGCTCGCGGTATTTCCAGGCCCACATAAAGACGGTGTCGTAACCGATGAAGTGCCCTGCCAGACCGACCCACAGCATATGGCTGTGTATCCGCTCAAGCTCGTTGATGATTACACGGACATACTGAGCACGCTCGGGCGGTGTTATGCCGGCGATTTCCTCCACCGCGTTTACATACGCTAACGGGTGCGACGCCGAACAGATGCCGCAAACGCGGGAGACCAGAAACGGAACCTGGTCGAACTGGAGTGTCTCGCTGATTGCCTCTATGCCGCGATGGTTGTACGAAATTCGCATGTCAATATCGGTAACGATTTCTCCGTCGAGGGTAAGCTGAAAGAATTCCGCCTCTTCCTGGAGCGGATGAAACGGGCCTACCGCAAGAACCGGCTTATTCAATATCTTTTTCATTTTTCAGTTCCTTCGTTTTGCTCCCTTCGGCAGGCTCAGGGCAGGCAGGACAAGCTTTCCTTAACGGATACACACCCTCCGGCCAGTCATCGGACAGTATCAAACGTCTCAGGTTGGGATGATTCTTGAAATCGATTCCCAATACGTCATGAGTTTCTCTTTCTATCCACTCGGCCCCGGGTATCAAGGGCGTGATAGACTCGATGGACGGGTTCTCATGGTCGCGTATGAACGCCCTGGTCGTCACAAACGTGCCGGTTTCGTCGTTCGCAAAATGATAGAGAATCTCGAAACAACCTTCTGCGTCAATTCCGGTCGCAATGACGAATCTGAGATTCAGCCCTTCGAAGAGGAATTTGTCCACGGCATAAGCATCTTCGGCCTCGCAGAGAAGGTATATCCTGTTGTCCCTGGGTTGTTCAATTGCGATTAGCTTATCTTTGATTTCTTCGAGCCGACTTTTCAGTTCTTCCTGCTTCATATCACAGTTCCACTTAGAGAATCGCCAGTGCTTTTACGATACCGGAAATCATCGCCTCCGGCTTGGGCGGACATCCCGGAACGTATGCGATAATCACGTTCGGGTCTTCCTTTTTAAGTATTTCATCCACCGGTCCCGCCACGTGGTATCCACCGGCGAATATACCTGTTCCGATTGCGCAGGCACCAATTAAGAAAACGACGCAGGGCTTGGGCATCTGGCGATAGATTTCAAGCAGTCGCGGAACCGCCTGGCGCGTTCCCACGCCGGTTACCAAAAGGGCGTCGGCGTGACGGGGTGAGCCGACTAATTTAATGCCGAGCCGTTCGATGTCGTACTTCGGCGTAAGACAATTGACGATTTCAATATCGCAGTTGTTGCACGCACCGGTATTAACGTGGAATACCCAGGGCGATTTCTTTAACCATCTTATCCAGTTCATAAACTTACCTTAAAGCCATGCGATGTCATAGATGTTGCCAATTGTCGCCAGCGCGACGGCAATCACCAGGGCAATACCGCAATAGACCCAGAAGAACTTCATTGCCTGGTCAATCCGTACACGCGGGTTGGTGTTCTTTATCAAAATAATTAGTACGACCACAATGACATACTTACCGATACCCCAGACTAAGCCGGCAAGAGTGCTGCCGAAGCCGCCCAAAAAGACCATCACAAGGAACATAGGCAGGGCGACAAGCATCATCGCGTGCATAACCTTCCAGACGGCTAACAGCGCGCCGGAATATTCCATCAAAACGCCGCTGCCGAGCTCGGTTTCCGCCTCCGCCATATCGAAGGGGACATAGCCGAGTTTGGCCTGGATACAAAGCAGGCTCATAAAAAAGGCTATAAAACCAGAGATACTACCAACAGATGCATGACTCGATATGCCCGCTAAGCTAAGCTCACCGCCCGACTTGATAATCACAACTATAAAAGCCATGACTAAAGGCAGCTCGTAACTCATTACTAACTTCATCTCGCGGGCCGCCCCTACCGCGGCGTGCGGACTGGCACTGGCGCTGGAGCCGAGAATCAATGCCAAAGACGGCAGGACCATAAGATAGATAACGACAATGATGTCGCCGACGAAGGTCTCCTGTGGCCAGAAGGCAGCTACCCCGAGCACCGTCGAAAGCAGCAGGACACCTGCCAAACCCACGAGCGGTGCCGTAACAAATATGGCTCTGTTAGCCTCCTGCGGAATCAGGATTTCCTTTCCCATCAGTTTCATAACATCGTAGAAGGGCTGGAAAACGGGCGGGCCGACGCGGTATTGGACAAGGGCGCCGACCTTACGTACAAGATAGGTCGCAACGAGTCCCAGCGCAAACGTGAACACAAAGCCCGGAAAAATCAAAATCCAAAACGGTATCCAGAATACTTCACCCATCTTACGTTTTTCCTTATTCTATGCTTGTGCGCCTTGGGTATCCCTCAGGAAGGGCTCCCAGAGCTGGCCGCCCTTGACCCGCACAACGATATCCTCGAAGACCTCGGTCAAATCATCCTCTTTTTCGACATCGACTTCTTTGTAATCTATGCTGCCGTCCGTGCATGTTTCGACGCATAAGGGCTTTTCGCCCGGAGCCAATCTGCCCTTGCAACGGTCGCACACACTGCTCGGATAGCCAATCAGGTCGGTATAAATCGTCCCGAAGGGACAGGCAATGGCACACGTGCCGCAGCCGGTACACAGCATATTTGCCCGTTTGAGCGTGCCGCAGTCGTCCTCTTCGGTCTTGACCTTCTCCAAAGCCCCCTGAGGACATGCCTTGATGCACGGAGCGGAATCGCACCGTCGGCAGATAAGTGCGAAACGAATCATCTCGAGCAGCGCATCGATACCCTGGTTCTCAGGATGGTGCTTATAGGAGCACCGCACACCGGAATCTTCCTGAAGCTCACACTTTGCCAAATCGATTACAAGCTTTGCACTCATATTTTTTCTCTTATTGCTGGTTGCCCCTGTCGTGTCCTCTAATTAATCCCATATCTTGGGGTATTTCTTTATCTGGTCATAAGTAAAGACCGGCCCGTCCTTGCACACATAGTACTTCCCAATCATACAATGGCCGCACTTACCGAAACCGCAGCTCATATTCTTTTCCATAGACAGGTATATCTGCTCGTCGGCAAAACCGAACTCGAGCAGCTTCAACGTTGCAAACTTCATCATAATCGGCGGCCCGCAAACCACGGCGACGGCGTTCTTGATGTTCACATCGTCGCCCTTCAGGATAGTAGTGACCACACCCACGTTGCCCTTCCAGTCGCCGTTTGCCTTATCGACGGTGAGTTTGATATCGACGCCGTCGATTTTCTGCCACTTGCCGTGAAGTGTTTTCTTGTAGATGAAATCCTCGGGTGTCCTGGCCCCGTAACGGCAAACGATGGATTTGAAGTCCTTTGCCCTCTCGACTAATGTCAGAAACAGCGAGCGTATCGGCGCCAGGCCGACTCCGCCGCCGACGATATAGACGTCCTTGCCTACGAAATCCTCAATGGGATAGCCGTTTCCGAAGGGACCTCGAATACCGACCTTCTGCCCTTTTCCGCACTTATGAAGCAGATTCGTAACCCGCCCTGCATTCATAATGCTTATTTCCATCTTCTCGGTATCGTTCGGCGACGACGAAGGTGTGAACGGCGCTTCGCCTTCACCCGGCAGGGTCAATTCGACAAACTGGCCGGTTTCGAACTTAAACGGGCCGTTTGTTACGACGACAAAAGTCTTTATCGTTGGCGACTCATCTATGATGTCGATGATTTCACTGTCTATCGGCTGGTATGGATTTTCGCTCATTTTGATACCTTAGTTAGCTTACTGTCTCTGTCCTTGAGTTCCTGGTAAAGTTTTTTCATTATCTCTCTGATATCCACCTCGCCCGCCTCGGCATCGACGCATCTGCCGCAGCCGACGCACATATTAATCCCATATCTGTCGAGGAAATAAACGAATTTATGCATAAGACGATGTTTGATTCGGTCGCCGAGTATCTTGTTGGGGTTTGCACCGCCTGCTACGGCGGCGTAGGCCTGACGCATACAACTGTCCCACATCTTCATCTTGCTGAAGTAGTCTTTCTGCTTCGTATCGTAGAGATAGAAGCAGTGACAAGTCGGGCAGATACGGGTGCAGGCCTGACACTCAACGCAGGTCTTTGCCTCGATGTCATAGACTTCCGAATCCTCGCTGCTGTCAAAAATCTCCCTCACCGGACAATCGAATTTCATCTCGGCGTTTTGCTCGGCAAGCTGTTTTTTTGTCTCAGTTCTGTTCTTTTTTCGCTCGTCTAATGCATTTTCCGGCAGGTTTTTGAAAATATTTGAATGTTTTTTTACGAATTCGTCACCTTTTTCAGACCCGATTTCAACGATAAATCCCCCTTCAACCTGCGATATATTCAGATCGAACCCCTTGTCGGCAAAGGGCTTACCGTCCATCACGTTACAGAAGCAGCTCCCCGCCGGCTCAAAACAGTCCGAGGCAATTATAAACATATTTTCCCGCCTCTTAACATAGAACGGGTCCCGGAAGTCCTTTTCTATAAAGACTTTATCGAGCACATCGAGTGCTCGCAGGTCGCAGTCCTTCAGCCCGAATACCGCAAACGGCTTAACCTCCTCCGCCTCGGCCGCCTCGGGAAATACCGCCGCAAGCTCGCGAACAGGAAAAAGAAAGTCCTTTAACGGAGTGCAGGCGCGTATGTTGTTGAACTCGATGGTCTGCCCTGATGCAGGGTCATATTTGATAAATACATAGAACTCGCCGCTTTTCTTCGGAATATAGAGCTCCATCTGCTGTGAGACGGCATCGAGCAACGGCTTTAAGTCGGTTGTGAAAACGGTTTCCATATTTTTCTCACCTTGGCTTTCGCCGCTCAGCTTGCAGGCATATAGTAAGGCAAGCGAGCAAGATCCATAGCGATCTCAATTGTTATGACCTTGACTTTCTTAGGCACTATAACATGGACGGGCGAAAAATTCAAAATACCTTTTACCCCGGCCCCAACAAGCGCGTCGGCAATCTGTTGAGCGGCACTTCCCGGAACAGCAACAATAGCGAGGTGGACATCACGTTCTCTCAGGGTACAAATCTTTGACACATCCTCAATTTCTATGCCTTCAATTGTATTACCTATCTTTTCCGGGTCGCTGTCGAAGGCAGCGGTGATGTAAAAGCCATAAGTCTTGAATCCCGGATAAGCCAGGACAGCTGAACCCAAATTTCCAACGCCCACAAGGGCGGTTTTGTTCACCACATCCAGTCTCAGAATCTTCCTGATGTGTTTTTCGAGCTTATCGATGCTGTAGCCGACGCCGCGGGTGCCAAAGTCGCCGAAGTACGAGAAGTCCTTTCTTATCTGCCAGGGATTTACGTTCACCAAATCTGCGAAAGCACGGCTGGAAACGCTCTGCCGGCCTTGCTCGGACAGCCGGAGCAACCCCCGCAGGTATATTGGCAGTCGATGAACAGTCTCATTAGGAATCCTGTGATACCGCATATTATTCGCTACGAAAACTTCGAGCTTGTGTTCACATTCACAAAGTCAAACGAAATGTAGTTTAGGAAATTGCCGTAGGTTGTGTCAAGAGAATTCGCGATTTTGGTAAATTAAATTGCACTTGGTAACCCCTTTATTTACAAAATCTTACGAAAGATACCCCGACAAGAGACAAAAATTTTTCCCCGGCTGACTGTGTTCGCTGGAACATCCTGGGCATCGATGGAATATGGCCGCCACTGTGAAAAATTTCTCGGCTCATAAGGCATGTTGAACCGGTCTCGAGCCGTAGGAGATTTGGTATTATGTCCGCAAATAGCCATCTAAGCGCTTTACAGACAAGCAGTTATTGACACGCGAGGCGGCGGGCGGGCCGATACGGGGCGAGACGCCGAACATCTCTCAGCGATGCTGGTCCACAAAGGAGCGTGATAGGCCGTATTTTTTGAGCTTTCTGTAGAGTGTTGCTTCGCTTATGCCAAGCTGCCTTGCGGCATCGGGGACGTTGTTGGACGTTAATTGAAGTGCCCTTAAGATAAGGTCGTGCTCCATCTGCTCGATTGAGGGAATGGTTTGAGTGATAGCGCCATCAGATTCTGTCATTGCGGCCGCAGGGCGTTTGGATGTCCCCTCGACTATTTCAGCGGGCAGCATATCGGCTGTGAGCTCGGTGGCATTATTTGTAATGACAATCTGGTCGATAAGATGTTCAAGCTGGCGAACGTTGCCCGGCCAATCGCAGGCTTCGAGCATTTTCATTGCCTCGGGTGAGACGGAGGCCATGTTCTTGCCGTATTTGGCGGAGTTGAGGTCGAGCAAGTACCGCGCCAGCAGGGCGATGTCACCTGGTCGCTGCCTCAAGGGGATAAGCTCGATACTGACGACACTTAAGCGATAGTAGAAATCCTCTCTAAGCTTGTTGTTCGGTATCTGGACGGCGGGGTCACGATTCGTGGCGGCGATGACTCTGACGTCAACGGCCTTCGAAGATTTTGCGCCGACTCTTTGTATTACGTGGTCTTCGAGGAATCTGAGCAGCTTGGCCTGGACGTTGTAGTCCATCTCGCAGATTTCATCGAGGAACAATGTGCCGCCGTCTGCCTGCTCGCAGAACCCGATATGTCTTTCGTGGGCCCCTGTGAAGGCGCCTTTTTCATGGCCGAACAGGGCGCTTTCGATAAGCTCATGGGGAATAGCGGGGGCGTTGACGGCAACGAAAGGACCGTCGCTGCGTTTGCTGCACTCGTGTATCGCCCTGGCGGCAAGCTCCTTGCCGGTGCCGGTTTCGCCGAGGATCAGAACGGATGCGTCGGTAGGGGCAACGGTTTCGATGAGTCGGTATGCCTTTCGCATTGGCTCGCTTCGACCTACCATTCCGTGGAAGTCGGGGCGTCGGGTGGCGGACTGGAAGGCCTCGACCTGAAGTGAGAGACGATGCTGTCTGACGGCCTTGTCGATCTCAATATGGAGCCGGTCAAAATCAAACGGCTTACAGATGAAATCGTAGGCGCCGCTTTTCAGACTCCTTACCGCGGTTTCAATCGTTGCATGAGCGGTGATTACAATCACGGGAACACTGGGAAATCGCTGGCTGATTTCAGGTATCAGTGTAGTACCGTCGATGTCACCTAATGCAACATCGAGGAGGATGACACTTGGGATTACGCGTTTGAGCAGCCGCCACATGTCGGCCGCTCTGGTGGCACCGCGGTGTTTGTATCCCCACTGCCGCACGTTGCTTTCTATGAGAGAAATCAGGTGCGGGTCGTCGTCAACCGTCAGAATGAAAGGCACCAATTCAGCCATTCCGGTTGGTTTCCTCCCCGTGCGACGAGGCGGTCTGGATCTCAAGTCTTGTTGTTTCCATCTCGATGAGTCGTTTGACCTCCTTTATGGCGGTGCCAACCCTGTCAGGATTGCGGCTGTCAGCCAGGCGTTCAAGCCGTTCGGCGCCTCTGGAGATGGTTTCAAGCTGGTAGGTGCCTGAGGTGCCTTTAATGCGGTGGGCGTGAGTCTTGATTTTCTTGTAGTCCCGCAGCTCCAATATTCGCGTGATGCTGTCGAGCTGCCGGGGCAAGTCGGTGAGGTATTTGGCCGTGAGACGCGCCCAGGCGGGATTATCGGCAAGCGCCGGCCGCGTACGGCTGTTAACCAGAGAATCGGGTGTTTTGGCGTCATGTCGCATTGGCCAGAAATACCCCGAATACGCATTTGGCATCGTCGGTCAGCTAAAAGGCCGCAACCTCAGGCAGTTATTGAACTTAGAACTCCCTTAGACGACCGACGACGCTTTCTGTTTTTTTCAGCCTTCACAGGCCTTCTAAGTAATCCAATTCTATCTGTTTGCGGCATTTCTGTCAAGTCAATTTGCCCGGCGGTGGCGTTGGGGTGCACTTCATGTTTGTAGGTAAATTTTTTAGGCAGCCAAGGGCTTGTTTTGCCATAATTGCTTCTATCTATCGTTCAGCGAAAGGAGCCCTCGATGACTACATATTATATAGGAGCAGACGTGCATAACAACAGCACAGAACGGGCAATCGAAAAAAGAAATAAAATCATTACAAACCCAATTTTGGCAAGGTCAACAATGAACTTAACTCTATACCTGAAAAGGGTTTACGAAAAATATTTACCCCTCCGGACAATGAAAAACGAACCCAAAACGAACCCAATTTTCAAGCGACCCGACAGGGTCGCGCCGAACCCCGCACCCATTGTGGTGCGGGGGCCCGTCACGCCACTGGCCCGTTTTTTCGGTCGTCTTTTACCGAAAAACCGCGACTGTCCCGCCAGACCAAATTCTGCCTTGAATTGTGCCGCCGGGCAGCTACACTTATCGCCATGATAAAACAGATTCCGAACATCCTGACCTTAGGCCGACTCGTACTCACCATCATCTTCCTCGCCATGATTCTCTACTCACCGCGCGTGGACAACCGCCCCTTCTTCCTCGACGTTGCATTCGTCATCTTCCTCGTCGCAGGTCTTACCGATATCGCCGACGGCCCCATCGCCAGAAAGCTCGGCGTCGCAAGCAAGTTCGGACGAATGCTTGACCCCCTCGCTGACAAAGTCCTCGTCTGCGGTGCATTCATCTGCTTTGCAATCATCGGCGAACCTTTCCTCTTCAACCTGCCCCACTCAACCCAGGCCGTCATCCACTGGTCCGTCGCCGCCGTCCTGATTCTAAGGGAAGGATACGTCACCGCGCTGCGCCATATCTACGAAGCAAAAGGCATCGACTTCCGAGCCGTCGCCTCCGGAAAAATCAAAATGTTCATCCAGTCCTTCGCCATCGGAACCGTCGTCATAAAAGCCGCCCACGTCCCCACCGCAACCTGGGGCTGCTGGTTCACTACAATCACCTTCGCAATTATGATTATCACCACCGTCGTCTCCGGCCTCTACGCCACCAGAAGAACCGAAAAAACAACAACCTAACACCCCCAAAAGGATTGCTAATCAACCACACTCCTCAAACGCCCCTTCGCATCGCACGCGCACTTGATCAATCTCTCCCCATACTCCCCGCCATGACCACTCCAAACCCAGTTCAGAACTTTCTCTATCCTTTCCTCGCCCAGCTCGCGCCGGTCACCGAAGCGCAGCTCACTCGGCAGCCCATATTCATCCGCCCGCTCCAAAAGCACCGCAACCCCCGCCATCGCACCAGCCGCCATATTCACCGGCTCTATTCCCTCCTCCAGAGCCACACTCATCGTCCCGAATATCCGGTCGTTTATACCTAATTTGCGCACCACGTCCCGTGTAGTCCGCTCCACCGTGTCACCAAGATACGGATTCGTCATCCGCTCCAATAAATCCTCCGCGAATCCCCTGTACCCATCCTCCGTAAAAAGCTCGTCACCTAAGTTGGCATACTTTCTCACAAGCGCCCCGCCACTCTCTCTCAAAAACGCCTCTCTGCCAATTGCCATAACTGCTGCATCATCCTTCAGCTCCGCCATTTTTTTATAGCCCTTAACAGCCCCTATAAACCCAAGCAGCGCGTGTATCGCGTTATGGCCGTAAAGCTTCGCCTCCTCGAACGGCAGTAAATCATCCTTCTCGATAAACACCTCAACCCCAGGCTTGAATCCTTCAATTGTAGTCCGTGTCACAAAAATCTTGTTGAACTCCTCCACTAAAAACGCCCGCCCAATCCCAGGCGCTATCGGCGCCAACTCCCGCTCCGCTATCTCAGCCGCATTCGTAACGACCTGGCTCATCTTCCCTATCACAGTATTCAAAAACTGGACCTTTTTACCCTTCAGCCCGCCTGCCTTCCGCCTCACCGCCTCGGCGAGTATCTCCGCCGCGCGGTTGTCGTTCTCCGCCGTATAGATTATCGTCGCCTCCGCCTCGTTCTTTCTAAGCCCCTCTGCTGTCAGCGAAGCAACGTTGTTGTCGCCGCCCGTATCAAAGAATTTCACCGATGGCAGACTCGTCACTATCTCCGTGCTCTGGGCCAGTGCCTCAAGCAAAATATCTTTGTCTTTCTCGACGTTCGGATTGACCAACTCAACGCCATCGACCTTCAGCTTATCAATACCGCCGGCCCCCGCCACATTCACATAATAGCTGCCACCGTTTGCCCGCACCGCCTCGACCAGCTCGCCGTCTATCTCCGAGACCACCATCCGCGAAAAATTCCCGCTCTCGAACGCCTCCTTGACGAAAAGCCCCGCTTGTATAGGCCCAAATCCGAATCCGCAAAGTATATGTCCCGACATAGAAACCTGCACAAAGAATTGAATTACCTAAGCGCCTTCTCCAGCGCCTCGAAGCTCGCAAAATCCTCGCCGCTGTGCACCACGCCCAGCATCTTCTCATAACTCCTGCTCTTGTACCTGTCACTAAGCGGCGCCTTTATATAGACCGATGCGAAAAGATTGCCCATCCCGACCGCCTCACTAAAATCCATCGACCCGTCTCGGAACGCATCGAGATTGTTGGCGATATACGTAAGCAGTCCCGCACGAAACGAATCCCCCGCACCGACCAGGTCCACAACCTCACCCGCCATGAACCGTGACTCAATCTTCTCCGCACCGCTCGTCTCACCGCCCGCACTCGAGTGCTTCTCGTATGCCCCGTCGCTCACCGTCACACCGAACATCCGCGTCCGTCTCTCATCATCCCGGAACCTCTCCGTCAGAAAATCCAGAAACTCTACTATTGCCTTGTCCTCCTCAATTTTCTCCCAGTCCTTCGCCGCTCGCAGCGTATTCTCTATCATCTTCGCCTCATCGCTCGATGTAAAAAACAAATCAAGCTCGCCCAGCAACGGCTCCAAAAGTCGATACTCCTTCACCGCCTTGCCCGACTTAATCAACCCGACCGGGTCACCCGTCAGCGTATGACTATCCACTATAGTGACAGCCCCCTTGTCCCTGCACCACCTGATAAACTCCGCCAGGTCCCTCCCGCCGTTCGCATCACCCCTCGCACTCAGGCCCGAATACATATAATACACAATTTTGGGCCCAAGCCGCTCCGCCGTCCCTTTGTGTATCTCGAAATCGAAATCGTCGTTCGCTCCCGGAAAATACGCTATCCCGCCTCGCTCGCCGCCGCTCGTTGCGTGAATATACGTCGTCCCCGTCGGCAAATCGGGATGCACGTATGTCCCCGACATATCAATACCGTTGGCAGCCATCACGTTATAGAAGAACCGCCCCTGGGCATCTAACCCGTCGTAGTCGCCCTTGCCGAGGTTGACCCCCAGAGCCACAGAAAGCCCCGCCTTCGCCATCAAAGGCGCCGTATTGCCGGGCCCGCCCGCCGTCGCACAACCCTGCTCTATCCATTCGCGCAACTGTTCCTGCGAATAATCCGGCGCATCAGCCGTCCCGCACTTCGCAAGACCACCTCTGCCCACAAGAGCGTCCGCAAAATCAAAATCCCCACGCCGAAAATCCGCCACCGCCGTATTCAATACCAATACATCACAACCCATCTTTCCTCCGCTGTCCGCTCGATACTGAACGCCGCCCGCTACACGCTGTCCGCTGAACGCTGCTATTTACCCATCAAATGATTGATTATCAGCATATCCAGCTCTTCGTAGTCACGCTGCGAGACCAGCTCATCAACTCGTCTTTCGTCTAAGCTCCGCACAAGCTCTAACAGCCGCAGGAATATCTCCTTGCTGTTCGACAAATGCTTCGTCGCTACCTCCTGCTTCTGCGTCCGCATCGCCTTCACATCCAGCCCGACGAACTGACCGGCCTTGCCGTAGTCGTACTTATCCAATATCCGAACCTGATTGAACGCCCTCCGCAAATCGACCGCACCAAACGCCTTGTCCTCGTCGAACTTCAAACCGTTCTGGTCGTTAAGGTGCACGCTGAACAGCTTGTCATACGCAAGTGCAAAACCCATCTCGTCCGAAGGATCCAGATTCGCCAAAATCACATGTGCCGTCTCGATATTCACGCCCACTCTTTCAGGATAGTCGGTCATATACCCGAGCGCAATCGCGTGACCCGTCGTCGGTATATACGCCTGGTCCATCGGCTCATTCGGCTTCGGCTCTATCGCTATCCGTATCTCCTTGTCGTAGCTCAGCATATCATTCAGCGCCGCCGCAAGCCGCTCAACAGCCACCTTACTGTCCTTTGCCTCGCGAATATAAGTCCCCTCACGCGCATACCAAACCACAACCAGCTTTGTCCCCAGTGCACGAGCGACATCGACGCACTTTCTCGAACGCTCCTTCGCATATGTCCTGCACGCAGCATCGTTCGCCGTGTACCCTCCGTCAATCGTCTTCGCGTCCTCCCATAATCGCGGCGCCGAAAACTCCGCCACAAGACCCTCCGTCTCTAACATCTTGCGGACCTCCTCGGCCCTGGCGATTACCTGCTTCGCCGTCAAAGCGTCTATGCCCGGAACAGCATCGTCGTCGTGAAACTGCACACCGTCAAAGCCAAGCTTCTTATACTCTTTGAGCTTCTTCGAAAACTCAATCGTATCTCGCACCGCCGGCCCGAACGGGTCCGCCCCCTCATGAATATTCCACGGACCAAAAGTAAACCTGTACACACCTGCCATATTTATCTCCTTAATTTTACATTTTGCATTTTGATTTTTACACTCTCAAACTGACCATCGGTCAGTTTGAGTTACTATTATATCACTTACGAACACTTGTCTTTTTCAACAATCCGCTCATACGCCCTCACACACTCCGCATAAAGCCGCTCATCTTTCCCAAACCCACATACATTCTCCAGAACTGTCCCCACACCCTTGTCCTCTATCATTTTCTCAAGCTCAACACTCTCAGTATCTTCCGCATCACGATAACACATCGCCGCTGCGATAACCCTGCTTATCTCTTCGCCCGGCAGATTGTGACGCTCCAGCATCCGTGCCACGCCAACAAGCCGCTCCTTCGGCCCCAGCTTGCGAAGCGGACTCCGCGCGACCCGCCTGATTGTATCAGCTAACGCCCGGTTTGAGTACCGCCAATCCAAAAGCTCCGCGATATGCCCATCCAGCTCCGCCGCCTCCATCTCGAAACTTCGCAAAAAACCATCCCGCACAACATCAAGCAATTCCGTCAAATGCTTCCGTATCTCCGCCTCCTCCATCGCCTCATAGATATATTCGCACCCACGCAGATACCCTAAATACGCCAGAACCGCATGACCAAGATTACTCGTATAAAGCTTCCTCGCATAATACGCCTCGATGTTGTCGGTGAAAACAAACCCGTCGATGTCCGGCCTGTCCCCTGCCCACGCCTTTGCGTCGGCGTAAACCGCTGTCCCCGGCTCCGCAACAACATCCGGCGACCCCTCAACCCGCCGAGCCATCTTCTCTACCGAACAGCTCACGCAACTAAGCTCCTCCCTCTCGCAACCTGTCCCGGCAATCGCCTCTTCGAGAACCTTCTCCGCTTCAGGCCAGTTCTCACACACCAATATATTCAATACCCCCTCCCGCTTCTCCAATCCCGACTTCACTGACCCCGCCACCTTACCAAGATTCTGCCCCCCAACCGACGTAACCATAAACGCACATCCGCAAATCGCCCCCGCTACCTTCTCTCCGTCACCCGCCGCCAAAACCTCGTAACCCCTTACCTCACATTCGCGCTGCTCTTTCCCAGCCACGCGCACCGTGTACCCGCCCGCCTCGCCGAGTCCCTCCACCAGCCCGCGGTCTGCATCGACAAAAACTAACCCAAAACCATTCTCGCTCAGCACCCTTCCAATCAAACCTCGCCCAACCGCACCCCCACCGAATATCACAACTCTATCACCTGCCATCAGCCGCTCTCTTGCTGCGTTTTACACCTTTACACAATCACCGTCGAACTTCAAGAATCCACTATAATACTCAAACTGACCGTTTTGCAGACAAAAATTAACGTAACCTTTTATTCGCTAATATGTTCTGCGTTACAAAAAATACGATAAAATCAGCCGTCCGCCGCAGGCGGATTCAACAATTTTACATTTTGCATTTTGATTTTTACACTCTCAAATTGACCATCGGTCAGTTTGAGTATAATATCAACAAATCCCCTCCCACGCAACAAGCGCACCTCCTCACCCTAATCGCCTGTCCCGCAGGCGAAATATATAGCCTCGGCCTTTGGCCGAGGGCACATCCGAAAACGCTGACGCCTTCACAACGACTTTGTCATTCCCAGCTTCGCCGAAGGCTACGCCGCGGCAAGCCGGACGAAATGCGAGATACGAAATACGAGATACGAGGCAATTTTCCTTGCTTTCCCCCTCGGCCTGTGCTAACTTACCGCTGGAAAGACCCCCGACAGGAGCGCAATTATCAAAGCTGCCAAAAGCCAATTCCAGGAGAAGCCATACATATATCATATAACTCCTGTGGAGAATCTGCAGAGTATAATTGAAAATGGCGGATTGTACTCGGATGCGAAGAGAATTTCCCTTGGACTGGACAACTGCAATATCGGCATGAACGCTATTAAACAGCGCAGATTGAGCCTCGCGGTACATTGTCATCCCGGAACCAATGTTGGGCGGTATGTTCCTTTTTACTTTTGCCCTCGGTCTGTCATGCTTTACTTGCTACACAGGGGCAATCATCCTGATCTTACGTACAGCGGCGGCCAAAGCCCAATTATTCACCTGGTCTCTCCACTGAAGGATGTGGTGAAATATTGTGACCAGAATGACATCAAATGGGCGTTCACAGCCACCAATGCAGGAGCAACATACACCCAGTTCTACGGTGACTTGTCGGATCTTGGAGAGATCAGCTGGAAGGCTGTCAGCGCCACTGACTTTCGTGATCCCGAAATCAAGGAAGGTAAGCAGGCGGAGTTTCTCGTGTTTGATTTCTTCCCTTGGGCACTCGTTTCTGGAATTGGCGTGCAAAACCAAGCAATCTGTGATAGAGTAAGGATTGCTCTGGAACGAACAGACCAGAAGCCGGCGGTGAACGTCAAGAGCGACTGGTATTATTAGGAACGCTGAAGTAGCCATGATTCACATTAAACACGGAAACATACTCAAGGCAGATACTGAGGCTCTGGTCAATACAGTCAACTGTGTGGGGATTATGGGCCGGGGGATTGCCCTGCAGTTCAAGAAAGCCTATCCTGAGAATTTTGAGGCCTACTCAAAAACCTGCAAAGAAAAGAAGCTGCATCCGGGAATGGTCTATAGTTACAGGCTCCCCACCCTTGGTGGCCCGAAGTACATCATCAATTTCCCAACGAAGCGGCATTGGAAGGGCAAGGCTAAGGTTGTGGACATACAGGAGGGGCTGGTAGCCCTAGTCCAAAAGGTCAAAAAGCTTGGCATCAGGAGTATATCTATCCCACCGCTTGGGTGTGGGTTGGGAGGGCTCAACTGGGAGACGGTGCGTCCAATTATGGAAGGTGCTCTCAGCAGTCTGGCAGATGTGGAGGTTTACCTATATGAACCGCTGGGCGCTCCAGAAGCTCAGGAAATGGTGAATCGGACCGAGAGACCCAGAATGACCGTTGCCCGCGCTTCACTGGTTGGCCTGATCAAGAGATACTTGGAGGCTATGTTGGATGATTCTATAACACTTCTGGAAATCCACAAGTTGATGTATTTCATGCAGGAAGCAGGCGAGAAGCTCCGTCTCAATTTCAAAGTCGCACCCTATGGCCCCTACGCTGAGAACCTCCGACACCTACTGATCTTGATTGAAGGACATTTGATTCAGGGTTTCGGTGAAGGAAAGGATGACCCTGAGAAGTCAATATCTGTATTGCCAGAAGCATACTCACTGGCAGAGTCACATCTGCAGGAGCATCCTGCAACGCAGGAACGGTTGAATAAGGTGAGACAGTTGATTGAAGGCTTTGAAACTCCTTATGGAATGGAACTGCTATCAACAGTTCATTGGGTCGCAACCCACAAGAAGCCAAAGGAACTGAAACGTCTAACCTCCCTCGTGCATAGGTGGTCTAATAGGAAAAGGACCGTTATGAAAGACGAACATATTGAGATCGCATTAGAGAGACTGAAAGAGCTGGGATGGATCAACGCGAACTGACACAAGCAATGAATACATCGACAGGGAGAGCGACTTATTCTTGCAGAGATGGGATGGGATTCCGAGTCCGGCTCCGTCGGCTTGCAAATCACCAGTTAACCACTCACGAATACTACTCCCACTCGATCGTTGCGGGTGGTTTGTTGGAGATGTCATAGACGACGCGGTTTATGCCTTCGACAACCCTGAACCCCCCCGCCTCCCTGCTTCCCCTCTTCGAGGCCGTAACATCTGCCTTAACTTGTCCCAGGCTTGTCAGGGATCCGTGTCCACAAAACGAACTACGCAATACGCGATACGAACCCAATCTGTGTCAATCCCACTTATAAGCAAACAAACGCATTATTTCAGTCGGCTTTTTATAAAGAGCGAAGCTCTTGTGGACGAAGACGTAACGTTCTGAAGAAGCTTGCTTCGTGAAGAACGTTTGTCGAGAACACTAAGCCGATCTGCCCGCTGTAATCTTCGTGGCCGGAGTTTACCCGCTCAAGCCCCTCTGGCGCACCCCTCCCAGCGATCTCATGGTCCAGACTTCGTTCAGCCGGTCAAAAATGGAAGCGCACGCTTCCGTGAGCGAAGGCGTGCCGTTTCGAAGAAGCTTGCTTCGAGAGAAACGCCCGCCAAGAGCTTGTGCCATAGGTGCACAAACCGGCTGAACACCTGTGTTCCTCTTCACCTAATAAAAAATCTGAGTTAATCAGTGTGAATCTGTGTCCAAGAAAAAAACTCTCTGTGGTCTCTGTGACCTCTGTGGCTACAAAATTTCTTAGTGTCTTTGAGTCTTGGTGGTGAACCAAAGATTTCACTTGACATCTAACTTCCCATGTTGTATAATACCCAGCTAACATATGAAAGCTTGATAAAAAACTGAAACTCGGAACCTAAAAATGTTTGTTCAGTCAGCTAATACAGTGAGCAACGCTCACGTGGACGAAGGCGAAGGGCCTGCGCACAAACCACGTTTGGAGCAAGGCCCGCGCCGAGTACACCTGCTGACTGAACAACTCAGCGCTCTCGGCGTCCTCGGCGGTAAAAAATCCGTGCAAATCCGTGTCTATCCGTGGTTAAACCCCTTCTCTCTAAGGACTTACAACTCTACAGCTGTAAAGAACTCTCTACAAATCGCACTTTTTATGCAAAACAAACCCAATGTCAAAATTATTAGACAACATTTAACTCTATGCGCAAAAAGGACTTACAGAAAATTTCTTGGAAAATGCGGCAAAAAAGCAAACCCAAACAAACCCAATTCAAACCCAAAACAAACCCAATCTCCGAAAACCCCAAAATGAACCTAACCCTATACAATAAAAGAGATTACGAGAAAAATAGCCCCTTCGGCCCGCAAAAAACAAACCCAATTCAAACCCAATTTTCAAGCTGCCGGAGCCTGTCGAGGGCAGCGCAGATCCCCGAGAAGCTCCTCCAATGGCCCAGCAGCAGGGGACCCAACGCCAGGGTCGCGCAGAACCCCGCACCCATCGTGGTGCTGGGCCCGTTTCCCCACTGACCCGTTTTTCGCCCGGGAATTCACCTTTTTCCCTTTTACTTTTTCCTTCTCACTCTCTAAAATACCGCACTTATGCCCGACCAGAGCAGAAAATACCGCATCTTTCTAAGCGCTGCCGAGCCCAGCGCCGACGCCCACTGCGCAGGCCTCATAACCGCCTTGCAGCAAACACCTTACGACATCGAATGTGTCGGCGTCGGAGGCCAGAAAATGGCTCACGCGGGCTGCAATCTGCTCGAAAATACCATCTCACACGCCGCCATGGCCTACAACGCATTCGCGCACCTCGCACACTTCTACAAGCTCATCAAACGCATAACCCGTTATCTGCAAACAAATAACGTCGACCTCGTCGTCGTCTGCGACTCACCCGCATTCAACTTACCTCTCGCAAAAGCCGCAAAAAAACTCGCCATCCCAACCCTCTTCTACGTCGCCCCACAACTCTGGGCCTGGGCACCCTGGCGAATCAGAAAACTGCGAAAATACTGCGATAAGCTCTGCTGCATCTTACCCTTTGAGCAGCAATGGTTTACCTCTCGCGGCCTTGACACCACCTTCGTCGGAAACCCCCTTTTCGACGAGCTCAATATTGCCCCAGCCAAGGCCAGCCGACGCGATTATGCCGCTTTCAACACTGATAACGCCAAAATCGCCATTATGCCCGGCTCGCGAACCGCCGAAATCCGCTCACTCTGGCGGCCGATGCAGCAAATCGCAATTGCCCTGCGAAAAAAACACCGCAACGCCTCGTTCACCACCGTCGCCCTTGACGAAAAAACACAACAAGCCCTTGATTCCGCGCGACTTATGGACTTCCGCTGCAAATATGAAATCGGCTCAGTTTACCAAGCCGCCATCAACAGCGATTTTGCGATTGTGGCAAGCGGCAGCGCCACTCTCCAGGTAGCCGCCGCCGGCTGTCCTATGGTCATTATGTATCACTCAAACCGTCTCCTCTGGCATCTCATTGGCCGATGGCTCGTCACCAGCAAGTATCTGTCCCTGGTCAATATATTAGCGCAACGTGCGCTGGTGCCGGAGCTTATGCCGCATTACGGCTCAGTCGAATCAGTCGCCGAGACGGTGGAAAAGCTGCTCGCAGACCCACAGCGGCTTGCCCGGACAAGCGCCGAGCTTATCGACCTTGTCAGGCCATTAGCTGAAAAAAAGGCCGCCCCGGCAGTTGCGCAGATCGCAATCGATATGCTAAACCAAAGCTAGGCCACGCCTTAGTAGATTCTGCCGGCTCTGGTATGCAGTTCAAGCTGTGCAATAAGCAAGCGACAGCGATTCATTGTCGCCGTCGTTGGCGTCATCAATGGCGGATTGAATGGCGGGCGCAGGGTGCAATTTCGCTCATAGATATTGGGTTTCGACGGTGTGAGGCAGCCGGTTCAGGGGGCAATCTTCACACTTGGGTTTCGGTTTGCAGAATTCTTTTCCGACTCTTACAAGCAGGGCGTGGTACTCATTGAACAGTTGGGTCTCTTCGTCGAGGTTTGACTGGAACAGCTCTCGTATTTGCTCGTAATCGGCATCGGTATCGATGAGCCCATGACGGGTCATTATGCGGGCGGTATAGGCATCGACGACGAAGACGGGCCTGTTTAGGGCGTAGAGCAGGATGGAATCGGCGGTTTCTCTGCCGACGCCTTTTATTTCGAGCAACTCGCGGCGCAGCAGGTCTGTTGGTATCTCATTTAGGTTGTTCAGTTGGCCGTCGTGGTTTTCGAAGAGCCAGGCGAGGAAGTTTTTCAATCGTCTTGCCTTTATGTTGTAGTAGCCGGCCGGTCGGATGAGCTCGGCGAGCTTTTCGATTTCGATCTCGTAGAGCCGTCTGGGACAGAGCAGATTAGCGGCCTTGAGGGTGGAGATTGCCTTTTCGACGTTTGCCCAGTTTGTGTTCTGGGTAAGTATTGCGCCGACGATGATTTCGAATTGCGTTTCGCCGGGCCACCAGTGCTGCGGGCCGAAGCGTTCGAAGAGTCGCTGATAAATTTCGTTTAGCTGTTCGCTGGTCATAAGTCTCAACCGTCTGCAGTGAGAAGCTCTGCGTTCTTGAGTATTGTAATTTCCGCTCGGCTGAAGTAAACTCTGAAAACGCTGAAACAGTAAACTAAGTATGGTGTCGAAGGGACGGCAGTGACCAAGGCAATGGCGGACAAGTTCAGGTTCAGCACCAGTCAGGTATTCAATTTCGCACCGGATTCGTACCTTGAGCGGACGAGCCGGCCGGTGTATGCGGTGGTTTTTCTACTCCCCTTTATCATCTTCTACGAGCTCGGGACGATTCTGATCAATACCGATGTGCTCAATCGCAGCCAGGTGCGTGTAGTCGCGTTTGTGTGGCTTCAGAATTTTCTTGAGTACGTGGGTTTTGGGGGCAAGAGTATCTGGGCGGCGCCCGCTCTTGTGGTGGTGGTGATTTTACTTGCGTTTCAGGTGGCGTCCGGCAAGCGTTGGCGTGTCTGGTTTGCTGATATGTTGCCTATGACGGTCGAGTGCGTTCTGCTCGCGGTGCCGCTTATTGTATTGAGTTTGATATTGCACAGCTCGGGTTCGCCAGGTGCCGATGTCACCGTTGACGGAAGCTGGGCTGTGCCGCACATTGAGGGGCCGATGTCAAGCTGTGCGACGATTGCCGGAAGTGGCGCCGGCGGGCCGGCGGTTGCGGCAGGTCAGGGCTCTGTTATGGCCGATGTTGTCACCGGCGTCGGGGCGGGAATCTATGAGGAGCTGGTATTTCGATTGATTCTGATATGTGCGCTGATGATGGTGTTGCAGGACGTCTTGAGGTTCAGCAGGATAAGAGCGGTCATAATTTCGGTTTTGATTTCGGCGGCTCTGTTCAGTGCGCATCACCACCTTGATTTGGTTAGCGGGCGGCTTAACGAGCACGACGTATTCGACTGGGCGAAGTTCACATTCCGGACGATTGCGGGTGCTTATTTTGCGGTTTTGTTTGCGATACGGGGCTTTGGAATAACGGCTGGGACGCACGCTTTTTACGATATAATCGCAACCTGCCTGAACGCATTCATGTTCGGCAGATAAAAACTTTTGCAGATTTCGCGGCTTTTGCGGTTTTTTGAAAAAAACTTCACTTCTGTTAGTCTTTTGGTTTTCACAACTTGCGAAATAACAGTCCTATAAGCGTCTGGAAAGGCCTTATCAGTATTGATACGGCCCTTGAATTGGTTAGGGCCATTTTTGTATAATGAGGGTGTGGACAGAGATGACAACAGTTGGTTTACAGTAGCTTTTAGGGTTGACTAATCAATGGAATCACCGCAGATCAATATAGCTATCGAAGAGTTATCATTCAGCCTGTTTCAACGCCCCTTACATCCTGAATTGTTCAGTATATATGCAAGCAGGAAGTTGAGGACGGAGAAATACGAAGCGCTAATCTGGGTGACCGGATGCACTCATGTTGTGAGTGTTTTTGCCGGTGATGTGTGCCTGACGGAAGTTATCAGCGCACCGGGGCAGATGCTTCCGCAGCGTGGGCTGATAGAGCGTTTTCAGTTCCGCGGGTCGCGTTCGCATAAGTGCACGTTGAGCAGGGGGGTCAGCTATATGACCGATTTTCAGGTTGAGCGGATGAGCACCAATCTGTATCGGCAGAGTCATACCGACCTTGAGCGGTTCGGCAGGGACCGCGGTGTCTTTGTCAAGTTCCCGGAGCTGGAGATAGACGGCCTTCAGCCGTTCTGCTATATCGACTTCGAAGCGAGAAAAACCGAGCTGCACATTCATACCTTTGCCGCATACCCCGACCAGATTGCGATGATCAAAACGCAGTCCCTGTTCGACTTTCAATAAGAGACGCTCTGCAAGTTGGCAGGGCCGGGTGAGTGGCGACATGCATACCGTGACACAGCGATTATGTCTTTGGCTGTTGCTGCCGGGCGTTTTGTTCGATGATGTGGATTTTTTCGCGGATTTCTTCGGCCATTCTGCTGTTAGGGAAGTCACGAATGATTTCGCGTCCGGTTTCGAGCGCTCTTGGCCACTGCTTTCCCGAGACGGCGAGCGAGAACTGAACGCCGAGGTTGTGCAGTTTTGATCTAAAGATGTCCCTTGCGCCTTCCTGTAAGGCCAGTCCTTCGTTTGGCGTGAGGTACTGGTCGAGCTCACGGAGGATTTCAAGACTTCGGTCCGTGGCCTGTCTTTTCACGGCATCGTCCCAGGCGTTGAGCAGGACCTTTTTGCGTTCCGCTTTTTTGTCGGTGAGTTTCTGGCGCAGCTCCTTTGCCTTTTCGGAGTCAGGGTATGCCTGTATGAGGCGTTCTATGTGTGTGCTTGCCTTTGCCCACTGATGCTCTTTGAGGAGTTTGTCGATGTGGGCGATGACCTGACTCATCCTTTCGGCGTCGGTGGCGTCGCGGTACTTATCCGCCTGGTTTTTCAACTGCTCGGCCAGCTTCTTATAACCCGTTCGATGTACGATTTCATCGATGATTTCATAAGCAGTCTCGAAGTCTTTCTGCTGGAGCTTGTCGAAGACAACGTCCTGAAAGGTCTGTCTTTCGGCGTCGCGGAATGCGATTGCCTTTGCCGTTTCAGTCAGTCGCGTGCCCTGGTTTACCTGCGTCAGCAGCTCTCTGGTTTTGGTAATTTCGCCGGAAAGCTTGTCGATTTGCGAGCTGCTTTCGTCTATGGTATCGAGTATTTTGAGAATGGCCATAAGCATAATGACCAGCACGGCGAGAGCTGCGAAGCCGATGAGCAGCCATAGGACGGACAGGAGCTTTGCCTCGGCCCGGTCGAAGACGCCGGTTAAGAGCACAACGGCCACAACTGCGATTATGACGCCGTAAATGATGAGCATGTTTCTGAACTTGAATACGGAACTGTCTTTTCCCAGGCCCATAATCGCCCCTTCCAAAAATAGATTTTCTTACCGCTACTATCGTATTATAATGGTTTTACTTTGGCCGTGTCAATATCAAAGGCGAGCAGCCAAAAAAGTGCAAAGCGTATGGCGATAAGGGGTAAAGCAAATGAAGCGGGTCAGTTACGCATTTATTCTGGTTTTCATGCTGGTGACGGGGCTGTCCGGCCAGGTGAAGGCCGCTGCGCAGACAGTTGAACAAACGATCGCGGAGGGCAACAACCGCTTTGCCTTTGGGCTTTATGAGAAGCTGCGAAACCAGAAAGGCAATTTGTTTTTTTCTCCGTACAGTATCTCAACGGCTTTGGCTATGGCCTACGCGGGAGCAGGAGGCGAGACCGCCGGCCAGATGGGCCAGGTCCTGGGCTTTGCGGGTGCGCCGAAGGCGACGGCCCTTGCGCTGGCGGATGCGGCACCGCACAAAAAGGAGATTCACGAAGCGTTTGGGCAGATTATCAAAGACTTGAATGCGAGAGGTGCCAAGGGTGCGTACGAGCTTGTGGTGGCGAATGCTTTGTGGGGACAGAAGGGACACGAGTTTTTGGAAGATTTTCTTGAGCTTGTGAAGACCAATTATGACGGTAAGCTGCAGGAGCTTGATTTTGCAGCCGACAGCGAAGGTGCGCGCAAGACAATCAATGCATGGGTTGAGCAGAAGACCAGGGACAAGATAAAGGAGCTTATCAAGCAGGGCTCGTTAGGACCCATGACGCGACTGGTGCTGACGAATGCGATTTACTTCAAGGGTAACTGGGCCAGACAGTTCAAACCGGAGATGACCATACAGGAGCCGTTTACCCTGCTGAGCGGGAAAAAGGTGGATGTCCCTATGATGCGCCAGGATGATAAGCGGAGCGGCTACGCTGAAAACGAGGTTTGTCAGATTCTCGAAATGCCTTATGTTGATGATGAACTGTCGATGGTGGTCTTACTGCCAAAAAGGGTTGACGGCGTGAAGGCACTGGCCGAAGAGCTTACGAGTGAAAACGTTGCGAAGTGGCTTGGCAAGCTTCGCAAGCGCGAGGTGAAAGTTTTCTTTCCGAAGTTTAAGATGACCAGTGAATTTGGCCTGTCGGATGTATTGAGCTCAATGGGGATGGCGGACGCATTTTCACCGAACAAAGCTGATTTTTCTGGTATGACAGGCAAGAGGGACCTTTTCATTTCGGCGGTTATTCATAAGGCATACGTGGACGTAAACGAGGAGGGCACCGAGGCGGCTGCGGCAACTGGAGTGGTGATGAAGCTGACGTCGGTAGGACCTGTGATGCCGGTTTTCCGTGCGGATCATCCGTTTATTTTTCTGATACGTGACAACTGTTTGGGCAGCATCTTGTTCATCGGCCGGGTAATGGACCCAAAGAGCTGAGCAGTCGGTGAGGTGCGCGAAGATTCATTTCGAGGGCACATCACAGCCAGTGGTGTTTCATTAGTCGTTGACAGTTCCTGCTGTCCGCAATACATTACATTTTCTTTCTTTCGGTAAGGAGATAAGGATATGCAGACAAGAAGAGAATTCTTGAAGAAGGTCGGGTATGCTGCGGCGTCGGCAGGGGGCTTGTCATTCTTGACCGGCTGTGCCACTACTGGTCGGATGACCAGTGCCGGCAAAGCTCGGCCTAATATCGTGTTTATCATGACCGATGACCACGCTTCCCATGCCCTCAGTTGCTATGGCAGCAGGATTAACAAGACGCCGAACCTCGACCGAATTGCAAATGAGGGGATGCGCTTCGATAACTGCTTCTGCACGAACTCGATTTGTGCGCCGAGCAGGGCGGTGATTTTGACGGGCAAGTACAGCCATATCAACGGCGTGATTGACAACAAGGTCAGGTTCGACGGCAGCCAGCAGATCTTCCCCAAATTGCTGCAAAAAGCGGGCTACGAGACAGCGATGATAGGCAAGTGGCACTTGAAGAGTTCTCCGACGGGGTTTGACTACTGGTGCGTCCTGCCGGGCCAGGGTGACTATCATAATCCGAGTTTCATCGAGATGGACGCTAAAAGGCGATACAGGGGTTATGTCACGGATATCATAACCGACAAGTCTATTGAGTGGTTAAAAAAACGCGATGGTCGTAAGCCGTTTTGTCTTATGTATCAGCACAAGGCGCCGCATCGAAACTGGCAGCCCGATGAGAAGCACGCGAAAATGTATGAGGATATAGATATTCCGCTGCCGGAGACATTCGACGATGACTGGAGCACTCGAAGTGACGCGGCCCGCGAGCAGGAGATGACAATCGAGCATCACCTGACGCCTGGGGATTTGAAGGTGCCGCCTCCGCCCGGACTCAAGGGTCAGGCACTTAAAAAATGGAAGTACGAGCGATATATCAAGGACTACCTGCGCTGCATCGCCTCGGTGGATGATAACGTCGGTCGGTTCCTGGATTATCTCGACGAGGCCGGTTTGGCGGAGAACACGGTTGTGGTCTATACATCCGATCAGGGCTTCTATCTTGGCGACCACGGCTGGTTCGATAAACGGTTCATGTATGAAGAATCGCTTCGGATGCCGTTTCTTATCCGCTATCCGAAGGAGATAAAACCGGGTTCGGTGAATGAGGATATTGTTGTGAACATTGATTTTGCCCCGACGTTTCTCGGTTTCGCCGGCGTCAACGCACCCTCTGACATGCAGGGCGAGAGCATTCGGTCGATTTTGAGAGGACAGACACCGAGCGACTGGCGCAAGAGCATGTACTATCATTACTATGAATACCCCGGCTGGCACATGGTCAAACGCCACTACGGCGTGCGGACCGAACGATATAAACTGATGCACTTCTATTACGACATCGATGCGTGGGAGCTCTATGATTTACAAAAGGATCCGAACGAACTGAATAACGTTTACGAAGATCCCGCCTATGCCGATATCATAACCGACCTGAAGGCCGAGCTGAAGCGCCTGCAGAAAAAATACGGTGACAGCGACGAGCTTGCCCGCAAGTACATTCAAGAGAACCCCGAAGGAGACATGCCCGCAAACCGGCAAAAAAGAGGCCCTGCACGCAAGTGAGGTCCCTTTTTGAACGGCTTGTTGCTGCTGATTTAATTTTGCGGCTGAGTTGGCGGCGGTGGCGGCATTGACGGCGGCTGATTCTGGTCCATTTGCTGCATCTGCTGTTGCTGCTGCATCTTCTGAAATACCGTCGTAATCTCCGTCAGGTGCTGTTTCGGCACTGCGATATCCAGTGTGAACGTACCCTCGCCCACTCTGCCCGCAAAGGCCAGGTTGCTGTTGGTGGGGACATCCGGCAAAGCCGGTATTGGTATTGGCATCGGTATAAATGCCTTGACCATCGACACGGCGCGAATAAGGTTCAGCGTGGCAAAAAAGTTTGCCTTCTCGGCGTTCGGAATAAGCTTCATGGCCTCGGTGACTTCCGAGCAGACCCCGGTCGGCCCGCCCGCCTTGGCAACGTCGATAAGTTTGCGAATTGATGCGTCAGGATTGCCGCCAATGGTCATCAAAAGGTTCTTATCAACGATGCCATATCTGTAATCGAAACCTTCTCCGTACATTGTATTTATCATCATAGCTTCAGGTGAATTCGCGTCGGTCATTTTCATACTAAATCTCATCTTACTGATAAGGACATCCTTGTATGTATCAATATTTGATTCAAAGCTGAAGGATTGTTTGATTCCCATCTGACTATACATGTCGCTGAAGTTGCTGTCCCATAGCGTAACTGACTGCTCAAAAAGCTCCATATATTTTTCTGTGTTCTTTAGTGCAACGACGTATTTGACCGCAAAGGGCGGCTTGGCCTGGGCATTTGCAGAAAAACTCATGGCGGCTTTACCCGCTGTTTGCTCAGCCATCTTGACAGTGATATCCACCATCCTGGCCCAATCTTCACTGCCAATCTCCTGGCCCATCATTTGGCCGACCCACTGCATCATTTCTTTGTTGAAATTTGCCCAGGATTGCGGGTCGAAATTCGTCGCCGCATTCGCAATCATGCCGTCTTCGAGGTAGCCGAGCATTTTCTTGTCCATAGCCGGCGCTGCAGGGCCCGTGAACATCCCTGCCATTTCGCTGCCGTCCATCGCCGTAAGAGATGCCGAGATACTCAGCACGCTCATCTGTGGATTGACCGCAACGGTGACGGACTTACTCTCGTCGAGAATGGCCTTGAACATTTTTGCCTGCATCTCTATCGCCTGGGCCGCCTTGTTGGGGTCGCCCATTGACGGAGGGCATTCGCCTGATTCTATCTTTCTCTTAAGCTCTGCCTTTTGCTCTTCCATTGCCGCCGTCATCACAGGGCCATAGGTCTTTGCAATCTGCTCGATATCCACGTATGCCCAGATACGCTCGGCGGTGGCGGCTTTGTTTTGGGCGGCGCTGAGTTTCGATGTCAGGCCGGTCGCTGCGTCGAACTTCTTCGCCAGCGTTTTGGCATCGTCCTCGGGAGCAAACATGACTGCGTAATTGCCGATATTGAGGGTCCGGCCCTTAGGGGCCTGCATTACGGTTACCGTTGAGATTCCGTTTCCATCCGGGGCGGAGACATTGGGATTGCCATCGACGAACTGCTTATAGTCAGTGATAGGAAAGAGGAAGAAAACATTGGGTTGAGTAGAGCCGGGTTCAAGTGTCGCGCCTGCGGCAAAGTTGCCGGCCGTGTTGATGCCGGCCAGTTCCGGGCTGCCGAACAATTGCGCAAGCTGCATCCTTGCCATCATCGATATGCCAAGCGGCATAGGAGAAGCACCGGCGAGGAACTGGTCGAGCTGGCCGGCTGTGTAGTCGAAGTTGTTTATTCGAACGCAGAACAGTACATCGGCCGGTATCAGATTCAACAGTTCATCATCATTTGACTCGGCTGAGAAGGCAGGGCCGAAGGAGAACGAGAGCAGCAGAGCAGTGACGAGAATAGTCAGCGAGCGTTTTGGGTTGGACATAGCGGGCACCTCCTTAATTCATAATTTCGACAAATTATTCACACGCCCCCCCCCATCCTCAAGTTCGTCTTTATACCCTATAAGACGCGCATAATGCAAGAATCTTGCGCAAAAGTATTAGTTTGTTAAGAGAATTCGGCCGTTTTTGCACGGTTTTGAGTGCATTCCGCGGCGCAGGTGCTGTTTCTTGGGCCATAAATGCCGATTTGGGGCGGACAGGTAAAAAGTCTAACGGTGTTTTTGTCGATAAAACGAAGGAGTCCCGTATCGCCGGCAGGCGAAGCCCCTGAGATGAACAGAAGGGGGGTTTTCAGCATATATAGAGATTAGGCGAGCGGCTTTGAGAGCCGGGACGGGTGTTTACGGCGGCTGCGTGTTGACAGTCTTTGGGGTTGATGTATAATGGACTTGAGCCGGTTAATGTCAATCTTGGGAGCGGAGAATCAGAAGAGGTGGTGCCGGGATGTCGGTGATTTGGGTTGGTTTGTTGAATTAGTGTTGAGGTGACAGATGTTTGAACGTTTTACGGACCGGGCACGCAAGGTAATGGCGCTGGCCAATCAGGAGGCGCAGCGATTCAACCACGAATACATAGGGACCGAGCACATCCTGTTGGGTTTGGTCAAGGAGGGCAGCGGGGTCGGTGCGACGGTGTTGAAGAATCTTGATGTGGATGTCAAGAAACTTCGGCTCGAAGTTGAGAAGATGGTCAAAAGCGGCCCGGATATGGTGACGATGGGCAAGCTGCCTCAGACGCCTCGCTCGAAGAAGGTTATCGAGTATGCGATCGAAGAGGCGCGGGCGCTTAACCACAACTATGTCGGGACGGAGCATATACTGCTTGGCCTTTTGCGCGAGACGGAGGGGATAGCGGCCCAGGTTCTGATGAATCTCGGGTTGAAGCTTGAAGACGTTCGGCAGGAGGTTTTGAATCTTCTTGGTGCGGGAGTTGACAGTGAGCCGGCGGATCTGGGAATGAAGCTGGGCCCCGCTGTGTCCGCAAAAGCGAAGAGCAAGACGCCGGCCCTGGATAGTTTCGGGCGCGACCTGACTCAACTGGCTGCGGACGATGAGCTTGACCCTGTAATCGGCAGAAAAAGAGAGATTGAGCGGCTGATTCAAATACTCTGCAGGCGTACGAAGAACAACCCCGTTCTTCTTGGGGAAGCGGGCGTCGGCAAGACCGCCATAGTGGAGGGGCTCAGCCAGCAGATAGTCAACAAGCAGGTGCCGGAGCTTTTGAAGGACAATCGCATCGTAGTGCTGGACCTGGCGATGATGGTTGCGGGGACAAAGTACCGCGGGCAGTTCGAGGAGCGCATCAAGGCCGTCATCAACGAGGTCAGACGAGCCAAGAACGTTATCTTGTTTATAGACGAGCTTCATACGCTTGTCGGAGCGGGTGGGGCCGAAGGTGCTATCGATGCGTCCAATGTGCTCAAGCCAGCCCTTGCACGAGGCGAGGTGCAGTGCATCGGTGCGACTACACTCGACGAATACAGAAAGCATATTGAAAAGGACGGGGCACTCGAGAGACGTTTTCAGACGATAATCGTGGAGCCGCCTTCCAAGGATGAGACCCTGGATATACTTCGGGGGCTGCAGGATCGTTACGAGGCGCACCACAAAGTTCGGTTCACAGAAGAGGCGATTTACCAGGCCGTCGAGCTTTCGACACGATACATAACCGGAAGGTGTCTGCCGGATAAGGCGATAGACGTGGTGGACGAGTCGGGGGCGAGGGTGCGATTGAAGAATATGACGCCTCCACCAGATCTGACCGAGCTTGAAGAGAGAATTGAGAAGATGCAGAGGGAAAAGGACGAGGCGGTCCGAAATGCCGACTATGAGCGGGCGGCGGCTTTGAGGGATGATGCGCAGCGGCGCGTGGAGGAGAAGACGCGGATTCAGAAAAAATGGTACGAGGAGAATAAAGAGGCGACCGGCGTAGTGGATGAGGAGGTGATAGCCGAGGTTGTGAGCAATATGACGGGCGTTCCGCTGACACGACTCGAGAAGAAGGAGACTCAGCGTTTGCTGGAGCTTGAGCAAGAGCTTCACAAGACGGTGGTGTCGCAGGACGAAGCGATAACCGCCGTTGCCAAGGCGGTGCGCCGCAGCCGAAGCGGGATGAAAGACCCGAATCGTCCGATGGGCTGCTTCATATTACTTGGCCCGAGCGGTGTGGGCAAGACGCTTTTGGCTCAGGCGCTGGCGGAGTTTATGTTCAGTGACAGGAATTCTCTTATCCGGCTGGATATGAGCGAGTTTATGGAGAAGCACAATGTCAGTCGGCTGGTTGGCGCACCTCCCGGCTATGTTGGTTATGAGGAAGGTGGTCAGCTCACTGAGCGGATAAGGCGTCGACCTTATGCGGTACTGCTTCTGGATGAGATAGAGAAGGCGCATCCGGATGTCTATAATATACTGCTGCAGATAATGGATGAGGGTCGGCTGACCGACAGCTTTGGGCGGAGCATTGACTTTAAGAACGTGATTTTGATTATGACCAGCAACATCGGCGCCGAGCTTATAAAGAACAGCGGCGGTTTTGGTTTTGGCAAGAAGACAACCGAGGCGAGCTACGAGAAGATGAAGGATATGCTGCAAAAGGAGGTGGAGCGTCACTTCAGGCCTGAGTTTTTGAACAGGGTGGATGACGTTATTGTGTTCAAGTCGCTGACCAGAAAGGACCTGCAGACGATAGTGGATTACGAGCTTGCGAAGGTGTTTAAGCGTCTGACGGAGCGCGGCTTTAAGCTCGAGCTGACCGAGCAGGCAAAGGAATTCCTTATTGATAAGGGTTACAATCCTGAGTTCGGTGCCCGACCTCTGCGAAGGGCGATTGAACATTACCTTGAGGACCCGCTCTCTGAGGCGGTGCTGCGGGGTGAGTTCAAGGGCAAGAGCTGGATAAAGGTTGATGTGCAGGATGAGGAGCACCTTAAGCTCGAGGGTGCATCGCAGCAGGGTGCGGGTGATAGTAAGAGTAAGTCAACCAAGGAGGTGGGCGCAGCGAAAACTAAACAGTAGTGCGGCGTTTTGCTGAGCGGGCATATTGGCAGGCGTTAGAGAGCCATCCCAGTATCCGGATGGCTTTTTTTTTATCCTGTTGGTTGTGGCGTGCTATTTGAGCTCGATTTCGAAGACGGTGTCGGTTTCATCAGGTAAGTTGTAGGTTTTGTATGTCGGGGCTTTTATGTTGACGAAGAAGCTGTCGGCGGAGCTGTCGCCCCACCATTGAGTGGCGACAGCTGCTCCGGTACCGGTGCTGAGCAGCTGCACCTTTTCGACTTTGTCGGCGAATCCTTTGAGGTTGATGTGGCCGATGTGGGGGTTCATCAGGTGGGCATAAAGGAATCCTCCATTCTGAGTAAAGCGTCCCCATTCGGGTTTTGGCAGCTCGGCGGCACCGCAGTTATAGATGCTTCTGTGGTTGCCTTTCATCCACTTGCCGACTTCCTTTAGGATGCGCACCGATTCTTCCGGAATATTGCCTTTTGCATCGGGGCCTACGTTGAGCAAGAGGTTTCCGTTCTTGCTGACGCAGTTAACAAGCGTGTGGATAATCAGCCGGGGTGACTTCCATTCGTTGTCGGCGAGGTTGTATCCCCAACTGTTATTCATTGTCAGACAGGCCTCCCAGGGGATGGGTCGTCCGAGACCATCGATTCTGGGTGTGTCGGGGATTCCCTGTTCGGGGGTATCGAAGTCACCGAGTGAGGCGCCCGCGGCGAGAGTGGTAGCGCCGTCTCCGGCGAGTCGATTGTTGAGGATGATATCGGGCTGGTATTCTCTTATCATATTGACCAGGTCGGTTGCTCTCCACTTTTCGCCTCGCATTTGGCCGTATGAGAAGTCAAGCCAGAGGATGTCGATTCGGTCGTATTCGGTGACGAGCTCTTTGACCTGGGCATGCATAAAATCTAAATATCTGTCCCAGTTGTGCTCTGCGCCCTTGAATTCGGGATTGTCTCTCATGGGGTGGTGCGGATCGCCATAGTGCGGATAATCCGGGTGATGCCAGTCGATTATCGAATAGTAAAGCCCAACCTTGAGGCCCTCGTCGTGAAAAGCATCGAGAAACTCACGAACCAAATCACGTTTTTTGTATTTATAGTCGGAAACCTTACTGTCAAACATGCAGAAACCATCGTGATGCCTTGAGGTCATGACCGCGTATTTCATACCTGCTTCTTTGGCGAGCCTGGCCAATGCTTTCGCATCGAAATCGACGGGGTCAAATTCATCGACGAACTTCTGATATTGCTCGTTGCTCATCTTCTCGACGCTCTTGACCCATTCGCCTCTTGCAGGGATTGAGTATGCGCCGAAATGGATGAACATTCCGAAGCGTGCTTTTGTGAACCATTCGGTGCGTTTTTGCCGCTGGGCGTATGCCGAGTCGGATTGCGTGCTAATATCCGCAAAGGCCTCGGCGAGCAGCATGTTAAAGACGAGCAGCAGGCAGCAAAGGCGCATGACAGATGCGCTTGCGGGGATTACGCAGATGCTGTAAGCCGGGACGGTCTTGCTTGTCATGTTCAACTTTCCTTACTCCTTTGTCATTTCGATTTCGAGCGGGCTCTGCTGGCTTGTTAGGAGTGTTTCGAAGGTTTTCTTGTCCATCCACTCGATGCGTCCGTCGAATCTGAGTACCACATATCCGCTTCGAAAGAGCAGAGAATGGTATTGCTTTCCTGCGTAGGCAAGGATTTCGTCAGGGGTGGAGTCGAGGTCAATCCATCGAGCCCGGTAGTAGAGTTTTCCGAGACGGACACCGCCCTGCAGTTCTTTTTTGATGGCATCGACGTAGGATTCGGGCGGGACAATGCCGTTGTCTTGACGATATTTGAATATTATCTGGCCGAGGTGCTCCATCGCCCTCATTGCCTCGGAGCGATTGACCGAGTTTTTGAGCTCGACCATGGCGACAACGGCAACTGCCGTGACGGCTATCACAATGGCGAAGTTTGTCACGATGTTTTTCTGCCGTTTATTCATGTCTTGGCCGGATTCACAGTTTCAGTGTTACGATTTAACCTTGACCACTCCATTGCTGACGAACAGGCGGTTTTCCGCGAAGAGTCTAATGGCCTGCGGATACGCGATACATTCCTGCTCAAAGACTCTGGCGGCAAGGGTGTCGGGGTCGTCGTTGTCTTTTACGGGGCAGGTTCTCTGGATGATGATTGGGCCGGCATCGTATTCGTTGGTGCAGAAATGGACGGTGCAGCCGCTCACTTTGCATCCGGCTTTGAGAACGGCCTCATGGACGTGGTGTCCCCACATGCCTTTGCCGCCGAAGCTCGGCAGCAGGGCGGGGTGAATGTTCATTACCTTGTTTTCGTATCGCGGGGGGATTTGCCACAGACAGAGCCAGCCACCCTGGATGACGAGGTCCACATCCGCGGCGGTCAGCTCTTCCTCGATTTGTTTGCTGAGCTCGTCGATATCGGGGTAGTCCTTCTTTCGAATGATTTTGACGTTGAGACCTGCGTTTTTTGCCCGTTCGACGCCGGTGACGGTTGAGCGTGAGCTTATAACGATTGGGATTTCGGCGTTTAGTTTCTTCTGTTTGATATATTCAAGTATGTTCATCAGCGTAGTGCCGCCGCCGCTGATGAGGACGCCGAGTCGAATTCGTTTCTTATTGGCTCGGGGATCCGCTTTTATTTCGATATCCCTCTGGAGATTCAATGCGCGGTTTACGAGCTCATCGGCCTGAGTGTTTTTGTCTCTGGTTACGTGTTTTACCTTCCAGTTATCGAAAGAGTCAAGCAGCTCGATGGTTTTGCCAAAGAGAGGCCTGATTTGGTCGCTTTTTACCTTGTATTGGCCGTTTATCTGTCTTACGAGCAGCTCACTGTCACTGAAGACGGTTATTGATTTGGCGGCGTTTTCTTTAGCGGCCTCGAGGGCTTTTTGCACGGCGGTATATTCAGCGACGTTGTTTGTTGTTTGACCAAGGTAGAAGGCCCTGGCCTGTAATTGCGTTCCCGCATCGTCGGTCAGGACAAACGCAGCGGCGGCAGGGCCGGGATTTCCTCTGCTTCCGCCGTCGGTATAAGCAGTTACACTTTCAGACAAGGCATCCTCTCCGGTTTCATATAACGGTTGGCAGCTCAACGAGCTTGTCGAAACGGTCTTTTCTTACTCTTGTGAGCTACTCAGCACGAGTATCCGAGTGCAGTTGGGGCAGCGTATTATCTCATCTCTTGTCATCAGCAGGTTGACGGACTCGGCGGTGACGCCCATGAAGCAGCCGCCGCAGGTGTATGTGGCGGTTTTGCCTTCCTGCTGCTCGATGACGGCGAGGGCTTCACCGTCGTAGGTTTCGGCGACACGTTTGAAGGTTTCGAGGAATTCGCCCGGTATGTCTTTGGCGGCCTGGTCCCACTCGAGCTGTATTTCTTCGATTTCCTTCTCGTATTTTTCCGCTAACTGCTCTGATTCTTTCCGAATTTCTTCGAGTTTCTGTTTTTGTTCTTCTATTTGCTGCTGCATTTGCAGGCACTCGGCCTGGTCGGCTTCGATATCCTTCATCAGTTCCAGGATTTGGGTTTCGATTTTGGAGTTGTCGGCTTTTGTGGTGTTGAGCTGCGTCAGAACGGCTGCATACTCTTTGTTTGTCTTGGCTGAATTCAGGGATGCGCGGAGCTTTGCGATTTGCTCGTCTCTGCTCTTGAGCTCAAGCTCAAGACGGTCTGACTGGATGGTTGTGAGCTGAATCTCTTCCTTTTTGGCTTCGAGGGCGTTTTGAAGAGTTCTGACCTGGTTTTCCTGAATGATGACGTTTCGCCTGCATCTGGTGAGCTTGGCCTTTGCGGCTC
Organism: Phycisphaerales bacterium; assembly: GCA_030602885.1. GTDB lineage: Bacteria > Planctomycetota > Phycisphaerae > Sedimentisphaerales > Anaerobacaceae > JAUVYV01. The sequence goes on from JAUVYV010000001.1 coordinate 112,380, forward strand.
GCAGCCGGTTCTCAACACTTTGAAGTTTTGTCAGCCCCTGTAATACGGAACCCATTTACACTCCTTCGTGCCGTACATCAAATGACTAAAACCTGTAGTATGCCTTCATTAGTACTTTGATGCAATGAAAAAGTTTGATTTTTTGTAACCGGGGTGCGTGTCGAGATTGTAGGTACTTTTTTATGCAGCTAAGGGTTTTTCTGCCATAATTGCTCCCATCTGTTGTTGAGCCAGGTCGTTCGTAAAGCCGGCACCGGAGCCTATATCATAATCCTTTTCATGAAATACGTCATAACGCATTTGTTACCTTGTGTCCTGTGATAATTGAACAGCCGGATAACTCGTGTGTGACTACATATTCTGGCGGTTATGCGGATAGCTTTTTCCGGGCTGCTGTCCGCGTCATACTGCCCGAGGCCGATGCTAACGGATACGGCGATGTCGTCCTTCTCCCAGCCTATCGGCGTCCTTGCCACGGCATTGACAATACGCTCTGCCACAACAGCAGCGTCGGTAAGCGAAGTATTCGGCAGTATCACAGCGAACTCATCGCCCCCGTACCGGGCCGCCACGCCTGTATTTAACATCCCCCGGTGGCTTTTCAGCCGAAATACTTGATTTGCCGGGACTTGCGCAGTACTATCACGCGGCAAATCACAGTCTTTAACTTGATTAACGGGTCAGGGAGGTGGCGAATCGGTAGGCGGCCAAACGGGTGGCAATGAATAAAGACAATTCACGTAACGCCAATGTCAAAAGGGACTTAGGCAAGCCGGGCGGGGACAACATAGGCAGTGATGGATCGGCTAAGCCGCTGATATTGGCGGTTGAGACGAGCGGGCGGATGGGCTCGGTGGCGTTAGCGGCTGGGCCACAATTGCTTGGGCAACAGGAGTTTAGCGCGCCGATGCGGCACAGCGCCGAGCTTTTTCCTGCTATCTGTAGGTTACTTAAGGACTTCGGCAAGGAGGCGAATGAGATTGAGCAGGTTTATGTGTCGATTGGGCCAGGTAGCTTTACGGGGCTGCGGATAGCGGCGACGTTAGCGAAGACGATGCACTTAGCCAGTGGGGCGAGGATTGTAACGGTGGATACGTTGGACGTAATTGCTGCTAATATAACGGTTTACGATTATGGGCAACAGAAAGGTATGCCGGATGTGGAGAGGGTTGCGGTAGTGCTGGATGCCAAGCGGGGGCAGTTTTTTGCCGCGGCGTATGAGAAGCGTAAAGGCCTGTGGGAAAAGACTTTAGAGGACTGTTTGCTGACGGCGGAGCAGCTTTTAGCCAGGTTCGCAGGTGGTGAAAAGCCGATTTGGCTCTTGGGTGAGGGGCTGGTATATTATAGCGCAAATCTTGCTGGGAAGGGGATTTACGTACTCGGCGGGGAGTACTGGAATCCGCAAGCCCAGAGGGTGTATCTGTTGGGGTGGGCCAAGGCGGCGCGGGGCGAGTTTGCCGAGCCTATCTCCTTGACACCAAAGTATTTACGTCGGCTTGATGTGAAGGTGAAAAAGCGATAATCCGATTGGCGATTGGACATGTGGTTATTAGGACAGCACCGCTGTTTTCACCTCAAAAACGTCCCCTCATTTCCTTATTTTATGTTTTCTCAGCCAGTGCCTTACCCACCGTTCCGCCTGTCCTTTCGTACCTATAACCCCTTCTAACTGCGCTATGTACATCTCCTCAGCCAACTGGCCGACCTGTGGCCCGGCTGCCGCCCCTAACCGCATAAGCTCATGGCCATTAAGCAGCGGTTTGGGCCTTAGCTCAACGTCACCAAGTTCATCAATCCTCCTCCGCAACCTTATAAGTGCCGCTAAGCTCTTTACTTGCGCTCGCTGAATCGCTCGCTGAAGTCCAAACAGGTCCCAGAAATACGGCTTGCCCAGAATCAGTTTCAATTGCGCCAGCGACATCTGCTCGGCAAGCAACTTACCTCTCTCGGACAGCAAAAACCTCAGATGTCTCCCTTGATTTCTGCTGAGCTTCAGAATCCGGCAGCGCTCAAGCGCAAACGCAGTCTCGCAACCGGCGAAGAAAGCCGCCAGTGCCAATGGAAAATCAACATTTCTCCGAAGACGGCTCAGCACCTTGCTCCCGAACTCGGCACGTGAGCCCGCAAAGCCGGGAAAAACGGCCTCAGCCAAACCCGTCTCAACAAGCAGCGACGCACCGGCGGCACGATTGGGGTTGCTCAGCATCCCTTCCAGCTCCATCGCAATCCGCTCGCCGCTTATTCTGACGATATTACGCGCACCTTTACAGATCGCATCCCTTGTTCTCGGCTCAATCACAAAGCCAAGCTGTGTTGAGAACCTTACCGCCCGCAGCATCCGCAGATAGTCCTCAGCGAATCGTTCAGCCGGGTCGCCGACAGTCCTGATAATCTTCCTTCTCAGGTCTTGTTGTCCCCCAAAATAATCGATCACCTTCTTCTCGAGGGGGTCGTAGAACATCGCATTGACGGTAAAGTCTCGCCGAGCGGCATCCTCTTTTGCAGTAGCAAATTTGACTGCCGACGGGTGCCGGCCGTCGGCATAACCGGCCTCGACCCTGAACGTAGCTACCTCGACCTGAGTGTTACCAAGCAGAACAATCACCACCCCAAACTTCGCTCCAACCTTAAGCGTCCGCTTAAACAGCCTTGTCACGTCCGCCGGTTTGGCATCTGTTGCAACGTCGAAATCATGCGCCCGTCTTTTCAATAACATGTCACGGACACATCCGCCGGCCAGCAACGCTTCATATCTGTTGCTTCGCAAACGCTTCACTATCTTCATGGCTGCCTGCCTGTTCGTCATTCGCCGCCCCGCTGCAATATCGACACCGCCATTGTCCCCCACTGCCGCCGTTCAACAACCGACAACTCGCTGTAACGGTCTAACAGCACCACGCTTCTCTCCGTCCTGACCACAACAAAACCTGCCTGCCCAACCTGGCCCGAAATAACATCCAACAAACCTGCCAGAACTGAACCGGCGTCCGCCTGTCTCGTCCTCACATAAGGCGGGTCAACAAAAACTAAGTCGTATTTCCCTTTGTCAAAATCCGGCGGCGCACCCAGCTTGAAGGCATTGGCCCTCACGATTTTTGACTGTCCGGCGAAACCCGCCTTTTCTACGTTTCTCTCCAGGACCGCAACGGTTTTTGGGTCCCGTTCAACAAAAGTCACAAACTCAGCCCCCCTGCTCAACGCTTCCAGACCAAGCGATCCGACGCTGGCAAACAGGTCTGCGACGATTTTGCCAGCCGGCAGCTCGTATTTGTACAGGACACTGAAAAGCGACTCTTTGACCCTGTCGGTAATGGGCCGAGAGTCCCAGCCTTTTGGACTGAGCAACTTCATACCGCGTTTTGAACCGGCAATTATCCTCATACACCGCCAATACCTGGTTCATTTTCCCGAAAAGCACGTAGATTGTAGCAGCAACCCCATTTGCAGTCTATTCCAAAAATCCATGCCACCCACCCCGCCAATTAAGCCCTTTACGCACCGCACACAGGAGTTATAATTGACACATTGAACAGGCATATAAACCCAAGCCGCTTCGATACTAACTGCGCCTGCTCCTGCGGTACAAGCCGAACATCTGTGTAACACATGCGTAACAGACAATGAAGGCCGACCGGTGAAAAAGGCCAACCGATAATGTAAACGTTTATGAAAGGACGGGACGATGAAGAAAATATTCTTGGCAATCATAGCGGTTTCAATACTTGCCGCTTCCGCGGCATCCGCCGACGAGAACAAAAAGGGAAAACCACAACCAGACAACGCGCCTTCACAGGCAAAAAAAGCCCCTACCTTCACACTCAAAGACCATAACGGAAAAACCATAGCCCTCCGGGATTACAAAGGAAAAATCGTCGTCCTCGAGTGGTTCAACTATGAATGCCCATTTGTAAGGTACCACTACGAAAAGAAACCCACCATGGTCAATCTTGCCAAAAAGTACAAGGGCAAGAATGTCGTCTGGCTGGCCGTCAACAGCACAAGCCACCTCAAAACGAGCAAGAACAGGGATTTCGCCGAAAAGAACAAGGTTCCCTATCCGATTCTGGACGACCGCTCGGGCAAAACGGGCCGTGCTTACAAGGCACAAACTACTCCCCACATCTTTATCGTAGATACTAAAGGCAACATAGCCTACAACGGCGCAATCGATGATTCACCCCTCGGAAAGAAGAAGGATGGCATCGTCAACTATGTTGACAAGGCACTCGCCGAGCTTACCGCCGGTAAGGAATTGACAATCAAGAAGACAACTCCCTATGGCTGCACCATCAAGTACGCCAAGTAAGCTCACCACCACTGTATCTCTATTAAGCGCACCAGACCGAACTAATGATATCACAAGGTACTCTTCTACCACTACCACTCGAAGGGCAGAGCAATCCACTGCAATCAGCACAGCCCCATCGGGAAAAATCAGAGTCAAAGAAGTAACGCCCGAATCTCTACTGCACACTGCCTGAACTTCTCTGCAGGTAGTGTCACCGTCTTCCATTTCGGACTGCGCCGCTTCATGTACTTCACGTAGTCGTCCAGCGCAACTGCGAGGAACACATATTTGTTATTCTCGAACTCGAGGACCTCCCGGCCGTCTGGATCAAAGTCAATGTTATCCATCTTGTAGGCAAAGACAAAAAAGGCCTTGTGTCCTTCGCCAAACGCCTGCTGCCAGGCAGCCAGGCCATCGACATCCTCGGCGGTTACCCAGCACTCCAGACCGACCAACCCCTGCAGGCTTGTCCCGGTGAACTTCCTGCCCTTGACCTCAGCAATGACTATGCGATCATCGGGCAGATAAAGCAGGAAGTCAAAGCTCTTTATCTCCGTCTGGTCGAAAACCGCTCTCTTGTGCTCGTCCATCGACACATACTTGATATGATTATCGATGAGCCAGTTTTCAAAGGCCCGCTCGTAATGGTTGGCTGTGGTATCTCGCATTATCAATTAAGCCTGAAGCTGTTTCAGAAGCTCATCAAGCTTGACAAGCTCCTGCTCTCCCGTGGCCATATCCTTGACCACAAGCTCGCCGTTCTTGAACTCATCACCGATGATTATGCATTTCTTCGCATTTCGGCTGGAAGCTTCCTTAAGCTGCTTGCCCAAGCCTGCAGATTTGTAGCTGAACTCCGCGCTAAGACCCAAGCTTCGCAATCGGGCAGTGAGCCTGACCGCTTCGTCCTCTGATAACACACCGTCGCTATCCCGTCTCTCCACGGTCAAGTCTATTACAAAGAAGTCCAGTTCCTTGCGCAAAACCGATTCATCGAGCAACCCCTTTTCTCTCAGCAATATCTCCAGCACGCAGTCGCCCATACCCATACCCGTCGCGGGAATACTGGGGCCGCCAAAATCATGCAGCAAATTGTCAAAGCGTCCGCCTCCACCGATGGCCCGAAGCTGGCCCACAACATCATGGACTTCAAAGACGATACCCGTATAGTATGCCAGCCCGCGAACAATGCTCGGATCAAATACGCAATAGTCCCCCACATCCATTATGTCCAGCAAACGAATACACTCGGCCATTTCGTTGATTGCATCATCAACGTCACTGCCCATCTTGTAAGGAACCACATTCTTTATCTCACTAACGTTCTTCAACTCCACAAACGCTCTGACCTTCTCGGCCCGAGCCGCGTCGGGGACCTGCTCTGCAAGCAAAGCAGAAAACGTCTCGGCAGGCAGCTTGGCTTTCTTGTCCAGCAGTGCGTAGAGCGAGTCGAATTGCTCTTTGGCAACGCCGACCTTTGTCAGCACAGCAGCCAGCAGTTTCCTGCTCGATATCTTGACCTTTATATCGCTGCTCGTCAGCCCCACATCGCGCAGATAATCGACGGTTGTGAATATCACCTCCGCATCGGCCAGGACATCGTCGATGCCGATTATGTCTATGTTCCACTGGAAAAATTCCCGCAGCCGGCCCTTCTGAGGCCGCTCGGCGCGGCATAGTCGCGGGACAGAGAACCACTTGATGGGCCTTGGCAGCGAGTTTATCTGCTGATTGACCATCCTCGCCAGCGTCGGCGTAATCTCCGGTCTTATCGCAAGGTCCCGCCCACCCCTGTCCTGAAAGGAAAAGAGCTGCTCGGCTATCTCGTCGCCGCTTTTTATCTGAAACATCTTAAGATACTCAAATATCGGCCCGTCATATTCCTCAAAGCCGTTGCGCAGCGAGACCCGCTTCCAGCCGTCGATTATCCAGTTCCGCACGGCCATCCCGGCAGGGTAAAAATCTCTCGTCCCTTTGACAGGCGGTATCTTCATCTCTGACCCTTCTTTGCCTTCGCGTTCTTCCGCTTCAGCTTCTTTTTCTCTTTCACGTTATTGTGAAACTTGATCTTGATATACTCGGCCATTTGCTTGTCGTTGGTAAAGTGCAGCTCATAATCATACTCACCCTCGACGTAATCGCACGTACCGTGCCTGTATCCCCTGCAAATCCTCGGCCGTTTGTCATATATCAGACAGCGATGATCCTTCCCCGAAAGATGCCTGCACTTGTTCTTTACGTTAAGATACCAGTCCCCGTCCTCTACGAAAACTGTAATGTCCTTATGGCACAGATACCACCGTATATCATCATAGTCGCCTTTATCTTCGGGCGTTTCAATCGGAAGCGCAAAATACCGACAGCACAACCCACTACATTCTTCACACTGATCCTTGCTCTTCTTGGCCATTAAAACAAACTCCGAATACAACACTATACGTCAAACATTAAACGCTGTAGAATATAAGCTATCGGCCACAGCCCGTCAAGAACCCCGGCAACCTAAGAGAGCCAAATGACAGAAAACAAAATCGAGATAATATACGAGGATAACGATATGCTTGTTATCAACAAGCACTCGGGCATATCCGTCACAAAGGACCGCGCAGGCCTGCCTCAGCTCATCGACTTACTCAATGAGCAATTGGGCCCTCAGCCGACGAAGCTGCGCCTTGTCCACCGGCTCGACAAGGATACTTCCGGCGTCATGATTCTGGCCCGAAACAAGGCGGCCCAAACACTGTTCTCAGGCTACTTCGAAGACAGACGGGTCAGGAAAACATATCTCACCTTAGTCAGAGGCGCACTGATCGAGCAGCAAGGCACAATAAGCGCACCGCTGGCCAGAAACCGAAAAAATACCGAGTTTATGCGGATCGACTTCAACAAAGGTAAAGATTCGATTACCGATTGGCGGCTCCTGGCCGATTTCGGCGATGTTGCCCTGCTGGCGGTTCATCCCCTCACCGGCAGAACACATCAGATTCGCGTACACCTGCCCAGCATCTCCCTGCCCCTGCTTATCGACCCGGCCTATGGCGCGGGCCTGCCGCTGTATCTGTCCGATTTCAAGCCCAACTACCGGCTCGCAAAGGGCAAAACTGAAAGGCCACTTATTGACCGCCTTACCCTCCACGCATATCAGCTCGAACTGCCCGACCAGCACGGCCACCGCCCGAGTCTTTTTATCGCCGGCCTCGATAAGAAATTCAAAGCCGCACTCAAAATGCTCACAAAGCACAACCCAAAAGGCCCCGCCGCATTTCTCAATACCGACGACTTCGAGTGTATTATCAATGGGCGAATGCTGCAAAGCTAACCCAGCAACTGCCCGATCACCGGTTTTGACCGAACGGCGACAATTGCGTATTGACTAACAAATCGGTAACTGCTATCGTATCGGTCTTGTGCAAACAGACATGAAATGCCAATAAAGAGATACGATAATATGGCTGAAAAAAGCGTAAAAGTAGGGCTTGTTGGCTTCGGTACCGTCGGCAGCGGTGTTGCGAAAATCCTGCTGGCCGATGCCGACGCCATCGCCGCCAAGACTCACCTGCGCCTTGAGCTGGCGTGCGTGGTGGACAAAGACACCGAGTCAGCCCGGCCGGTCAAGCTCCCCGACGGTGTATTGACCAACGACCTGAACAAGCTGCTGAACAACGACAGTATTCAAATCGGCGTCGAGCTTGTCGGCGGAACCACAATAGCAAAGGATATTCAGCTCAAGATGCTTGCCGCCGGCAAAGACGTTGTAACCGCCAACAAGGCCCTGTTAGCCGAACACGGCAGCGAACTATATGAAACCGCATACAAGAACAATCGCTGCATCGCCTTCGAGGCAAGCTGCGCAGGCGGAATTCCTATCATTTCAGGGATACGCACCGGCCTGGCCGCCAACAACATCACCGCTATGTACGGCATCGTGAATGGAACCTGCAATTACATACTCTCGAATATGACCACCAAAGGCGAGGACTTCGCCGAGGTGCTTGCCCAGGCCCAGCAAAGAGGTTTCGCCGAGGCCGACCCAACCCTCGATATCAGCGGAGGTGACAGCGCCCATAAGCTTGCAATACTTGCATCTATTGCTTTCGGCTGTGAAATCCTGCTCCAAGACGTCTTCGTCGAGGGCATTGGGGAAGTCTCGAAAGATGATATCCGGTTTGGCGGTGAGATGGGTTACGTACTAAAGCTTCTGGCAATTGCACAGAAGGACGGTGAAAATCGAATCTCACTGCGGGTGCATCCGTCATTCATCTCGAAAGACAATCATCTCGCTGATGTCAACGGCTCATTCAATGCTGTCAGCATATTCGGTACCGCCGTCGGCCAGGTTATGTACTACGGCCGCGGTGCTGGAATGATGCCAACCGCAAGTGCTGTCGTGGCAGATATAATCGAAGTTGCCCTCGGAAACTCCGCCACCATTTTCAGGCAACTGCGCCTGAAACCGCGAAATGAAGTAGAGCCGCTCATAAATAAAATCGACAACCTAGTAAGTCGTTTCTACGTCCGCCTGATGGTAAAGGACCAGCCGGGCGTCTTTGCAGAAATCGGCAGAATACTCGCCGAAAATGCCATCAGCATCTCCGGCGTCCTCCAGCACGAAGGCCAAGGCCCGGACAATGCGGTTCCCGTTGTCATTACAACCCACCCGACCCGGCAAAACAAGGTAACGGCGGCGCTTAACGACCTCGGCGAGCTGAACACCGTCTGCACCAGGCCCGTCTGCATAAGAATCGTCGATATCCCGGAGGACAAGGACTCGTGACAAAGTACGCCATCATAGTTCCCGACGGCGCTGCAGATGAACCACTGGCCGAGTTTGACAACAAGACGGCCCTCGAAGCCGCTCAAATCCCCAATATGGACAAAATCAGCATCGAGGGGCGACAGGGACTCGTCAGGACCGTACCGCAGGGCATGGACCCCGGCAGCGACGTCGCACAGATGACCCTGCTCGGCTACGACCCCAAACGTTACTACACCGGCAGAGCGCCCATCGAGGCCGTTGCAAGAAACGTTCAGCTCTCGCCGCACGACTGGGTCTTCCGGTGCAACTTTGTCACCATTGCAGACGGCAAAATGGTTGACCACAGCGCCGGGCACATCTCGACAGAAGAGGGCGCGCAACTGATAAGAGACCTCAACGAACATCTTGGCAGTGACAATATCCGCTTCTATACCGGCGTAAGCTACAGACACCTGCTCGTATTCAAAGGGCTCGATTTCGATGTCCAAACATATCCGCCGCACGACCACATCGGCCAGCCGGTCGAGAAAATTTTGCCGCGGGGAAGAGGTGCCGAACTGCTCATCGACCTCATGGCGCGTTCCCAGCATCTGTTCGACAATCACGACATCAACAAAGTCAGAACAGACCTCGGCGAAAATCAAGTCAGCTCAATCTGGCTCTGGGGGCAGGGCAAAAAGGCCAAAATGGAGAGCTTCGAGAAGCGATTCGCAATCAAAGGAGCCGCCATTACTGCCGTGGACCTCGTCAGAGGCCTGGCAAAGCTGATCGGCTTTTCGCTCATAGATGTGCCCGGTGCGACCGGTTTTGTCGATACCAACTACGCAGGCAAGGGCGCCGCTGCGATCGGCGCCCTGGATGAATACGACCTCGTCTTTGTCCATATCGAAGCTCCCGACGAAGCGGGACACAACGGCAACGCCGAGCTGAAGAAAAAGGCCATCGAGCAAATCGATAAATACATCGTAGGCCCCGTATACCTGGCACTCCAAAAATATGACACCTGGAGAATGCTCATCCTGCCCGACCATCCGACACCAGTCAGCACCCGTGCCCATGCCCTCGAGCCCGTGCCCTTCGCTATGGCAGGGGCCGACGTCAAAGGCATTCTACACGCCGGATTCTCCGAGGCAAATGCTGCAAAATCCGGCTTTAGAATTGACAACGGCTTCGAACTTATGGAATACTTCTTTAAGAGTTGAACGAGCGAATCCTGAGATTCGCACAGTAGATGACTACTCGAATCTTGGTAAGGTGACTATGGCTGTAATCGTACAAAAATTCGGCGGTACTTCCGTGGCCGACGCGGCAAAAATCCGCAGGGCTGCCGAACGTGTAATCAACGCCGCCAAGATGGGCCTTCAGGTCGTTGTTGTCGCCTCCGCCCGCGGCAAGCAGACAGACCAGCTCGTCGCCGATGCGCTCGAGCTCAACCCTAATCCGCCAAAACGCGAGATGGACCAGCTTCTCAGCACAGGCGAGCAGCAGTCGGTCTCTTTGCTCGCTATGGCCCTTGACGCCACCGGATACGACGCCATCAGCTTCACAGGTGGCCAAATCAGAATGCTCACCGACAGCGCCCACACAAAGGCCAGGATAAAAAGCATCGACGCTCAGCGCATACACAAACAGCTTGATAAAGGTAAAATTGTCATTGTCGCCGGCTTTCAGGGCATCGACGAAGACGAAAACATTACCACACTTGGAAGAGGAGGATCCGACACCACAGCAGTCGCAATAGCAGCGGCGCTTGGTGCCGACGAGTGTGAGATATATACCGACGTCGATGGAATATACACCACCGATCCGAGAATCTACGCCAAGGCGGCAAAAATAAAACAGATCAGCTACGACGAAATGCTCGAGCTGGCAAGTCTCGGTGCCGGTGTTATGCACAGCCGCGCAATCGAGTTCGGAAAAAAATACGATGTCAAAATCCACGTAAGAAGCAGTAACAAAGAAACCGAAGGTACTATTATTACTCACGAGGTGCCCCAAATGGAAGGTGTAGTCGTCTCAGGCGCAACTATACAGGAAGATATGGCCAAAGTGACTCTTGTCGGTCTTGGAAACAGACCCGGAAACGCCGCAAGTATCTTCGCAAAACTGGCAAACGCAAAGGTCGTCATCAACGACATCATGCAGACCGAGGTCAGCAAAGAAAAGGCCAACCTCTCTTTCACCATCAGCGCCTCCGACCTCAGTGCCGCTAAGCAGGCCGTAGAAGACATAAAGGACCAGGTCGCCTGCGACAGCATCTTTGTCAGAGATGATATTGCAGAGGTCTCCGTGGTCGGCGTCGGAATGCGAAACCACTATGGCGTCGCCGAAAAGATGTTCGGTGCCCTCGCCGAAGCCCAGGTCAACATCGACTCGATAACCACCAGCGAAATCCGAATAAGCTGCATCGTGGACAAAGACCAGGGACAAGCAGCTCTCACTGCCGTCTGTGATGCATTCGAGCTGGATAAATCCGCCGAACAAAGAAGCAAGTAAAAACTCGCCGCAGAAAATCGAAAACTACATACTGCGAATTATGAGCCGTTACGCAATGAGCAGACGCAGATGCACAACTATCCTTGTCGCCTGCGTCTTTCTCGTGCTCGCCCTGGTATGGCTCGACCGCACGCAACTTACCCCAAAGCGTCAATCCGCACCCGCAACTGCCCAACAGCAAAGTGCCGGCGATTTCCAGAAGTATCACTCAAAAACCCTCAAGGTCATAAACGTCGTCGATGGTGACACCATCGATATTGATGTCGGCGACGACAAATACGACCACACACGAATCCGTCTGTGGGGCATCGACACACCTGAAACGAAAAATCCCAAAACCGGCCCGATGTACTTCGGAAAAGAAGCAGCCGAATTTACAGCCACCCTCTGTCTGGGTAAAGATGTAACTATATACCTCGACAGGAACAACCGCACAAGAGGATACTATGGCCGACTCCTCGCCTACATCCAACTGCCCGACAGAAGCTTTCTCAATGAAGTACTGCTTAGCGAGGGCCTTGCATACGCAGACCTCAGATTCAAGCACAGCTTATACAACAAGTACAAGCAGCTTGAAGCTTCTGCACGAAGCCGACAAAAAGGACTCTGGGAAAACGTAACTTACGACCAGCTCCCCGAATGGCTCCGGAAAAGTAAACCTAACCTCAAACTCAGCGAAAAACCTTAATTGAAACTGCGTAAAATCCGCCCTTCGGCCCACAAAGGCCGACACAGGTGGCTGCGAGCTAAAGAAATCCCCTCGAAAAGGCCGAAAACACTCTATGCAGTAAAAAACCGAAAGGAAACACTATGAGAACTACAATCAAAGACGAAACTCAAACCCAACGGGCGGATATAAACGAATACACGACTGTCAAATCATCACCCCAGCACAAAACCGAGAGCCAGACCGAAAAACAATCACCGATTAACACTGAGCACGAGAAGAGAACCGCAAAAGTCGAACCTCCCAGCACACTTGACATCGCCGCGGATACCGAGCTCGACGATACTCACGTCATTGCGCGCGAAGAGCTGCTGCAGAGATTGCTGGTGACAGCCGAAACAGGGGCCCAAAGAGTCGAGCTTTCTCACAGAAAATGGCAGTTAGCTTCTCTGGTCTCGATACTGCTGCTTATCCCCACCTTGGCCGTCACCGTCTGGCTGTTCGTGGACACAAGCACAATGAGAATGGAACAAGCCCGATTAAGAATGGACAACTACACCTTTACCGAACAGTTGCAGACATCCAGCTTTCAACTCGACAACCTTACCCGCCGGCTCGACCTGCTCACAAACCAGAACATCCGGCTCACGGTTGAGAACTCGCGATTGAAAACCCGCCAGGGTTCACCCCTCCGCAGTGCACAGTCCCCTGCTCCACCACTGCAGCCCGTCCGCTCAAAAACCGTTGCCGGCAAACCTCAGCCCGAACTGATACCCACACCGCAAATTCGGACAGTTCAAGCGACGCAGCAGACACCGGCTCCGGCACAACTCAGGAAAAGACGACTCGATGACATAAAGGCAGGAGCATTCCCAGCTAACATGACAAAGCCGGAACTCGTCGCCGCGATCGGCCAACCAGACCGCGTGTATAAATCAAATATCTACGAACAGCTACTTTACTTCAACCGTTCACCCGGACGATTCTGGTTCACAGACAACCTCTTCATCAGCGCTGCCAAGTAGAGCCGAAAACAGCGCCTTTGTTTTCCCCCTTCCTCGGGTACGGTAATGCCGCAGTCAGATATTGTATTCCCTTATCTTGCGGTAAAGGGTTCTTTCGCCAATACCGAGTATCCTCGCTGCCTTCTCACGGTTGTCACCTGTCTTTGCAAGAGTATCGATAATGGCCTGTTTTTCCAGTTCATTCAACGACACACCGCCCAAATCACCCGCTCGCCCGCTGCCGGGCAGCCGCCGCACCTCGTGTATCTCAGGCGGTATGTCCTGCACATCGAGCTTGCCCTTCTCGCACATGACAACCATAGTCCTGATACAATTGCGAAGCTGCCTTATGTTGCCGGGCCATTCGTAACCGGCAAGGATTTCAATTGCTGCATCTGTGATACCTTTGACCGCCGAACCCGTCTCCTCGACTGCTTCTTTGAGGAAGAATTCCGTCAAAAGCCGTATATCTTCCGGCCTTTTGCGAAGCGGCGGCAGTGAAACGCTAACCCCCTTTATTCTAAAGTACAAATCCTGCCTGAACTTTTTTTCTCCCACAAGCTTACCCAAATCGTGATTCGTCGCACTGATAATTCGCACATCGACGACAACCGGCTTATGTGAGCCAACAGGTATCACCACACCATCCTCAATCACTCGAAGCAGCTTGGCCTGCATATTCAGCGGCATGTCGCCTATCTCATCCAAAAACAGCGTCCCCTTGTCCGCTATCTCGAACAGCCCTTTCCTGTCACCGGTCGCACCTGTAAAAGCGCCTTTGACATGACCAAACAGCTCGCTTTCCAGCAGCGTCTCGGTAAACCCCGCGCAGTTTACCGGCCGAAATGCCTTGTTCCATCGATCCGAATTCTCGTGTAGTGCCTTCGCCAGAAGCTCCTTGCCCGTACCCGATTCACCTTCAATCAATACCGATATGTTCGTAGGCGCCACTCGTCGCAGCACCTCGAATATCCCCGCTATTGCGGCATCGCTGCCCCTGACACCGGCAAACACGAAATGCTCTTTTTCATCAGACCTCGCTCTTCGCTGTCTGCCGGCCGCCTTCGATGCCTTTCGGCAGGCCTGCTCGACGAGTGTACGAAGCTGGTCAATATCAATCGGCTTGACAAGATAATCGTAAGCCCCATGCTTTAACGCCTCTTTGCACGTCTCGATTGTCGCATAAGCAGTGATCAAAATAACTTCCGTATGCCCGTCCTGCCTGTTGACCTCCTCCAAGATTGCAAGACCGTCGATGTCCCCGCCTAACTTCAAATCGGTGACAATTACATCCACTCTTTCATTGCTGATTATCTCGAACGCATCGGTGCCGTTGTAAACAGCTATCGCCTTGCCGCATAACTTCTCCAGCGCCTCGGCAATGCCGTCTGCGTGCTCCCGTTCGTCATCAACAACCAGAATCACCGTGTCCTTGCTCATCGCACAAACACCCTATTCAGAACCCGACGCCGACAACGGCAGTCTTATCGTGAAACAGGTCCCTTTGCCCTCTTCGCTGGCAACGCTTATCTGTCCCTTATTTGACTCTATCATCCGCTTCGCCGTCGGCAAACCCAGGCCCGTCCCCCCCGACCGAGTGGAATAGTACGCCTCAAAAATACGACCGACATTATCTTCAGCAATGCCGCTGCCTGTGTCACAAACCTGAATCTTTGCCCATTTACCCTCTCGGCTTGTCCTTATCATCAGCTCTCCGCCACAGCTCATCGCCTGCTGTGCATTGATTAGCAGATTCAATATTGCCTGTTTTAACATATGGGCATCGGCTCTGCAAACCAACGGCTCTTTATGAAGATGATACCGTACCGTTATCGAGCGACTGCGGACCTGAGGCGCATAAAAATCAATCATGTCACCTACAAGCTCGTTTACCTCAACCTCAGCCAATTGCGGCGAAGTCCTGTCGGCATATCTGAGAAAACCTCCCAGTATTTGCTCCAACCGCTCTGTCTCCTTTGCGATCACGCCAATCTTTCTCCGTGCCCTTCCCAACCGCTGCTCGCAGTCCGCAAGCACCGCCTTGTCTGAACCCGAAAAACTAAAGCCCTCCAGCTCCTCATCCACGAGTTTCAGGTTCACCTTTACAGTCGAAAGCGGGTTCTTAATCTCATGCGCAAGCTCCCCCAGCAGTCTGCCAAGCCCCTCAATGCCGCCGTTGTCGGCTGCGCTTTGAGAACCTGATTCTTTCTTCACACTGCACATAAACCCGATATCCGAACTCCGGCAAGACCGGCTACGCAATCAAAAAACCTGAGAATTACCCAACAGAAAGCAAACCACAATCAGCAGGATAATGATGCATATATTCTCTCCCTCACTCTTAAACTCGCCGACCCGACCTTAAACCTGCAATCAACAAAACCTCCCCACCCAATATTCTACTTCTTCCCTGCCGGCTCTTTTTCTGCCTCTTTTGCCTCTTCTGCCAGCTCGGCAAGAGCAGCTTTGCGAGAAAGACGGAACCTGCCCTGGTCATCGATGCTCAGCAGCTTAACCGGTATCACGTCACCAACCTTGCAGACATCCTCTACCTTCTTTACAAAACCGTCGCTCAGTTCGCTGATGTGGCAAAGCCCCTCTACGCCGGGCGTGAATTCAACGAAAACTCCGAAATCTTTCACCGATACCACCCTCGACCGCGGATATATCCGTCCTTCTTCCGGCGGCTGCGTCAGCGACTCGACGATCGCCTTCGCCGCAAGATGACCGTCCCCACCTACGCAGCTTATGTAAACAGTCCCGTCCTCTTCAACCTCGATTGTCGTATCGGTCTCCTCCTGAATACTCTTAATCATCTTGCCTCCGGGGCCTATCAGCTTGCCGATGAACTCCGGATCTATCTCCACCATCACCAGCTTCGGTGCATAAACGCTGAGTTCCGCCCGCGGCTTCTCTATTACACCTGACATAGCCTCCAGAATCTTCAGGCGCGCTTCCCGGGCACGCTCCAGCGCCTCGATCATGATATTCTGCGCTAGGCCTTCGGCCTTTATGTCGAGCTGAATCGCCGTGATGCCCTCGGTAGTTCCCGCTACTTTGAAATCCATATCACCAAAGTGGTCTTCTTCGCCCATGATGTCGGTCAGCAGCTCATATCTGCCATCCTCGTCGCCAACCATTCCAACTGATATCCCCGCAACCGCCCGCTTAATCGGAACGCCCGCGTCCATTAACGCAAGAGAGCCGCCGCACACCGATGCCATCGAGCTTGAACCGTTTGATTCGGTAATATCACTGACAACTCTCACCGTATATGCAAACTCATCTTCAGGAGGTCTTACCCGCTCCAGCGCCTTTTCTGCAAGAACCCCGTGCCCTATCTCGCGACGCCCGACACCACGCACGGGACGAACCTCGCCCACAGAGAAAGGCGGAAAATTGTAGTGCAGTGTAAAATTCTGACTGTACTCATCCAGCAGCCCGTCTATTTTCTGAGCATCTCTGACCGTGCCCAGAGTAACACTGACCACCGACTGAGTCTCACCACGCGTGAACAACGCCGAGCCGTGTGCTCTTGGCAACAAACCTACTTCGCACGTAATCGGACGAACATCCTTATAACCCCGCCCGTTCAGCCGCTTGCCTTCAAGCAAGAGCTTGCGAACTACCTGCTCCTCAAGCTTGCCGAGTATTCGCTTCACCATAGGTTTGTCATAGACCACAGCATTATCAGCGCCTGAATCGCCCTCCTCGCAATACCGAGCATAGACCTCTTCAAACAGTGCTTCCACGGCTTTCTTGCGATCCTGTTTCGCTGATATCTGCTTGGCCTCGTATAGTCTGCCGCTAACCTCCGACTCAATCTTCGAACGCAGCTCCTCGTCACTGGCCACAAGTGGTATTTCCTTCTCCACGCCCACCTTCGCCCGAAGCTCTTCGATCATTTCACACACCTCTTTGACAACCTCGTGCGCTTTGGCAACGGCGTCGGCAACCTCCTGCTCTGATACTTCCTTCGCACCGACTTCAATCATGTTTATCGCTTCTTTTCGCCCGCCTACCATAACATTCATGTCACCTTCTTGAAGTTGCTTGTGCGTAGGATTAATCACGAACTGCCCCTCGACCCTGCCTAATCGACACGCCCCGGTAGGTCCCAGAAACGGTATCTTGCTTATAGTAAGCGCAGCACTTGCACCAATCATTGCCAAAACGTCCGGGTCGTTCTCCTTGTCGGCGCTTAAAACGTTCGCAATTATCTGAACTTCCTGAACATAACCTTCCGGAAACACAGGTCGTATCGGGCGGTCTATCATCCGCGCGGTCAGTGTCTCCTTCGTACTTGGCCTGCCTTCTCTCTTGATAAAGCCGCCGGGAAATTTGCCCGCCGCACTCTGCTTCTCCCGATACTCAACACTCAGCGGGAAAAAATCTATATCCTCAAACCGCGGCGGCGCCGTAACAGCCGATACAAGCACAACGGTCTCTCCATATTGCACCACCACCGCCCCGTCGGCTTGCTTCGCTATTTTTCCCGTCTCTATGGATAATGTTCTGCCCCCAATTTCTCTTTCCACTCTGCAAATATCAAACATATACTACCTCTCTAATGGCTGGACGGTTAGACCGTGTGACGGTTCTGAACTCGCTCTTTCCGTCGGGATTACTTTCGCAAGCCGAGTCGCGATATGATTTCGCGATAACGACCAACGTCTTTCTTGTTCACATACTTCAACAGAGCCGCCCGCGTCCCGACCATTTTCAGCAAACCGCGTCGCGATGCGTGGTCCTTGCGATGATTTTTAAGATGCTCGGTCAAACTGTTAATACGTTGAGTCAATAAAGCTATCTGCACCTCAGGCGAACCGGTATCACCCTCGTGCGTCTCAAAACCCTCGATAACCTTCTTTTTTTCGGTCTTCGTCAGCATCGTTCAAACAAATCCTTTCCACTGTTATCAATATCCTCCACCCCGTCAGCCGACACAACTTCAGACCAACAAGATGCGAACGCAGCATTATAAACACTTATTACCGTGACTGCAAGCCTTTTGTGAGACAAAAATGAGGAAAATCGAAATGACAATCTCGGCCATTTCACGGACGTATGGCCCTGGTATCTATGTAATTACGCCCCCTCGCCCCCTTCGTAATTGTCTCAGCGGTTCTACCTTATCAAGGCGCCCACCGCCGTCGCCCCATAATCCGAAAAATCCTCGGCCCCGTACGTCTTCGAAAGCCCTTCCTGCATAATATCCCAGAGATGATATACATCGCTATCGACAAATACTCTGCCCACCTTCTCATCGAA
This sequence comes from Phycisphaerales bacterium, assembly GCA_030602885.1. GTDB lineage: Bacteria > Planctomycetota > Phycisphaerae > Sedimentisphaerales > Anaerobacaceae > JAUVYV01. The sequence goes on from JAUVYV010000001.1 coordinate 130,862, forward strand.
CTGGGTCCCGAGTCTTCTCCCTATCTCTGCTACCGCTTCCTCCACCGTCAAAACGCGTCTGTAAACACGCTCCGACGTCATAGCGTCAAAACAATCCGCCAGCCCCACAATCTTGCCCACAAGTGGAATCTCATCCCCCGTCAGCTCATCCGGATACCCCGTCCCGTCCATTCGCTCGTGGTGACACAAAACTCCGGGAATAATTTCTCGCATTTGCTTTATCCCGCTGAGAATATTGGCGCCAATCGACGGATGCATCCTCAACCGGCTCTGCTCCTGTTCTGTAAGCTCGCCCTTTTTGCACAGCACAGCCTCATCTATCCCGACCTTGCCTATGTCATGAAGAAGCCCGGCCAGGTATATTTTGTGTACCTGCTCTTCATCCAGCCCTTCCTGTTGGCCAAGACGCTCGGCTAACCACTTTGATATGAACGCAACTCTCTCAGAGTGACCTCGCGTATATCTGTCCTTGGCATCGATACTCCTCGTCAGAGCCTTCAATGACCCTATGAACAGCTCCTTCAGCTCGCTGAACAGCCGATTATTCTCCACGAACACAGCGCATTCACTCGCTACCGAGTTAAACAGCTTGACATCCGTACTGTCAAAATCCTGCTTGTCGATTCTGTTTATCGCAACCATCATACCTATCAGGTTGCCCACATTTGGGCCGCGGCAAGTCACTGTACCGTCCTGCCCCGCTTGCCGCGTTCGTTCTCCGGCCGCACCTGCTCTTATCTTGTCTTTGCCGCACAAAGGCACCGCTATCATGTTCCTTATATTACTCGCCCACTCATACTTGAACGGAGAATCAACCTCGCTGTCGAGCAGCGCCTCCCTGCCGTTGCTCATTGCCTCCAAAAGACGGTTATAAAACGTAACCGTCATCTCCTCATTGATGTCTATCAGACCGGAACCCGCCACAAGGACAAAACGCTTCTCCTCGTCGATCATTTTCTCCTGAAGCACCGCGATGCCCTCCACCTCGACAATGTCCGTCAGGCTGTCACATGCCATCTGGAGAAAATTCGCATCCGGCTCAACGATCCCCATATTCGTGCTGATCTTGTAAAGAAGCACAAGCTCCTCATACGTCTTTGCCAGCTCGTTGCTTATCATATCCATCTGCTCTGCCGACCTGCGCTGGGCCTCGTGCTTCTCCGCGAATAAGCTCAACATCTCCCCGAGCATCACCGACCTGTGGTCTCTGCTGTTCGTTTCATCACCCAAATCAATTATCGCCGCCCATATACTGCCCGGCATCTGCTTGCCGCCGCAACCCTGTTCCAATATGGTCCCGACAAACCGCCCCTCTGAGAAGCTCTTCACCCCGCACTTAGCCGCTCGGCGGTCATCTGAATCACGAAACCACTTCAACAGCCGCCGCGCCGCGTTGGAAACGACGCTTTTGTCGGTGCTGAATCCGCTCTGCTCGCAGAGCAGGACGACTCGGCCCTCTTCGTCGCACACGGCGAAGTTAACTCCAACCCTGCCTGCCCTGTCGCCAAACTCCTTGAACTGGCCCAGCTCAGACGAGCTCAGACTTTCTGTAGCGGTATCCGGCATATCCGACTCCGGTCGATTGGCTTAAATCTGCCAAAACGTTGACTCTCTGAAACGTATCACAATACAAGGATCTTTCATCATCAATGTGCCTGTCAGTTACCCGCTATCAATTCCCTCTGATAGAGAATATCCTCGATGGTCCTCAACAATTCCTTTGGGCTGAACGGCTTGGCAATACACTGGGAGATTTGCAGCTCCTGCTGGCGCTCGTCCTCAATCGCAAAATTCCTTGCCGTCAGCAATATAATCGGAATATCGCGCGTCCCCTCATTGGCACGCAGTTTTTCTATCAGCTCCAAACCGCTCATTACGGGCATCTGAAAATCGGCGATTATGATGTCCGGCTGCTCCGAACACGCAAGCTCATAACCCTCTGCTCCGTCACCCGCTGTTATGGCATCATAGCCGTTGTTGCGAAGCTTTATAGCCACCACATGGACTATATGCACCTCATCATCGACTACAAGAACCTTCTTTGCAGACATAACCTTGTCCTTTCCTGCCTCCCCCGGCACAACCTACAAAAACTCCCACCACCGACCGCAAATCACTCTTCTCGCAAGTCGGTCACTGTCAACAATCGTTTCTGCCCCTTCCTTTTTCGTCCTGTTCACCTCGGCTCTTTACCACCAACCCTCGCCATTCAGCCCGTCTTTTAATGCCATTCGAACTGTTTGCAGTCCCCTGGCACAGACACCTCAACGTTACAGATAATGCGCCACAGACCAAAGTTCTTCCCTGACCTGCCTGCAAAGGCCGATAAGAAAACGCGCCCCGGCTAAAACTGCGCAAAAAAAAACTGACCCTCCTATCGGCTTTCGCCTCACCAAGGTCAGCACCTCTGCCCGTCCCTCGACTCTCAAAAACCCGTCACGGCTCCGCCGCACTATATGCCTGTGCACCAGACGTCGAAAACTTATAGCGCCGCGTGCTCCACCGAATCATCTGCCTGGAACACACCTGTCGTCGTGTTAAACACCCAGCCGGCCTGACCACTGCCTGCTGTGCTCTGTACACTTTCGAACCGAACCTTCTTGTCACCACTGAAAGGATTCACGGGTATCACTCTAAGATAAGGCCCCATGTTGTCACAGCACTTCATTGTCAAAGCCGCCTCAAACTGCTCAAAGCTCTCCGTCGGCGGCAACTGGCCCGAATGCTGTATCTTGTACAATTCCAACTGAGAACGAATCGTCTGCAGATCCGATTTGAAACTCCACTGCTTCGCTCGCATGTTTGAAGCCGCAAGCCCGGGCGCAACTATCCCACCCGACGTGCTCACAATAGCCACCAGCAGCGTAACCTGAAGCAATGTAAAACCTACTTTTGCCTTCATCGTCTTGCCCTCACAGCACCGAAACCAGCTCTTTGCAGGCCTTGAATCTTGTCGGCCTCTCGACTGTGCCTCTTAAACCTTCCCCGTCTGTCTGAGCTGAGCCCCGATTCATTTCTCGCATTACCCCCGCTTTGGTCGTTTTGGTACGCATTTAGTTAAAGTATAAGCGATTATCGAAAGAAAGCCAAATTCACAGACGTGTAATATCGGACCTTAGGCACTTTTTTTCCTCCACCCACTTTCTGCGCCACAAACGCCCCCCCAAACTGCCACAGCCCGAAATAATGCTCAGACCTGAATATACTCACCCAGCCCCTCGAAGTGTATTGACCTTACTGTCCGACCTGCGTGCTGCAGTTCCACCCTGATAACATCGATTCCTTTAAGCGCCGGCTCAACCTTATCCGCCCACTCAATCACAACCACCGAACCCGGATGGCAGTAATCGTCAAAGCCAATCTGCTCGAACTGCTCCACGCTCTCAAGCCGATATGCATCGATATGATAGACCTCTAAGCGACCCGAATACTCATTCACTATCACGAACGTCGGGCTGTTCACCACCTCCCCGCCGCCTTCTGCACCCACGCCCGCTGCTATCCCCTTTATCAGATGAGTCTTGCCGCTGCCCAGCTCCCCAACCAGCGCAATAACCTCCCCACCACGCAACTGCTCCCCTATCCGCCTGCCCAGCTCTATCGTCTCGGCCGCCGAATTCGTCCTTATATCCAAACCCATACCGGCTCACCCCAAGTGTTCGTAACCCCTCACCTCCAAGTCCCGCATCTGCCCATCAGGCATCTTGATCTCCATCTTCCCACTCTCTGTCACCCAGCCGATCCTTGCTATGGGTACATCGCCGTCCCAATTTTTCAACAGCTTCTCACTTTCGCCTTCAGCAAGAGTAAACAAAAGCTCAAAATCCTCTCCGTCATTCAGCGCCGACGCAAGCGGGTCCTTCATCTTCTGCCCCTCATCCGATATCGGTATCCTGCTCGAATCTATTACCGCCCCCACACCGCTCGCCTTGCATATCCGGTTCAAATCGCTGCTCAAACCGTCGCTCAAATCAATCATTGCGTTTAAGCTCACCATTGCTGCAATCTTCAGTGCCTCGGCCACCCGCGGCTCAAACTCTGAATGCTTGCCTAAAAGCGCCCCGCCCAACGCCCCCGTCACGCAAATCGCATCCCCAACCTTCGCTCCCGACCGCCTTATCGGCTCCGTCGCGCCCCGCCTGCTGAGCATCGCAACGCTTATTGCAAACGGCTCATCTCCCCGCCAGCTCGTTATGTCACCACCGACTAAAGCACATCCGTATTTGTCCCCTGCCTCGACTATTCCTCCGTGAAGCTCCTTTAATTGCTCTTCGTCGAACCCCTTCGCCAATGCCACGCTCACAACCGCACCAACCGGAACCGTCGCCATCGCAGCACAGTCGCTCAAGCTCACCGCCATCGCCTTGTAACCCACCTGCCTCAAAGTCGCTTTGCCTAAGTCGAAATGCACCCCATCCAGCAGCATATCCGTCGTAATAAGAACCGTCGCGGCTTCCGACAGGCGAATCTCCGCCATATCGTCGCCGACCCCTATTGGAAAATCCTCCCCGCTCAGCCGCCGCTGTTGCGCAAACCAAGCCGTTATTTCATCTTCACCCATACTTATCGCTGCGCCAATTGCTTCTGCCAAAAGGCAACTTGTTCTTTCGCCTGCTTCGTCCCCGCTGCGCCCTCAGTTGCATACTTACCCACGACGTTTCTGGCCCCGAGCCGGCTGTAAACATCCGACTCAATTACCGGCGAATGCTGCTTCAGCTCATCAAGGCCCACCTCACCAAGTCTCTTGCCCCACTTCTCGCATTCGGCAACTAATGTCCCCACTATCCCGTGTGCCTCCCTGAACGCCACTCCCCTGCCGACCAAATATTCCGCCAAAGCAGTCGCATCGAGAAACCCATCGTCCAGCCCTGCTCCAATCTGCTTCGTATCGAATTTCGTATGCCCCACAACCGCACAAGCCATATCCAGCGACTGACTCACCGTATCGCTCGCAGCAAATATGTGTACCTTGTCCTCCTGCAAATCACGGTTGTACCCCGTTGGCTGGGCCTTCAATATCGTCAGCATCCCCATCAACGCACCATATACGCGCCCCGTCTTGCCCCGAATTAATTCCAGCACATCGGGGTTCCGTTTCTGCGGCATCATGCTCGAGCTCGTGCAGTACGCATCATCGATACTGATGAAGCCAAACTCGTTCGTGCAGTACATTATCCAATCCTCGGCTAATCGCGACAGGTGCGTCGCTATCATCGCACAGTCGAATATGAATTCCGCACAAAAATCCCTGTCGCTTACCGCATCGATACTGTTGCCGCTGATACCGGTAAAACCAAGTGTTCCCGCCGTGCTCTTTCTGTCTATATCCAGCGTCGAACCCGCCACCGCCCCGCTGCCCAAAGGTGACACGTCCACCAGCGCCCGGCAGTTGGCTAACCGCACATAGTCCCGCTCAAGCTGCTCGGCAAAACTGAGCAGATACGCCGCGATACTCACCGGCTGGGCCCTCTGCAGATGAGTATATGCCGGCATGACGTCATCCACATACTTGCCCGCCAGCTTTACAAATGCTTGTTGCAGTCTCGTCACCTTCGCCTGCAGCACCTCAATCTCGTCCCGCATCCAGAGTCGAATATCCGTCGCCACCTGGTCGTTGCGGCTTCTGCCGGTATGCAGCTTCTTACCCGCCTCGCCGACCTTACTTTTCAGCGCCGCCTCTATCACCATGTGTATATCTTCAAGCCGTTTGTCAAACTTGAACTTGCCCGACGCAATCTCGGCGTCAATCTCAATCAAACCCTTCTTTATCTTGCCGAACTCAGTTTTGCTGATAAGCTTCTGCTCACAAAGCATCTGCGCATGAGCTATCGAGCCTGCTATATCATACTTGTACAGCCGTCTGTCAATGCTCAGCGACTCCACGTAATCTACCGTGAGCTTATCAGGCCCGCCGCCAAGCCGCTTCTCCCAGCTCTTTTTCGCCTTGCCCATCGTTATGCTCCAAAACCAGGACTTGTTTACCCCGAATCATACGCCTGCCGTTCCTACCTGTCAACAATCCCTCTGCGCGACCCTCGACGGGCTCGGGTCGCTTGAAAATTGGGTTCGTTTTGGGTTTGATTGGGTTTGCTTTGGGTTTGTTTGGGCTGAAATTGGGTTTGAATTGGCTTTGAATTGGGTTTGTTTGGGTTTGCTTTTCACCGTTCGAAAGGGTGAATATTTTTCGTAAGCCCTTTTCAGGTATAGAGTTAGGTTCATTGTGGGCCTTGCCAAAATTGGGTTTGTTTTGCATAAAAAGGTTGTAAATTGCCAGCAAGTTAAGTTGGGCAGGATAGGCGGTTTGTTTTTAGACACTGATTCACACTGATTCTTGAAAAAGTTCAAGGGCTGAGAAACAAAAGGTAATATCTTGTAAATACGATGTGGGCATTGTTGAACCTTCCGAGTTTTAGTTTTTTATCAAGCTTTCATATGTTAGCAGGGTATTATACTGTATGGGAAGTTGGATGTCAAGTGAAATCTTTGGGTTAGCCACGGATTTCTTACCACCAAGACCCCAAGACACGAAGAATTCCGAACCACGGAGAGCCGCGTCCGCAGGTATTTCGGTGGAGCGACTAATTCGCCGCGAAGTCTTTCTACCGCTCAAATGTTTGGATTTCAAATCTCTCGCGAAGTGCTGAATTCCGGGACAAGGCAATAATGTTTGTCCCCGGGAGGCAACAATTTTGAATTGCAACAAGGGAAAATCCGGTTCAAGCTTCCCGAGTAACACAATTTCAGTAGTTTTGTGATTCTTATTTAATGGCAGAAGACGCAAGGATGAAGGGGGGTGGAGCCAGCGGCGATGCGGAGATGATCAATTGCTATTCACGGGAATCTGTTGACGACAATGATATGATCGGGGCCTGGTTGGGTATCATCGATCCACGGTCACTAGCAACAGCTACTCGGCAGTGTCCCTTATCGCGATGGTGTCGGCCCGGGGATATTCTACCCTTCAGCAAATGCCGTTCGATAACGGCCCATGCTCCGGCTTAGCGCGGTCATTGCTGCTATTGATTTGTTCGGTCGTAGGGTCTGCCAAAGGCATCTTCTCGGAGGAACGGCTCGGCAACGTCGGTAGATATCAGGTCTTTATATTTTTTTGGTCTTCGCCATGCGTTGCTCCAGACGGTGCGTTTGCGTATCTGCCTGACTTTTTCGATGTCTATATCGGCGGTGAACACGCCCTCATTGCTATCTGCGATCATGATCTCTTTTCCGTCGGCATTGTATGCGCATGAGCGTCCGTTGCCTTGCTTGGCGGCGTAGTTGGCCATGGCAGTGACCAGGCAGTTTTCCCATGCCCGCACCTGGAACTGGCTTATTCTCAGAGAGTCGAGGCCGCAGGCGTTTGGGGTGAGGATGAGTTCTGCGCCTTTGAGCATTAATATCCGGGCGCTTTCGGGGAATTCCCTATCATAGCAGATCATGATGCCGGTCTTCACAGGTCCCAGCCTTGTGTCGAGTTCAGCAACGTAGAAATCGTCACCGGGTTCTATCGAGCCTTCCATCGGGAAGAAGGCGCACGTGTGGACCTTGGAGTAAGTGATGACGTTCTTTCCGTTGCGGTCGAAGAGTGTGGCAGTGTTTCGGAGCCGGCCCTGGCGGTCTTCGAGGTATGTGATGACGATCGCCATGTCGAGGTCTTTGGCGAGCTTTTGGAAATGCATTACAAACGGGCTTTCAGTGCTGAGGGCCATTTCCTTCCATTTGCTGACAGCCTTGGGGTTGTCGAAGTCCACCTTGGTGAAGTAGCCCAAGCTATACATCTCCGGAAAGACAGCGATGTCGGCGCCCATTGCTTTGGCCCGGCGGCAGTACCTCTCGCCCATTTCGAGGTTTACTGTCTGGTCCAGCTCAGGGATGGATTGGATTAACGCGATTCTCAAAATGCCTTTCTGAACTTCATTGATCCCACTTGCGGCGTTGGTCTCTTCTGTTTCATGGTCAGAAGGGCCATCGTTACAGAAGGCTACTGGGCAGAAAAGCGTTACGAGCAGGGCTGTCAACAGAGATAAGTGAAGTTTCGACGTCATTGGCGGTTACTCCTGTCGTGCATAAGTGATAGATATTCACTGAGCCAATCGTTACCGCTCAGAACATTTTGTCGGGTTTTAAGGTAGCGTTTAAGATTCAGTATTTTTCTCTGTGGCCCTCTGTGCCCTCGGTGGCAAAACAAAAACCAGTGTTAATCAGTGTCTAAAAAATCGCTGTGACTAAATATAGACCTTATCCATCAGCCGGGGAAACGCAATACACTGGCGGATGTGCTTTTCGCCCGTTATCCACGCCACCGTCCGCTCGACGCCAAGGCCGAACCCGCCATGGGGCACGGAACCGTATTTTCGCAAATCGAGATACCACTCATAGTTCTCTTTCTTTAACCCCTGCTCCTCAATCCGTGCAACCAGCAAATCGTAATCATCCTCGCGTACCGACCCGCCGATTATTTCACCGAACCCCGCCGGCGCAAGCAAATCGAAATTCTCCACCACCTTATCATTGCTGCGGTCGGTCTTCATATAGAACGCCTTCGCCGCCTTCGGATAATGCGTTACAAACACAGGCCGATCGTGCATCAGCGATATAATCGTCTCATCCGACCCGCCCAAATCCTTTCCCCATCGAAACTCCGCCGCCAACTGTGCGTGCCTGGGATTATTCTCTATCTTTGCACTTACTTCCTCAAGCTCGCCTCGCAGCTCAATCAATTCCGCAGCGTTCTTGTCCCGCTTCCACTGCTTTATCGAACCCTTCTGCTCTGCCTCCAATTCACCAATCCTCTTTTCTATTTTGTCCTTCTCGCCTCCGAACTCTTCAAGCTGCTTCGCCATAAACGCCTTTGTCTTCTCGCCCGTCAAAATATCAACCGCCTCGGTATAGGTAAGACGATAGAAGGGTGGCTTGATGTTTTCCAGCGCTGAGATATCCGCCCCCAATTGCTCTAATTCACTGCGATTGTCACTCAGCACCCGCTCGACGATATAAGAGACGAAATTCTCGCCTAATTCCAAAAGCCCATCCATATCGATAAACGCAACCTCCGGCTCGACCATCCAGAACTCCGTCAGATGCCGGCGGGTCTTGCTTTTCTCCGCACGAAACGTAGGCCCGAAGCAATAGACCTTCCCGAAGCCAGCCGCCGCCGACTCCAGATAAAGCTGTCCCGTCTGCGCCAGATAGAGGGGTTGTCCGAAATAATCCACCTCGAAAAGCGTCTGCTCTTCTTCGCCCGCCGTGGCCGTCAGTATCGGCGTATCAATCAGCGTAAAACCGTTATCGTTGAAAAACCTCCGTATCGCATCGATAATCGTATGCCGCACCTTGCCCATGCACCACTGCCCCTGCGACCGCAGATGCAGATGCCGATGCTTGAGCAGAAAATCTATCCCGTGCGACTTCGGCGTTATCGGATAATCACTCGCGCCGCCAATCACCTCCGCTGCCGTCACCGCCAATTCATACCCGCCCACACTCCTCTCATCTGCCCTGACTACCCCGCGTACACGGATACTCGATTCCTGTCCCCAATGCCTCAACTGCTCGAACGTCTCATCCGGCACCTTGTCCTTTTCGACCACGCACTGGCAAAGCCCCGTCCCGTCCCGCAATATCAAAAACTGAACCTTCCCGCTCCCCCGGCTGTTATAAACCCACCCCTCTAAAGTTACCTCTTGCCCGACATTATCCTTCAGTTCCGCTATCAGCTTCCTGTCCCTGCTCACCTTTTGCTCCTTCCTTTTCACTGCCGCACTTTTTATTTTGCCTCGGCCAAATCATCCGGTCATCCGTGCCAGTTTTTTCTTCATCCCATTTATCTCGTTTGCCTCCATCGTCAATACCATTTTTGCCCTTACTATAGAGTGTGAAATTTTCATCTGTTAATTTATAGATGAAGGGGCCGTCATTCATTGGGTCAACAAAGATTTCCTCCGGAGCTAAAGATTGGATGTCATCGAGACTGACTGGCCAGTTTCCGTCTTTATTTTTGTAACGCCTCAATGCGATTATCAGTCTGCTGCCTCTTTGCTGTGCAATAGTTCGAAGATATGCATCGTGAATACGGTAGTAAGCTGGCCCCAATATTTCGGCCAAGCGCTCAACTAAATACCGGTAATTGAGCTTGAGCATTTTAGTGGGTTTTTCCGCCTTTTTTTGCCAGTCAAAATCAGGCTCAGCCATCGCATAAAATTTTTCATAGGACTCATCGATAACCTTACCAACTTTTTGGGGTGTAGTGGGCAAGTAAAACCAACACAATATAGCCGATGCCTTCATAAGCCTTTTGTGCCAATAGGTTATAACTAGCTCGTCTTTTGTATCTTCTGGCAGTTGTGCCATCATCGCCATTCTTGCTATACCGGGATTTAATCGTATCTTCCCCTCTGGATTTATCGCATAAAACATTCCCCAAAGATTCTTGGCAAATAGCTTTTCGTGTTCAAGAAACCTGGGAAAATCGTAGCTCCAGTCGTGTCTAATTTCAGCCAGAGCTTTTTCGATAGGGTTTAGATGTTCTTCTGTAGCATCGCCAGTAATGGTGAATCTTTTAAGCTGGTCAGTTGAGAGCATCTCTAAGGCAGCCCCAAACAGAAAGTCGATCAGTGCTGGTTGTTGGCATAGATGTTTTCCCATTTGAAGTACGGCGCTGTGCTTTTCAAGGGCTTGGCCGATGCGACCTTCAGCCATATCATTATTTGCCGCCGAAATAAGCAAGTATGCCCACTTTCTCATCGGCCCGAACCAATCCATTGTGTCACTTATACTCACAACATCGGCATTAATTGGAAATCGGCACTTTTCTATTTTAGAGGCTTCGATGAGCTTTGCTATTGTGTTCCCGTGCTGTTTAAGCCATTGGGCTATTTCAGGATGGTCTTTGCTTGACCAAGGCTCTTTTCTGATTAAATCCTCGAGATTAGGATCGAGAAAATTGGGCTCAAATGTAGCTTCGTTATAATCTTCCAATAACTGATTATAGATTATCGCAGCGTTTTTTTCGTCCGGTATCGCGTATTTAGCTTTAAGGGCCGCTAACTCTTCATCAAATGTATAAGGCCGCCAACCCTCTCTATCCTCCGGCAAAAATACCCACACCGCCAGAACCAATAAGATGATCCATACCCCAGCCCGAAACCACTTGCGAAATCGTCTCGGCAGGGCAGTAGCGGCCAACAAAAAGACAAGCAGCAGGGCGGTTACTTTCCACGGCGCCGAAAACACAATACCTGCAATCAGCAGCAGCGAAAGCAGCCCAACCCAAATCCAGCCCAGCACCCGCCTGATTACCCCCGCCTTTTTCTTCTCGCTCATCTTTGTTTCCTCGTCCATCAGATTCGGTTGCTCAGACCTTAGGCGGGAAGATTTTCCTGAGGTACTCGGCATCGTAGCGGTTGCTTTCTTCGGTGCCGAGAGGCATTTTCACGCCTTCCATGACGAGCCAGCCGCGATAGCCGATATCATCCATTGCCTTTCGCACGGCAGGGAAGTTCATCGAGCCCTTGCCATACACATCGTCGTAGTCCTTGGCGTGAAACTCGACAATATGGCCGGCGAGCATGCGAATCTCTTTGCAGACATCGTAGCCTTTGAGTTGGGAGTTGCCGACGTCGTAATAGACTTTTATGGCCGGCGAGCCGACCCGTTCGATTATGTCCAGGTGTTCCTCGGCACTGAGCCATGATTCTATGGCGAGAGAGACACCGGCCTTTTTTGCCTTCGGGGCAAGACGCTTTAGTTTTTCAACAACAATGTCCGTTCCCCTCGGGTCATCCTTAATGTCACCTTTCATGAAGAAAGCGAGCAGAATGACTTTTACTTGCATCGCGTCACAAACATCGATACAGTCCGAGACCCACTGCTCGGCCCGGAGGTCGTTGCCCTTAAGGGGGATATTGTTGAGCTCACCAATTGCAATTGACGGTATTTCCATACCGTGCTTTTTGGCGGCTTCGAGGTAGGCCTGCTGCATCTCGGGTTTCTGCATATACATCTGTTTCTCGAGCGTGTTGAGGCTAATCTGCACCCCATCAATGCCGACACGCTTTGCCAGTTCAAACACCCTCACATCTGCCTGTTTGCCGAGTGTCCAGTCGCAGGCGCCAATCTTGAAACCCCCGGCCGAACAAGTGCTCTTTGAACCCGGACAGGTACAGCCTGCAAGACCGATCCCTGCGATAACACCCGCAGAACCGATCATCATCTCACGACGGGTCAAACGGTTCTTCATTTCAATGTCCTCACTTAATTTAAGCGTAATTTTCAGTGTGATTCTGGTATCAGTCCTTCAACCCCTTGAGATTTGCGACGAGTTTCTGATCGCTCCTGAGCAATTCGTCCCAGGTGACGGTGCGTCCTTCGTAGGCGGCGGTTCGGCCGAGGATTGCTATCAGATTGCTCATGACACTGGGTTCTACCGTCGGGCTCTCGTAATTGCCGCCAGTGACATCATTGTAGAAAGTTACGATGTTATTGACGGCGCCTTCCTTATATATATCGGACGCACTGCCGCCGCGATAGAAATTCTCGCCTCGGATGATGACCTGCCCGCCGTATTCGGTCTCGAGAACCCCCTTGGAGCCAAACATTCTATTTCTGATACCCTCGGGCTGTGTGCCGTGCCCGTCAAACTGTCTCGAGCTGAAGCTGATGCCAATCTTGTCCGGGTATTCGTAGACAAGGACGAAATTGTCATATACGTCACCCACTTCTGTTCGGACTTTGCGTCCGCCGGTTCCGGTGGCCTGTATCGGCGGCTTATTCATAATCCAGCTCATGACGTCGAGGGTGTGGATGTTCTGCTCGTTGATGATGTCGCCGGAAAGGATGCGGTCAAGGCCCCATGCACGGAGTCTGTTCCTCGGATTTGTCGGACCCATCCTCCAATTCTGGTAGTGCTCGACGAAGGGGTCTTCCGCATGGTACGTCGCTTCACCAAAGGCAAATTCACCGATGGCGCCGTTATGCACTCTTTTGATTGCCTCAATGAAGAACTTCTGAGCACGTGTCTGGAAATCGACGAGGAAGCAGAGCTTTTTCGCTTTGGCATCTTTGCCGCTTTGCTCGATAGTTTTGCAGCCAGGAACATCGACAGCGATCGGCTTTGCCAGATAGACATGAACGCCTGCATCGACGGCGGCTGCCGCCTGCTCAGGATGAAAGTACGGCGGGCTTTCAACAGCAATTGCGTCGACGCCACTGTCCAGCAATCTCCTGCAACCGCTCAGGCCCGTATAGCGACGAGCCGGGTCCACACCAATCTGAGCGCTGAACTTATCGACCCTGTCCCGAAAGTAATCGGCAGCGGCGACGATGTCGTATCCGCCGTGTTCTTTAAAGAGTTTCGCTATCCATGTTCCCCGTCCGCCGCAGCCCATAAGGGCGATTCTGATCTTGGAATTTGCCTCTGTGCCGCGGACAAGGGCGGGTTTCATTACGGTGAAGGACAAGGCGGCTGCACCTGCGCCGGCAACGAAGCTTCGGCGGCTGATATTGTCCGTGCCGGTACCTGTCAATGGTTTCGATTCTCTCTGCGTCATAATATTACCCTTTAACAACAAGATTAGTCCTTCAGGCCTTTGAGGTCGAATTCATACTTATCATCGCCGGCCACGAACCGATCCCAGGTAACGGTCTGGCTGCTATACGCGGCGGTCCTGCCAAAAATGCTCACGAGGTTGCTGAGGACACTGGGCTCGACGCTTGGATAGGTGATATTGCCGCTGGTTATGTCACTATGGAAAGTATTGATGTTGTTCACCGCCCCCTCCTTATAGATATCGAGAGTCTTTCCGCCGCGGTAGAAACTCTTCCCACGAATCAACACCTGTCCGCCGTACTCGGTCTCCAGAACGCCCTCTGTCCCGAACATCCGGTTCTTTATGCCCTCCGGCGACCCGTACGCGTCCATCTGGCACGAATTGAACGCAATGCCCACGTTATTCGGATACTCGAAGACGAGAGCGAAATGATCGTAAACACCCACGTTCTTGCGCGCCTTCATCCCCCCTGTCCCCGTCACCTTCACCGGCGGCTTATCGCCCATTGCCCAGCTCATCACATCCAGCGTATGTATATTCTGCTCGACGATGATGTCACCCGACAGAATCCTGCTCAATTGCCACGCACGCAGCGCCTTGGCCGGATTATCCCCCCGCGTCCACCAGTCCTCGTATTTCTCCTTGAAATACTCCTCACACTGATAGCTCGACTCACCAAAGCAGATATCGCCGAGTGCCCCATCGTGTACGCGTTTGAGTGCCTCGATGAAAAGCTCCTGTGAGCGAGTCTGAAAATCGATGAGGTATGCGAGCTTCTTCTGTTTTGCCTTGTCGGCACTGGCCTGGATGCTCTTGCAACCCGGTACATCTACCGCGATCGGCTTTGCAAGATAGACGTGGCATCCCGCATCGACGCCGGCCGCCGCATGCTCAGGATGAAAATAAGGCGGCGTCTCAATGACCACCGCGTCGATACCTCCGGCATCAAGCAAACGCTTATAGCCCGACAGACCGGTATATTTCTTCATCTTCGGCAATCTTACCTCCGCTGCAAACTTGTCCAGCCGATCCTGGAAATAGTCTGCCGCTGCCACAATATCATAGCCGCCGTGTCGCATGAAGAGCTTGGCAATCCACGTCCCGCGCCCCCCGCAGCCCATGAAGCCGATTCGGATCTTGGAATTTGCCTCTGTACCGCGGACAAGGGCGGGTTTCATTACGGTGAACGACAGGGCGGCTGCGCCCGCGCCGGCAATGAAATTACGGCGGCTGAAGTTCTCTGATTTAACAGTTTCTGCCAATTGGTTCTTTCTGTTTTGCATTGCTCTATCCTCGAATTTTGAGTTAATCTTTCAGGCCTTTAAGATTCGCCTGCCATTTTTGATTGCTGTTGACTATTTCGTTCCAGGTGACGGGCTTTGCCCGGATTTAAACTACCGCATCGGCGGACAAAGTGCAATACCGGAACAAATGAAAATGGCGCAATAGCAAAAAGCTACCGGCCGCGTGTAAAGTGCTATTAGCGGCATTATCTTGCCGATTTGCGAAGTCCTGAACAGGCCTGAATCCTGCAACGTGAGAATGGGCCTACGCGCGTTGACAACAACGGAACGAATACGCAAAACCACTTTGCCGCGGAGGAATCCGGCGATGCTCAAAAGGCCGTAGGGCTTTAGCCAGAAATCATAGGCCGTGAAGTCGTATATCGGCGGATTGACGAGGAGTATGCGCGGCTTCATACGGACATTATAGTCGCCGCGGCGCCGAGTGGAATATCAGATGCAGGCGGCGTTCAGGTTTTTTGCGGCGGCGGTCAGACTTCTTCGATGACTTTGAGGCCGGTCAGCGTGGCCAGATGCTTTATGTTCTGCAGGTGGTTGCCGTAGAAAACGACTCGGTGGAGGTGCTCGACCCAGCCGCCTTTTACGATATCGCAGCCCCAGTTGTCGAGCATGCTGCGGGCATCGGCGACTTTCGTGGCAATCTTGGTACGGCAGGCACGGTCAACGTCGGGACTGCCTGTTATCTCGCCGGTGGAGATGAGGATGGTGTCGAGGTTGACGAGCTTTGCACAGGTCATGGGCGTGCCGGTGCGGTGCGTGACCTGCAACGCCGCTCCCTGGTAGTCCTCGAGGTGGTTGCGAATGACGTATGGGCACCGTGGGCCGGCGGGGCCGTCCATCTTTGTCGCGCTGACACAGTGGGCGTGGATGACCGTATTGGTCGATGTGTCGAAGACGGGGTCGCTGATAAATCCCGGCACGCCGAAGGCATAGCCGAATATGAGCATTGTGAGCGTTGAGTCCATGTCGGCCTCGCAGGCGCCGACGAGTCCTTCGTCGTTTAGCTTGCTAAAGCCCAGGCAGGGATAGGCGGGCAGTGACCTCTGCGCGAATAGGCCGAGGCAGTCGATGGTGATGGCCTGGGCGTGCTCATCAGTCATAATCTTTTTCATTGCGAGATACAGTCGAGAGGACTTGACGATTTCTTCGCGGGTAGGCTCGACGACCTTTTGGGCGTTGTTAATCCAGTGGTTTGCTTCGGTCTCGGCTTGCTTGCTGTCAACTGCCTCATATACGTCGTTGAGTCGCTTGTGGCCGACAGAAACGACCTCGACGCCGAGTTTATCTTTGAATTCGGCGGCCCTTCCGGCTTTCATTGGGCCGTTGCCGATATAGATAATTCGCGTTTGGCGCAAGCGCGGCGAAACCCGCATAACGGCTGCAATCTGAGTGATTTCGCCATAGTCGCTGGTGGCCAGGAGGACAACTTTCTTACCGAGCTTCGGCATCTTACAGACCTTGCACCAGTCGTGGCCACTGTAGGGCTGGGAGAATAATACGGTGGGCTTACCGGCAGCGACTATCGGTAGGAACTGACTTTCAACGAGGGTGTTAAGATTGAAGGCCAGCACACCGTCAACATCGCGGAGTTTTTCAGCGAGTTTATTGGCGTCGCCTCCGGCGTGACGGACCACATCACCGCCAACGAATTTGACATCACCGAGCCGGCGTTCGGTCTCGGCCAGATGCTTTTCCAGTCGGGCGACCTCGGCCTGGATGTCGAGGTCGGGTTTTGGCCAACCCTTGACCCCATCGAGGTAAACCTTGTAGATTTTCACATCGGGCATTTTTGGCGGCCAATTCGCAGTCGCGGCGGCTGTGATTGACTGGGCATTTAGTTTTCCGGCCAGGAGCATTGCACTTGCCGATGCCGCACTTGCTCCCAAAAACTGGCGTCGGTTTATCTGGTTACTCATAATATGGCTCCTTTACAGACAAAGACTCTGACTATTGCGCTGTTATGACTCAACTCTTAGTATAACGCCAATTTTAGAGGCAGGCAACGTTTAGGTTTTTTGCGGCAGCGGTTTCGTCGGGCCGGTTGACTGGTGCAGTGACCGGAGCGGCTTTGAGCCGGTCGGGGTCGGTCTCGGCGAGAGCGGCTATCTCAATCATCGTATCGATGAAGGCATCGAGTGTTTCTTTACTTTCGGTCTCGGTCGGCTCTATCATCAGGGCCTCTTTGACGATGGCTGGGAAATAGACCGTAGGCGGATGGAAACCGCGGTCGATGAGGGCTTTGGCGACGTCGATAGCGTGGACGCCGCTGTCCAACATTTTCTGTGAAGGGCTGAAGACACATTCATGCTTGCAGACGGTATTTACGGCGGGGGTGTATGGGCCGGTGAGCTTTTTGCGGATGTAGTTTGCGTTGAGGCAGGCGTTTTCGGCGACACGTTCGAGGCCGGCTTTGCCGAGCATCAGCGTATAGACATAGGCCTTGAGTATGACGGCGAAGTTGCCGTAGAAGGGGGCGATGTAGCCGATTGACTTGGGGCGGTCGTATTCGAGGGCGTAAGTTCCGTCGTTTCTTTTTACGACGATGGAAACGGGCAGGAAGTCGAGGAGCTTTTGGGTGACACCGACGGGCCCTGCGCCGGGTCCGCCTCCGCCGTGGGGTGTTGCGAATGTTTTGTGGAGGTTTATGTGGACGATGTCGAATCCGAAATCGCCGGGTCTGGCCTTTCCGACGATGGCGTTTAAGTTTGCACCGTCGTAATAGGCGAGGCCGTCAACGCTGTGGATTGCATCGCAGATTTCCTTGATGTGCGAATTGAACAGGCCGAGCGTGTTGGGGCAGGTGAGCATCAGGCCGGCGACTTCGTCGTTGATGGAACTTTTCAGAGCGTCGAGATCCATAATGCCTTTGTCGTTGCTGGGGACGGAGACCACTTTGTATCCGGCGATTGCGGCCGAGGCGGGGTTTGTGCCGTGTGCGCTGTCGGGTATGAGGACGGTGGTTTTCTTGTTGCCTTTGTCGGCGTGGTATGCGGCCATTATCATTATGCCGGTTAGCTCACCGTGTGCGCCTGCCATTGGCTGCATTGTAAAGCCGGCCATTGCCGTTATTTCACGCAGCAGCAAATCCATCTCATAGAGGACTCCGAGGGCGCCCTGAGTGAGCATACCGCCCATTCGTAGTTGCGGCAGCAGCGGGTGCAGGTGCGCGAAGCCGGGGTAGGCGGCGATGCGTTCTGCTACTTTGGGGTTGTACTTCATGGTGCACGAGCCGAGCGGGTAGAAGTTTGAATCGACGCCGAAGTTTCTTCGTGAAAGCTCGGTGAAGTGACGGACGACATCAAGCTCACTTAGCTCGGGCAGGTCGGCGGGGCTGTCTTGAAGGAAGTCTTCTTTTATGTTGATGGTCGTGGGGACATCGCTTTGGCTTGTGTGAACGGCCCGGCGGTTTGGGACACTCTTCTCAAAAATCAGTTTCATAAGACGCTCTCCAGTGCTTCGGCCAACATGCCGATTTGCTGTTTTGTTCTCTTTTCGGTGACACATATAAGGATGGAATTCTTCATATTGTCGTAGTATCTGCCGAGGGGGAAGCCGGCGGCGAATCCTTTTTCGATGAGCTTTGCGATAACGTCGGCGGCTTCGGTGGGCAGGTCGAGTACGAATTCGTTGAAGAACCATTTTGCCTTAAAGTGGGGCTTGACAGACGGTATTGCGGTCAGGCGCTTGTATGCATAGCTCGCTTTGTCGGCGCAGAGATGGGCGGTTTCGCGCAGGCCCTGCTTGCCCAGAAGTGATAGGTACACATGGGCCGTAAGCGCACATAGCGCCTCGTTGGAGCATATATTCGATGTCGCCTTTTCTCTTCGTATATGTTGCTCTCGCGCCTGGAGCGTCATAACGAAGGCGCGTCGATCGTTTCTGTCGGTCGTTTGTCCGACGATTCGGCCTGGCATTTTTCGGATGTATTTCATTTTCGTGGACATGAAACCGAGATAAGGACCGCCGAAGGACATGGGCATACCGAGGCACTGGCCTTCACCTATGACGATATCGGCGCCCATAGAGCCGGGCGTTTTAAGTATTCCGAGCGAGATGGGATAGCAGGAGACGATGAGCAGTACGCCCTTTTTGTGTGCGGCGTCGGCGATGTCTGTGAAGTCGTCTATACAGCCGAAGAAGTTGGGGTTCTGGACGATGACCGCTGCGGTCTGGTCATCGAGTTTCGTGAGCACCTGCTTTCTATCGACCAGGCCGTTGCCGCAGTGGGTCTCGATGAGCTCGATGTTGAGGTTGGACGTGTAGGAATGAATCATAACGCGGTAGATTGGGTTGACGGAGTCGTCGATGATGACTTTGTTTTTGCCGGTTATGCGCAGTGCCATCATCATCGCTTCGTACATCGCCGTCCCACCGTCATAAAGAGATGCATTCGCCGCTTCCATCTCGGTCAGACGGCAAACAAGAGACTGATACTCGTAGATTGCCTGGAGAGTGCCCTGCGAAAGCTCGGGCTGATAGGGTGTATAGGCCGTGTAGAATTCGCTGCGTGAGACGATTGAATAAACAGCGGCTGGGATGAAGTGGTCGTAGAAGCCTCCGCCGAGAAAGAGGGTCAGGTTGATGGAGTTTTTGCCTGCCAGGTCGGCGAGGACATTTCGGACCTGCTGCTCGGTCAGGCCCTGGGGCAGAGCGAATGAGTCGCACATCAATTCGGGCGGGATATCGCCGAAGAGGTCTTTCATCGTCAGGCCTATGTCAGCCAACATCTGCTTTTGCTGCTCTGCTGTGTTTGCTATGAAGGGCATCGATTTAACTCTCCAATTTAATCACCCCTGTGACTGGTCGCTGATTTGCATAAGGTCACAACCGGAACCGGTTTTTCTCAGAGACCCTTTAGGTACTCTTCATACTGGTTAGCGTCCATTAGATTCTTAGCGGATGCAGTATCGGTGATTTTGATTTTGCAGATCCAGCCGGCTTTGTAGCAGTCCTCGTTGATAAGCTCGGGCTTTGCCTCGAGCTCGGAATTGACCTCGGTGACCTTGCCTGTGACGGGCGAATAGACGTCGCTGGCTGCCTTTGAGCTCTCGACGACGGCGAGCTCGGCTTTTCGTGTTACCTGTTTTCCAACGTCCGGCAGCTCGACAAACGTGAGCTCTCCGAGCTGATTTTGAGCATAATCGGTGATTCCCACGCTGGCTGTATCACCTTCGAGTTTTGCCCACTCGTGCTCCTTTGTGTAGAGCAGCTCTCGAACAACCATAACCGTTTCTCCATAATCAAAATTTTTCAAATCGGCTGACGACTCTGCCGGTAATATCGGCTTCGAGTTTTTCTTCCCGGTCAACGTTTTGTTTTTTGCCCTTGCTTTTTTGACTTTCGCTTCGTGCGAGGTAATAGATTCCGACTTCTTTTTCCTCCTGGGACTGGTTTTTATCTGCGTACACAATCGCAATTTGTCTTTCGCCGGCCTTAGCGGAGCTTAGTACCCAGCCGACGCAGATGCCGTCCGTATCGACCACACCGTCATTTTGTCTGACGGGTCTTATGCCTTTGGCGCCGGGCAGCTCGATTCTGGCGACATTCATATCACAGGAATTTGCGGCTTGCTGCATGGCGGATTTGCCGATGAAGAAGTCCTTGTCGAGTTTTACGGCCCAGGCGTAGCCCGCTTCGAAAGGCGAGATGTTGAAAGGGCCTGCAAGCTCGTGGCCGTAAAGAGGCAAACCCGCCTCTATTCTTAGTGAGTCTCTGGCGCCAAGGCCGCAGGGAACTGCACCGGACTTTTCGCCGTGTTTCAATAACCTGCGCCAAAGCTCGGCAGCGTTATCAGGGTGAACGAACAGCTCGAAGCCAATTCTGGCTCCTGTGTAGCCGGTGCGTGATATGATGCAATTGATGCCATCGAGGTCGGCCTCGATAAAGTGAAACGGCTTTAGGGTTTCGATTTTCTGTTTTAGGTCGTCGTTTTCGGCAAGGGTGTAGAGGATATTGGGCGACGTCGGTCCCTGAAGGGCGATATCGACTCTACAGTCCGGGGCGGTGGCGGTATCTCTCATATCGCGGATGTTGGGCTTGCATTCGAGCTGCCTGTTTGGGTTGTCTGTGTCGAGGATTACCCGGCCGGTGAGCAGTGCGGCGAGATAGGCCTTGATTTTCGGTTCGTTTGCGGCGTTGACCACGACCATAAAATTGTCTTCGGAGCGTCGGTAGATAATAATATCGTCGAGGACATTACCTGCGGCATCCAGTATGTAGCTGTACCGTGCGGCCCCTGCGGACAGAGAGGCAACCTGGTTTGTTGTGACGATATGTAAAAATTCGGCGGCCTCGCTGCCGGATACTTCGAAGATTCCCATGTGGGTGCAGTCGAAGAGGCCGGTGTGTTGTCGTACGGCGGAATGCTCGGCGCTTATTGAGGAGTACCACAGGGGCATCAGATAGCCGGCGAATTCGGCGAGGCGGGACTTGTCGGTAAGCTTGAGATGTTCCTGATAAAGAATACTGCCGAGAGGTGGGGGTTGTGGTGGCTCAAAAATGAACGTTCCTGCGAGTGTATCGGCCTTCAACACTGTGCCTCCTTGCTCAATGCATAACGAAAAGGATACGATAAGCGAAATGCGGCCAATGTCAAGTGGGGGTAGCCGATAAAATCCTGAAAATGTTTCACTAAGGGTGGAAATCCTGCTAATATATGGCAGCATTTAACAGAGGGCAATTGAATTGAGCGCAACAGAATCAAGGAGGTTTCCGGCTTGGCTCAATTGAAGAAACAACTCGGGCCGATGGATGTGTTTTCGGTGGCGGCGGGGGCGATGATAAGCTCCGGGCTGTTCGTGCTGCCGGCCATCGCCTATGCAAAGGCCGGTCCCGCACTAATTCTTTCCTACGTGCTGGCCTCTCTGCTCGTGCTGCCGAGCGTGCTGAGCAAGGCAGAGCTTGCCACCGCGATGCCAAAAGCCGGCGGGACATACTTCTTCGTCGAACGAAGCCTCGGGCCAATGTGGGGCCTCTTTGGCGGCCTCGCCAACTGGTTCTCTCTCGCCCTCAAAAGCGCCTTTGCCGTCGTCGGCATGGCTGTAATCATCGAGCTTGTTCTCAAGGGACTCTTGCCCGTTCATATAAGCCCATGGCACCTCAAGGCAATCGCCGTCTTCTGCTGCCTCGCTTTTACCGCCCTCAATATGCTCAGTGTAAAGCATACCGGAAGATTCCAGGTCCTCCTCGTCGCCGTGCTGCTTGTAATACTGGCGGTATTCGTTATCTTCGGGGCAAGACATATCGACGTGCTGAGATACAAAGGGTTCCTCAAAATGGGCTGGGGATCCGTATTTGCCACCGCAGGACTGGTCTTCATAAGCTTCGGCGGAATTACAAAGGTTGCCGCCATCGCTGAAGAAGTCAAATACCCCGGCAGGAACCTTCCCCTCGGAATGTTCCTTGCCTGGTTTATCGTAACCTGCTTCTACATCGCAGTTGTCGCCATCACGGTCGGTGTCACCGATGGGGCGGAGCTTGTCGCGGGCTACGCACCAATCTCCGTCGCCGCATCGAAATTCCTCGGATCCGCGGGATTCGCAATCCTGAGCGTCGCTGCACTGACCGCATTCATAACTACCGCCAACGGCGGAATCCTCGCTGCCTCACGCTCACCGCTGGCCATGAGCCGCGATCAGCTCCTGCCGGCCGCACTGTCACACGTCAGCCGAAGATTCAAAACACCCCATCTAAGCATACTGCTCACAGGCGGCTTTATGGTCGCTGCGATCGTCTTTCTCGATATTGAGAATCTCGTCAAGACGGCATCGACGCTGATGATAATACTTTTCATTCTGGACAACGCGAGTGTTATCATAATGCGCGAAAGCAAAATCCAAAGCTACAGACCCAAATTCAAATCACCCCTCTATCCGTACCCCCATATATTCGCCATCCTCGCCTACAGTGCCCTGATTGTCGATATGGGCAAAGTGCCGTTGCTCATCAGCGGGGCATTTGTCGTGGTGAGCGCGGCATGGTACCGGCTGTATGTCTCAAAGCGAGTCAGTCGCGCCTCTGCTGTGATGCACGTTGTAGAGCGTGTGACAGACAGGGAGCTGAAGACGGTAACGCTGGAAAATGAGCTTCGTGATATCCTGCTCGAACGCGACGAGGTCATCGAGGACCGGTTCGACAAGCTGATAAAGGATTGTGATATCCTGGATATTAAGGGCAAGCGAAAGGCGGAGGAGGTATTTCGCGAGGTTGCGAAACTGATGGAGGGGCGGCTCGACACGAATGAGTATGTGTTGTATGAAAAGCTTCTGGCAAGGGAAGCAGAGGGCGGCACGGTCGTGCAGCCGGGCTTTGCCGTACCACACGTAGTGGTTGAAGGTCAGGACAAATTCGATGTGCTGCTCGTCCGCGCCGTCGATGGCGTTGATTTTGCTCATGCGCCCGAGCCGGTAAATATCATGTTCTTTCTCGCGGGAAGCAAAGACCAGCGAAACTATCACCTCCGTGCACTTATGGCCATCGCCCAGGTTGCCCAGGAAAAAGACTTCGAGCAGCGATGGCTGGCAGCGAGAGACACCGAAGCAATCAGAAACCTAATTCTCCTCTCAACAAGAAAAAGAGATGCCGGCACATAACACCCGGCTCTGCTCGTCCACCTCCCCTGCCACAGGATGCCGGCCTGAACCACACAACCGGCAAATCTCGCCAAAAATACCTTGACTCCGATTGTCCCCTGTAGCTATAATCCTTCGATTTTTTGAATCCAAATTTTGAAGGAGGTTGTACGTAAGTATGAGTAATGTAGAAAAGCTGCTGCAAGAGAGGCTGACGGCTGAGCACTATGAGCGACTCAGGGCGTTGGATAATGCGAAGATGCACGAGTTCGTGGCCAACGCGATCGAGCTGACAAATCCGGAATCGGTCTTTGTCTGCACCGATTCGCCCGACGATATAGCGTACATTCGGGACCTGGCCGTCAAGAGCGGCGAGGAAAGGCCGCTGGATATCAAGGGCCATACCTGTCATTTCGACGGGTACAACGACCAGGCCCGCGACAAGGCGCAGACGAAGTACCTGCTGAGTCCGGGTTCCGAATTAGGTGAATCGCTCAATTCCATTGATAAAGCCACCGGCGTTCAGGAAGTGCGTTCTTTTCTGAAGGACTCGATGGTCGGCAGAGAGATGTTGGTCTGCTTCTGGTGTCTGGGGCCGGTGGATTCGGAGTTTTCAATCGCCAGTATTCAGATAACGGATTCTCCGTACGTCGCGCACAGCGAAAGCATTCTGTACCGAAAAGGTTATGAGCAGTTCAGGAAAATCGGCGGCTCACCGAATTTTTTCCGCTTCATACACTCCGAAGGCGAGCTTGAGAACTTCGTGAGCAAAAACGTTGACAAGCGGCGGGTCTATATCGACCTCGAAGAAGATATGGTCTATAGCGTCAATACGCAGTATGGCGGCAATACGATAGGGCTGAAGAAGCTTGCGCTGCGATTAGCTATTCAGAAGGCCTCTGGTGAGGGATGGCTTGCGGAGCATATGTTTGTGATGGGCGTGCACGGGCCGAAAGGCCGGGTGACTTACTTTGCGGGCGCGTTCCCGTCGGCTTGCGGAAAGACTTCGACGTCGATGCTGCCCGGGCAGACCATCGTCGGTGACGACATCGCGTACTTTCGCAAGAAAGAGGGCCGGGTGCGCAGCGTCAATGTCGAAAAAGGTATCTTCGGCATCATCCGTGATGTGAATTCAAAAGACGACCCTGTTATTCACGAGGCGCTGAGCAACCCGGGCGAGGTTATCTTCTCGAACGTTCTGCTGGATGAGAATTCGAAACCGTACTGGCTGGGTATGGGGCAAGAGCTGCCGAAGAAGGGAGTTAACCACTCGGGCGAGTGGATCGAGGGTAAGAAAGACGGGAAGGGCAATGCGATAACGGCATCGCACAAGAATGCGCGGTACTGTCTGAACATACCGGATTTGGCAAACTGCGATCCTCTGCTGGATGACCCCCAAGGGGTGCCGGTAGGAGCAATAGTGTACGGTGGCCGGGACAGTGACATCTGGGTCCCCGTCGAACAGGCGTACAACTGGACCGAAGGCATAATCCTCAAGGGGGCGTCGCTGGAATCCGAAACCACCGCAGCTACCCTCGGCGCCGAAGGCGTGAGAACCTTTAACCTCATGAGCAATCTGGACTTCCTGTCAATACCGCTGGGCCGGTACATTCAGAACAACCTCGATTTCGCCGCGGGGATTGGAAATCCACCTTCCGTATTTTCGGTTAATTACTTTCTCAGGGGCAGGGATGGGAATTACTTGAACGGTATGGCCGACAAGCTCGTTTGGATGCTGTGGGCCGAGCTTCGAGTCAACGGTGACGTCGATGCAATAGCGACGCCGACGGGATTGATACCCAAGTATGAGGACTTGGCGAAGCTTTTCAGGGACAATCTGAAGAAGGAGTACTCCGAGGTGAATTACGTGGAGCAGTTCACAATTCGCGTTCCGGGAAACCTCGCCAAGCTCGACCGCGTCGAGAAGGTCTATCGCGAGAAGGTGGCCGATTGCCCGCAGATTCTGTATGATACCTACAATGAGGTACGGGCGCGTCTGAAAGCAGCGGCTGAGAAGTACGGCGACTGCATATCACCGCTCGACCTTGCATAGCAGAATCAGCCATCCAGCTCAGTAGTATGTGAATTAGGGCAAGGGGGGATTGACGAGTGAACACAGACGGCAAATACAAGTATATTACAGGAAAAGCGGTTCTTGAGTCGAAGCGATGACTGAAAAGGGTTTGAGAATCAGTTAACCTCAGTATTAACAGGTGTTTACTTGTCTGCCCTAAGGTGCTGTCTGCGAACGTGTGTGGGGGCTGAATGATGCTTTAGCGTGTTTTTTTGCATTTTTTGCCTTGCCGGGTACAATTTCCGAATTCGCCTTGAAGCTGGAGGAAATTGCAAGAAACGTCCCATAATTTTCTTGATTTCTGAGTAATTCCGCATTAGAATTGAAAATAGAAGAAGAAATGGGAGAGAGTGCCTCTGCCTCACCCAGCGGGCACGTCTCGCCGTTGAGAACCGTTGTTATAGTGCGCGGATGGTGTGTATCCGCATCTCGGAATAAGTACAAAGGTGATGAAAGACAAGCTGAGCAGAGAACTTCCCAAAGAGCGTAAAGGGGACAGTTTCAGGGGTATCAGGGACCGTGGGAATTGGAATTGCGGGCCTGGGAGCCGCTTTTCTGCCCTAAACAGTGCGCATTTCATCGGTGTCTCCGAGGCGTTCAATTCAATCCTTGAAATGGTGGATGCGATCGCCTGCCGGAGGTGTCCGGTGATAATCACCGGTGAGACGGGGGTGGGCAAGGAAATGGTCGCCAGGCGGATACATCTATCGAGCGACCGCGCGAGCAAAGTGTTTGTTCCTGTGGACTGCACCACGTTGACCGGGCAGCTGTTCGAGAGCCAGTTGTTCGGTCATGTCAAGGGTGCTTTTACAAGCGCCGTCGACAGCACTTTAGGTTTTTTCAGGGCGGCGAACGGCGGTACGGTATTTCTTGATGAGATCAGCGAGATACCTCTTGAGCTTCAGGCGAAATTGCTTCGCGTGCTGCAGGAGCAGCAGGTAACGCCACTGGGCTCTGCGAAGTCTTATCCGATAGATGTTCGTGTACTTTGCTCGACGAGCCGGGATTTGTTCAAGATGGTGGAACGCGGCCAGTTTCGGGCGGATTTGTATTATCGGCTTGACGTTGTCCGGCTTGAGGTCCCGCCGCTTCGCCAGCGCAAAGAAGATATAATTCCTCTTGCTGAGTATTTCCTTGAAAGCCAGGCGGCATTTTATTCTGAGCCGTCGAAGAAGCTGAGCGAGACGGTAACGAAGCTTCTCTTGAATTACAGATGGCCCGGGAATATACGTGAGTTGTCCAATGCGATGGAGCGTGCCTACGTTCTGACGCCGGGTCGGGAGATTCAGCCGGGGGCAATGCCCTTTGAAATTATCATCGCAGATTCGCCGAGCTATCCGGCAAACGAGCTGCCTACGCTTGATGAAGTGAAGCGAGAGGTTATCAGCAAGACGCTTGAATTCACGAGGGGTCGGAAAATTGCCGCTGCGAGAATTCTTGGAATTGAACGGCGTCGTCTCAATCGTCTGATTCGAAAGTTAGACATTTCTATCGGGCAGATAAAGAGAAACGCCGACAGTTGACCATCTTTTTTGTTTCCCGCCGTTTTTTTGAAACATAGCTCTCTCATTATCCTCCCACTTATTGTCCCCATGTACTGTTGTGGTCGCCCCCGACCAAAATGGTCAATCCGTATGTAATGTGTTTGTGCGCCAGGACCTGGGTACATCTTTCTCGTGCTTGAGCGACCACTCTGGCTGCTTTTGCAATAGTCGGCATCGCATACCAAACAAGAGGTAGTAACGCATAAGTACCTGTAGAATAAGCGCTTAAAATTTTTTTTTCTATCAAACACTACTTTGGCACGTTGTTCGCACTATGTGTGGGCGAGGTAATGAGGGAGACAACGATGGAGTGTGTGTTGTAGGTTTTGGTTGTTTAGATGATTGTACTTGTTCAAGCGACAGTATTAACAGTAGGGCTTAACGGCAGGAATGAAGTTTTGCAAAAGCTGCCAATACGATTGATAACAATGCAGTCCGGCCGAGAGGCCGCTCGTTCTTTGAAAACTGAAAAGGTGAACAGTGTTATCAGCAGATGGAATCTGGATGATATGGCAGACGGGCGATTTCTAAAAACGTTCCGTGCGATCAGACCACATATTCCCACGATAGCTTTTGTTCGAGCCGGAGATCATCAGCAGGAGGTGGCGGCTCGCAGCCTGGGAGTTTCGGCGGTGCTGACCGAAGATGCCAGCGACGAGATGTTCCGAGACACGGTTGCGAACGTCCTTAAGCTGAAGGGTATGGTGTCGATCAAGGCGATATCGTCTGCTGAGAACGCTGAAGAGCTGCTACGAGAGAGATAAAAGCAGGAAGTAGCAGACTTCGATACGAAGGGACAGGGATGACTGACTCTATCGAAGGGCAGCGCAGAAAGAGTTTGACCGCGTTGATGAGAGCGTCCGCGGCCTATGCCGCGATAGTAATATTTGCTCACGAAGAGTTTTCTCCCCCCAAGCTGGGCTTGGTAACCGTAAAAAAGGAAAAAAACCAAATTACCTTAAAGCGAGGTTTACAAGCCCGGCAGACAGTAAGCACGGCAAATGCCGTGATTATGATACTGAACAGAGTAATATCTACACATTTTCTCTCCCCTTCTTCGCTGGGTTTGAACTCTTCTCCAAACCCAGCACGCGAACAAATACGGATTACAGATTCCGTGATGATGATAAAAGCATGTGTGGAATAAAACTACTCATTCTCTCCCCTTCTTCGCTGGGTTTGAACTCTCTTCTCCAAACCCAGCACGCGAACAAACACGGATTACAGATTCCGTGACGATGATAAATGATGCAGCACTAAATTAGCTCATTCTCTCTCTCCCTTTCTTCGCTGGGTTTGAACTCGTTACACAAAACTTGGCAAACCCAGCACGGCAACAAGTGCGGCTTTGTGAAGTCGTGATAATACTTGTTGAAAATTGCTCGCGGCTAAAAGGGGCTACTCCACCCCGTATATCCTGGGGACGGTGATTGTGCGGTCACCGCTGCCGGGAGCCGGAGCAGTCCAGCCTGTTTGAATGATATTGTTCAAATATAACAGAGGTTGGTGAAAGTTACAGGGCCGGGCAGGTTGAGTCAGAACCTGCTCGGCCCGGTGTTTTTTAAAATGGTATTTGGCCGGCGGGGGTAAGGACGTGGTTGTTCCGAAAGGACAGAGGTGATTTTGCGATTGTGCCGGTCAGGGGGTTATCAGGCGGATTTTGAGTCGGCGGAGCGGCGTTTTGCGCGTTTGCCGGTGGCGGGTGCAAGCAGTTGCTGGAGCTCTTTGAGCAGGGCCTGTTCCTTCTTTGAGGGGAGCTTGAAGCGGATGTAGTATTTGATGTTCTCGATGGATTCTCTGATGGTTTGTTTTTTGGGCTTTTTCTGAGATTTTGAGCGGGCGACGGCAGGCAGGGCCTGTTTTAGGCGTTCATCGACGATCTGCTGGACGACCTCGACAAAGCTGACGTCGTCGTAGCTGCTGGTCAGCAGTTTCTGTCTGACCTGCCGGGGCAGCTCGACCCAGAGTTTTGCGGCGGCGGTCAGAATATGCTTGTTTTTGAAGCCTTTTGGGACTGTGGCCCAGAATTTCTCTCGCAATTCGACAGGAACCCTGGCCGAGAGCAACTCTTCATTATTTTTGTCTTTCTGCGTTAACATAACACAAGCGTAGATAAAAACATACGCGCGGCAAGCATAAACTTATCTGAATTTTTCGCGCTTTTTATTAACATTTTCCTTGACATTTACGGGATTGAAGCGGATTTTAGTGATTGTGGTATTGCCGGTTAAGAAGTGAGTTGTATTCGCGTAGTCATATAGCAGGTGCGCAGGTGCCAGTTTCCGAGGATGTTAATGAACCGGTAGCTACATGGAGGGCTTGAGGTTTCCCGGTCGAAGTAACGGCTGCTCCGGTTTGTCCGAGAGCTGCTGGGGCGTGTGAATTCCCCTGATGAGCGCCCCAGCGGCCTCGGCTCTTTAGGGCGGTGTGGGGCGAGGCCTTGGAAATGCAGCCGAGATATGTTTAAGGTAAGGGTGAGAGACGGGATTCGAACCCGCGACCCCCGGGACCACAACCCGGTGCTCTATCCAACTGAGCTACTCTCACCACCTCGGATTTATTATTTTCAATTTAATATTGACTATTTTCGCCGTTAGAATGTGTTGGTGTCAATAGCCGGTCTGCTTTTAGTATTTTACCGCGGCCTGTGCCGCTGCGAGTCTTGCGATCGGGACCCTGAACGGCGAACACGAGACGTAATTCATACCGACGCGATGGCAGAAATCGATACTGGCGGGGTCGCCGCCGTGTTCGCCGCAGATGCCGACCTTAAGCTGTTTTCTCGTCTTTCTGCCGAGCTTAGTGCCCATCTCGACGAGCTTGCCGACGCCGGTCTGGTCCAGCGACTGGAACGGGTCTTTGTCGTATATGCCCTTGTTGACGTATTCGCCTAAGAACTTGCCGGCATCATCGCGGGAAAAGCCCATTGTCATCTGCGTCAGGTCGTTTGTGCCGAAGCTGAAGAACTGTGCCTCTTTTGCAATATCATCAGCCGTCAATGCAGCACGGGGAACCTCGATCATTGTGCCTATCATGTAATCGACCCTGGCTTTTCGTGCCTTGAAGACCGCGTTGATATCGTCGATAATTTCGTTCTTGACGTCTTTCAGCTCGGCAACCGCACCCACGAGCGGAATCATAATCTCAGGTCTAACCTTGACGCCTTTGGCTTTCATATTCAGGGCCGCTTCGATGATGGCGCGGGCCTGCATCCTGTAAATGGCAGGATAAGTTATTGCCAGGCGACAGCCGCGGTGACCAAGCATAGGGTTGAGCTCATGGAGCTGCTCAACCTTGGCTTTTACGACCTCAGGTTTTACCTTCAGTCGTCTGGCCATTTCGGCCTGGCTGGCTGCATCCTGCGGCAGGAACTCGTGAAGCGGCGGATCCAGGAATCTGATGGTAACCGGCAGGCCGGCCATTGCCTTGAAGATGCCCTCAAAGTCACTGCGCTGATAAGGCAGCAGCTTCTTTAGTGCGCCTTCGAACTGTTTCTTTGCAGTAGCGTGCTTCTTCTCGATTCGGCTTTTCTGCTTTGGCGTCTCGGCTGTCTCGAGCTCGGTGAGCATTTCGGCGTAGTCGTCGGCTGCTAAAATCATCTGGCGGACGGGCCAAATCCGCTCGCCCTCGAAGAACATATGCTCCGTCCGGCAAAGACCGATGCCCTCTGCCCCAAAGTCCCTTGCACGCTTCGCATCCTCGGGCGTATCGGCATTCGTGCGGACACCTAATCTGCGAATCTGGTCGCATATCTTCATAAATCGGCCAAAGTCGCCGCTGAGAGTCGGCTCGACGGTGGCGAGCCGGCCTTTCATCACCTCGCCGCTCGTACCGTCCAGACTAATCCAGTCGCCTTGTTTTATGGTCAGCTTCCCGACGGCCATCTTCTTGGCCTTGTAGCTGATATTGAGCGTGCCGACGCCTGCCGCACAGGGTTTACCCATGCCTCGTGCAACAACTGCCGCGTGGCTTGTCATACCTCCTCGAGCCGTCAGGATACCTTCTGCCGCATCCATTCCACCGATATCTTCAGGGCTCGTCTCGATTCTGATGAGGATGACCTTTTTGCCCTTGTCTCTCCATGCTTCTGCCGTACCGGCATCGAACACTGCCTGGCCAACTGCGGCTCCCGGCGAAGCGGGAAGCCCCTTAGCAAATACGTCTCGCCTGGCCTTCGGGTCGAAGTGCGGATGCAGCAGCCGCTCGAGCTGCTCGGGTGTTACCCGGTTGACGGCCTCTTTGCGAGGAATGAGTCTCTCGTTGACCATATCAACTGCAATCTTGACGGCAGACTCGGCCGTTCGTTTGCCCGTTCGCGTCTGCAGGATATAGAGTACTTTCTCCTGAATCGTGAACTCCATGTCCTGCATGTCCTTGTAGTGCTTCTCAAGGCGCGTCATCAGGCGGGTAAGCTGCGTGTAGGCCCTGGGCATGACCCTGGCGAGCTTCTTCAGCTCGATTGGTGTTCTGATACCTGCAACGACGTCTTCGCCCTGGGCGTTCATCAGGAACTCGCCGTAGAACTCCTTCTTGCCGTTGCTCGGATTTCGCGTAAAGCACACGCCTGTTCCGCAGTCCTCGCCCATGTTTCCAAAGACCATGGCCTGGATGTTGACGGCTGTTCCGAGCAGGCCGGTGATGTTGTTGAGGCGGCGATACGTCACGGCGCGGTCGATCATCCATGAGCTGATGACGGCGTTTATCGCATGAGTAAGCTGGCCTTTTGCGTCCTGAGGGAACAGCTCGCCGACGTGCTTTTTGTACACGGCCTTATACTTATCGACGACCTCCTTGAGCTGCTCAGCAGTAAGCTGGTTATCGAGTTCGACGCTGGCCTTTAGCTTTGCGGCGTGAAGGACTTGTTCGAAATAATCGTGGTCACAGCCCATAACGACGTCACCGAACATATCGATGAATCTGCGGTAAATGTCGTAGGCGAATCTGGGATTGCCGGTTTTTTTGATGATGCCTTCGATGACGGTGTCGTTCAGGCCGAGGTTCAGGACGGTATTCATCATACCGGGCATCGATACCGCTGCACCGCTTCGCACGCTGACCAGTAACGGCTTTTTCGGGTCGCCGAACCTGGCGCCCATGGTCTTTTCAAGCTTGGCGACATTCTTGTCGATTTCGGCATCCAGGCCTGCAGGCCATTTGCCGCGGTTCTTATAGTACTGGTCGCAGAGCTGGGCGGAGATGGTAAAACCCGCCGGGACCGGGATGCCGAGGTTGGTCATTTCGGCGAGATTTGCGCCCTTGCCGCCAAGGATTTCCTTCATCTTTGCATTGCCTTCGGCCTTACCGCCGCCGAAGAAATAGACCCATTTCTTTGCCATTTGAGACCTTCTCCTTCTAACTGCCTAAATGCTCATTACAAATTAAGAGGTGCGGTTATGTCAAGCTTCGGTCGGAACAGTTCGAGCTAAACATTTTCCGCTCAGACAATAAAACCATGTAGGATATGGAATCGGGCGCAGATTGTCAACGACAAAAAATTTCCGATATGGGATCAAAAGGCGTTTTGGTGTGTTATTGCACTTGCCGCCGGCGGAAAGTGACATTAAAATGCACTCTTCCTAAAGTTAACTTTCGCACTTTTAAGAATGTGTTAATTTAAGGAATTTGCATGAAAAGCCCGATTTGTCAACCACCTGATTATTTTTAGCAAGTTCGAGGTTTTTACCGAACATGCATAAAATACAAAACGGTGCGTAACTGCTTGTTTCATAAGGTCTTCCTTAATAAAAAGTGCGAAAGTTAACCTAAATACAATGGGGAAAAGCTATGTTAGCCAGATTGCACAGTGTAACGCTTGACGGTATCGAAGGGGCCATCTGTGAGGTCGAAGTCGATGTCGCCCGCGGCGGATTCGAGAAGACACTAATCGTCGGCCTGCCCGATACCGCCGTAAAAGAAAGCTCCGAGCGGGTCAAAAGCGCGATTATCAACTCGGGCTACAAATACCCCAAGACGCAGTCGGTGGTCAATCTTGCCCCGGCGGATATCAAAAAGGAAGGCCCGGCGTTCGATTTGCCGATTGCCCTCGGAATGCTGCTCGGCTCAGGTGTTTTCGCAAGTAGCTTTCTCAAGGAGTACGTTATCGTCGGCGAGCTTGCCCTCGATGGGAGGGTAAGGCCGGTCAACGGTATTCTGAGTATGGCGATAACGGCGGCGGCAAACGGCTTTAAGCAGATGATTGTTCCGATAGATAATGCCAAAGAGGCCGCAGTTGTTCAGGAGCTCGATGTTTACGGCGCCGGCTCACTGACACAGGCGGCGAGCTTCCTTTCGGGCCGGTTGGCGCTTGAAACAACCGTCGTCAACATCGATGAGCTTTTCGACGTCGTCTCGAACTACGAAGTCGATTTCGCAGACGTTAAAGGCCAGGAAAGCGTCAAGCGTGCCCTGACCATCGCCGCCGCGGGAGCGCACAATATAATGATGATAGGCCCGCCCGGAGCGGGTAAATCGATGCTGGCCCAGCGGCTGGCGACTGTTCTGCCGCCTTTGAGCCTGGACGAATCGCTCGAGACAACCCGCATCTATTCATCGGTGGGACTGCTTGCCCGCGACAAGGCCCTCATGGCGACCCGGCCTGTGCGGATGCCGCACCATACCGCCAGCGGGCCTGCACTGGTCGGCGGCGGCACAACGCCCCGGCCGGGAGAATTGTCACTGGCCCATTACGGAATTTTGTTTCTCGATGAGTTTGCCGAGTTCCCGAGGCACATTTTGGAGATGATTCGCCAGCCGATGGAAGATGGCTCTGTCACCGTCTCTCGCGCAAAACGCACCGTTCGCTTTCCCGCCAGGTTCATGCTCGTCGCCGCGATGAACCCCTGCCCGTGCGGCTATTTCGGCACCGATGCAAGACGCTGCAAATGCACGCCCGGCCAGATTGAAAGATACATCTCGAAAATCTCAGGCCCTCTCGTTGACAGAATCGACATACACATCGAGGTCCCGCCGATATTGTTCAGCAAGCTGCGCTCCAGGCGGCAGCAGCTCGGCTCCGAGCTGATGAGGGCGGACGTGATAAAGGCAAGAGACGCCCAGACGACTCGCTTCGGTGACGGCAAAACCCTGACAAACTCGCGAATGACCCATAAGCAAGTTGAGAAGTTCTGCCCGCTCGATTCACCTTCTGAGATGCTGCTCAAGCAGGCGATGACCGAGTTCGGCTTAAGCGCCCGTGCCCACGATAAAATCTGCAAGGTCGCCCGCACCATCGCCGACCTTTCCGGCGAAGAGCAAATAGCCCCCGAGCACATCGCCGAAGCAATAAGCTACCGAAAACTCGACAGAAGACTGTGAAGAAAAGCCGGCCCGCCGGGGTCCTTGAATCATCGGTGTTTGTAGGGCCTATCCTGCACGTGCCGGCAAAATGGCATATTCACGACGAGTCTAAGATTCTGTAAGTTCTTATAACGCCGAGTCTTAAGGAGGGGGATTTTTTGGTTAACCCGCCTGCAGGTACTGCCGATAAAACAGTGAATTGTAAAAGGCGTATGTTGGCTTAACGTAAAGGGGAATTGAAAATGGGGATTCAGAACTGGTCGGAAAATATAATTCTCGTGGACCTGCCTGCCGAACCGCAGATGGGCGATGAGCTCAAGACCGTAACCGACATCGTCCGCGACCGTGGCGACTGCGACGTGGTGGTCGATTTTTCGGGCGTTGACATCATAACGTCTTCGAGCTTATCGAAGCTGCTCAAGCTCCGCAAGCTGCTGCTCGACTGGGACCACCAGCTTGTCTTCTGCAACGTTGCACCGGCGACGAAGGGCATCTTTGCGGTTACCGGCCTTGAGGGCATCTTCGAGATCGTCGATGACAAGTTCGTGGCCCTTGCATCTCTGCAAATGGTCAGTTGATTCGGCGTTGCCGGGGGGCATCACCAATAAAGCAAAGCTCGCTCAAGTCCCCTTTCTGCCACGCACAGCCGACCCGGCCTGCAAAGACCTTGACAATCGCCCCGGCTTTTGCTAATATAAGCTTGGTGCTTGTTGAGCCGGCTACGAACTTCGCCGGCACCGGCGGTGTTCGCAATCTGCTCGCAAGGGGCCTTGATTTTAGGACACAGCTAAATGGAAGATAAAGCTCTGCAGCAGCTCGAGCAGATAATCGGTTATGAATTCTCCAACCGCGACCTCCTCGCCAGGGCATTCACCCATTCGTCGGCTGTTGACAATCGTACCTTGAGCAACGAGCGTCTGGAGTTTCTCGGCGATTCGGTGCTTGCTCTTGTCATCTGCCGGGCGATTTTCGACCGTTCGCCCGATTACCTTGAAGGTGACCTGACAAAAATGAAAAGCATGCTCGTCTCCCGAAGGACCTGCGCACGCGTCGCCCGCCGGCTCGGGCTGCACGAATTCCTCGAGGTAGGCAAGGGCATGACCGACAGCCAGTCACTCTCGCGGTCTCTTGCGGCGGGCCTGCTCGAAGCGATCATTGCCGCCATATTTATTGATGGCGGTCTGGAAAAGGCGGGAAGTTTCATATTGAGCAACTTTGCCTCCTTAATCGAGCAGGCCGATACCGAACAGAACCAGGGCAATTTCAAGTCCATGCTCCAACAGTACGCACAGCAGGACTTAAATACCACACCCGTCTATGAGCTGCTCGACGAGAAAGGGCCCGACCACAACAAGTGCTTCGAGGTCCAGGTGGTCATAGACCGCCGACACTTCCCCAGCGCCTGGGGCACAAATAAAAAGGATGCCGAACAGAAGGCCGCCCTCAACGCCCTTGTCGAGCTGGGTATCTTCGAAGAGAGCTTCGCCGATGTGGAAACCGATTAGCCCCAGACCTCACAATTCCGCTGAAAAAGGCTCCTTGTTCCGGTATAACTTACTGAAAACAAGGAAGTTAACCCAAAGAACAGGGAGCCATCACGTAAAAACAAACTAACTGGGGACAACTAACTGGAACTGGGGACAGTGGGGCTGTTGAAAAAGTCCTCTCTGCCGATATAATACTGTACATCACTTGGAGTCTTAAATCCACAGTCTGATCACATGGTCATGGAGGATTTATCGTGATAGGCAACCAAGCTCGCTGGCAGGAAGATCTTTTCGTAGCGGCTCCGTTATCATCACTTGTTCCGGATGATCACATTCTCAAACGTGTCGATTCGGTGCTTGGGGGAAGAAAAGGGGTCAGGAGCATTTTCTGTGTCGGACGCGAGGTTGCAGAGTCGGAAGGGACAACCTAAGGATTGACACGGGTTTTTCAGCTTTTTTCCTTTAATCCGTGAAAATCCGTGCCAATCCGTGGTTTGAACATTTTTTT
>JAUVYV010000044.1 GCA_030602885.1 Phycisphaerales bacterium
GCTACTAAGCTGTTGACCTGGTATTGACTCGAACAAAAGCGGCCGTGCTCTTTACCCGGCACGGCCGCTTCTTTTTAGAATTGACTCAGGGACAGAATAGTGTCTCTCGTGAAGCTACCACTCGCCCTCAGGGCAGCTCATTACGTAATCCATAACCTCGTCCAAAGACAAGCTGGGGCAGGCGGGGTGGTGATTTGACATTTTTGGGGTTGGGGGGTAAAATGGGCCGGTGAGATAGGCCGAAGACGTCCATGGTGGGATAACAAGAGGTGTATCCCACATGGTAAGCATCTCGCGGGGTAAGTAAGGATTAAGTTATGGCGTATAATATACGGATAGTGAGCACGTATCCGCCGAGGCCGTGCGGGATAGGGCGGTTTTCTCGGAACCTTGCGAATGCTCTGGCGCACTTTACGGGTGAGGTGGGGCATATAAGGGTTGCGGCGATTGACAACGGGCATGGGCCTTACAGTCTTCCGGTTGATTTGGTGATAGAGCAGTATAATCCGCAATCATGGAGGGATGCGACGGAGGGCATAATTGCGCGTGCGAAGGAGAGCAGTAATCCGACGGCAGTATTGCTTCAGCATGAGTACGGTCTTGACCCGGCTGACGACGGAGAGGACTGCCGTGGTATGCACTTTGTTGAGATGGCGAAGGCGTTTACGGGGTCGGGTCTGAGGACGTTAGTGTATCTTCATACGGTTTTGGATGAGCCGGACGAGCATCAGAAGAGGACAGTGCAGGAGCTTGCGGAGTACGGCGACGGTTTGATAGTGACGACGGAGAGCGCGATTGACATATTAGAGTCGGAGCTTTACGGAGTTGCGCACGACAAGCTCGAGCACATCGACCACGGGATACGGATGAGTCATCCGTCTCAGTTTGACCGGCTTTCGATAAAGAAGGAGTATGGTCTTGAGAACCGTTTTTTAGTAACGACATTGGGTTTGCTTTCGCCGGACAAGGGGCTCGAATACGGGATACGCGCTTACGGTCGATTTCTTGCCGAGTCGTGCACGGCGGAGCAGAGGGGTAGAATAGTGTATCTGATAGCGGGTCAGTGTCATCCGGAATTCGTGAAGGCGGACGGGGGCAGGGAGTATCGGGAGTATCAGGCGTCTCTGGAAAAGGCGCTGGAGGAGGCGCAGGTTAAGTGGTGCAAGGTCGGTGCGCTTGGCGGGGTGGATTTCGGTGAGTGCGACCTTGTGTTTTACGATTCTTTTATAGATGAGAAGACGCTGCTGAAGCTTTACGGTGCGACGAATGTAATGGTATTGCCTTATTTGAATATGCAGCAGATATCGAGCGGGATACTTGCGGATACTTTGGGTTCGGGAAGGGTGGCGATAGCGACGAAGTTTCGGTATGCTCGCGAGCTGATATACTCGAACAAGCGGTGTCCGGATGGTCTTGTGATAGGTCGTTATGTGCGGGGGATACTGGTTGACGTGGGCGAGGAGTCTGTGGAGGAGATAGCACAGGCGCTTGACTATGTGGTGTTCTACAAGGCGAGGCGTCTGATAATGGAAAAGCAGGCGCATCAGCGTGGGTATCAGATGAGCTGGAATAATACGGCGTGGGCGCTTCTTCAGTACATCGATTTTCTGGGCGAAGCGCAGGAGATAGTGACGGGCAGGGGTATAACTTTTACACGTGAGAAACGGTCGGTGTTCGAGAGAAGGGGGCGGCAGGCAGCTAAGCAGAGGTAAGTGGGAGGTATTGGAAATGCTGGCGGGAATTGCGGGTTTAGAGGATATGGGGCCGATGGGGCCTTTCATTGTGGCGGTTATGGTGGCGGTGCCTTTGCTGCTGTTTGTCGTTGTCGGGCACCGTTTCTGGCGGAGCTATAAGAGCAGCCGAAAGGTGTCCGAGAAGATGGGCGAGCTGGAGCGTGAGCTTCTGCGGATTCGAGCAGAGGCGGAGGCGAAAAAGGCGAAGGAGGAAGCCGGCGGCAGTTCAAAAGGTGGGACTAAGTGAGGTGGTGGACCTAAACGAAGTGGTGGACCCTAAAGTTAGGATCATTTGCATGGGTAAAATGATTGGATATATGTTGACGTGGACTACGTACGGTACCTGGTTGCAGGGGGATGGGCGTGGGTACGTGAAGGATGGGGAAACCTTTGGAGGGAACGAACGGTTGCGAGAGGCAAACCGAGAGCGGCAGAAGGGAGCTACCAAAAGACTAAGCGAATGGAATAAGGAGATTGTGAGGCAAGCGATTTTCAGCGAGGCGAAAAAGCTGGGGCAAACGTTACAGACGGTCGTCGTTTGCTCAAACCATGTGCATGTGGTTGCGCGTTGTATCGATGAGCCAATAGAGGTAGTTGTGGCGCGGTATAAAAAAGCAGCAACCCAAGCATTGAAGAAGCGAGGGTATGATGGGAAGGTCTGGACGAGGGGGTATGACAAGCGGTTTTGTTTCGATGAGGAGGCGCTGAGAGAGAGGATTGAGTATGTTCGAAGGCATGATTAAGATAAATGCGGAAAGGTGCTACAGATGAACCCCACCTAAAGGTGAACCCCACCTAAAGGTGGGGCTAAACGAAAGGGAAGGCAGTGGGGGGGGGATAAAGTTGCATAATGGGTTTGGATGTGGTATAGGGGTGGTTTTGGTATGGAATGAGAGGCAGAATTTATGGAAGCAGCGGAACTTAAGAGTGGAATAACAGAGCTTACGGCCCGGGTTGAACAGATCCGGGACTGGCTTTGACTTGCCGAGCAAGAGAAGTGAGATGGCTGAGCTCGAGGGCAAGATGAGCGGGGCGGGCTTCTGGGATAATCAGGAGGCAGCGCAGGCGGTAGTTTCCCGATTGAGCGCGTTGAAGGGGGTGGTTCAGCCGGCGGAGGAGCTTTCGCAGGAGGTTGCGGATTTGGCGGAGCTTTTCGAATTAGCTGAGTCGGACCCGAATGAATTAGAGCAGCTTGAAGAGGATTTGTCGGCGACAACGGAGCGGTGCGAGCAGATAGAATTGGCAGGGCTGCTGAGCAGGTCGAATGATATGAAGAACTGTTTTTTCAGTATTCACGCAGGGGCTGGCGGGACGGAGAGCTGCGACTGGGCGAGTATGCTGCTGCGGATGTACACGCGGTATTTCGAGCGGAATAAGTACCGGGTCAGGGAGCTTGATATTACGGCGGGCGAGGAGGCAGGGATACGCTCGATAACGCTGCGGGTGAGCGGGGCTTTTGCGTTCGGCAAGCTGTCGTGCGAGACGGGTGTGCATCGATTGGTGCGCATAAGCCCTTTCGATTCGAACAAGCGTCGGCACACGAGCTTTGCGGCGGTGGATTGTATTCCGGAGTTCGATGAGGACATTGGCGTCGAGATTAAGGAAGACGATTTGAAGATTGACTTTTACCGGTCCAGCGGGGCAGGAGGCCAGCACGTCAATAAGGTCAGTTCTGCGGTTCGCATTAAGCACATGCCAACCGGTATTGTCGTGCAGTGTCAGGACGACAGGAGCCAGCATAAGAACCGGGCGAGCGCGATGAAGGTGCTCAAGGCGCGGCTTTATATGCTGGAACAGCAGAAGCGTGACGCCGAGATAGCGAAGCTGTATGGGGACAAGGGCGAGATTGCATGGGGCAGCCAGATACGCAGCTATGTTCTTCAGCCATACCAGATGGTTAAGGACCATCGAACCGACCACCAGACGGGCAACGTAGATGCGGTGCTGGATGGTGACATCGAGCAGTTTATCGAGAGCTATCTTCGGCATCGGGCGAAGAGCAAACAGGAAAAGAAATAGGGTAAGGAACTATGAAAAAGATTATCGAGGTTGAAGTTAAATCGAAGAAAGCTGATCCAGTCGCGGTCGAAACGGATCTGCTTGTGGTGGGGCATTTTTCGGATTCGAAGGGATTGGACAAGTTATGCAGGGAGCTGGACGGCAGGCTCGGCGGCGCCATCAGCAGGGTTGTCGAGCCGGGAGATTTCAAGGGCAAGGAGGGCAGCAGTGCGATTGTCTATGGCGAGGGCAAGGTCGGCGCCAAAAGAATACTTCTGGTCGGGCTGGGTGAGAAGAAGAAGGCGACGGTCGATACGGTAAGAAAGGCGGCGGCTCTTGCGGCGAATAAGGCGGTTGAGATGAAGGCAGGGAGGGTATCGCTTGCGCTGCACAATGCGCTGGGGGGCAAATTCGATGCCGTGACCATGGGTCAGGTGATGGGGGAGGGGGTATATTTCGGCAGTTTTCGTTATGACGAATATGTGACGGCAGAGGAGAACGGTCGTTTGGGTTCGTTGAAGGTGGAGGTGGTCGAGGCGGACTCAAAGAAGCTGAGGAAGTTAGAGAAAGGGGTATCGGCTGGGTCAATAATAGGCAGGGCGCAAAGTTATGCGAGGACGATAGCGAATCGGCCCGGCAATGCGATTAGTCCACCGGTGCTTGCGGAGGAAGCGAAGAGCGTTGCAAAGGAGACGCCCGGGCTTGCGTGCACGGTGTTTGACGAGAAACAGATGAAGCAAAATGGGATGGGAGGGGTGCTGGCGGTGGGCAGCGGCTCGAAGGCGGCGCCGAGATTTATCGTGATAAAGTATGCTCCGAAAGCAAAGAGGGCATCTCGGTCGGCGGTGGTTGGTTTGGTGGGCAAGGCGATAACGTTTGATTCGGGAGGAATCAGCATAAAGCCCGCAACAAATATGGAGCAGATGAAATTAGACAAAAGCGGGGGAGTGGCAGTTCTTGCGACGATGAAGGCGATAGCTGAGCTGAGGCTGCCGTTAAGCGTTTACGGGATTATACCGTCGGCGGAGAATATGCCGAGCGGGGCGAGTTTTCGGCCTGGTGACATAGTGACGACGTACAGCGGCAAGACGGTCGAGATCCAGAACACGGACGCGGAAGGCAGAATGATTCTTTGTGACGGGATACATTACGCGGTCAGGCAGAAGTGCGATATTATCATCGACATTGCGACGCTGACCGGTTCATGCAAGGTTGCGCTGGGCAGGTATATGGCGGGGCTGATGAGTAATGATGATGGTCTGTTGAAGCAGCTTCAAAAGGCGGCGAAGCTTAGCGGGGAGAAGGTGTGGGCTTTGCCTTGCAGTGATGAGTATGCCGAGGAGATGAAGAGCAAGGTAGCGGACCTGAAGAACACCGGCAGCAAGTGGGGCGGGGCGTGCACGGCGGCGGCGTTTTTGCGGCAGTTTGCCGGCGAGAAGAAGTGGGCGCATATTGATATGGCAGGGGTGGATGTATTCGAGAAGCCGAATGAGTCCGCATCGGCAGGGGCGAGCGGATATGGCGTGCGGCTGTTAACGAGCTATTTGATGAATCTGGCAAGTAGGAAGAGCTGAGCATATGAGCAAGACGAGCAAGACGAGCAAGAAGATAGATACGGCAAGGATCGAAAAGGCGGTGAAGGAGATTCTGTTGGCGGTTGGGGAAGATATCAACCGCGACGGGTTGAAAGCGACGCCGGGGCGTGTCGCGCGGATGTACGTGGAGCTTTTGGCGGGTATGAGCGAAAATCCGGAGCGGCACCTTCGCAGTGTGTTCAGCGAGAACTACGACGAGATTGTGCTGCTGCGTGACATACCTTTTTACAGTATTTGCGAGCATCATTTGATGCCCTTTATCGGCTCAGCCCACGTTGCGTATCTGCCGGCAGGGAAGGTTTTGGGCGTGAGCAAATTAGCTCGGATAGTGGATTGTTTTGCCCGGCGGCTTCAGACACAGGAGCGGCTTACGTACAGGATAGCGGATTTTATTATGACGAATTTGAAGCCGTTAGGAGTTGGCGTGGTGATGGAGGCGTCGCATAGCTGCATGACGATTCGGGGCATAAAGAAACCCGGGTCGGTGATGGTGACATCGGCGATTAGGGGGATATTCAGGAAAGACCCGAGGAGCCGAAGCGAGCTTATGAGCCTGATACACAACGGTAAAAAGTAAAAGGGAGAAAAAGGGCCGTTTAGTTTTATGCACAAGCTGTCTCGCGAGGTCCGGTTTTCGATAAATCCTTTTTTGCCCGAGGACAGTGCCGGCTTTAACTCTTTCGCCTCGAAGCCGGCAGGTGAAGGGTTGGCAGTGTTTCTTTCATTGCGAGTTGAGCTGACCGGCGAGCTGGAGCCGGACACCGGATTTGTTGTTAACGTCAGTGACATTGACAGGAAGGTGCGTGAATTTGCCGTGCCGATTTTCGCAGAGCGTTTGCGAAGCAGTTACAGAGCCGGCAGGGGCATAGGATTTGCCGAATTAGCCGGCCTGTTAAGCTCTGCCTGGGGCCGGTTAGGTAATAAGTTCGGCAGCGCAGCGGTGAGTAAGCTGAGCTTGAAGCTAAATCCTTTCAGGAGATTAGCTGTGGACAGCGAGAGATGTGATATGGTCTATTTTACTGAGAAATTCGAATTTGCGGCGACGCACAAGCTGTGGAACGAGCGGCTCAGCGAGCAGGAGAACTTCGAGCGTTTCGGCAAGTGCGCAAATCCGACGGGGCATGGGCACAACTACGTTGCGGAAGTTACAATCAAGGCACCCGTGGGGGAAAGGGATTTAAGGATAGCCGATTTTGAGAGAGCGGTCAGCGAAGAGCTTATAGAGGTTGTTGACCACAAGAATTTGAACGCCGATATTGCGGAATTTCGCGAAACCAATCCCACGGTCGAGAACATATCGGTCTTCGCGTGGAACAAGCTTGTGGGCAAATTCGGTAAATCGGTGCTGCATTGTGTCACGGTGTGGGAGACGGACAAGACCTGCTGCACGTATTACGGATAGCGTTATTAGTACAACGCTGCAAAAGATTTAAATTAACCGCCTTCGGCGGAACTTCTTTAGACACAGATTAACACTGATTTACACGGATTTATATTCTTATATCTCTGTGTTCTCTCCGGCTACGGCTCGAGCCTTCGCCGAGACGAGTGTGTCCTCTGTGGCTAATACAAATTCCTATACCTTCAAGTGCTATTTTGTCAGGTCTTTCAATATGATGCCCATTCTATGTAATCGCTTAATTGTACTGCGGTGATGGCTCCGCTGGTATTTGGCATTGCGCTGTTGCGTTAACGTCAATTGCGCACCGACCGTTTCGGCTAATTTGCGGGAACATCGCCCACCGACGAGGAAAAATTAGCCAAGCTCTACGCCTACTACGCCTACTACGCCGAGTACGGGACACTCTCCGGCGTCAAGTACATCAACCTCCGCGACCCGCAGCAGGTGATTCACCTGCCGATTGACAAGTATTAGCCGAAAAGCTGTTCAATGCCGTTGCAAGGTCTGTGTAACGATAGGGAATCGGAAGCTTTTCACAGACCGCCTTGAATTTGGTCAAAACCGACTCGCTTAGCTTGCTTTGAAAATCTTCGTCGCCGTGACAGCAGAATATCCTGCAGCCGGCAAAGCGGTATTCGTGAATTGTGCATTTATCATTCACCTGGTAGGGACATTTGGCGGTCGGCATCCTTTTGAGTTTCTTGCCGGGTACTTGCCTGGTCAGGTATATCAGCTCGGGCGTGCTGACAAACAAGCGGTGGTCGAAGGTGTCGAAGTTGCAGCATTTTCCGCAAGCTTCGCATTTACCGGCCAACTCGACGTTCTCTCGGATTTGAGAATCCAGCCGATTGTAGATTTCAGCTACTCTCTTCGATATCCGGCTGCTGTTTGCCATCCTGCCACCACTTTTTCTTGTTCTTGATCTGCTCTATTTGCTCACGGGTATATAGTCTTCCACGATTGATGCCGGGGCACTTGCGGGCCGCCTTGTTCCAGTTGGAAGCATTTTTCAAATTATCAGCCCAGAAGGGCCAGGTCCGGCACTGGCTTGGCCGGACGGGGTAGATGATACATTGTCTCTGGTCATCGATTTTGCGCAGGAAAACACAGTCTTTTGTGTACTCGTGTTCGATGATGGTTGTTCTCAGACCGACGCGTTTGAGATATTGCCTGCGGAGCCGGGAGACAGAAATCTCAAGGCAATCTGCTATAAGCTCAACCTCAGGACGTGTGACCCAGATGTAACCCTCAGCGGGACCCGAACAGCACGCCCCGCACCCCTGGCACTTAAAACAAAGCCCCGCAACATACCAAGGCATTCTTTCCGTAACTGCCATAGCAATCACC
The DNA here is from genome assembly GCA_030602885.1 of Phycisphaerales bacterium. Classification (GTDB taxonomy): domain Bacteria; phylum Planctomycetota; class Phycisphaerae; order Sedimentisphaerales; family Anaerobacaceae; genus JAUVYV01. Next base: position 8,076 of record JAUVYV010000044.1, read on the forward strand.
ACTTAAGAACCGCGCCGGTGTCGGCGCTGGTGGCCATCGCGGCGTATTTTGCAAGATAGCCCTTCGTTATCTTCGGTCTGGGTGTCTTCCAGGCCTTTTTGCGTTCGGCAAGGTCTTTGTCGGACAATTTCACATTGATGCTGTTGTTGGGAATATCGATTTCGATGATGTCGCCGTCTTTGAGCAGGCCTATAGGCCCGCCGACCGCGGCTTCCGGACTGATATGGCCGATACAGGCGCCTCTCGTACCGCCGCTGAATCTGCCGTCCGTTATCAAGGCAACCGATTCGCCTAACCCGGCGCCTGCAATATAGCTGGTGGGCGAGAGCATTTCCTGCATGCCGGGGCCGCCCTTTGGGCCTTCGTGGCGAATTACCACCACGTCACCTTCTTTCACCTTGCCCGCCAGTATACCTTCACACGCATCTTCCTGGCTCTCGAATATCACAGCAGGGCCGCTGTGCTTGAGCATCTTCTCGGTAACACCGGCGCTCTTTACAACAGAGCCGTTCGGTGCCAGGTTGCCTGTAAGGATGGCCAGCCCGCCCGTCTTAGAATAAGCATTATTGAGCTTGCGAATCACTTCGCTGTTCTTTATCTCAGCTTCTGCTATGTTCTCACCTAAGCTCTTGCCTGTCACCGTCATGCAACCCAGGCTCAGAAGCCCCTCGACTTTGCTTATCTCATTCAAAATGGCACTGATACCACCTGCGGCATCCACATCCTCAACGTGCCACTTGCTCGATGGCGAGACCTTGCAGATGTTGGGGCACCCGGCGCTTATATCGTTTATGCGTTCGAGGTCGTATTTGATGCCCGCCTCACTTGCTATCGCCAGCGTGTGCAGGACGGTATTGGTCGAGCCGCCCATCGCCATATCCAGAGCCAGCGCATTGTCCATCGATTCGACACTGATTATGTCGAGCGGCTTGATGTCCTTTTCAAGGAGAGTCAAGATTTGTTTTCCGGCGGCCTTGTAGAGTTCGTCGCGGTTTGGGTCCACCGCCAGGATTGTACCGTTTCCGGGCAGTGCCATCCCGATTGCCTCGCACAGGCAGTTCATCGAGTTTGCGGTGAACATCCCCGAGCAGCTTCCGCAGCCGGGACAGCCGGTGTTTTCGAGCTCGTTAAGGTGTTGGGCGGATATCTTACCGGCGTTGAATTGCGCGACACCTTCGAAGATGCTGATAAGGTCAACGGTCCTGCCGTCCTTTGTTTTGCCCGCGGCCATGGGGCCGCCCGAAACGAAAATTGTCGGTATATTCAGCCGAGCCGCTGCCATCAGCATACCGGGTATGATTTTGTCGCAGTTGGGAATGCAAACAAGGGCGTCGAAGCAGTGCGCCTGAGCCATGGTCTCGACCGAATCGGCGATAATCTCCCGCGAGGCCAGCGAATATTTCATTCCCGTATGGCCCATGGCGATACCGTCGCAGACAGCTATGGTATTGAACTCAAAAGCGGCGCCGCCGGCTTGGCGAACCGCTTGTTTGACGGCCTGAGCCACTTTATTGAGGTGGACGTGGCCGGGGACTATCTCGCAGAAGCTGTTTGCAATGCCGATGAACGGCCTGGTGATGTCCGCATCGGTCAGCCCGCAGGCGTGCAGCAGGGCCCGGTGGGGCGCCCTTTGGAAGCCCTTTTTGACGGTATCACTTCTCATTTTGTCGTCCTTTCGCAAAAAGCGGTCCAGAGCAATCCGAAAACGAGGGTGTTAATTGTAGCCAAAGCCGAAGTGCCTATAAAGAAAAAACAGTTGAGTCTGGCCTGATAACCGATATAATTAGTGATTCGATTTGTATATGGAATGCAGTTTTTTTCAGGGAGACCAAAGAATGGCCAGGAAGATAAGTATCAGCTTTGTAATCGCCGGTGTGGTTGGTTTTGCTGTATTTATGGGCGGCTGTGCGCCCGGTGACGAACAGGCGGTCAAGACCGAGCCGGAGCGCAAAGAAACGACATTGCAGCCGGAGGCGAAAGAGCCGACGGCCGTTGTAGAGCAGGCCCCCGAGCCGCAGGTCGAACCCGAACCGGTGCCGCCGCCCGAAACAGAGCAGGGGGTGTCTTTGTCTCTCATGCCGATCACAGGCGAGCAGGCTACCTATCGGGTGATGACTCAGGCGCAGCGCAGCGTCAAATGGGAAGGGCCCGTCGGAGATGACGATTTGTTCGAGGAATCTCGCAACGACAGTGTTCTTGAGATGGTTTACAGCGAGCTCATAATGGACGTAGGTGACAAGGCCAGGGCGGTCGCGCAGATTACAATCGAGAAAATAAAATATCACAGTATTGTCAAGAATCAGACTGTTCTGGACTTCGACAGCTCAAGAGCTGCCGACGCCGACAGCCCGCTTGCGAAGCTGATTGGTCGAAGCTATACGATACAGTTTACACCCGGCAACCGGATTCCGACTGTGTCCGACCTGTCGGGTGCTCGCTCGCTGATGTCGGGCAATTCGCCGTCAGAGCGGGCGGGCCTTCGGATATTCTCGCCGGAGCTAATCAGGATACACCACGGCTCGCTGTCTTTGCCCGGCCCTGCCAGGACCTTGAAGCCGGGCGAGGGCTGGGGCAGGGTAAAGACCTTCGATTTCGGCCTGATGGGACTCAAATCGTATGAAAAGCTCTACACGTTCAAAAGCGTCGAACAGAGTGATGGTCGGCGTATCGCCGCAATCGAGATGAAGGCCATCCCCACCGCGGAAGTTGAGAGGCGATTTAAGAAAAGACAGAACGAGATGCAGCTTCCTGAGAATTTCGACACCACCGATACGTACACGGGCGAGGCGCTGCTGGACATCGATGACGGCAGAATAGAGAAATGTCACGAAGAGCTTCACGCCAACTGGGTCGCAGCTTTGCCGGGCGAAGGGCAGGAAGGGCCGGTCGTATTGAAAATGAGCGCCGTTCGGATTTACGACCTTGAGAGGATCGACTGAGGCGCCGACATCGCACCGGCGGCCATTGGATATTTGGGGAGACGGTATTGCATATAGGCTCGGTTTCCGGGCCGTGCACGCGGATGTATGTTTGGCAGAAAGGGATGAAGTTGAGAGCTACATTACTTGTTTTAGTCGTTTTGTTGTTGTGTGTTCTTGCCGGCTGTAACGGTGCGGTTGACGAAAGGGCGTCCCTGGCGCCCGGCACCGAGCTGTTGAGTGTCGATTTTCGGACCGGTCAGGTCCTTCGGTACAAGTTTGTCTCCAGCAGACAGGTAACCATTGACTGGGGCCAGATGCGGAAGGGCTCGGGCAAAGGAAAGAGTAAGCTTGACAAGTCGAGCGAGTCGCTCGATATGGTCGTTGAGCTCAGACCCGTTGAGATAGACCCATACGGGCTGAGCACGGTAAAGGCCAAATGTGAATCAATAAAGCTCAAACGCAGTGGGAATCCGGGAAGACGCTCCTCAGGACGGGATGCCGCCGGGACTTTTCGCGGCAAGAGCTGGACATTCAAAGTCAGCCCCATAGGCAAGATAGAAGACTACACCAAATTTTATGACCTGCTTCAACAGGCCGGCGCAAAGGCAATTCGGGCCAACAGAAGTCAGGGGACGATTAAGGACCCCGATATGATTTATGATGTGATTGCATTGCAGTGGTTTCTCTGGGATTCGATATCGAGCGTGGAGAACCCGGCTGAGGGAGTGGCTCTCGGAGATGAATGGCATTCAAGGCTTTCTATTCCCGGCCCGATGATTTTGCGGGCGGCCAGAGACGTAACTTACGAACTGGCCGAGGTCCGCGACAGCAATGACGGCCGGCTCGCTGTGATACATAGCTCCTTTGCGCCGACCAGCTCGGTCCCCCGCAGTTGGCCCGTTCCCTACAGTGAACCTTTCATGATGAGCGGAATGTTCGGTTTCCTGAGGAGCTACAAGGTCGCCAGTCTGGACGGTGAGGGTGAAGAGATATTCGATATCGATGCCGGCATGACCAGGCGATACGAGCACAAATACACCGTGCAGTTGCAGGCATCGATGCCGCTGGGCCTCGGCGTTAACCCTAAGATAACAATAGAGCAGACCTTGAGGATGAAGCTTTTGACAGAGAAGACCGGCGTGAAGAATCAAAACTGAGCGGAGTAATTTCACGCCGCTTTCAGGACCGGACATGCTCGTTACAGGCCCGATGCGATGGGTCGTCGGTAGAGGTGGAGTCATTTTGGAACGAAATAATCTTTGGGCGCCATGGCGAATGGGGTATGTGCAGGGGCTGGACAAAAGCCCCGGCTCAGACAATGTCGAAGACAGACCAGCCCGCGAGGGCAGCGACTGCTTTATCTGTCACGACGTGAGAAGTCCGCAGGATGACGAGAAAAATCTTGTCCTTTGGCGCTCGAGCTGCTGCATAGTTATTCTCAACTGTTACCCGTACAACAACGGCCATCTGTTGATAGCGCCGTCACGGCACATCGGCGACCTTGACCAGGCCACGGACGACGAGCTGATTGAGATGACCAAGCTCGTCAGAGAATCACAGAAGGCGCTGTCCGGAGCGATAAAGCCGCACGGCTTCAACGTTGGTATGAACTTCGGCAGATGTGCCGGCGCGGGACTGCCCGAACATCTGCATATTCACGTTGTACCGAGATGGAATGGGGACACGAATTTTATGAGCGTTTGCGGCGACACCGATGTTATCAGTCAAAGTCTGTGTGAGCTTCTTACTCAGCTCAGGCAGATAAGCAAAGAGCACAACCTTCCCAAGCTGTAATTATGTCCGCAGAACTTGCCCGTTACGCCGTCACCGAAAAGAAAAGCCGGGGGCGCGGGTTCGCTGAAAAGCCGCATCGGTATCGCTGCGACTTCGAACGCGACCGTGACCGTATTATCCACTGCTCGGCCTTTCGACGACTCGAAGGCAAAACGCAGGTCTTCACCCCCGGACTCGACGACTATTACCGAACCCGACTCACGCACACAATCGAGGTCGCCCAGATAGGACGGACAATCGCCAGGGCACTAAACGTCAGCGAGCCTCTCACCGAAGCTGTATGTCTCGCCCACGACCTCGGCCATGCCCCTTTCGGCCATGCCGGCGAAACGGTCCTTAACAACCTTATGGCTGAGTTCGGCGGCTTCGAACATAACACACAAACCGTGCGGATAGTCGAGCTGCTCGAACACCCGTACCCGGACTTCAAGGGCCTCAACTTGATGTATGAAACACGTCTGGGCCTGGCTCGGCACCGCGGCGCCTATGACAACCCGTCCGGTGATGATTTTGCCGAGAAGAACTGCTCGCTCGAAGGACAAATCGCCAACATCGCCGACCGCATCGCCTACAACTGTCACGACCTCGAAGACGGCCTGCGCGCACGAATACTCTTACCCGACCAGCTCAGTGCCGTCGCCATCTTCACCGAGGCCCGAAAACGAATAAATGCAAACAAAATCACCGACCACACCATCAAACGCACGAGAACCGCAAAGGCAATCATCGACAAGCTCGTCGGCGACTGCATCGACGCGAGCAAAGCCGGACTCGCCGAAGTAAAGGTCGTGTGCCTGCACGACGTTTACAGTAAAACCGAAAATCTCGTCGTGTTCAGCCCGCAAAGCGAATCGCAGTTACGGCAGCTCGAAAAGTTTCTGCTCGATAACTTCTATCACCACCAAACCCTTCTTGCCTCGGCGGAAAAGACACGCACCCGGCTCAGCTCGCTCTTCGCCAAGCTCTGCGAAAACCCCGACCTGATGCCCGGCTACTTCCGCAGCTTCATCGCCGAGCACGGCCTCGAGCGAACCGTCTGCGACTACATCGCCGGCATGACCGACCGCTTCTGTCTCAACATGCTCGAGCAGAGCTGAGCCGGGACCTTAATCCTTTGACTTAACCCGCTATGTCGGTTAACCTTCTCTCACTATGAAACGGCTACTCGCATCCTGTCTCGGTCTTGGTCGGCTGCCCATAGCTCCGGGGACATGGGGCTCGGTCCCGCCGGCCGCTGTCTTCGCACTGCTCAGCTCTTTGGCCGTACCTGCGACCGGCATCACCGTTGCAATGGCTGGCTTGACCCTCCTCGGCTCGATAATCTGCGTCACCTGCGCCCCCGCCGCAGTAGAGGCAACGGAAAAAAAAGACCCTGGTGAAGTAGTCGCAGATGAGTTCGCCGGCCAATCTGCTGCATTTCTGGTTCTCTCAATCACCGCCGCCAATATGCTCAACGGCAAAGGGGCCCTCGCAGCCGCGGCCATTGGCTTTTTCATTTTCCGGCTGTTCGACGTTGCCAAGCCCTGGCCCATTCGAAAACTCGAAAAACTCCCCGGCGGATGGGGCATCCTTGCCGATGATTTATTGGCAGGAATATATGCCGGGGTAGCTGCATCCGTCATTTTGAATCTGTGGATGCTCTACAACGTACCCCTGGATTAGGAACAGCCGATGGCCGAGCGATACAGCCCCGAAGTATGCGATAAGCTACAGCAGATGTTTCATTCACTTGCTCTGCATCGGCCGATGCGCGTCAGCCGATACGAGCCCGGCACCGAGCTGACCTGCGACCTCACCGGCGTCGAAACAACCGCCCACGCCCGTGCCCGCCTGCTCATCGAAAAATTCGTCGGCGGCGGCTTCGCAGGACAGGTCTATAAGGTAAAGCTGCTCGAAATCCAAAGCGAATCCGCCACGCCATGGCCGCTGACTGTCGGCAATACCTACGCAATAAAAATACTCCTGCCGCCCACCGGCTTTGCACGCCTCTTTCGAAATCTGCTCTACCGGCTCGGCTTCCAGGGGCCTTTCCAGCTTCAGGTCAACCCCGCCGCCGCCCGCGCCGGTGCGCTGTGGCAAAAATTCATTCGACGCGCCGCAGAAATCCAATTCGGCAGCGAGCAGACGGTAGTCGATATCCACGCGACATTTGTGGATGAAACAATCGGCAGTTGCGCAGAGCTCAGCGAGTGGATCGAAGGGAGAACCTGGCGGCTCGAAATCGACAACCACCTCGACCTGCTCAAGCTCTGGCGACGCAGAAAACCCATCGATGAACAAAAACTCGGCTCGCCCGAGTATCGCGCCAAAAAGAAATTTATGGCCGACTTCGTAAACCTCCTCCACGACATCGGCGCCCACGAATTCGCCCGCCAGTACGAATGGTCCACCTGCAAGAGCCAGCCCAATGTCCTCAAAAGAAAAACCGCCGACGCCGACGCCACAGCGGGCCTGGTCGCCGTCGATTTCAGAGCGGGTCTGGCACTGCTGCCGTTTTTGCCGATGAGCCCCGGTGATTTTGCGCTAATAGTAAAAGGAATCGCTCGCGGCTCGCTCGTCCAGTTCGACAGAGGCGACCTCGAAAAACTCGACAGCTTCATCACCTCACACAAAGACCACTTCGCCGATATGACAGCAATGCTCGAAGAGCTCAAAAACGCAGAAAAAATCTACCGAAACTCCACACCCGACATCACCCACAACCACATCCGACTGCTCTACAGCCCCATGCTCTGGTCAACGATGCTCTCCTCCGCCGTCACCGGCTGGCGAACGCGAAACCTCATCGACGATAAATGGCAACCCAAACTCCGCCGCCGCAAAATCCTCTCGGTGCTTTTCTGTATCCTCGGCATCATCCCCTTTCTGGGCAAGGTGCTTCGCCGCTGCTGGGCAAGGGCCGACTGGAGAAAACACTACGCATCAATCCTGACAAGCTTCGATTATCTAAAACGCAGCATAAGGGGCCACGTTATCGAAAAGACCATCGACTGGCACCGAAAAGGCAGAATCAACGCCAGCCGCGCCGGCAAATTTGCCGACCAGCCCCGGCAATACTTCTGCCACCTGCCGATGGCTATTCTGCCTGCGGGCCTGCACAGATTCATAACCGACCGGCAATTCTTCACGGAAAAGCTGCACTATATCTTCGTCCGCCCATTCAAGCTCTATTTCTCAAGCCGACTTCGCGAACAATGGCTTCGCGATATGGTCCGCGACGGAAAGAAAAAACACATCCTCGCCGATGAAGATGCCCGGACCATTATCTCTCATCTCAACGAGCCCTACGTCCAGCGATACCTCATCAGTCTCGTCGTCCACCTGCTTACCCTTCCGGTCACCCAGCTCGTCTCCGTCCTTGTCGCGATAATCTATGTCCAGACCCACCCCGAAATGCCGCGAGCCCAGTCCTGGGGAATAGGATTTGGCATTATCGCCGCCTTTCAGATTGTCCCCATCTCGCCCGGCTCGATTTGCAGAGGCCTCTGGGCCGTCGGAATCGCCATCTACGACCGCAGCTTCAAGGACTACAACATCGCCGTCTTCCTGAGCTTCTTCAAATACGTCGGCTACCTCGCCTTCCCCATCCAGATGGCCTACCACTACCCAGCACTATCACGCTTTATGGCGGCACACTTTGCGACCGAGGCGACACATATCGTCCCCGTCTTCGGCGAACGCGGAGCCCTGCTCGAACACTGGGTCTTTCGACTCTTCTACAACTGGCCCCTCACCATCCGACGCCGTATGCACCGCCGGGCTGAGCTTCGCAAATCACAAAAACCCAGGTACCGGCACGTCGGCCTGGTCGCCGCCGTCGCCGCCGTCGGACTCGGAGCCGTCGACCATAACTACCTTGCAAACACCACAAATCTGCCCGGCCTGAAAGATATCTGGCCCATTATCCTCGTCACCCCGCTCGTTTGTGGCGCAGTCGTCACCTGGGGCTGTCGTGGCGCCGCCCTGTGGAAACGCATCGTCGCCGCCGCCCTTGGCGGCATTGCCCTCGGCCTGCTATACACCGCCGTCTCTTTCGGACTCGTTCAATCCGCCCCTGTAAATGATATTATCCGGGCCTGTGCCTGGAGAGTATTCGTCTTTGCCGTCCTGGCAACTCTCGCCGCAGTGGTCATAGAGCTGGCCCTGCCGGACCCCGACCTCCGCAATACCGGCCCCTGAATCCTGCTCGCCACAGGCCAAATCTCACACTTCATCCTTCGACATTCGTTATTCCCCTGCCTCTTGAACCGCCCCAAATAAAAAAGGCCCCGTCATGCGAGGCCTCTTTTCTGGTCTAATCTGGGCTGCTTACTTTGGGATTACGTTGACCGCACACGGACCTTTTTTGCCCTGCCCCACCTCGAACTCGACCTGCTGGCCTTCGTCCAGATTCGCGTAACCGCTCGTCTTGATCTCAGAGTGGTGCACAAACAAATCTTCCCCTCCGTCGTCGGGAACGATAAACCCGAATCCCTTTTGACCGTTGAACCATTTTACTGTACCTGTACTCACTACAATTCTCCTTGGCCTCGTACTGGGCCGTCAAGCTACTGTGTCTCTCACATTTCGTAAGAGGATATCTCTGAGAGACGATAAGATATTCCCAACTGGCCCGGCATTATACCACATATCAACCCGCCCGCAACAAAAATAATCTGAAAATATGCAAAAATTCCATATTTTCCCCCGCTTGCCCGCCTTTTACCCGCCGTTCGTTTGGCGGGCCGGCGGAATCCGTGAAGATATGAAGAGAGGGCATCCTCAAGTATAATTCGGTAGATTCTTAACCCTTATACGAAAGGAGCCCTCGATGACTACATATTATATAGGAGCAGACGTGCATAACAATAGTACAGAGCTGGCAATCGAAAA
>JAUVYV010000011.1 GCA_030602885.1 Phycisphaerales bacterium
CACTAGCGCAGACCCCGCACTCAGCGTAGTGCGGGGGGAAAAATAAACCGTTGTGGGGTTGTCGGTTTTGGGTATAATGTCGGGGTATGAAAAAGTCGTTAGCATATTTGCCGAATACGGCCAAAAACTGCACGAAGTGACTGAAAAGATTTGTAAGGAGAAGATCGAAAGCTTTGTTTAGTACCGCGTTTCATACGGTTTCCTCATCATTTAGGGGTTTTAGTCCACCACACGGGGCTTTATTACCTCAAATTGTTGCTGGAAAAAGATTTGACAAATCTTCTAAAATCACCCAAAATCCACTTTTACTTTATACTATGCTCAGAAGAATGTTGAAGACCCCTTAATTTCAAAGGACACATTAAAATGATAACAGATGTTCTGATTAGAAATTTTAAATGCTTCAAGAGCCTCACCGTTCCTGAACTTGGCCGCATAACACTAATTTCAGGTCGAAACAATGTAGGTAAAACCGCTCTGCTCGAAGCTCTTTTTCTTTTCCTGGATCAGCGTAATCCGACTACGGTTCTAAATCAATATAGTCGGCGCGGAATTAAACAAATTACTCTAACAACTGAAGCAATATGGGACCCAATATTTTGCGATTATGCTAAGGATAAGAAAATCCTTATTTCTTTAACTAAAAATGGCAACCCTGAACAAATAACAGTTCGGTTTAATCGAGAATTTGCACCTCCACCTCCAATGACGGTCCAAACTGGAGAACAGCAAATATCTACAGATGAGGAACTTACTATTGTAGCTGTGGAAATTGAATACGCCGCCAAATCAGGTGAAAAAATCATTCTATCCCATTTCTGTGACCCCAATAATCGAAACCTCCCTACTGTTGTATCTAAAACAATACCTTCTAAAATTCCATTACAGTTGGCCAGTTTTTTGTCAAGTAAAGAGCACAACCCACCAAATGAAATTGCAAATCAATTCGGCAAATTAGCACAACAGGATCGGGAAAACGAAGCTGTCGAATTTCTCAGGATAATTGAGCCTCGGCTTGAAAACCTCAAAATCATCACAGAAGGCCCAAATTCACTTGTTCATGGCAAACTCAAAGGCGACATGCATACTCGTCCAATCAATTTTATGGGTGAAGGCATGGAAAAACTTCTGGCTCTTATAGTTGCTATCACACATTCGCCTAACCGTATCATTCTTCTTGATGAAATGGAAAATGGTCTGCATTATTCTATTTTGCCAAAGATTTGGGAGGCTCTTGGCAAAGCACTGCGCAAATATGACTGCCAGCTTATCACAACAACTCATAGCTACGAATGCCTTCGAGCTGCACACGAAGGTCTTTCCGAAATGCCAGAGGACTTCAGATATATCCGCCTGCATCGGAAAGACGATGACATATCCGCCAAACTTTCAAACTATGATATGATCGGTACTGCAATGAAAACAAATCTGGAGGTAAGATAATTTGTCCAAACCCGAACCGATAACCCAGAAAAAACTTCTTCTTGCAGAAGGCCGAGACGCTGAACTATTTCTTGTATGGGCGGGAAGATACTTTTGTAGTGAGAGAGACTTTCAAGTAATGGACTTTGGAGGCATTAAGGAGTTAACTAATTTTCTCAAATTGTTAACTAACGACGAATCCTATGACAATGTTGAAACCATAGTAGTAGCTCGTGACGCTGAAACGGATGCTAAAGCTGCAACAAGCAGCATTCAACATTCTATGACGCAGGCAAATATGCCGGTGCCACAAAAACCTTTTGAGTACACACAAAATTCTTCTGTGAAAACCGCATTTATGATTTTTCCAGGCCCTGAACACCGAGAGGGTCGACTAGAAGACCTCTGTCTTTTAACAGTCGAAGACGATCCTTTATTGGAATGTGTGGATGATTATTTGGAATGTGCAAAGGCCAAAAACGAACCGCTTCCGCGTATCCACAAGAGCAAGCTTCATTGTTTTTTAGCAGGGAAAAAAGATTATGCTGGCTTACCTATCGGATTAGCGTCGCGTGAACACGCCTGGGATTTTGACCATCCTACATTAAAACCATTTAAGAGAATTATCCAAGAAATGTAATATACCCACCCCCGCCCTTGCCGTCAAAGCAAATACCTTGAATTAATCCCGCAGATTCATATAATTGCAACACAAGAGATTAGATGAGTACGCCAGTGGCGTATAAAACTGTATAATCGTTGTTGTATGCAGAAAGATAAAGGAGAAATATCATGGATATCGAGACACTAACAACATTCTTTATGTGGTGTACGATTCTGAACGCAGCATTGCTGGTTCTCTCGTCGCTGATCTGTGTCTGTGCCAGAGACTGGGTCTATCGAGCACACAGCAAATGGTTCCCCATTCCAAAAGAGGCCTTCAACGTGGCGATATACTCGTTCATCGGACTGTACAAGATATTGGTCATAACGTTCAATCTTATTCCCTACATAGCTTTGTCGATCATCGGATAAATTGGACGAGTCCTTCGACCCGTTCGGCTACGCTCAGGGCAGGCTGTGCTCAGGATAAATCCGCCATCCCGCCAGTGGCGGGTAAAAGGCGGATAAATATTGAAGAAGCAGCCGTGCTACGGCAGGCTCTCGTCTCGGCGTAGCGAGCCGTAGCCGGGCCGCCCTGACGAGCGGGAACTTGTTATACAGAAATAAACAGTCTGTCCCCCGCCAGAGGCAAGCGGGGACAAGCTTTGGCGTTTAATACAGTACGGTGGCCCGCCAGAGGCGGGTAAAAGGCGTATAAAATTGTATAATCATTGTTGGGCTTCTGGAGCCAAAGATAGATGACAGTTACTCTATCAGATTGTAGTTGACAACTTTATCAAGATAGGAGGTTTGTTACAATGAAAAAGAAAATAATAATCATCCTGAAAATAATAATCACCCTGCTGCTCATCAGCCCGATTGTGATTTTTGCTTATGAAGTATTTTACCCACGGCCAAAAATAGCTCCTCCACAAGCTCTGGTTGGAGCATGGGAAACTGAGTTTGGGACTCGCTTTGGCAAATCTCAGGTTATTTTTAATCTTTACGAAGATGGAACTGTTGAAGGTACAGTTGGTGATGCTACCATGCAAGATGCATATTTCAGCAGAAACCGTGGCTGGCTATTCAGAAGTCTGGGTTGGGCAACGGAATACGTTATCGTAGGCGGTTTGAACGGTTCGGTAATCAGTGAAGTCCAGTGTGCTAAATTCTGGATAGTGGGTGACTTCGACGAAAAGGGGATAAGGGCGGATATTGACTGCGATGAATGTTGGAAGGACGGAAAGAAGCACGGTCCGTTTGGTGACGGCCCTTTGATTTATACTCGCGTGGAACAACCTTAGGATTAAACTTTCATTCTTTTTGATGATGAATAAAGGAAGTTATTATGTCGAACATTAGCTCTAAAGATGCATGGCCGGTTAAGTTGATGCGTTGGGCCGCCCGATTTCTGTCAATACCTTGGGCGTTCTGGGCGCTGTTTTGGACATTGTTCGTTTTAGGCCATGGCTTCCAAACAGCGGTTCTTGCAATCGTCATGATCATACCTCTTCTGCTGTTTTTGGGTGCTGCCATCATCGCGAGCGTGTGGGGAAAGGAAGCATTCGGAGGAGCTGTGCTGCTGGTAGATGGTGTGTTAATATTCGTATGCGGTACTTTTGGTCCACACTCCCCCCTGCCGACTGACGTATCCTGGGATGCTGTCTTTGCTATTTCCACACTGGTTTTGCCTCCATTGGTAGCAGGCTCTCTGTTCCTGATATGCCATCGGATATCAAAAACGTCAGGAGAGCAACACGTTTAACTGCAACGATCCAACACTGGCAACAAGATTGTGGAAAATTGAACTGAAACCCATCTGCTCAGCCTAAGGATTTCGCGGACAGGTTAAGAAATACAAGTCATTTTCAAGTAAGGAGAAACAGCTATGGGCGATAAGGGGAAAAGAGATAAGGGCAAAAAAGAAAAACAGAAAAAGGCCCAGCTTACTCCAAAGGAAAAACGAAGATTAAAAAAAGAAAGCAAGAATAAATAACTCAAACCGGCCGTTTTGTTCCAAAACGGCCAGTTTTCGCGTCGATAGTCGCTCGTGACTCGTCGCTCGTTTTGCTGAGGCCGACTTCGTCGGCTGTAATTTAAGGGAACCTCTAAGGTCTAAATATCAAACGCGCAGGTGGCCAAGCCCGCGACGAACCGGCAGGCGAGGCCCAAAGCCGCAGTCTTTATCAAACCAAAAAGTACATCAACGACAACTCTCTCGAATTCGGCTGTAGCAAAGAAGCCGCTCCAAAGCATTCCCACAGGGCAGGCCGGCGAGGTACACCCCCGCCCTTGCCCAAATGCCAATGTTGACAGGCAGCCATAAGAGCAGGTAAAATCGTGCGAAAGGAAGGCCTGACAGAAGCCCTTTTGCCTCTGTGGTTTTCCAGGCGTACGGAGACTCTGATGGCGAAGAGCCAATTGTCTTATAACGAGAAAGCGGCATTGCGCGAGCGTGTTAAAGAGTTGACCTGTCTTTACGGCATCGCGCAGATTGCGGGGCGGCCGGGTATATCCCTGGAAGAAATCCTGCAGGGCATTGTTGAATTGCTGCCTTCTGCCTGGCAATATCCTGAAATAGCCACTGGGCGAATCACTCTGGACGGTACTGAGTACAAGACAGCGAGGTTTCATGAGGCCCGTCAGAAACAAACTGCGGATATCCTCGTCGGCGGCAGGCCAAGAGGTGCGATTGAGATAGTTTACGCAGAACAAAAGCCCGAACTTGATGAGGGCCCTTTCCTCAAGGAAGAGCGAAATCTGATTGACGAGGCGGCCAGACAGGTGGCATTGATTATCGAGCGCCGACAGTCAAAGGAGGACAAATTGAAGCTGCATGCTCAGCTCAGACATGCTGATCGATTAGCCACTATTGGCATGCTTGCGGCCGGAGTAGCGCACGAGCTGAATGAACCGTTGGGAAATATACTGGGGTTTGCCCAGTTGGCGAAAAAGTGCTCCGGAGTTCCGGCTCCGGCGACGAAGGATATTGAAAAGATAGAAGCAGCCTCTTTGCAGGCACGGGATGTTATACAGAAGCTTCTGGTTTTTGCTCGGCAGAGACCGCCCAGGAAAACCCGTGTGAATCTCAATCAGGTAGTTCAGGACAGTCTCTATTTCTTTGGGGCCCGCTGCGCCAAAGAGGGCATAGAGCTGGTTCAGGCACTTTGGCCAAACCTGCCTGAAATCACCGCGGACCCCGCTCAGTTGAATCAGGTTCTGGTCAATTTGGTTGTCAATGCCTCACAATCGATGTCCGGAGGGGGGACGATCACGGTCGGAACACGATTTTGCGACCACGATGTCTGTCTGATTGTTGAAGATACCGGCGCCGGCATGAGCAAGGAGGTACTCGATAAGATATTTGTTCCATTCTTTACAACCAAAGACGTCGGTCAGGGGACAGGTTTGGGTATGCCCGTGGTTCACGGCATTGTCACCGCACACGGCGGCTCAATTGAGGTTGAGAGCAGAGTCGGCTGCGGTACTCGTTTTGAAATCCGGCTGCCCATAGGGCAACCACAGGACACGAAGGAAAATACCTGATATGCCATCTTCGCCGACGAAAGAACGCATTCTTGTTGTGGACGACTCGGCAACGACACTGGAGGTTCTCCAGCGAAATCTAACGGCGGTCGGATACCGGGTCTTCACGGCACCGGGCGTGGCTGAGGCAGTTGCAATTCTCGAAGGCACGGCATTGGATCTGGTCATCACGGACCTTAAGATGCCGAAGGTCAGCGGTCTCGACTTAGTGCGGCATGTTCGGGAAAACTTCAAAGATACCGAAGTCATGATGATAACAGGTTATCCATCGGTCGAAGGGGCCGTCAATGCGGTCAAAAGCGGTGCCGAGGAGTTTTTGGCCAAACCTTTCACCGACGAAGAGCTTCTGTCCGCAGTTCAGCGAGTGCTCGATAAACTAAAGGCTCGCAGGTCGGGACAGACCGCTGTGGACCAGGAGGTCCCTGTGCACAAGGGTTTTATCGGGGACTCAAAAGTAATGCACAAAGTTTTCGTCGCTATAGGCAAGGCGATGTTTACTTCGGCCACTGTTCTTATTAGCGGCGAGAGCGGTACGGGAAAGGAGCTGGCGGCTCGGGCCATTCACTACGGCAGCACCCGCTCTTCGGCGCCGTTTGTACCCATAAACTGCGGCGGAATCCCCGAAGCGCTGCTTGAAAGCGAATTATTCGGGCACGTAAAGGGCGCCTTTACCGGAGCGGTCGAATCCCGGGCAGGCTTCTTTGTAGCCGGCGATGGCGGCACCATTTTTCTCGACGAAGTGAGCGATATGAGCTTAGCTATGCAGGTCAAACTTCTCCGCGTTCTGCAAGACAAAGAAGTCTGTATGGTTGGATCGAACCGGTCACGAAAAGTGGATGTAAGGATTTTGGCCGCGACCAACAGAGACCTGCATGGTTTGGTAGAGAAGCGACTTTTCCGTGAGGACCTATTCTACCGCCTCAACGTCATTACCATATTCATACCGCCTCTCAGAGAAAGGGGTGATGATATTCTCTTACTGGCCCGTCATTTCGTAACTGAGTTCGCAGCCGAATCGGGTAAATCGCCTCTCCGTTTTTCCGACAAGGCGCTGCAGGGTCTGCGGAATTACAATTGGCCGGGCAACGTCAGAGAGCTTGAGAACGTAATTCAGCGACTGGTGGTAATGACCGACGGGGACCTTATCGAGGTTCCCGACTTGCCGGATCTTTGCCGTTTCTCAGCCCTGCGAAGAACGGGATTTACCCGAACTCTCGCTGAAGTGGAGGCCGAATACATAAGTAATGTTCTGGCAAGCGTAGCCGGCAACAAGACCCGCGCAGCGGAAATTCTTGGTATAGACCGCAAAACCTTGCGTGAAAAGCTTAAGAAAGTCGAATCACCACGAAGGACGCGAAGTTCACGAAGTTAAAATTAAAGAACAAAATATCTTTTCGTGTTCTTCTCTACAGGATGCCTTACGGCAGTGCACTTCGTGGTTGACAATATTATCCATTATCGTAATGTGTTTTAATTCACCGCCGATGGCAGAACATAATTGCTGATTTTAACCTGCAATTATCGGATGTAAAGGGCTAATTGGTCAAGAAAGATTTACGAAGCGATTCAACGGGGGAAATGTGCTGGTTTACAAAACAGTATTAAAACTGACACCTTTAGTGGAAACTCTGGAGAGAATCCGAACCGGTTCAACGGGGAAATGTACCGGACACCTTTAATTTCCCGGTTCAACGGGGAAATGTACCGGACACCTTTAATTTCCGGACACCTTTAATTTCCCAAGAGCTAAAAATATACCGCACACCTTTAATTCACACCTTGGAGCAGTCGTGTCAAGCTGTCAGCCGCCAACGAATATACCTCTTGTCGCGAAACCGATGTTGTCGTGCACCCTGTTAATAGCTTGCCTGAAAAGACTAACTCTTGCTCGGGCCAACGATATACAAGAACGGGAGCCACAAGCTCCTTATCCCCCAATAATCTGGCTCCAAAGGCGGAGGTAGCGTACGGAGAAGGAGTAATCTCGAATATCATTTCACCCAATACAACTACTACTTGCACCGAAGAGAGCTGATTAGCTGACAAACCTTCGGGGATGAAAATACTAATCTCGCTGACAGCCAAACGACGCGTTGCCGCATCAAGCACCAAGACGCTATGGTTCAGATTGGGCATGATCCCAACAGCGTGATCTTCCGTCATTGCTGCCTCAAAGTCTTCGTGGGTGAACAGACTTGATGCCTCGGCAATCACCTGCGCAAAAGTCTCTGTTCGCTGGTGGATAAAGGCAAGGTCACGAGCCCTCATCATTGCGGGTATCCATATGGGTGCGAAAACCAAGCCAGGAGCCAGCCCCGCAATGATGCAATTTTTCCATCGAAATTCCTTGCACTTGAAAATAACATACAAGCTCCCTACGACAGCCACGAGCGAGCCAATACCCCATACGAACTCAGGAAAACCTAGTGGACCAGCCACAAGAGCAACAGCGGTTGCGATGATTACAGCGATGAGTTCGCCAGTGAATGTTTTCGCTTCCTGACGCCCGGTCTTGCGGCTGGCCATTTTAGATAACAGGGCGCCACCAATCAAGAAGACCGCTGAGGTCATGATCATCGCAAAAAACATGCCACTTAGGGGTTGATTGCTTAGACGCTGGGGCCGTAAGTAGGATCCGATAGCAATGCATACTACGCAAATCATCATCAACCCGCCAAACAAAGACAGCACTATGAAACCAATGCGAAGCAACCGCCAGAGCAGTGGAGCCTTGGGTTTTATGGCTGTTGATGTTTTTTCTACCTGCTGCGGCAGATTCTCGCCCCGCTCAAGAAGAATCAGTTTCACGGCTTCAAAGGCATCATTAGACAATTCCTCTCGGTCGTTCTTTATCCAGATGGATAGAAGTTCATCGGTGGTTTTCTGTTCCATGTGTTTCTTAATTTCTGCGATCATTTTAGTATTCACTGGCTTGACTCCAATTTGTATAGCTAACAATTATCATGATTTTTACGTGACCATCCTGTCTCCCTCACAGCAACACCATTACCGTATTACTCGCTTGTCCTTCGCTGGTTTTATTTACCGCAATAACACGATACTTGCCTGTGCGTGACCGCACGCAGACAGGTTCGAGTTCTATTTTTTCCGGCTGGTCTCCTAGGAAGTCCTTAGGACAACTAAGGTTGTTTCTGTTTATGATATAAACCATATTTACCACGAAGAACGCGAAGCTCGCGAAGTTAAAGTTAAAGAATCAAATATCTTTTCGTGTTTTTCTCCACAGAATGCCTTACGGCAGTGCACTTCGTGGTTAGTAAACCTTTATTGTCATAAAGTAACCCATCTCAGCGGAAAAATCAAATCGCTTTTTGCTCACATCAGCTTGCTTGACGCTGCTCATTTTGAATTCTCAACACAGGGTAAATTCGCCCCGGTGGTTCAAAATCCCCCGCCGACTCCCGCCATCCTGCTTAGGCAGAGCGTCGTCACAAGCGTAACCTCAGCAAAAAGATTGTTTCGTGAAAATCCCCCATTTTTTCCCAATCAGGCCTGTAATTCTCTTTTAGCATGCGGCGGCCGGCCGGCCGTAAACCTCTGTTGGTTTGCGTTGAGCAGCGACAGGCACAGTTTTTGCAATACGGTGTGCGGTACAAAGGCAAATTTAAGGAATAGGTTATGTCAGGCGATACTATACATCGCGGTTTATGCTCAACGTGTAAACATGCTTTGACTTGCACATTTCCACGAGATAGCCAAAGGCCGGCGTTTTATTGTGAAGAATTTGAAGTTGAGAGTGCTCCTGCCGGGAAGACTGCCGCAGAGGACACGCCGCAGTCGGCGGCATCTTACATCGCCGCCGCGGAAGAGTCCGCCGGACTAACAGGGCTGTGCAGCGACTGTGAAAATCGCCAAACCTGTGTCTTTCCAAGACCCGAAGGCGGTGTCTGGCATTGCGAGGAGTACCAATAGGATGGAAGCAAACAGAGCTATCTCGAACGAAGAGAATATCTGTGCGGAAAAAGAAGTAGATTTGAAAGGTATTTTAAGAATCCTGGAAAAGCAAGAGGGGCGAGGCGGGCTTATCGCCATCCTCGAAGAAATCCAGGCGGAATACGGCTATCTTCCTGAAAAGGCCCTCAGAATAGTAAGCGATAGAACCCGGCGCTCTCTGGTTGATGTATATGGTGTGGCGACGTTCTATCGTTCGTTCAGCTTGAAGCCAAGGGGAAAGAACCTTGTCTGTGCGTGCGTTGGGACAGCCTGCCACGTGCGAGGCGCACCAAGAATTGTCGAAGAGCTGGAGCAGCAGCTCGGAATCAAGGCCGGAGAAACAACTGCCGATAAGGAATTTACATTAGAGACGGTAAATTGTCTGGGGGCATGCGCGCTCGGGCCGGTTGTTGTTATCGACGGCCACTACTTCTCAAAGGTCAGGAAATCGAGGATTAGTCAACTATTAGATGAAGCTCGAAGAGGATTCGACAAGGCCCAGCCGGGCAAGGACAAGCGGATTTTTCCCATCGATGTGAGCTGTCCCCATTGTAATCACAGTCTGATGGACGAGACCTTTGCCATTGACGGCTACCCGTCAATCAAAATAAATGTCTCCTTTGACCACGCGGATGGCTGGCTGCGGCTGTCCTGTCTGTATGGTAGTTACAATTTTTCAACGGAGCCGGATATCGGCGTGGACACCGTGGTGAGATTCCATTGTCCGCATTGTCGGGTAGAGCTGCCCAGCACGTCCGACTGTTCAATGTGCAGTGCACCAATGGTGCCCATGCTCGTCCGTGGCGGGGGCATAGTGCAGATTTGTTCGCGCCGCGGGTGTAGAAACCATATGCTGGACTTGCTTTGACCGAAAGGATTTGAAGGAGACTGCCCGTTTAATGTGAGGGCTTCCAAGAGGTATGGCGATGCTAAGATTATCTTCTGTGAATCAGTTGGAAGAATTACGTAAGGCGCTTTCTGCTGCCGTTGATGAAAACACACCCTGCATAGTTATTCCGACAGGGACGTGTGGTCAGGCCAGCGGGGCCGGCGACCTTATCCGTGTAGCCAAACGCGAGATTCTGGCAAACGGCCTGACCAGGAAGGTGCGTCTCCGCATTACCGGCTGTCACGGTTTCTGCCAGATGGAGCCTTCCGTACTTGTCGAGCCCGGCCGGGTGTTTTACCCCAGAGTCGGCCTTCGAGAGATGGAACGCATCGTCCATGCCGCCGCAAAAGACAAAGTGCTTACTGATATTCTCTTCATGGATATGGAAACCGGCAAGCCCGTGGAAAAGCAGGATGACATACCATTCTTTAGCAAACAGGTGCGCAGGCTTCTTTCCTGGAACGAGAAGGTAGATCCTATCCGCATTTATGATTACATCAAAGCGGGCGGATATTCGGTGTTGGCGAAAGTATTTGCCGCTGCTTACCCCAGTTGGGTAGTGGAAGAAGTCAAACGTTCAGGATTGAGAGGCCGCGGCGGGGGCGGTTTCCCCACAGGTTTGAAATGGGAATTGTTAGCTAAGCAATCCGGTAACGGCGGCAAGTTTCTCGTGTGCAACGCGGACGAGGGCGACCCCGGCGCCTATATGGACCGCAGCGTGCTCGAGGGAAACCCACACAGCATCATCGAAGGAATGATAATTGGCGCCTACGGGACAGGGGCTACGGAAGGTATAGTCTATGTCCGCAAAGAATACCCACTCGCAATAAGACATCTTGATGTTGCCCTCCGGCAGGCTCGCGACCTCGGTCTTCTGGGTGAAAACATTCTCGGCACAAGTTTTTCATTCGATATTGGGCTGGTCAAGGGCGCCGGCGCATTTGTGTGTGGTGAGGAGACGGCGCTGATACGCTCCGTCGAAGGAAAGATGGGAGAGCCGCGTCAGCGGCCGCCGTTCCCCGTACAGAAAGGCATCAACGGCAGGCCTACGGCTATTAACAACGTTGAAACCTGGGCCAATATCCCCCTGATTTTCAGGCGTGGGGCCGAGGAGTTTGCAAAGATCGGCACTGGGAACAATTCCGGCACGAAGATATTCAGTCTCGTCGGCAAAATCAAGAATACCGGCCTCGTCGAAGTACCGATGGGAATGAGCATCAAGGAAATCGTTTATGACATCGGCGGCGGCCCGGTGGGCAAGGCCAAAATAAAGGCGGTTCAGACAGGTGGGCCATCCGGGGGATGCATTCCTTCCGACATGTTTGATTTGCCGGTTGACTATGACAGCTTAGCCGAAGCCGGCTCCATAATGGGCTCCGGCGGCATGATTGTTATGGATGACAACACCTGTATGGTGGATGTCGCCAAATATTTTATGAATTTTCTGAAGGATGAGTCGTGCGGCAAATGTTTCACCTGCCGAAAGGGCACGCAACGGATGTACGAGATTCTCGACGACATCTCGAGAGGTAACGGAACGCCTGAGCACTTGGAGCTTCTCAAGGAATTAGCGGATGCGGTGAAGGACACCACGATGTGCGGCCTCGGGCAGACGGCTTCAAATCCTGTTCTAAGCACCCTGCGTTACTTCCGTGATGAATACCACCGGCATGTGATTGACAAGAAGTGCGGCGCCTTCGTGTGCAAAGACCTGGTGGGTGCTTCCTGCCAGGCCGGCTGCCCACTGGACACCGAGGTCTGGCGCTATGTCGCCTTGATAGGGAAGGGTAAGTACGAAGAGGCCTACAAAGTTATCAGGGAGGTCAATCCGTTCCCATCGGTTTGTGCGCGAGTTTGTGGTCGCAAGTGCGAAACAAGATGCAACCTCGCTGTCAGCGGGGGGCAAGCTATTGCCATCCGAGCGTTGAAGAGATTTATCACAGACCGTGTTGACCCGGCGGTTTATAAACCTGTCAGAGTTCCACGCCGGGCCAAGGATTCTCACAGAGTAGCTGTTGTGGGCTCAGGGCCTGCCGGTCTTTCGGCGGCCCATTATCTTTCTCTGCTTGGCTACAAAGTGACGCTCGTTGAAGCGGCCGATGAGCCGGGCGGAATGCTTACAAGCTGCATTCCGGCTTATCGGCTCCCTCGATATGTGGCAGAGAAGGAAATAGAATCACTGCTCGATGAAAACATCACGCTCAGGTGCGGGACTGCCCTGGGCAAGGACGTAACCATCGACGAACTTTTCAAGGATGGTTTCAAGGCGGTCTTCCTGGCAATAGGGGCAGACAAGAGCTGGCGTTTGGGGCTTGAAGGAGAAGACACCGAAGGAGTTTTCTCATCAATGCAATTCCTCAAGGCCTTTAATCTGAGAGGCGAGGAGATGGCAAGGGGGCACGTTGGTATCGTTGGGGGCGGCAATTCCGCCGTGGATGCCGCAAGAGTGGCTATTCGTCAGAAAAAAGTCAAAAGTGTAACGCTGCTCTACCGGCGTACCTCCCAGGAGATGCCTGCTTACGCCGAAGAAGTTGAAGCAGCTATAGAGGAAGGCATAAGGCTTGAAACACTGGTCTCGCCGACAAGCATACGTTATATCAGAGCTGCCGAGGCCGAGGGTGTGAAAGTCGAAACATTTGTCCAGCCGGTGAAGATAGATGCGAAAAACGGACGCCTGGCCGATATCAAGTGCATAAGAAACAAACTGGGTGATGTTGACTCAAGCGGGAGACGCAAACCAGTGCCCATACCCGGCACTGAGTTCACTATTGCGCTGGATACCTTGATAGTAGCCATCGGCGAACGCCCGGACAGCGATTGCCTTGCTTCTATGGGATTGGAGCTTGACAAGGGCGGCAGATTGAGGGTCGATGCGAAGACTCTTGGCGCTAATCGCAAAGGAGTGTTCGCCGGAGGAGACTTAGTGACGGGTCCTAATACTGTTGTCGATGCTATTGCAGCAGGCAGAAATGCGGCGGCGGTCATAGACCGCTACCTTCGCGGCAAGGAGCTCAGGGAGCCGCCGCAGGTAAAACTACCAAAATTCTTCATAGAGCCCGCTGCCGTCAGTGACGAGGGGTTTGAGGATGCAGCGAGAGTGGAGCCGGCTGCTCTGCCCGCCAAGTCGAGGAGAAAGAATTTTGCGGAAGTGGAGACGGCGTTTTCTGTAGAAGAAGCGAGTCGCGAGGCCCGAAGATGTCTGAGGTGCGACCTGGAGTTCACGCGGCCTAAAGAGGATAAAGAAGCCAAATGCGCGGCGCCTGGGGAGAAATCAGCATGATTACTTTGAGGATAAATGGTTTGGATGTTTCCGTCGAAGAAGGCACTACGCTGCTGGAGGCCGCAAGGTTTTTTGGTTTTCCGATTCCAACTCTTTGTTATATGGAGGGATTGTCGCCTTATGGGGCGTGTCGGCTCTGTGTGGTGGAGATTGGTGAAGGACCGAGCGCAAAATTGGTTTCCTCATGTACCTATCCAGCCGAGGAAGGTCTCAAGGTGCGCACGGCATCGGCGAGGGTGCTAAGGGCGCGCAGAATGGTGCTTGAACTGCTGCTGGCTTCCTGTCCTCAGTCCAAGACGATTCAGGACCTTGCTTCCGCACACGATATTCGGCAGCAGCGCTTCAGGCAGGAGTATGAGGATTGTATTCTTTGCGGCTTGTGCGTGCGGATGTGCGAGGAGCAAATGATGGCCAAGGCCATCGGCTTCCGCAACCGCGGTGAAAAAAGGGATATCGGCACGCCGTTTGACGTCCAATCGGATGTTTGCCGGCTGTGTGGCGGCTGCATCTATGTCTGCCCCGCCTGCCAGCTCCGCTGCACCTACACCGAGCCGGAAAAAGCAATCTGTGGCGGCTGTGCCAATCTAATCCCGCCTTGCTTAGAAAAGGAACAGTTTGACGATATGATGTGCTACATGAATCCCTGTGTAGCGTGCGAGATTGACAAGAAATTCGAGAAGAAGTAGTAACACGAAAGGAGCCAAATACAATGTCAGTGACCTTATCGAAGATAAATGCCTCGGCAGCAACTTTGACGAAGAACAGGACGGAAGGTTCAGTCGTGCCCGCCTCGGGTATGTGTGCGACCTGTGTGGACGGGTGCATCGGAATGTGCGAAATCGGCAAGAGCGCCTACCGGGGTCATGAGGTCATTTATCCCCAGCCATTCGGGGTGGTGACGACCGCTGCGGAGAAAACCTATCCCATCGACTATTCCCACTTTAATATCATGGGGACCGCGGTTGGTGCGCATGGCATTGAGGCGGACAGTGACAAGGCCATTTTTCCCGCCGTCGATTTGGAAGTCACTTTCGGGCATGATAACGGGATAAAGTTTTGCTGTCCGTGGGGCATCCCCGGCATCGGTTCGACGAATATTGCCAAAAACAACTGGGAAGGTCTGGCCATTGGCTCTGCCCTGGCGGGAACAGGACTTACCATTGGTGAGAACGTTGTTGGAATGGACCCTGAAGCTGTCATCAAGAACGGTCGGGTAGTTGATACGGTTGATCTTAAGCGGCGGGTCAAACTCTATAAAGACCACCAACACGACGGCTACGGCGCCATCGTTGTGCAGGCAAACATCGAGGATACCCGATTAGGCGTGCAGGAATATGCAATTGAAAAACTCGGTGTCGAATGTGTGGAGCTAAAATGGGGCCAGGGCGCAAAGGACATCGGCGGTGAAGTGAAAATCAGAGAGCTCCCAAAGGCCCAACTGCTGTATGAGCGGGGCTACGTAATACTGCCAAACCCCACCGATCCGGATGTTATCAGGGCTTTCGAGCAGGGCGCATTCAAGGAGTTTGAGCGACATTCACGGGTAGGAATGGTGACAGAGGAGTCATTCGCCAAGAGAGTGGAGGAATTGCGCAGCGCCGGGGCCAAATATGTGTTTTTGAAAACCGGTGCTTATCGGCCCGCCGATCTTGCCAGGGCCGTTCTGTTTTCTTCCCGGTACAAAATCGATCTGCTAACGGTTGACGGTGCGGGCGGCGGCACCGGCATGAGCCCCTGGCGTATGATGAATGAATGGGGTGTCCCTCCCGTTTACCTGCATTCGCTTCTGTATGAGTACTCCAGGCGTCTTGCCGACAAAGGTGAGTATTTGCCTGCTTTGGCTGTGGCGGGCGGATTCGCCTTTGAAGACCAGATTTTCAAAGGACTTGCCTTGTGCGCACCGTTTGTCAAGCTGGTTGGTATGGCCCGAGCCCCTATCGCCGCGGCCATGGTCGGCAAGACAATCGGACGCACGATGGATGAGAACCAGATTCCCGTGTACATCGAGCGGTTCGGGAATTCAAAGAATGAAATCTTCGTTACCGCAAGCGCCTTGCGCAAAGAGCTCGGTGATGAGGAATTCGAAAAGCTCCCCACGGGAGCTCTGGGTCTCTATACTTATTATGAACGTCTTACCCAGGGCTTGCGTCAGCTAATGGCGGGCAGCCGGAAGTTTGCGATGGAGTATATAACACGCGACGACATAGCGGCTTTAACACCTGAGGCGGCACAGGTCAGTGGAATTCGATATATAATGGAAGTTGACCAGGGAAAAGTTGAGAGGATACTCAGCAGTTAAAATTAGTGTGGCTACCGGTTTTGCCGAGCCGATGCTGTTATCGGTATTGAATTGTGGTCTTAAAGTGGGGGCGGCGGCAGAGAGTAGAGAGTAGAGCAGGTGAACAGGTGAGAATATTGGGTCCCCTGTTGCTGGGCCATTGGAGGAGCAGTTCCTCTGCTGCAGGACCAAAGTAGCAATCTCCCGAGGACAAGCGGGGATCTGCGCTGTCCTCGACAGGCTCCGGCAGCTTGAAAATTGGGTTCGTTTTGGGTTTGATTGGGTTTGCTTTGGGTTTGTTTGGGCTGAAATTGGGTTTGAATTGGGTTTGTTTGGGTTTGCTTTTTTGCCGTTCGGAGGGGTGGATAATTTTCGTAAACCCTTTTTGCATAGAGGGTTAGGCTCATTGTGGGCCTTGCCAAAATTGGGTTTGTTTTGCATAAAAAGGTGTAAATTGCCAGCAAGTTAAGTTGGGCAATATAGGCGGTTTGTTTTTAGACACTGATTCACACTAATCCCCCTTCGGTAGGCACAAGTTTGCACGGATTTTTTACCGCCGAGTACGCTGAGAGCGCAGAGTTGTTCAGTCAGCAGGTGTACTCGTCGAGGGCCTTGCTCCAAACGTGGTTTGTGCGCAGGCCCTTCGCCTTCGTCCACATGAGCTTCGCACCTAAGGCACAAGCTCATTGTTTTAGCTGACTGAACAATCATTTTTTAGGTTCCGATTTTTGATACTGTATTCACTTTCTCAAAGTTCGGTGGGTATTATACAATATGGGAAGTTAGATGTCAAGTGAAATTTTGTCTAACCACGGATTGACACCCTCTGTTGCAAAAACAAGGTAGCAGGCACTCGAGGGTAAACTACGGGCACGAATTGGATTTTGCCACGTAAAGGAACCGCGGATTAAAGGGAAAAAGCTGAAAAACCTGTGTCAATCCTTAGGTTTTCCCTTCCGACTCTGCAACCTCGCGGCCGACACAGAAAATGCTCCTGACCCCTTTTTCTGCTGACCCCTTTTTCTGCGGCCGACACAGAAAATGCTCCTGACCCCTTTTTCTGACCCCTTTTTCTCCCCGGATTCCGCCAAAAGGACCCGCCAAACGAATGGCGGGCAAGCCCGTGGAACTCTGCCCTTCGGGTTAATAGATTAAAATGTCCAGCCTCTTTCCTCTATTAGATCCGCGAGCCTTATGTGCTCTATCCCATATTTTCTGCATAGGTCGGGAATCTTTGGGCGCCCTTGGTCGCCATGCTCTCCCTCGTGAGATATGACGACGGCTGATCTCTGTTTAGCAAGAGCAACAACAAAGGGATCAGCCTTGAGGTCCTTCCCAAGAAACCTCAGATTCCTTTGTTTCATGGTTTCCGAGAGTTCCGCAAGCACCAATTTCAGTTCATTTTGAAATTCATCGTCCAATTCAATGAACATGTCATCGTGGTCTTTCGCCCAATCATTCAGTTCCAGCGGATGTTTTATCTCTTGACGAACATCTTCTGGAGATATTAGCTCACCCGATTCGATTAGATCTTCGATGCGCTCCCAAAATGAAGGAAACGATGCCGGACGATAATTATCCGTCCATGCATCTATAATTGCCGAACTGTCTATGCAGTAGACTCGTGCCATGATCAGAAAAGTGCCGTCTCAACATCACGCAGGCGATCTGCACCAGCGCCAAGGATGTCCGCAGCCCTAAATGAAGTTATCCTTCTGTTTCTCAAAGCCCGGAGAACGAGCGCAGGAAACAGTCGCCCGTTTCTTATGATCACACGGGTTGGAGTTGATATCTTAATCTTTCCGCCTGTCTCACGTCCCGGAAATATATCGTTTCTTTCATTTCGCCATCTTTGGTAGAAAGCCCGCGAGGTCTTTCTGAGGATTAGCAGGCGCCGAAGTATCACTTCCCAGCTTACCCAAAACTTCTTCGCTAGCACCTCCAACTCATCATCGCTCCAGTCTTCATGTCTCCCATGATTTTGAACAACGTCTGTTCGCAGTAGTGCATCCGCCGGTACAAGAGTCGAACCTGCGACCCGGTTGCAGAAGACTTCTGTTCGGTCAGTGTGTGACGTAGCCCTAAAAGGATTGTGCAAGTCACATATTCCGCCATCGGCCAGCAAAATATGGGTCAATTCGTGAATAAGGGTGAAACATCTTGCTGTGGGATGATCCTTGCCGTTGATAACGATTACAGGATATGGCTGCTCGGCTATTGAGAAACCACGTGCTTCTTTCGGATCGACGATAAGATTGCGCAGGATGCCAGTTTGAAATACGAGGGCTCCTTCTTGTTCAACCGCCTGCCGCCATGCATTGAATGCATCGTACTTTGTTCTCCATTGCATTTGTTGAGTAGTTGATATACCGAGCATTTTGCGTATCTTGAGCGCAATCTTGTCTGGGTCGCTAGCAAGGCTGAAGCGGTCATGAATAATGGTTGGTTCTTCGTCCAGGTCGGCTATCATTTCGAGGGCTTCCTCTCTCCTGTCCCATGCGAGCCTGATCTCGAATCGAAGAGCGGAAGACATCTCTTCCTGAAACTCATCCGGGATTTTCCGGAAATCCTTGATGCTCTCTGGATCTTCCGGGAGTTCTGGGAGAAAAAAAAGGCCGATGGGGCGCATATATGCTTTTGCAAGCTTCCGCAGTTGCTTTATTGTTGGGTAGGAACCGCCCTCCTCTTCCCACTCTTCGATTCGCGCGGGCGTAGTGCCTGCCCTTTTTGCCGCAGTTGGAACATTAATTCCTGAACTTTTCCTCGCCCAGTGAAGAATACTTCTGTCAATTTCTACGTTGGGAGACCGACCCATAATCATTCCGATTTAAGAAGAACTACCAAATATACTACTACTCTCACAGATACAATATTAGTAAGGCATTTGATGCGATTTGTAAAGAGGCATTCATAAAACTAAGACACTCACCCTATTTCTTCTGATCCATATTAGATTATCAAACCACAAACCCCAATTCCCGCCACAGCATTTCGTATCTCGCATAGGGCTCTCCAAACAGATGCTACAATCCTTCGGCTGCGCCTTCGGATCTGGTCAGTGGTGAGCAACGCGCCCGGCAGGACTCGAACCTGCAACCTTCGGATTCGAAGTCCGCGACTCTATCCAATTGAGCTACGGGCGCCAAACAGATTCATCGCACCTAAGTATAATCCGAGTCCGCGTCAGTTGTCAACTATTGTGCTGGTTGTTGTGCGAACCGGCCGATATAAACCATATAATTGCGGTGTGTCGGCCTCTGTGCTACCATATCGGCAAGGAGACATTTTATCGGAAGGATGACATGGACGGTCATGCAAACGAGTCACTAAGAAAACGCATCCGAAAGGCACGGGCAAAGTTCATTGCCATGGCCGCTACTTATTGTGCGGGCGTGCTGAACGACAATTTTTTCAGGCAGGGTACACTTATGCTCGCCGTTGTCGCCGGCAGAACTCATATCCAGGGCTACGCCAGTGCTTTGTTCACCCTGCCATTCATTCTCTTCGCAGCTCCCGCAGGCTACTGCGCCGACCGATTCAGCAAACGCTCCATAGTGATCGCCTCGAAATTGCTTGAGTTAGTCGCAATGCTGTTTGCCGCGGTGGGCATCTTCTACCTTAACCTTGGCCTTATATTAGTGACTCTGTTCATTATGGCGCTTCAGTCAACTCTTTTCGGCCCTGCCCTGAACGGCAGCATTCCCGAACTGTACCCGGAAGAGTACGTCGTCACTGCAAATGGTATTATGAGAATGGTAACTACCGGCGCTATTCTGACCGGCACTGCTCTGGTGGGAGTGATACTGGATATCAAAGGGACATTTGCCGGCGTCCCGCTCGGCAGGGCGGTCGCGTCAGTCTTTGTTGTTGGTGTCGCGGTCACAGGTGTTATCGTGAGCCTCGGCGTCCCGAGGTTCCCCGCGGCCTCGCCGAACGCCCGTTTTCCAAAGGCAGGGCCGCTTAACTCAATCAAGACGCTCTATCACATCTTCTGCACCGACCGGCTCCTGACGACTACAATAATTGCCAAGTGCTTCTTCTGGTTTATCGGGCTGCTCCAGATTCTTGTGATAAACTCCCTTGCCCTGGAACAGTTCGCCCTCTCGCAGACCAAAACCAGCGCCATGATTACTATCGAGTTAGTGGGAATTGCGATTGGCAGTCTGGCTGTCACTCGTTTAGCCAAAGGGCGTCGATGGTATCGTGTTCTTGTCCCTGCATGCGGATTGGTGACCGTTTGTATGTTCGGTATCGCCCTTGTGCCGTATCTGCCTGACGCGATGCGAAAGCCGATAGTCGTAGTTTCACTCGGCCTGGCCGGTGTCGGAGGAGGCATCTTCTCTGTTCCGCTGGCGAGCTTCGTACAGGTCAGACCCAGCGCCGATATAAAAGGGCGAATCATCGCCGCTTCCAGCTTCACAGATTTCACGGCTATGCTCATTGCTGCCGGCGTCTTCAGCATCCTGAACCGGATGGGAATCAGGCCGACCAACTGCTATGCGATTATGGGTGTGATAATGGCCATGGTCGCTGTATGGCTGTTTCTTGTTCTGCCGAGGGAGAAAAAAGATGCTTGATTTTATAGTGACAATAATTGCCAAGTTTGCCTTTTGGCTTCGATACGATATAAAGCTCAGTGGCTTAGACAAAATTGCAGCAAAAGGCAGAACTGGTATCGTTTTCCTTCCGAACCATCCGGCTCTTATCGATCCGGTCATGCTCTATGTTTATCTCCAGCGACGCTTTGCCCCCCGTGGGTTCGGCGACCAGGACCAGGTCAACAGGTTCCTGATTCGTTTTTTTGCAAAGCGATGGGGCGTCCGGACAATTCCCAGTATCGCCAGCTACGGCCCTGCTGCGCGGGCCAAGGTTGAAGAGGTGCTCGATGAAAACATCGAAGGAATAAAACAAGGTGAGAATTTCATCATCTGGCCGGCAGGGCGGCTCTGCCACAGCTACAAAGAATCACTCGGTGCAAACAGCTCTGTCGAAAGAATCCTCCAAAACTGCCCCGATGCACGCATCATCCTCGTGCGTACAAGGGGACTTTGGGGAAGTGCGTTCGGCTGGGCCTCGGGTCACGAGCCAAAAGTTGCTCCCGTCCTGCGTAAAGGACTGCTCGCGATACTTGCAAACGCGATTTTTTTCACACCCAGACGTAATGTGACAATAGAACTCTATGAGCCGGAAGACCTGCCCCGCAGCGCCGACCGCAATACCTTCAACCGCTTCCTCGAGGAATTCTACAACGCCGACGCTCTGCCGAATACCTATGTCCCGTACACCATCTGGGAAAAAGGCGGCACGCGCACCTTGTCCGAGCCGACCCTGGCGAAGCTCGACGCCGACTACTCCTCTGTGCCGCAAACGACTCGGCAACTCGTCCTCACGCACATCTCCGAAGTCGTCGGCATATCACAGCTCAGCGACACCGACCTGCTCGCGGCCGACCTCGGTATGGATTCTCTGGCACGGACCGATTTGCTTCTCTGGCTCGAAAAGGAATTCGGATTCCGACAGGCCGACACCGATGCGATGCAGGCCGTTGGCGATTGTTTGCTCGCGGCCTGCGGCAAGTTTGTCTATGTAACGCCGACAACACTCAAGCCCGTCGCGCCTCGATGGTTCAAAGAAAGGCCCGTCAAGCGGGTGGATTTGCCTCAGGGCGAAACGTTGACGGAGATCTTCCTCAGGCAGGCGGCAAACTACCCCAATGCATCGGCCATCGCCGACCAGACAAGCGGTGTCAGGAGCTACCGTGACATCATCATCGCCTGCCTCGTTCTCAAACCCGTCATCGAGAAACTCGAAGGCGATTATGTCGGTATAATGCTGCCGGCCTCCGTCGCCGCCGACACCTTCTATCTTGCTGCGCTCTTTGCCGGCAAGACGCCGGTTATGGTGAACTGGACGGCAGGTGCAAGAAACATCACTGCCTCGCTCGATTCGGTCGGCGTAAAACACATCCTCACCGCCAAGGCCCTTGTTGACCGAATCACCCTGCAGGGCATCGACCTTGCGAGTATTGCCGAGCGTTTCGTTTTTGCTGAGGACCTGGGCTCAAGAGTCTCCCGCTTTGCGAAGCTAAAGGCGTTCCTCGCCGCTCATACCACATGGCGGTCACTCCGCAAGGCAAGAGTCACTGAAACAGCGGTCGTCATATTCACCAGCGGCTCTGAAACTCTCCCCAAGGCGGTCCCTCTGACGCACGCAAATCTGATTGCAAACATGCGCCAGGTCCTCAGCATGATGAAAATATACGAGAAAGACCGACTCATTGGCTTTCTCCCTCCGTTCCATTCATTCGGCTTGACCGTTACAATGCTCCTGCCTCTTTGCGGCGGCGCCCAGATAGTCTATCATCCCAATCCTACCGAAGCAGATACGCTCGCAAAGCTCATAGAGGCATACGGCGTGACACTTCTGATAGGGACACCAACATTTCTCGGCGGCATCGTTCGCGTCGCAAGCGCAGAGCAGCTTTCAACGCTTCGTCTCGCCGTTACCGGAGCGGAAAAATGCCCCGAAAAAGTCTATGAGGCCCTCAAAGAGAAATGCGAAAACGCCGTTATCTCAGAGGGTTACGGTGTCACCGAGTGTTCCCCCATTATCTCTATAAACGACTCTGACAAACCTGAGCCGTTCAGCATCGGAAAAATCCTGCCCGGCCTGGATTATATCCTCGTTGACCCTGATAGTCTTCGGCCCCGGACGCCGCCATGCAGTGGCATACTGCTCGTCCGAGGGCCAAGTGTCTTCGGCGGCTACCTCAACTACGAGGGCAAGTCGCCATTCGTCGAAGTTGACGGCAAGGACTGGTACAACACCGGCGACTTAGTCAGTGTTGACACTGACGGCCTGCTGACTTTCAGTGGCCGACTAAAACGCTTCGTAAAACTCGGCGGCGAGATGGTCTCTTTGCCTGCCATTGAGGCCGTGCTGCAAAGTCATTTCGCGAGCGAAGACGACGAGGGGCCCGTTTTGGCTATTGAAGCCGCCGATGAAGAAAGTCCTGAGCTTATCCTTTTCACAACCCTCGCTATCGACAGGGAAACCGCCAACCGCAAGATCCGAGAAGCAGGTCTGTCCGGCCTGCACAGTATCCGAAAAGTCATAAAACTCGACGAAATGCCCCTGCTCGGCACCGGAAAAACAAACTACCGCAAACTAAAACAGCTTATTCGCAAGATGGCGTAACAGCCGATGTCACCGCCAGCCGCCCCTGCAGATTATAATCGTATTCGACATATCCAACCTCGTCCGTTGAAGGCGCACCGTCTGTCGCATAGGTAATCTTGCAGATTACCGAACCATTCGCATCGTAGCCGTCGATTGGATAATGGGATAATAGGTGACTGTCCCCATTATCCCGTCCCCATTATCGCCCATTATCGCATTATCGTCGTCCCCATTATCGTCCCCATTATCCCATCGCCGCAGGCGTTCCCGCGGACTAAATACTAACTTGTCCCTAAGGGGCGACTATCAACTAAAGACTATCCGTTCCCGTTGGTTCTTCAATATTTATCCGGTCTCTTGAAACAATACCTGCCCCCTTTAATTCTCCATCAAAAGACCTATCGGGCATTTATCCCAAAAGGGAGTATGAAGAAAAAATCCCTGCGCTTGGATCCAGATTGCTCAGACTCAGAAATCTTTGTCCCAGAATCATAGTCTATTCCGCTCTTACAGTGGAAAACAAGCTTTCCGCCTGAATAGTGAAATTCTTCCATTTTTGGCCTATAGAAGCCGCTTTCGACGTTGGTCTGCCATGCAAGTCTTGCTTCTGCCACCATGGTATTCGATTTGTCGACGGCAACAATTCCTTTCAAAAGAGTGCTGTCGTAAATGAAATAATTCGAAAAGTCGCCAAACTCGTGTGCATAGAAAATATCTGGACCACCCATGCCCATCATTCTACCTGAAAACGGCTGCTTGCTGGTATAAACTAAGGGCATCTTGCCTTTATAGTACTTCGGCCTTAGATTTAGTTCATGCGTGTACTGTACTTGTACGGCATTTCCTGACCTTTTGTTAATCTGAAGGTCATCCAACTTCCAAATAGGCCATATCTGCTGCAATTCATCAGATACATCCTTCTTCTTACAACCACTATTTAGTAGAACGATTGTCATAACAACAGACAGTGCGATTGCGAGTTTTCGAGTAGTCATTATCGTTTCCCCTTAAGTCTAATAATGATTGTACCATCTGTTTAACAAGTTCCCGCTCGTCAGGGCGGAGCCTGCCGTAGCACGGTTGGTTCTTCAATATTTATCCGCCTTTTACCCGCCCTTTGTTTGGCGGGATGACGGACTCATCCAATCTTCTGTGTTGTAATTATATGAATATGCGGGATTAATTCAAGGTATTTCTTTTGACGGCAAGTGCAGGGTAATGCGTATGCTTCACCCGATAGTCAGAGTTCTTTTTTGTCTCTCATATCTACAAGCTTTCGCCAGTCTATGCAGGATGCTAGAGTTCGAAAACACTCCAGATCCATGACTCGCCCTTTTCTGCGCCATTTGTTTTGGAACCGCTCAAATTCCTGTTCTATCTTTGCAAAAATTTGTTCCGAAGATTCATCGGGGAAGAAATGAATCTCAAAAGCTTTTCCAAGATACTTGATCTGATTACGGGATTTTCGGTGGAAACGTTTTCCAGCCATCCACCACAGATCTCCACGGATCTGTGATCCGAGGATGTACAACCGCATCCATCCAATAACTTGGTTGTAGTGCCAAGGGCCACCATAGGTTTCCCAGAAATGCTGTTTCGTGTTCAGACGAGTGGTCTCGGGAACCTTATCGCGTACGAACCCACTCAATTTCTCGAATCGCTCCCAATGGTGCTGCAGAGCACTATCATACTTTTGGTTGAATCGCTCATGACTGATGCGGTAAATTGGTATCTCAAAAAAAAATCGGTTGAGGAGCAATTCTGTTACCTCCTATAATTTTGGATTGTCCAATATGATAATATACAACATTATGTAAAGCTTTTGATTTTCTCCTTACAAATCCTTTCTGTTATTTCGTGTAGTTTTTGGCCGTATCCGGCAGATGTGCTAACGACTTTTTCATATCCCGCCATTATACCCAAAACCGACGAGCCCACAACAGTTTATTTTCCCCCCGCACTACGCTGAGTGCGGGGTCTGCGCTAGTGCTACGACTTTGCACAACTTCATCTTCCAAACTTGTCCCTACCTGAAGGGGATCCGGCTTAAACAAAACCCAACTCCCAAATCAGCATCCCATCTTAATCTTCGCGTCTATTCGTGAAAACCTGTCCTGAGCTTGTCGAACGGATCCGTGGTTCCCAATCTAATTCGTGCCAATTCGTGGTGGCCATCTCACCTCATCGCCAAAAGATAAAGGGGACCCATCCTAACATTTTTCTTTCTCTTTTTGTTCTTTTTTGGCCTGCCAATGGGAAGAGGCCGGACACGTCGGCCGAGAAGCTTTTCGAGCTTGCTGAGAAACCTGTCCCTTTTGGCCTCATACATATTACCATTTGCTAATACAGGTCGGTTGCTTTACTTTTTCAAAGGTCAATAAAGCGTGAAAGTGCGAAACTGCTCCATCAGCAGCTTCGTGTATCTGCCGGGTTTGCCGTCACCGATTGTCTTATCGTCGAAGCTGACTACGGGCACAATGTCTTTTGTTGTCACCGTGATGAAAAGCTCGTCGGCAACCGCTGCCTCTTGCGGTGTAAGCGACTTCTCTACCACTGCCACTCCCGTATTTCTCGCTGCTTCGATAGCAAATTTTCGCGTTATCGAAGGCAGGATGTTCGCTCTTAGCGGTGCGGTCCGAATTGCCTTTTCGAGCACAGCAAAAAACGCCGAAGCCGCTCCCTCTGTTATAAAGCCCGCTTCATCGACAAGTATCGCCTCGCTGCAGCCCTTTTTTTCTGCGTCCTGCCGTGCAAGGACGTTCGGCAGCAGATTGAGTGATTTGATGTCGCACCGCTTCCATCGCAGGTCCGGGTAGGTTGATACGCTGATACCCTTTGCTTTGACCTGGCTGTCATCTTCGAGCTCAGTCACTGTCAGAAAGAAATTGGGCTTTAGTGTCTCGTTCCAGGCGTGGCTCCGCATGGCAGAACCCCTTGTAATATGAAAGTATATCTTAGCGTTGGCAATACCTGCTGCTCTGAAGGATTCTTCCACCCTTCGCCGTACCGCGTCGATATCAACCCCATCTATGCCTATCTCAGCTAAACTGTGCGACAGTCTTGCTAAGTGCTCTTCCAGAGCGAAAATCTTGCCGTCGTAGCTGCGCAAAACCTCATACACACCATCGCCGAAGAACATGCCCCTGTCCAAGTAAACTGCCTCCAGCTCATTGAATGCCACGATACTGTCCTGAATCATCGCTATTTCCATAAAATGCTCCTTCTGCCGTCGATTTTAGCCGTAGCTGCACCGCATTTACAGAAAAATATCTGATTATCCCCTTTACAGCAGCCCCTGCTAAATGTAGAGTATCGTGTTTACCTCGTATCAGAGTATCGAAGCTTGGAGTATTCACTATGTACGCAGTAGTTGAACAAGGCGGAAAACAATATAAGGTTTCCGAAGGTGATTTACTGGACATCGAGCTGACCGACGTCGCAGCGGATGCAAAGAAGCTCGAGATGGATAAAGTCCTGCTTGTCAGCGATGGTGAAGAAGTGAAGATTGGCTCGCCGTATGTGGAGGGGGCCAAGGTTATTGCCTCTTTCCAGAACAGTGCAGAAGAGTCAGTTGTAAAAGGTCAAAAGCTATATCCGATGCACTTTCGCAGGCGCAAGAACAGCAAAAGGCGCATCGGCCATCGCCAAAAGTATATGAGGGTTACGATAGATAAGATCGAAGTCTGAAGACTACAACGTCTTTGCCTTGTGCTCTTCGATGAGCTTTTCGGCTCGGTCGCGCCAGGCGCCCGGGCCGTTTTCTTTGAACAGTTCAAACGATTCGTCATTAACCAATCGACCCAATATGGTCTTTCTGCTCTGAGGGTCATCGAGCTGTTCAAAAATCTTCTTCCTCGCTATCTC
The DNA here is from genome assembly GCA_030602885.1 of Phycisphaerales bacterium. Classification (GTDB taxonomy): domain Bacteria; phylum Planctomycetota; class Phycisphaerae; order Sedimentisphaerales; family Anaerobacaceae; genus JAUVYV01. The sequence goes on from JAUVYV010000011.1 coordinate 27,016, forward strand.
CAGTTCAGTCAGGAATCGCCCGTGCTGGTCGGTAAATATCTTATCGAGCATCTTTCTTATATGACCGGCGTACGCCGGACACGAACCTTCCGTGCCGACCGCTATCTGCAGATCACCCCTCTTGACGACCGCCGGGGCAAAGAAGTCGCAAAGCTCGGGAGCATCCACGACATTGCACAGAATTTGCAGCTCCTGGCAGTCCCTGTAAACTTGCTTGTTCAGCTTCTGATTGTCTGTTGCGGCGATGGTCAGAACCGCTTGTGTAAGATACGCCTTCGAATACTTCGATTCTATCAGCTCGGCGTTTGTGCCGGAACACAGCGTCCTCAATGCCGCATCTATGTGCTCACCAACCACGACAACGCGTGCTCCGCTCTCGAGCAGCGTCTGCGTTTTTCTTGCCGCAACGACCCCGCCGCCTATGACGACGACCCGCCGTCCGGCCAATTCCAAAAATATGGGATACTTTGACATACTCTTGTATTATACCGTGCGTTTACGGTAACAACAGCAGATTAAAATTATTGGTTCAACTGCAAAAAAGTTGGTTGTTTTATCGGGCTGCGAAGGCCTGTTTTACGCTTAATGACTTTGATTTTGTTATTCATGCCTTCCAGCGGGCTGGTGCCAATCGGGTAGTCCGCATGGTTGACAATGCCGTATGCGTGTGTGCGGAATCCGTAAATCTGCGGTGTTCGGCGCGCGCGCACGGCTTCTAATGACCGGCAAGACCGAACCCAAATGTTTCCGACAGTCAGGGAAAACCAGGCAAGGGTGCGATCCATTCTGTAAATTGCCGGCTGCCTATAACCGGGCCGTCGAGCCCGCGCTGAAAGAGCTGCGCCGGATATGCACACTGACCACACAGTTGTCTTTCTTGCCGGTGTTGCCGCACCATTGCCGTTGAACACAGGCGGTATGGGAACCTTTTTGGGGATGCCCTGTGTCGTCCACGGTTCCGATCCCTTCGGGATGGGCGTGGTCTCTGGCAATGACCCACTGAACCCGGTCGCGGAGTCTTTGCTCGTCCCAGTGAACATAAGAAAGGCATCGTGGCACGCCTCGGCTTGTAATGCACTTCACTCTCGGGCTCACCCTGCCTTTATTGTTCAGTGCCGTTTCATATGAAATGCCCGTTTGGTAACGGCACAAGTGTCCCCGTTCGAAAACCTTCGACGAAGTTCCGATAAACCGACACCGGCGGCTCAGCCAGGAATTGCAACGACCCGATGTAACAGGATAGCATTGGCTGCACAGGAACATCCGGCTGCTTTTTCAAGCCCTCGCATCGCCATTCGATATAGGACGTAATCTTCCAGACCCCCAACAGACACACTGAGAGCACCCGTTCACCGCGACAATACCGTAACTACCCAAAAATAAAGGGTTTAACTGTCTTAGCGGTGGTGTTTGCGGCCAATGGCCTCAGCGACCTAATTCAAAGACGTGAAGCGAAGTTTTTTCTTAAACGCCAGCAGTAATATGCCGATGTTTTCCTGTCCGAAGTGGGTGCGGAAAACGTTGCCTTTTTGCTTCTTGGCCACCAGCGACAGCAGCAGCGCGGCCCCTGAGAGGACAGGCCGACAGGCCTTGAGCCAAAGCTCTAAGCGATAAGGTGTGTGATTATGGGCGAACAAATTACCGTTCTGGTAGTCGAGGACGAAGAGCACATTCGAAGAGTCCTCGAATACAATCTGAAGCTCGACGGCTTCGCAGTGTATCTGGCCGAAGACGGCCCTGCCGGCCTTGGAATCGCACGTGAAAAACAGCCGGATGTTATTCTCCTCGATTGGCTCATGCCCGAAATGGACGGTCTTGAAGTCCTCGCCGAGCTCAAACGCGACAACACCACAAGTCATATTCCTGTGTTTATGTTAACTGCCAAGGGAATGATTCGCGACGTGTCGCAGGCGCTGGAGATGGGCATCGATGATTATATCACCAAACCCTTTGACCCCATGCAATTGGGCAAAACAATCAGGGAAAAACTCGAAAAATGCGTAAAGGCAAAAAGCTTGTAGTGGAACGTCTGACACATTCACGGCTACAGGCATGTTTCGAAACAAACAGGTTTGAAAAATCATTAACACATCCGAACCGAAAGACAGAAAAAATGGAAACTACAAGATTTAATCTGTTGTTTCCAATGGTGATCATGCTAACCCTTGCCGTTCCCTGTCAGGTACTCGCACAACCCGATGAACCAAGCGGCCGGAACAGCATGGACCTTTTGGATATGCCCCTCGAGGAGCTGCTCGAAATCGAGGTCGAATCAACCGCCTCGCTGACAAAGACCACCCGCCGGCTCACACCGGCAACCGTCACAACCATCACACAGGACGAGATATGGTCCTCAGGTGCGAGATATCTCGACGAGCTACTTGATATCTACGTGCCAAACTTCCAATGGATACGCCATCCCTGGGAGTATAATCACGCCGGCCTGAGAGGCATTATCTCCGACCGAGACCACAAGTATCTGCTGCTCGTCAACGGCCGGGTTATGAATGAGCACACGCACTATGGCGCTCTCAGCGAGCGCGACCTGCCCATGCTAAGGGACATTCACCACATCGACGTTATCCGAGGTCCCGGCTCGGCACTATACGGACCGGGGGCTATATCTATGGTGATAAACATTATCACCGAAAATGCATTGACCTTTCAGGGTTCTGAAGTCACAGGCCGGCTCGGCGCAGTCGAAGAATTCTATTCCGGCGAATACAAATACGCCGAAAAGCACAGCGACAACTCAGGGCTCTACATATACACAGGACTAAGCGACTATCTCGGCGCCGACAGCGGCGACGCTCCGTTTATATGGGGAGGCGGCAACGCGATTGAACAGGCCTTCCACAGCACCCACTTGGCCGGTGACACCGTCTACCTCCCTACCGAACGCGACAACCAGGCATTCAGAGACCTCACAAAAGTCAAGCTCTTCACTGAATACACGGCGGGCGATTTCGACATCTGGGCACGTTACACACGCGGCGGCGGCTACTATGCCCCGGACCTTTTCATGTCAATGTGGAGCTACGGCCTGGACAGCTACTCCACAGGTTATCAGCAGGCAACCATCTACGCCTCAAACAAATACGAGATAAGTGAAACATTGAAACTCAACTACGCCCTCAGCTACGACATGTTCGACTTCGAGCGGCTTAGCGAGGGCGGGGTCACTAATTCCGCTCACCGCGAAGACGAATACTACGGCAAGCTGATGGCGCACTGGAATCCGAGCGAATCACATTCGGTCGCCGTCGGTGGTGAATGGTCACACGAGAAGTTCGGCTTCGAGAGCCCCGGACATCCTGCAGGAGACGAGGCCATAAATGCCGCGTGGGAACAGCCGAACGACCTCCTGCCGTTCTATAATCCCACAGGCGCCCTACCCCGGTGGCACACTGATTTGTACTCGCTGCTTGCAGAGTACCAGTGGAATATAAGCGACGAATGGACGACCTTTGTCGGCGGCCGGCTCGACTGGCACACCTTCACACCACGAATGTTCTCGCCAAGAGCAGTGCTCGTCTATACGCCAAATGAGAAAGACACAGTAAAGGCCAGCTTTACACGCTCCGTGCGCGCACCCCAGGCCGCTGAGATGAAAAAGGAATGGGACCAAAACAACAGCAAGACAGACCCCGAGAAGATAAACGTCTGGGAGCTGCGTTACGAACGTCAGCAGTCCAAGCACCTCTGGCTGGCCGGCTCGCTGTTTTACCAGGACCAGGATGTCGTCGGCGCCGCATCGGGTGTGCTTCCCGTAGGGAACCTGCGGACCTGGGGCTTCGAGCTTGAGGCAACCTACAAGACCGAAAGAGCAAAGTTCACAGCATCTCACGGCTTTACCACTGTATATGACTTTAGCGACACGCTCAATAGCAGTCATCCTCCGACAATGGCAGACCGAGGTTACCGCCGCCGCGAGCTCGTGGCCTGGAGCAGGGACGTTACAAAGCTCACCGGAAAGTATAAGCTGACAGACCAGTTAGACATCGATGGCTCGCTGCGAATATACTGGAAGTTCTACGGGCAGGAAGACTACGCCACGTCCATCCAGCAGGGGTGGGCGGATACTGGCTGGGGATACTGGGCCTACGATGATCCAGGCAGTGATGAAACAACCGACATAAGTGCGTTCCTCAACCTCGGTCTCCAGTACAAGCCGACCGAGGACCTGACAATCCGAGTGGACGGCTACAACCTGCTCGGAATGTTCGACATAGCCCTGAATAAGCGGCTGTTGGCCTATGACAACCTGTATCCTGCAGATGCCCGCGCTTGCGCCCCGGCTCTCGGCGTCTCCCTTAAATACAAGTTCTAACGAAAGCCAAATTGGACGGACTTGGAAAAAACAACCAAATGACACAGAAAGAACACAGCAATACGGGTAAATGGAGGAGCCGGCTGGGGCGTCTGTACCATAGCCGTATCCGGTCTGCCTTTGTCCTCGTATTAGTTTCCTGTATCGTGGTTTCTACAGGTTATTCGAAGTCCGAGTCTTCTCAATACAAAGAGTACGAAATAAAGGCCGCATTCATCTACAACTTCCTCAAGTTTATTGACTGGCCCAGGGAGAAGAGCGTTCACAGGCCGGGCGAAATAACAATAGGAATTGTAGGCAACGACCCATTTGCAAAATCCTTCAGTATCCTCGAGAACAAAAAAGTCAAGGACTGCAGAGTTGTCATTCAGTGCTTTGGCACCCTCGATGAGTTGAAAAAAACCGTCGAAAAAGACAAGGCCAAGCTCTATCAGCAAATAAAATCGCTCGGAAAAAGCTGCGTTTTGCTGAAGGATGAAAACGGAAAGGTAGTTATTAAGCCGCTCGAAAGCATCGAAGAGCTCAAAAACGCAAAGGACGAAACGACCAGACAAAAACTTATCGAAGAGTTGAAGAAGAAAGGGCTGCGCTTTGTCGACCCTGCAAAGAAAGAGCATCTCAAGATAATCATCAATTCTCTGGCGCAGGAGAAAATCGAAGCTCTAAAGAAATGCCACGTGCTCTTCCTCTGCTCGTCCGAAAAACAAAACCTCCGCGAGATACTTACTCTTGTCAAAACCTCCAGTGTGCTTACGGTCGCAGAGACAGAAGGTTTTCTCAAAGCCGGTGCCATGATCAATTTCACTATGGAAGACAATAAGATCCGCTTTGAGGTGAACCTCACTGCTGCCAATGAAGCGAAACTCCAGGTCAGGTCTCAGTTGCTGCGAGTCGCACGGAAAGTGATCAAAGAGGACTCCTTTTCCAACGACAACCCCCGGCAAGACACCCATAAGGAGAAATAGAGGACTATGTTGATTATCCAAAACATGGCGATTAAGCACAAACTGATGGCGATTATGATGCTGACATGCGTCGCCGCACTGCTGTTGGTCGGGACAGCTTTCGTCTTCTGGGGGTGGACAGTTCACAAAAACGATATTCTGCAGGACCTTTTGGTGCAGGCGGAGATGACGGCGAACAACTGCAAGGCGGCTCTGGCGTTCGCAGACACAAAAGACGCCGAGGAAATGCTAAAGACACTCAGGGCCGAATCGTCCATCATGCTTGGCTGTGTGTACACCAGGACCGGAGAGGTATTTGCAACCTACCATCGCAACGGGTACGATGCACCTGAGCTTCCTGTACAGATCAAGACAGCCGGATACGACTTCCGTGATGGATCTCTCACCGTCTTTAAGCCCATCGTGCTCGACAACGAGACTATCGGAAGCGTCTGCCTCCGCTCAGATCTGAGCCCCATGTATCGGGCATTAAAACGCAACGCTGAAAACACAATCGCAGTCCTGCTGCTCGCCTCCCTTGCTGCTTACTTCATCTCGTCAAAGCTTCAGAGCATCATATCGAAACCGATTCTCAGTCTCGCCGAGGTGGCAAAGGAAGTTTCTGAAAAGCGGGACTACTCCGCTCGAGCCGTGAAACAGAGTAATGATGAGGTCGGCCTGCTCATCGACGCATTCAACGAAATGCTGGAGCAGATTCAGCAGCGTGATTCAGAATTGGTCAAAGCCAAAGAAGAACTCGAGCTGAGAGTACAGGAACGCACTTCCGAACTGACTACCGCAAACGAGCATCTCACCGGCGAGATCGCAGAACGTGAAAAAGCCGAACGCAAGCAGGCCGAGTTGCTCAAAGAGCTTGAAAGTGTCAATCAGGAGCTTAGGGATTTTGCCTATATCGCATCTCACGACCTTAAAGCACCGCTGAGAGCCATCAAGACGCTCGCCGAATGGATTAACACCGACTATGCCGATAAACTCGACGACGACGGAAAAGAACAGCTCCGGCTGCTCGGCTCGCGCGTTGCCAGAATGCACAATCTGATAGAGGGCATCCTTCAGTATTCGAGAGTCGGCCACGTCAATGAGAAAACAGCAGAGGTCAACCTTGCCAAGCTCATCCCAGAGATTATCGACATGGTCGCTCCGCCTGAAAACATCACTGTGACCGTCGAAAATGAGCTACCTGTCATCAAATGCGAAGAAACCCGAATCATGCAGGTCTTCCAGAACATCCTCAGCAACGCCGTCAAATATATGGATAAGCCACAGGGCATAATAAAGATGGGCTGTGTGCAGGAGGGTGGGTTCTGGAAGTTCAGCGTTTCCGATAACGGTCCCGGCATCGAAGAAAAGTACTTCGACAAAATCTTCAAGATATTCCAGACGCTCTCTGCAAGAGATGAGTTCGAAAGCACCGGCGTCGGTCTGAGCGTGGTCAAGAAGACTGTCGAACTTTTCGGCGGAAAAATCTGGCTCGAATCCGAAATCGGCAAGGGTACAACCTTCTTCTTTACTTTCCCGCTGGAAGGCGTTCAGGATTACACAGGTGAAGGCGAAGAGGTCACCGTGACCGCAGAATCGGACCAGGAAAACGGAGACGACAACAACGAAAGCTGATACCGACAAGCGAATGTGCTGAAATGAAAATAAGACAGAAAATAACGCTGGGATTTGTTGGCATTGCCCTGCTGATTGGCCTGGTCGAATACGTCTGTCTCTCTGCAAGCCAAAAAGCCCTGCTTAACAACAAGCTTTCAAAAGAACTCGTCAAGAACACGAAATCTGCTGAAGATAAACGCGGCCATCCGATATTCTCACAGCCGTGCAGGGGAAGCACTTTTCTCTTCACGTTGCCAAAGAAGATGTAAGGAACGTACAGATGCAAAACTTAAAGCCGATATTGCTGGTCGAAGACGACCATGTGGATGCAATGACCGTCAGAAGGGCTTTTAGAGACCTGAGCATCACAAACATACTCATTCGCTCGGTCAACGGCGAGGAGGCCCTCAATTACCTGTCTAATGAGAAAAGCCCTAAACCATTTCTCATACTGCTCGATTTGAACATGCCGAAGATGAACGGCATTGAGTTCTTAAAGATAATAAAGGCCGACGACAGACTCAAGAAAATCCCGGTTGTCGTGCTTACCACCTCGCAAGAGAAACGAGATGTTGTGCGGAGTTTTGACCTCGGTGCCGCCGGGTATATGGTCAAGCCGGTGGATTATGCAAGATTCGTTGAGATTATAGACACGGTCCTTCTTTACTGGAGAACAAGCGAATTACCCAAACAGGATTCACCAATTGCGGACGCGGAGGTGCAGGCTGCTGCCACGCGTTGACGCCGACGATATGCTTTTCATCGCCATGAGAGAAACTGAATGAAAACTGAACAAACAGAGAAAGCCCAGATATCCGCCGTTCCTTGCTCTGCTGACGGCGGTGCCGGTCTCCGAACGGATCACAACTCCATGAGCAAGACAAAAATACGCGAAAGCCAAAACGCACATCTCAAAAGGTCCGAATCCGAACGCGAGCAGGTTGAAGGAGCCCTGATAAAAGCACTGCAGCAATGGGAAACAACCTTTAATGCTACAAGTGATTCGACTATGCTGGTGGACAACGAATTCAAGGTCATTCAGGCAAATACCGCCACGGCAAACCTGCTTGACAGGCCCCTCGGGCAAATTCTCGGAAAAACCTGCCACTCTCTCCTGCACGGAACAGATGCTCCCCCCAAAGAATGTCCCCTCATCAAGGCAAAGCAAACCAAAAAACATCAGGAAAGCGAGCTGTATATCCCTTCGAAGGACGTATGGATTACCGTATCGGCCGACCCCATTTTCGACGACGAAGGCAACATAATCCGCTTTGTCCATCTCGTCAGGAACATCACTGAACGCAAAAAGTCCGAGCAGGCTCTCCAGAAGCTAAACAAAGACCTCGACCAGACTGTAAAGGAATTGCAGCGCTCAAACGAGGAGCTTCGCAGTTTCGCCCATGTGATAGCGCACGACCTCAAATCACCTCTCCGGGGAATCGGAGCACTCGCCGACTGGCTGCTGAGAAAATATAGGGACAGATTCGACAAACAGGGCAAAAGACGCGTCAATCTGCTCATAGGAAGAGTAAGGCGATTATCCGAACTGATCGACAGCATCCTGCGATATTCTGAAATAGGGCACGTCGTCGAAAAGAAAGACGACGTTGACCTCAGCACACTCTTGGCTGAGATAATATGCGAAATCAACCTGCCAACCAACATCGAATTTTCTATCGAAGACAAACTGCCGACTCTCAAATGTGAAAGAGTCCGGCTAAAGCAGATATTCCAGAACCTGCTCAGCAATGCAATCAAGTACATGGATAAGCCGAAAGGGAAAATCAGTATCGGCTGTACAGAGGAAAACGGATTCTGGAAATTCAGCGTCGCTGATAATGGCCCCGGAATCAACGAGGCATACTTCGAAAAAATATTTGAAATCTTCCAGACCCTGGTCCCGCGAGACCAGGTCGAAAGTACAGGTGTGGGACTGACCGTTGTCAAAAAAATCGTCGAATTGTACGGAGGTAAAGTCTGGCTCACCTCCGAACCGGGCGAAGGAACTACCTTCTTCTTTACAATGCCAAAGCAAGAAAGTGAGGATTAAAAAATGCCACGTGCAAAACCAATATTGCTGCTTGAGGACGATATTGTCGACGCATCGACAATTACTCAGACCGTCGAGGATCTCAAGGTCAAGAATGAACTGATCCACAGAACCGACGGGGAGCTGGGCCTCGAATATCTGAAGGACCCGTCTCACAAAAAACCCGGATTGATTCTCCTCGACCTCAACATGCCGAAAGTCAACGGCATCGAATTCCTCCGGGCAATAAAGTCCGACAGGGAACTCAGGAAGATTCCTGTCGTGGTACTGACCGTCTCAAAGTACGAAAAGGACAAATTCGACACCTTCGGGCTTGGGGTCGCCGGCTACGTCGTAAAACCCGTTGACTACGATACTTTTCTCGAATCTATGAATACCGTTATCCAGTATTGGATGTGGAACGATTTAGTTGACCAGGAAAGGCAGGAAAGGAAAGTTGAAAATGCGAAACTCTAAACCAATATTTCTGGTTGAGGACGACAACGTTGACGCAATGACCGTCAAGCGAGCGCTCAAGGACCTGAAGGTCACCAACCCTCTGGTCCGGGCCGCCAACGGAGAAGAGGCCCTGGACTACCTAAGGAACGACGCAAATGAGAAACCATGCGTTATTCTGCTCGACCTGAATATGCCCAAGATAAACGGCATCGAGTTCCTCAAGGTTGCCAAGGCCGACGAGGCCCTTAAGAGAATCCCTGCAGTAGTCCTGACCACCTCCAAAGACGACAGAGACAAAGTCGAGAGCTTCGATCTCTGTGTCGCAGGTTATATCGTCAAACCCGTCGATTACAGAAAATTCGTTGATGCAATTAAGATAGTCGACCTCTATTGGACACTCAGCGAGCTGCCGTCTCATGAACAGGAGAATGAAAATGCGAAGCTTGAAACCAATATTGCTCATTGAAGATGACGATGTCGATGCAATGACCGTCAAACGCGCCCTGAAGGAGCTCAAGGTCACAAATCGGCTCGTTCACAAAACCAATGGCGAAGAGGGATTGAATCACCTCAACAACGCAAACGGCAAAAACCCCTGCGTTATCCTGCTCGACTTAAACATGCCCAAAATGGGCGGTATTGAGTTCTTAAGAATCACAAAAGCCGATGAAGAGCTCAGGAAAATACCCGTCATTGTTCTTACCACTTCCAGGAGCGAGCAGGACAAGGTGGAAAGCTTCGACCTTTCCGTCGCCGGCTACATCGTCAAGCCGACCGACTACACTAAGTTCGTCGATGCAATAAAGACCGTTGACCTTTACTGGACTTTAAGCGAGCTACCCACCAATGGCGGATGAAAACACTGAAGCGACTACGTACAGAATTCTGATGGTCGAAGATGACCGGCTCGACCAGATGGCCTTCAAGCGTATGGTCAAAGAGCAAAACCTGCGCTACGACTATACTATTGCAGGGTGCGTCTCCGAAGCCAAGGAAATTCTAAGCAGAGAAAATTTCGATATCGTTTTTGTTGACTACCTGCTCGGAGACGGAACTGCATTTGACATTCTCGAATCAATAGCTGACGTTCCCACCGTCTTCGCCACCGGTACGGGAAGCGAAGAGCTCGCCGTCAAAGCCATGAAATCCGGCGCATCCGACTATCTGATAAAAGACCCCGCACGAAATTACCTGAAGGTGCTGCCCGAGGTCATAAAGAACGCCATCCGTCACAAAAAGGCGGAAGACGAGCTCAAAAGATACCACGAGAACCTCATCGATCTCGTCAAAGAAAGGACCGAACAGCTCGCAGAAGAAAAGGAGCTCCTGGCAGTGACACTCTCCAGCATGGGCGATGCCGTCATCGCCGTTGATGCCGAGAACAAAATCATACTCTTCAACAAAGCCGCCGAAAAGCTTACCGGCTGGAAATTTGACGAGGTCCACCTAAAACCCATCGACGAGGTATTCAGCATCATTGATGAGCAGACGAAGCAGCCCGTAGAAAGCCCTATCGACAAGGTTCTGATATCGCGTAATATTGAGTCCGGCAGCGATCACGATGCGCTTGCAGCAAGATTCGGCCGGCAATGCCCCATCTCAGCTACCGCCGCGCCTATCAGAAAAGATGACGGCACTATGACAGGCATCGTTATGGTCTTTCGAGACGTCTCACAAAAACGTGAAATCGACCGTATGAAATCCGATTTCATCTCATCGGTATCGCACGAGCTGAGAACCCCGCTAACCTCGATAAAGGCCTATACCGAGACTATCCTTTACGACCGAAATATGCCCGAGGAAACCCAGCGCGAGTTTCTCCGGATTATTGATGAAGAATCCGACTGTCTCGCAGACCTCATCAACGGCTTACTCGATATATCACGCATGGAATCCGGCAATCTCGAAATCGTCCGCGAGCCCGTCGACGTTCTCGCAGTTATTGACTGCACCATGAGCGATATGCGAGCACTTGCGCAAAAAAAGAAGGTCGACCTCGAGCTAAACGTCCCACAACAGCTGCCCGAACTGATCGGAGACGAGAACAAAATCCAGTCGATGATCTCGAACCTCATAAATAATGCAATAAAGTTCACCCCTGAAAACGGCCGAGTCGTCCTCTCAGCCACCACCACCACAGACCGGCAGCTCGTCATAAAAGTCAGCGATACCGGTATGGGCATACCGACGGAAGACCTGCCGAAAATATTCGGCCGTTTCTACCGTGTGTACCGGCCCGGAAAGCAAATACAGGGAACAGGGCTCGGTCTGGCCATCGTCAAAGAAATCGTCGTCAGGCACGATGGAAGAATCGAAGTCGAAAGCGAGCTCGACAAAGGTACCACATTCACAGTCTGGCTGCCTCTGACCCCGCAGCAGGCGCCTCTACCTGTCTCCGCTTAGAACCTCCCGCGGCTCTGACACGCAGCTTCTGATACTGCTCCCACGTCATACACCTTATCCTCACAAGGCCGATACGACGTTCCCTGGCCATCCCAATGCGGCCCAATAAAACAGTTGACAATCGTCCGCCCCGGTGATAATTTCCAATCTGTGGAACGGCCGGCTCCGCCGGCCTTGATGAAGTCGCAGGAGAACGACACTGTATAAGGAGATATAGGAATGGAATCGCACGCCAGAGCACTCGTTATCGTCCTGACATTGATTGCCGCCTCAACAGCCCCCGTTTGCCTCGCTCAGAACACCGAAGTCGAGGCCCCGAAACCGGCCTTTCCCTATCTGGCCGAAATCACCGCCGACGACATTTACGTCCGCTCAGGGCCCGGAACAAACTACTACTTCACCGGCAAACTCAATAAAGGCGACCAAGTCAAAATCGTCAGCGACAAATTCAGTTGGTCCCAAATCGTACCACCTGAAGGAAGCTACTCCTGGATTGCCGCCCAGTACGTTCAGGTCGGCCCAGACAATTCTCTGATGGGCACCGTCGCCGGCGACGCCGTCCGAGTCTATGCCGGCTCCGACTCCATCCAGCCGATGCACTCTACCACTATGCAGGGAAAACTCGACAAAGGAGCGAAAGTCACACTCCTCGGCGACGAGCAGGACGGATATTACAAGATCGCACCGCCCGACTTTGCATACCTCTGGGTCAGCACTAAGTACACCAGCCCGCTCGCCTCAATCGCGGCCCCGGCACCTGCCGACGCTGAACCCGCTCCGCAAACCCAGGCCGGCTCCGAACCCGGCCAGCCCGCACTTGTCCCGACAACAATCGTCACCGAGGAGCAGCGACTCAAAGAATATTATGACTTGAAAGAAAAGGTCGAAGCCGAACGAGCCAAACCAATCGACCGCCAAAACTACACCTCCCTGAGAAAGGCCCTAAAGACCGTTGCCGAAGACAAAAACGCCGGCAAAGCCGCACGCTACGCCCGGTTCGTCCTTGCCCAGATAGACCGATACGAGCTCGCCCGGCAGGTCGCACAAACGATGAAACTGCAGGAGCTGCAGTTCGTCGATACGCAGCAGCGAATCGAAAAGGCACGCACAGCCAAACTAAACGAATACCTGGACCTCGGCACATTCGCCGCCGTCGGCCGGTTCACCACCTCCAGCATCTATGGGGACAAGAGAGAACCGCTTTACCGCATGGTTGACGAAGAGGGCAAGACCGCCTGCTACGCCCTGCCGACAGGGGCCGCCGAGAATATCGACCTCAACAAATTCCTGAGCAAAAAGGTCGGACTCCTCGGAACTATCGAACCCCATCCCGCCTCCGGCGGAGCACTCGTGCAGTTCACAGATATCGTCTTGATTAGAAAATAGCCGCGTGCTCTGCGACTTTCGTGGGGACATGAACAGTTATACTGCGGGCAAATCCCGCAGCCGCGATGTGCTGCCGTTTCTTCCGTAATCATTCGGTGCGCCGACAACCGGCACACGAGGAACACAGTTCAATACCCTTCTATTGCGCTTGGCGAGGAAGTGATGCGCAAAAAAAGAGGGAGACGCAGGTGTTTTTAAAAACGGCTTTTCTCTCACCCGTCTCCCTGCTGCAATGTGCACTTTAATCCATCGACATGTGTTTGGACGAAACCGCCGGTTTGCACTTGCAACTCTACCATTCTACAATAAATCCCGATTCAAGTCAAGTCCGCCGCCTCACGTAACCGCTTCAAAAGTCCTCTAAAAACCTCAAAAACAGCCGTTCGGTAAGATTTCCCCTTTTCTCCACATTTTTTAATACACACTCATCTTTCATCCACACCCCCCGGAGCATGCTCACATTACCGTAATCATCACCTTTGCACCGCCGCCAACGTCCCAAAGCCCCGATATATCCCCCTCAACCTTGCCCACAACATTTACCGCTGAAGCAGCCCTGATCTCCGCTCCCTCAGAAGCGGGAGTCGGCCCAAAGAATATGCATAACGCGCTGCCCGTAGGCCAATACCCCAGCTCGCCCGCCTCCAGGACATCCCTGCTCTCTGCGTCAAGCTCAGCACGCACATGAATCGGAAAATATATCTCGCCGCCCCAGCGCTGCACCTTACCCTCTATCGGCAGTGCTTCCGCAATCGCCCGTGCTGTGGGGCTATCGTTCAGATGTGCCTCAACCGCAACGTCACCTGCGGCTATCCTTATGGCCTGCGCCGTCTTGGCTTCTTCCATAAGTAATACCCCCAAATAGCCAACACAATTTACACGCTGTTCTGTACTACATCAGGCACAAATATATGTCTATTCGCGAAACCGATTCACGAAAAACCAGCATCGCAACGGACCGCTGCTTTCATCCGGCCGCTCCTGAAAGCCAATTGCAGTCAAGACTCGCAACGCGCGCACCCTGACCTCTCTCGAAGAAACGCCCGATTGGGTGTGAGTAGAATCGCATAACTTCTCCTCGGCCTATAATTTCAGCTACTTTTTATTGTATCGTCCACCCCAAGTGCTATCAACCAGAAAATCAGCGAAAAATCCCCTTCACAATTAGAAAATCCACTCAAAATCGCCCCCCCCGAATTATCAACAAACCTCTCTATTCGGCCTCTGTCAGCCAGTTCCCGGCAAAATACGCAAAATCGGCCGCATTTACAAAATTGTCCCCCGACAGGTCACAATCAGCATTGTAATCCGGCTCACTCAAACCTCCCTGCCCCTCCGAAAGAATGCACTATCCTGCTCTGCCCGCTTATATTGGCACCTAAAAAACGCCATTTTGCCGCCCAGCCGGACACACCCGCCACCTACCCCCCCCCTATTATAGGGCCCTGCTGTCAAATTCCGAAAGTCACTCCCTTCAACAGCCGATTTAATAGCCGGGCAATATGATTTCGCGACGCCGCTGAACTCTGACCGGTAATATCGTGCATCGTTCGCTGTTGACAGCCCCCCCGGCGGCGTGTATAATGAAGTGTTTACAAGAAATTGCCCAGACTGATTTTGGGCAGCACGGTTTTCGCAAACACGCGCGGGGTCGCGCAGAATTTGCCAGTAATAACTGTTGGTTCTTAGTTCAGGGTCACTAACGCTATGAGTTCAGAACAACCCCTTGCTGAGCACGCCCAACAGGTCAATGAGCCGCCCATAAACAAATTCTTCAGGGCGGCAATCAAAACCAAAGCAAGTGACCTCCACCTCAAGGTCGGACAGCCGCCCAAACTTCGCATCCAGACCCAGTTGAAGAACACCACCTCTGACCCCATCACCGAAGAACAAATGGAGAAGCTCACCTTCGAGATACTCACCGAAGTCCAGAAAAAACATTTCCTTCAACACGGAACTCTCGACTTCGCCTACGCAATAACCGAAGAAGACCGTTTTCGGGTAAACCTCTTCAGACAGCGAGGGCTCATCAGCCTCGCCGCCAGAAGAGTCAACATCGAGATACCATCCCTGAGCTGGCTGAACCTGCCCCCTGTTCTTGAAAAAATCGCTGAAAGCAGAGAAGGACTTGTACTTGCTACAGGACCAACCGGCTGCGGAAAAACAACCACTGCCGTCTCTATGACCGACCACATCAATCAGAGGCGATTCTGTCACATAGTCACTATTGAAGACCCTATCGAGTACCTCATAAAGGACAAAAAGGCCATCGTCTCCCAAAGAGAAATCGGTATAGATGTCCCCGACTACGACCAGGCACTCACGTTTCTTATGCGAGAGGACCCGGACATCGTCTTCATAGGCGAGGTCCGCGACGCCCGAACCGTCAGCGCCGCCATGCGGGCCGCCGAGACCGGCCATCTCGTCTTTATGACCATGCACGCCGCAAATTGTGCCCAGGCCGTCCAGAGGATCGTCGATCTCTTTCCCTCCATCGAAAGGGACCTGGCAAGACAGACTTTGAGCATTGCCATCAGAGCTATTATCTGTCAGCGCCTCATGCCAAGCGTCGCCGAAGGCATCGACAGAATACCTGCTGTCGAGGTCCTGCTCGCAAATCCTGAGACAAGAAAGCTTATCTCCGAACAGAGAGAAGCTGAGCTGCCGACCCTCATTCGAAGCTGCAGAGAAGAAGGTATGCTGCACTTCACAGACTCGTTCGTCAAACTGATTATGGATGGAAGTGTCGAGCCGCGCGAAGCGTACAAACATGCTCCAAATGTTGACGAGCTGAAAATGGCCCTCAAAGGTATCAGGTCCGAAAAGGGAGGAATCCTCTGAGGATCGACTAAATGCTTACAATGGAGTATTCTATGCCTGATTTACTGTTAGCCGCGGTAACCTACGGCGGTTACATATCACTCGCCAAGTTCGCACTGTTCCTGCTGCTGTTCTTTCTCGCACTGCCGCTGGTCACATGGACCCACGAGGACGCCCAGGCTGTCGGAACAAGGAAAGTCTTTTGGACTACCATCGTCTTCGCCGGCTGGGCCCTCGGCACAATCCTCTGGCTGCTCATCGGAAACTTCTACATCGGCCTGCTCGTCTATCTCATAGCCGCCGGTGTCACCTCCGTAAGCTATGCTATGCACCGCAACTCACTTGTGCCGGAATTTCAGCGAGTCCTTACGCCGGACCACATCAAAGGCCTTTTCACCGGCGAAGCAAAAAAGCTCAACGCAACAGGGCAGAACTTTATCTTCATAACCGCCAACAACAATGAGGTACCCGTCCCCAACGCCAAAACCCCCGAATTCTTCGGATATAAAGCTGCATACGACCTCTTCTGCGATGCTATCTGGCGCCGCGCATACGACATCACCTTTTCACCTGCCCACGAAAGCTATAACGTCTTCTACTACGTTGACGGCGCCGCACTCAAGCAGCCGAGCATCCCGCGAGACCGCACAGACTACTTTATCAGATTCATAAAGCACCTCGCAGACCTTGACCCGGACGAAAAGAGAAAACCTCAAAAAGGCAAGTTCGCTATCTTCTCTGACAAACAACGTTACACCTGGGAAGTTGCCACCGCCGGCTCCACCGCCGGAGAACAGGCACGAATCAAGCAGCTCGTCCAGCAGAGCATTACGAAGCTCGACCAGCTCGGCCTCACAGAAGACCAGCTCAATCAGCTCAACCGACTGCGAAATGCAAAACAGGGACTCTTCATCATCGCAGGACCAAAGAACAGCGGCGCCACTACAACCTTCTATTCCCTCCTGCAAAATCATGACGCCTTTCTAAACAGCATTACGACCGTCGAAAAGCAGACCTCCGCCGACCTGCCCAACATCACCCAGAATGTCTTCTCACTCAGCGACAGCGGCGTCACTACATTCGCCAAAAAGCTCCAGTCTGTCGTCAGAATGGACCCCGACATCGTCGGCGTTGGTGACTGCAATGACGCTGAAACCGCACAAATTGCCGCCGCTGCCGCCGAAGACGGAAAATTGATCTACCTAACCCTCGAAGCTGATAATGTCATCAAGGCACTTAAGCGATGGATAAAGCTCATCGGGGACAGAAATAAGGCCGTCAGACCCCTCATTGGCATCTGCAGCCAGCGAATACTAAGAATACTCTGCCGGAACTGCCGACAGGCATACGAACCCAACAAAGAGCTGCTCCACAAGTTCAACGTACCGCCCGAAAAGGCAAAGGTCCTGTACCGCACCGGAAAGGTCGTCTACGACAAAAGAGGAAGACCCTCACCATGCGACCTCTGCCAGGAAACCGGCTTTGTCGGAAGAATGGGCATCTTCGAGATCATTCTCATCGACGAAAAACTCAGAAACGCTATCGTGCGGTCAAAGTCCCTCGCCGACATTGCAGCACACTTCCGCAAGGCAAAAATGTTTTATCTGCAGGAGCAGGCGCTCAAAAGGGTTATCGCCGGAACAACGTCGGTTAATGAAATGGTAAGGGTCCTTTCAACCGCAAAGGACCACAAGTCGGCAAAGCCGACACCGCAAACGTGACCGGCTGGAGCTTGATAATATGTGTATATGTGCAATGCCGCACTCTGACAGGATAAAAGAGAGATTCTAATGGCCGCTTTACTTGTACTTGTTATCGTCGCGGGCTGTGCCGCCTTTCAATACTTCAAAGGCACCTTCCTTAGGGCATTTGTCATGCTCATCACCGCTGTCGCTGCGAACATCGTTGCATTCTCATACTTCGAGCCGCTCGCCAATGTCCTCATCAATCGCGAAAACATCCCGCTCTGGGCACAGTCGTTCGCCTTCCTGCTTCTCTTTGTCGCGACATTCGCCGTCCTGCTAATCCCCGCCGTCTTACTCACGCGCAAAGCCGTTGACCTCGGAACCGTACCGGAGCAAGCCGGAAGAATCGTCCTCGGTCTCGTCATAGGCCTTGTCGTCTCAGGCACTTTCCTTACCGCACTCGCACTCGCTCCCCTCTCCAATACTGTCCCTTACCGGCGCTTTGATACCCGCCTGCAGAATATCGACAGCCCCAAAAAGTCCTTGCTCAATACCGACGGCCTCACTACAGGACTGTTCGGCATCATCAGCAGGGGGACCCTCAGCGGGAAAAAAAGTTTTGCCGCCCTGCACCCCGACTTCCTCAACCAGGTATTCCTCAATCGCCACCCTGACCCTGACAAAGTCCCTCTCATCACTACCCCCGACGCACTCCAGGTTCCCGCTAAAGCCGCCGTTTGGCCCGCACCCGATGGACTCACCGACCAGTCGGCCAGGCCTGTCTCCTCCATAGCGGGCCACACCCTCATGTTCGTGCGCGTCGGATTCCCCACAAGAGCACTAAAGCACGCCTCTCCTTTCACTATCTCACAGCTCAGGGCAGTCTGCAAACCCGCCGACGATAAACGCCCACTCGCCGGCAAAGGCCTCGCCCTTCACCCAGCCGGGTATCTTAGAACCATTAACTCCATACAGACCGCTCAGCCCGATGACACCATCAAGCTCACAAGGGCCGACATCAAAACAAGCCCCCGCTGGATTGACTTCGCCTTCCAGGTCCCCGATAACTTCGAACCCGTACTCCTAGAATTCAAGGCAAACGCAATCGTACAACTGCCCCCTGCCGTTGCCGCCGACCAGACGCCTCAGCCGCAGCCCTTTATCGCAGCCGCAAGCTGCACATCATACCTTGCAAAGCTCCCAGCCGCAAAGTCCGCCAAACTCTACGGCCTTGAGCTCGCCGCAGGTGACAAGTTCCTCGCAGACCTCGACCTGCCCGTCGCAGACCAAAACGATTTCCAGAACGTCCAGACCTCTCGCAGCACCATGCCCGCTCAGTTCGACAATGGAAAAATCACATGCACAAAGGCCGAGCTGAAAATCCCCAAACCCGCCGAACAGAACGAACAGAATGGCGACGACGCCAGAGAAAATCAAAACCTCCCCGAAATGCTAAAGCCTGCCGACAAATATACCCTGCTCTCCCTCAAATGCAACAACCCCGACACCGGCTCTGCAATCACCGGCACTAAGCTGCCTGTCCTTGAAGACATAAGCGGTATTCTCCACTGGCCCGTCGGCATCATCGCATCCGCCCAGGCAGACGACGCAACCATATACCAGCTCGACTTCTGCTCACTCACCGACGCTGCAATCCAAATAGACGACTCCGGCGCCGTCGCCGCCCCCTTTGTTGACTCTGTCTGGCTCACCGCACAGGCACAGACAATCTCCCAGTTCTATCTAATTTACATGGTAAAGCCGGATACTACTATAGTCTCCGTCCGTCCCCCTGCACAATCCGCCATCACATTCGAAAACACTGCAGGATTTCTGGTTAACTAATACCAAGTCAAGTTAATTATTGCGCCCCATTGTCATTCCCGCGAAAGCGGGAATCCAGTTTGCCGTAACATGCAGTGAGAATAATACCATGAACCGCCATTACACTAAGCGCACTTACTAAGTTGACTTGGTATAAGCTTCTCCCGTATCACGTATCACGTATCACGTATCACGTATCACGTATCACGTATCACGTATCACGTATCACGTATCACGTATCACGTATCACGTATCACGTATCACGTATCTGTTGGTTGTTGGCTGTTTGATGTTCGATGTTTGATGTTTGATGTTCGATGTTTGATGTTTGATGTTCGATGTTTGATGTTTGATGTTTGATGTTTGATGTTTGATGTTTGATGTTTGTTGTTTGTTGTTTGTTGTTTGTTGTTTGTTGTTTGTTGTTTGTTGTTTGTTGGTTGTTGGTTGATTTTTGCTGTTCTGCCCCCCAATCTGCCTTGCGCATTTCCCCGCCGACCTCACGCACACAGAAGTATCTCTTCCAGGTCCAGCTCCATCAGGTGCTCGAGGTACTCTTTCAGCTCTTCCTCGCTAAATGCGGCCAGAAATTCCGCCTTGGCAGTCTTGTTTATCTCGCAAATGCAGTCGATCAGTTCCCTCTTGCTCATACTTTCCGATTCCTAAAATTCTACTTCAAATCACCCGTTAGCTTCTCCCACTATCGACTCCGCCTGCACATTTTCTTTAGCCCAGCCGGCAACACCTGCCCCCTGCGACCTATAACAAAACACGCAATATGGCCCACTTACACCTCGCACAACCACTACATATAGTCACACCGGCATCTGTCCCCTTCTCTCTTCACACAATGTCCAATAATACCTTGCCCCTCGGCCCACGCGCGAACCCAAAAAAATCTCAAATAAGAGAAAAGGGGTCAGGAGCTTTTCTTCTTGACTCTTTTATCTAATCTGCTAAATTTCAATCCATGCCAAGAAGATTGCGAGTAAATGAGGGCGGCTATGTTTACCATGTTCTAAACCGCGCCAATGCCGGCATGCAGATATTCGGCAATGATGCTGACTATACCGCTTTCGAAAAAGTGTTGGCCCAGGCGTGTGAGCGCACGAAGATGCGTCTTCTCTCGTATTGCATTATGCCAAATCACTGGCATCTGCTCCTCTGGCCCCGAAATGATGGCGATTTATCAAACTTCATGGCCTGGATGACTATGACTCACACTCAACGCTGGCATGCCCACCACCGCACAAGCGGCTCGGGTCACCTATACCAAGGCCGCTTCAAATCGTTTCTTGTTCAAAACGACTCTCATTTTCTCACGGTGTGCAGATATGTCGAGCGCAATGCTCTACGGGCGCATCTGGTTCAACGAGCTGAAGTATGGCGGTGGTGCAGCCTTTGGCTCATGAATAAAAAGCAAAAGGACACCGACACTCCCATACAATTGTCAAAATGGCCGATCGAGCGCCCTGATAACTGGGTCAAACTTGTCAACGAACCACAAACAGACGACCAATTGCAGACGCTGCGTCTTTGTGTCAATCGTGATAGGCCATTTGGCAGTCGCGCATGGTTCGTAAGGACGATAAAAAAACTGGACCTTCAGTCAACCATAAGGCCACCTGGTAGGCCACGAAAAAAGGGGAAAAAGGGGTCAAAGGGTAAAAAGAAAAAGGGGTCAGGAGCTTTTTATGCAGCCCGCGTTACAAATGTCCTTCCATAGCTAACCAGGTCCATCCCACTTTGTGCCTAATCTCGGCACCTGTTCTTCCCTACCGCGCCATGCCAAAGCACAAACCGCGTAATTTTCAAAAATACCTTGCCCTAACAGGCGCGATTGCTATATCTTAGTGGGTTTTCAGGTTCTTTAAGCAGGTCACGTAAGCTTTCATTTGGAGAATCGAAAGTGGCAAGTACCAACGATATCCGTAACATCGTCCTTCTGGGTCATGGAGGGGCAGGTAAAACATCTCTCGCCGAAGCCATTCTGCATAAAACAGGCACAAGCAACCGGCTCGGCAGCGTTGACGACAAAACCAGCGTCTGCGACTACTTCGACGAAGAAAAAGAACACGGCCACTCCATCCAGTCCGCACTCATCTACGTCGAATACGCCGGCAAAACAATCAACATAATCGACACCCCCGGCTACCCGGACTTCATCGGACCTGCCGTCACAGCCATACCTGCCGTCGAAACCGCTTGTCTCGTCATCAGCGCCGCAGCCGGAATTGAAACCAACACCAGAAAGCTCTTCGAAGCTGCAACGCAAGCTGCAAAGCCGAAACTCATCGTCATAAACAAAATCGACGCCGACAATATCGACCTGCCCGAGCTAATAAAAAACATCCAGGAGTCTTTCGGCTCCGCCTGCCGATGCGCAAATCTGCCTGCCGCTGATAAAAACTCTGTTATCGATTGCGTCGCCAATGACAACGGAGACTCTCCCGTTATGGATGTGGCCGCCGCACACACCGAGCTAATTGAAAGCGTTATCGAAGCCGACGACGCCCTCATGGAAAGCTATCTCGGCGGCGAAGAAATCTCCTCCGACAAAATCGCCTCCGTCTTCGTCAAGGCAATCGAGGCAGGTACCATCATCCCTATCGTCTTTACGAACGCCCGCCACGAAATCGGCATCACCGAGCTGCTCGACATCATCGTAAAATACACCCCGTCACCGGAACAGGCCAAACCTGCAAACCTTAAAGCAGGCGAACAGACCACCCAGCTCAAACCAGACCCCAACGCCCCCCTTGCCGGACTCGTCTTCCGAGTCGCCTTCGACCCGAAATCCAATATGAAATACGCCACAATCCGCATCTTCTCAGGAAAGCTGACATCCGACACAAACCTGCTCAGAAACGACGAAAAAAAGGCGGTCAGACCCGGGCACGTCCTCAAAACACAAGGCCCCGACACTAAGGAAATCCCAGCCGGCATCGCCGGTGATATCGTCACTCTCGCAAAAGTCGACGAGCTCAGAACTTCCGACCTCATCCACGATGGTAAAGTGGCCGGTAAGTTCGATATGCCTCCCGTCCCTCTGCCGATGTTCTCTCTCGCACTCGAACCCGCCGCACGCGGCGACGAGCAGAAAATAGGCGCTGCCCTCGAACGGCTCTGCGAAGAAGACCCCTGCTTCAAAGTCAGTCACGACCAGCAGACAAAAGAGCTTGTCATCAACGGCCTCGGCGACCTCCACCTCCGCGTTATGCTCGAAAAAATGGAAAACCGCTCTAAGCTCAAAGTCAACACCAAAGAGCCCAAAATCCCATACCGCGAGACCATCACCGCCAAGGCCGAGGGACACTACCGGCACAAAAAACAGACCGGAGGCGCAGGACAGTTCGGCGAAGTTTACCTCCGTGTCGAGCCCGCAGAGCGAAATGCAGACCCGCCTCTCCAGTTTAGCTGGGACATCTTCGGCGCCTCAATCCCGGGCCAGTACGAACCCGCCGTCCACAAAGGCATCAACGAGGTGATGGAAACCGGCTTCGTTGCCGGATTCCCCATACAGGACGTCAAGGTCTCTATCTACGACGGAAAGCACCACCCCGTTGACTCAAAGGAAGTCGCCTTCCGTGCAGCAGGAAAAGGCGCCTTTTTCGACGCACTCGAAAAGGCAAAGCCCGTCCTGCTCGAGCCCATCGTCAATATGGAGGTCACCGTCCCTGCCCAAAATATGGGCGACATCACTGGCGACCTTGCCTCGAAAAGAGGCCGCGTCTCAGGACAGGACATGCTCCCCGGAAATCAGGTCTGCATAAAGGCACAGGTCCCACTCTCCGAAGTCACTCAGTACAACTCACAGCTAAAATCCGTCACCGGAGGCCGAGGCAGCTACGCAATGTCACTCAGCCACTATGAAGTCGTCCCGCCAAACATCCAGCAGCAGGTCATCGCACAGTACGCAAAGAAAAAACAACCCGAATAAAAACCACAATACCCCAACTCTAAAAAGTAACTCACCGACCCAGACTCACAACCCGGTCGCTGCCTTAAGAATCTCGCGGTTCTTGTCTATCCACCGCGCCTTGCGCAATATCATCTGAAGAAAGCTAAGCCCCGTCAGATTTCCGAAGAAACCCGTCGCCGCAACAGGCAAGACCGCCTCGGCTATCATCGTCTCTATCATCAAATCCAGAAGCGAACGCGCCTTGTCCTTCTCAAGCTCTATTACCTCCCGATACCCGCTCATCACCTGCACCACCTTGGTCTGGTCCAGATAATCAGGCCAGTCCGCCGGATTCGGATGATAACCTACTATCGAAAACTGCAGGCACGCGTTCGCCAGATCCGTAATCGCCGGTGCAATCTTCACAGAATCAAAATCCAGAACCGCCACCAGCTTGTCCTTGTCGAAAAGCATATTACCCGGATGCCAGTCCCCGTGCGCGACCTGCTCAGCCCATGAATCGAACCCCAGCTCGTTCACACGAACGCTCGACGCGTTATAAAGCGTCATCAGCTCCTCACCAACCGCCGCCAGCTTTTTGCCGGGGCCCGCCGAGCTCTCCGATGCCACCGTCTTCAACTGTCCACGAACTGTTGTCGAATCGTGAAAGCTCGCCTTCAGCGGCTCCCACTCGAACGTAAAATTCGTCAGATAATCATGGAACTTCGCTAATTGCCTGCCCGTATCAATCGTCTCCTCAGCGCTTCCGTCATACCGCGAACCGCCCACATACTTGAAAACTTCGTAGATTTTCCCGCGAATCTGCAGAATCGTGCTGAACTCATCCCGCGTCGCCACCAGCGGCGCTACTGGAAAATATCTTTTCGCCAGATGCCTCTGCACCGCATGAGCAAACGCCATTCGATATACGTCGTCCTTGCCCTGGGGCCGACGCTTCAGCAAAAAACGACCCTCGTTCGTCGTCACTACTATCTTCGGCGCACCCTTGCTGCCACCTACCAGACGCATCACCTTGCGTATCTTGCCGATATCGTAGTGACTCAGAACCTCTGAAAGCTCCCCCGATGTGAATGTTGCACCACGTGTTGCCATTTACTCACTTTTCGCTTTTCCAAAGCAACTGCACCTCACTCCGTCAGTCCTGCTACCGAAGGAGAAGAAGCACCACTATCAGAACAAGAATCGCCGATACCGCACCCAGCATCAGCAGATAAGTCCTGTAACGAGTCACCACCTGAGCCACCTCCTGCGGTTCCCCTCCCTCCAAAACGGCACCTTCTTCAAGCTGCTCGAGCACCGAAACATCGAAACGCTTGTGTGCACGAATCGGCGGCTGACCCTCACGAACCGCCTCCAAATCAACTAACAGCTCTTCCGCACTGCTGTACCTGTCCTCTTTCTTCTTCGCCATCATTACTTCTATCACCTCTGAAACCCCCGCCGACAGCGATGTGTTTATATGGTCCGGCGGAACAAGCTCGTCCCTCAAATGCCTCTTCATCACCTCCACCGGATCATCCGCCATAAAAGGAACACGGCCCGTCACTAAATGATAAAATGTGGCGCCTAACCCGTAAATATCCGCCCGCTCGTCGATATCAATCTCACCGCGAATCTGTTCCGGCGCTATGTAGTAAGGTGTCCCGTACGCCTTGCCCTTCTCCGTCTTCGCCGCCTCGATGTCCGTCGTCTCACGCGCCAAACCCATATCCGCAAGCTTAACCACGCCTTCCTTGTTGATCATTATATTCTTCGGTTTGACGTCCCGGTGTATCAGACCCACCGAATGCGCGTGCCGAAGCGCATGAGCCATCTGTATGATGATATCGAGCGCCTCTTGCTCCGAAACTATCTTCCCCGCAACAATATCGTCGTAAAGGGTCTTGCCCTCCACGTACTCCATCACAAAGTAGTGATACCCCCCCGCCTCACCAACGTCAACCGCCTGCACTATGTTGTTGTGATTGAGCTTGCCTGCCGCCTGTCCCTCCTTGTAAAACCGCTCAACGTACTCCGGATTCTCACTGAAACGTTTCGGCAGCACCTTTATCGCAACCACCCGGTTCAGGCTCAGCTGCTTCGCCTTATACACAACCGCCATCGCCCCGGCGCCTAATTTGCCTAATACCTGATAACCCGGTATCTGATGTGCTGCCCTTTTGCTCTCCTTTATCGTGTTCTTCAATCGCTCCGCCTGAGTCGCCGTAACAAACCCCAGACCAATCATCAGGCCCCGAAGGGAAATAGGGTCATCCT
Source organism: Phycisphaerales bacterium (assembly GCA_030602885.1). GTDB lineage: Bacteria > Planctomycetota > Phycisphaerae > Sedimentisphaerales > Anaerobacaceae > JAUVYV01. Next base: position 52,691 of record JAUVYV010000011.1, read on the forward strand.
GCCGACGGACCTCTAATTCCTTCAGCGACCGGCGAAGCTCATCATTCGTGCAGAGACCTTGCTCTGCCGCCATCCTGCCGAACAGTGTGTCATAATTTGTCTCGTTCGCCATCTGCTCTCTCGAAAAACCTGTCCTTGCTGCTTTCGACCTCTACACTTCTATTATACACTAAACCCGCTGATTATGCTTTATATGGGACCTTTGTCAAAAGGAAATTTCACCAAACCACCCACCATTGCCGCAAATACAAAATCGGCCTTTACATACCCCCAGTTTAACCCTTTCTCCACCCAAACGCAATACTCAAACTCAAATCACCCACTTTAACATTGACTTCGCCGCAATTCGTGCTAAACTTATTCCTCTTTGCATGGCACCGCTGCCGATTTCGGAACGCAAAAAGGAGAACCACTGTGGCTTATAACTGTGTTGTGCTTGTAAAACAAGTCCCTGATACGAAAAGAATTACAGGTGAGGCGATGAACGACGACGGCACCGTCAATCGCTCCGCTCTGCCCGCAATATTCAATCCCGAGGACCTCAACGCTCTCGAGCTTGCCCTCGACGTAAAAGACAAATACGGCGGAAAAGTCACCGTCATCACTATGGGACTGCCCGCCGCTGCTCAAATCTTGCGAGAGGCGCTCTACCGGGGCGCCGATAATGCCGTCCTGATTACAGACCCACGTTGTGCCGCAAGCGACACACTCGCTACAAGCTACATCCTGAGCTGCGCCGTGAAAAAACTCGAACACGACATCGTCCTCTGCGGCAGACAGGCCATCGACGGAGACACCGCTCAGGTCGGACCCCAGCTCGCAGAAAAGCTCACAATCACCCAAATCACCTACGTCGAAAAGCTAATCGACCTCAAAGACAGCACTATTACCGCACAAAGAAACATCGGTAACGGCTGGCAGAAAGTCAGGGCCAGGCTCCCCGTCCTTCTCACCGTCACCGCAGACGCCAATGAGCCGAGGGTCGCCGCCGCCAGGAAAATGATGAAGTACAAAAATGCCCTCACTCCCGTCGAAGTCACCCAAATGGTCAAAGCTCAAAACCCCGACGCAAGCGAAGAAGAGCTCAAACACCTCGCCGGACAAATCTGCTCTGACCTCGACAAAAAAGGCCTGCTCATAAAGCAGTGGGACCTCGATTCCCTCGAGGCCGATCTCACCTGGTGTGGCCGAAGCGGCTCACCTACAAAAGTCCATCGAATCCAGAGCGTCGTCTTCGCCACAAAAGAAACCAAAACTATCGAGCCAACCGATACCGGCCTCGCAGATATGCTCCACGAGCTTATCGAAGACAAAATTATCGCATAACGCAATACGCAATACGAGATACGAACAATGATTGACGTTAACAGAAAAGGCCAAGTTTGGGTCTTCGCCGAACAGCACAACGGAAAACTTGAGGACACCCCTCTCGAGCTGATGAGCAAGGCGCGTCACCTCGCAGACATCCTCGGCGTAAAGCTCGCCGCACTGCTCCTCGGAAGCAACGTAAAACACCTCGCTGAAAAGCTCATCCAATACGGCGCCGAAAAGGTTTACCTCGTCGAGCACCCGCTCCTCGAACACTACCAGGCAAACAGCTACGCAAGAGTCATACACGATTTGATTCACAAGCACAGCCCGCAAATCGTCCTCTACGGAGCAACCATCACCGGAAGAGACCTTGCCCCGCGTGTCGCCTCCGCAACAAAAGCAGGCCTCACCGCCGACTGCACAGACCTCCAAATCGGAGACCACAAACCCGCCGGGGCCTCCGAGCTCCACGAAAATCTCCTCTTCCAGATTAGACCCGCCTTCGGCGGCAATCTCATCGCTACCATCATCAACTACGACCGCTGGCCACAAATGGCAACCGTCCGCGAAGCCGTTTTCCAGATGCCGCAGCCCGACACCTCACGAAAAGGACAAATCCTCACCGATAAAGCCGCCCTCTCCGACCACGACCTGCCCCTCGAAATACTCGACCAGCACACCAGACCAAAAAAGGTCAATCTAAAAGCCGCCCGAATTATCGTCGCCGGAGGAGCAGGCGTCGGCAGCAAAGAAAACTTCCGTCTGATTTGGGACCTCGCAAATTGCCTCGGCGCCGCCCCCGCCGCAACAAGGGCCGCCGTTGACCTCGGCTTCATCGACCACGACCACCAGGTCGGACAGACCGGAACCACCGTCAGGCCCTCACTCTACGTCGCCGTCGGTATCAGCGGCGCAATACAGCACCAGGCCGGCATGAACAAAAGCCTCAAAATTGTCGCCGTCAACAACGACCCCGATGCACCCATATTCGACATCGCCCAATACAAAATCGTCGGCGACCTCAACGAAGTCGTCCCTAAAATGATAAAAGCCCTCAAGGAAAAGACTATCAGAGAAGAAGTCCTGACCGGCGAAGGAGCAGAAAAATAATGCCAAATTTCTATACGGACAACGACGACATCCGGTTCCTCTTCAAACACATCGACCTCGCCGGGATCGCTGCCATGTGTGAAGAGGACTTCAAGTTCGCCTCGCAGTTCGACCACGCCCCCGCAACCGCCGACGAAGCCGTCCGTAATTACGATATGGTCCTCGACTCCCTCGGCCGGCTCAGTGGCGACTTCATCGCCCCGCGCGCCGAAGACGTTGACCGACAGGGCAACACCCTAAACGAAGACGGCTCAGTCACATACGCACCCGGCATCCGCCAGTCACTCGACAAGCTCGCCAAGGCCGACGTAATGGGCTTCACTCTCCCCCACCGCTTCGGTGGACTCAATTTCCCAAACCTGATTTACGCCATCGCAATCGAAATCGTCTCCCGCGCCGACGCCTCAATCATGAATATCTTCGGCCTCCAGGGTATCGCCGATACCATCAACTTCTTCGCCTCCGAAGAAATCAAGGCCGAGTACCTGCCCCCATTCGCCGCCGGCAGGCTAACCGGCGCTATGGTCCTCACCGAACCCGATGCCGGCTCCGACCTCCAGGCCGTAAAACTCCGCGCCTTCCAGGACAACGACGCTAACTGGTTCCTACACGGAGTAAAACGTTTCATAACCAACGGCTGCGGTGACGTACTGCTCGTACTATCAAGGTCTGAGCCGGACATCAGTGACGGACGCGGACTCTCGCTCTTCGTCTGCCGACCTGGCCCAACTGTCCACATCCGACGACTCGAAGACAAGCTCGGCATCCACGGCTCGCCAACCTGCGAAATCTTCTTCGACAACACCCCCTGCAAGCTCATCGGTGAACGCCAGCGGGGACTCATCACTTACGTAATGTCGCTGATGAACGGCGCAAGAATAGGAATCGCCGCGCAGTCCGTCGGTATCGCAGAGGCCGCCTACCGCGTCGCTCGCGACTATGCAGCAAGCAGAAAGCAGTTCTCCGTCCGCATACAAAAGCTCCCCGCCGTCCGTGACATGCTAATCGACATGAAAATAGATATCGAAGCTGGAAGAGCACTCCTCTACGAAACCGCACGTATCTTCGATTTTGAGATCGGAATAAGAAAACGCCTCGAAAACAACCCCCCCGAAGACAAAGCACGGGCAAAACAGCTCAAACAGAACGCCAGAAAATACAAACGATTCGCCGCAATGCTCACTCCAATGACCAAATACTACTGCTCCGAAATGTCCAACAGAGTTGCCTATGATTCAATCCAGGTCCTCGGCGGCTCAGGATATATGAGAGACTACCCCGTCGAACGACACGCACGCGACGCTCGCATCACAACCATCTACGAAGGCACATCGCAACTGCAAATCGTCGCCGCCGTAAGAGGCGTCTGCAGCGGTACCGCCGAAAAGTTCATGACCGAGCTCGCCGAAAAACAATACGCCCCCTCTCTCGCCGACCTGCTCCAGATACTCGCCGAAGGACGAAAGCACCTCGAACGCGCCGTCGAATTCGTAAAGCAGCAGGGCACCGAATATATGGACCTCTACGGCCGAGGCCTCGTCGATATCGCTATCGATCTGGTCAACGGCTACCTCTTCTGCGACCAGGCCTCCACAAAAGTCGATATGCAGGCCCCCATCGACAGCGCAAACGGCCAGGAGCCTAAGACTATCCCGATGAAAACCCGAAAGGCAATGCTCGCACGAAGATTCGTCACAAAAAACGCCCCGAAGATCGCCGCCCTCGCCGAGCTTATCCGCTCCGGCGACGTCTCAACTATGTCCGAATACGATGTCTTCGTCGGGCCCGTTCCCGCATCTGATTAACCGAGGATAAAATGCTAAAAGCTGTTATCTTCGACTTTGACGGTGTTATCGTGGATTCCGAACAGCTCCACCTACGTGCCTTCCGCCGCGTCGCCGCCCAGTTCAATATCGAAATCTCCGAACACGATTACTTCGCCAAATTCCTCGGCCTGACCGACCGAGAAGTATTCGAAATACTCGTCGAAGAAAACCGGCTCACCGACTACACCGACCGTATCGACGACCTCGTCACCCAAAAAACCGCACTCTTCAAGCACCTCGCACAAACAGAAGCCGTCCTCATCGATGGCGTCACCAATTTTCTAAATATGCTAAAAGAAAACGATATCCCAATGGCAATCTGCTCCGGCGCACTCGCTCCTGAAATAAAACTCATCCTGAAAGGTGCACACCTTGGTGCTTTCTTCGAAGTAATCGTCGCCGCAGACCACGTCACTAAAGGAAAACCGGACCCCCAGGGCTTCCTACTCACCCTGAGCAAAATGAATGAAAAGCTCGGCACAAAGATAAAACCCCCCGAGTGTATCGTAATCGAAGACTCCCGCTGGGGCCTCCAGGCCGCCAAAGCTGCCGCAATGCACCCCATCGCCGTCACAAACACCTACACCCACGACGAATTAAAACTCGCCGAAAAAATCGTTGACAACCTCGCTGCCCTCTCTATCGCCGATCTAAACGCCCTCTGCCACTAACATCCAAAACTTGCTGCTTTACTTCACCCGCACCGCACCAGGCCCGGTGACATTCACCTTCACCTTATCGCTGCTCAAATCCCACTCGAGCCCGTCAACGAATACCCCGTTAAAAATGCACCGGTCAAATTCATCACCCCACACCTTGACCACCCCATCCCTCACATCATACGAAAACTCACTGCCTACGAATTCCTTGTCCCCGTCTTCATAAGTCACTCCCCCGCTGGCGGCCAGCCTCGCCAATTCCGTTCGCCCCCCCTTACGCTCATCGAGTTCCGCCTCTATCCGCCCCGCCGACACCTCCACCTTATCACCTATCTGCCCCTCCACAATCGGGAAGTAATTCAACAGAACGCTGCCCTCACCCCCGTCCGCAACCACCGTCTTTGCATCAAGCGCATACCTCAGCTCCTCAAAATCATATATATACACATGCGACCTCCGCCGCAGACTGAATCTGCCCGTTTCTTCATTCGGCTCAGCCACCTTCGAATTATCCACATACACCCTCCTCGGCCTTCTCGCAACAAACTCACGTCGCCCGGCGTCGTAATCAATCTGCTCGCATTTCAACTGCACCCCGCCAAGCACACTCCCCGACAATTTCCTGACGCTCTCCACTGTCACCTCGCCCCCGCTCGCCGTTATATGCCCAACCCGAGCAATCACCCCACCGGCCTGTCCACCCTTCTTCTCTGCCGGCTCAACCAGCACCTCCGGCGATAAAAGCACATACTCTTGTTCCATGTCACCGTCCCTTCGCACCATCCTGCACCGACAATCCCCCGCAAATCGAATCTCATTTGTCCTCGTCCGAAAAACCCCCTCTCGCTTACAGCTCATCACCACTGGGACCTGCACAACCCCTTCATTGGCGTCGATAACATCGCCGGCAAAGAATTTAATTTCGCACCCTCCGGGCGCAACCGCCTCACCGCTCACTGCATCGTAGTCAATCCGCCGCGCCGTCAAAACCGACTTGCCCTCCGTATCCGCCGCATCCACTCCTCCCGCATCGAAACGCCCACTCCCCTTCCGCTCTCCCTCAGCCCCAATGAAATCCTCGAACACGTTTTCTCTCGCCTGCGGAGCAATCACCACGCCACCGTCGCACCTGACCACTATCTCCTCGCCCCCCCCCGCCGCCTCGTCGCTCTCAGCCGCAACCTCATCTGTACCTGCCTCACTTTTGTCCTCCGCCTGCGATTCGTCAATCGATCCTCCCGGCCCTAAAACGCCCGTAACCGAAACAACATCCGCCAGCACCACCTGCTCAACGCTGCTCACAACGACATTGCCTTTTAGCACGCACCGGTACGCCCCGCCGGCTCCCGAACCAGCCGCACCTGCCGCACCAATAACCCCCTCCGCACCGCCCTGCCGAGCGGCTACGCCACCGGCTCCCAAAACAGACGGCGACGACAACACCCGAAAACGAAGACTCTCCACTTCACCTATCCGAAGATAATCAACCCGCTGCAATCCCTCATCATACACAACCTCCATCCCCCGCCCCACAAGCCGCGCACGACTCGAAACATACTCCACGAACCCCGCCGTCGAGAACGCCGTCCGCTCACCCTGAAAACTAACGTCATCGAGATATAAAATCGCCTCATTAACATCGTTGCTGTCTTTGCCGAATATCCTGATCACCACATTCCCCGCCAAGCTCACGTCTTTTGGCGTCGTCTTTCCCGCCGCCGTCTCCACCTGCACCGTACCCGTATCCGCAGTAACCCTCGCCGTAAACTTCGGCCGGTACAAATCCATAAACGGCTCCTCAAGCACCCACTCATCCCCGCTCTTGTGCAGCACCTCCTCGAACCCGACCACACGCTCCACCTGTTTCTGAGCGTCCAGCTTCACTAACCGAACCTGCTTCATCCCCCCGATACCTACACCATCAATCTTGCCCACCGGCCCATTCGCATCCCCCACGTTGCTGTCCCCTCCAAGCTCCCCCACGCCGGCTCCGCCCTCACCATCCACAAACGAGCTCGGCGCCAGACGCGTGTATACCAGGTAAACCAAAAGAACCGCCAGAAGCGAGCTAAGCCATACGATAAATCGACGCGAGTTCAGAAACATCTTCAAAATCCGAAAATAAAAAAAACGCGACCCAATTGCGCCTCAAGCTAAATACCTCTCCATTGCCCCCTCCCATCGCCCCGTCTCCTTCAGAATGTACTCTATCACCTCCCGCACCGCTCCGTCCCCGCCCGACCTGCTCGTCACGTAATCCGCGCACGCTTTAGCCTCATCCACTGCATTTGCAACCGCAACCCCAAATCCCGCACGCCGTATCACCGGCACATCCGGCAAATCATCACCAACGTACGCTATCTCCTCCTCCGTCATTTGCGCCTCTACCAAAAGACCCTTAAGCGCCCCGACCTTATCATGGCAGTCCTCAAGACAGTAATCCGCCTCAATCTGCTGCGCTCGCACGTGTGTCGGCCCTGCCTTACGACCGCTCAAAAATGCCACCTTCAGACCCGCCCGCCGCCACATACGAATCCCGTGACCGTCCTGAACACAGAAGAGCTTGCTCTCGCTGCCGTCGGCGTTGACCACTATCTTCCCGTCCGTCAGCACGCCATCGACGTCCAGCACCAACATCTTTATCTTCTCAAAATTCGCCATAACCTTCTAATACCAAGTCAAGTTAATTATTGCGCCCCATTGTCATTCCCGCGAAAGCGGGAATCCAGTTTGCCGCAACATGCAGTGAGAATAATACCTGAACCGCCATTACACTAAGCGCACCTACTAAGTTGACTTGGTATAAAATGCCAAATAGTAAATAGTAAATAGTAAATCTGTTCGGTCACCCCACCACCTTAATCGTAATAATATCCTGCACGTCAATCAGTCCGACAGGCCGACCCTCACCATCCACTACCGGCAGCTCGTCTATCCTGTACTTATGAAACAGTGCCGTCGCCTCCGCCGCTAATGAATCCGCACGTATCCGCTTGCAGTTCGCCGTCATCACCGCCCCCGCCTTCCGCGAAAATCCCTTCGGCCCCTCCTTCGTCAACAATCGCCGCAGGTCCGCATCAGTTATTATCCCGGACAATTTCCCCTGCCCATCGACTATCATCACCGCACCATGCCGCTTCACGTCGCCGGTCTTCGCAAGCACCTCTTCTATCGTATCCCCAAGCTCCGCAATCGGCAGCTTCTCGCCGGGCCGAAACATCATCGACTGCTCCACCGTCATCAGCTTCGCGCCCAACGACCCGCCCGGATGAAATCGAACATAATCCTCCACACCGAACTTACGCGCCTTCATCACCGTAAGCGCCAGCGCATCCCCTACAGCTAACATGCACGTCGTCGATACACTCGGCGCCACACCCAACGGACACGCCTCACTCAGCTTACCCATACAAAGCACAACGTTGCTGTGCTCGCCCAGACTCGAATCCTTTTCCCCTGTTATCGCTATCAGCTTTATCTCAAGCTCCTTCACCAAGTTTATCAGCCGAATCACCTCGTCCGTCTCCCCCCCGTAGCTCAGCACGATTACGATATCCTCTTTCCTCAGCCGCCCCAAATCACCGTGCACCGCCTCCGCCGGATGCAAAAAATGGCTCGGCGTACCGGTACTCGCTAAGGTCGCGCTTATCTTCTGACCGATTATCCCCGCCTTGCCTATCCCGCTCACTATGCACGAACCCTTGCAGTTGAATATCATCTCAACCGCCCTGCCGAAGCTCTCATCTACTATCCGCCCAACCGAGCGTATCGCCTCCGCCTCGCTGCGTATCACATCCCGTGCATATCCCAAATCAAATTCCACCGCCGCCATACTCCTTTTCTTAATTGACGCAACAAAACCGCCCACCAGTATCACCGAATCCCCTCTTCCCGTCAACCCAATCATCAACAATCATTTAGCCCCCCAATTTTATTGGGGGGTTTTATCTCGAAGTGCCGCATCCTTCCCGTAGCACGAGCATCCTTCCCGTAGCACGAGCATCCTGCCCGTGCATTCCTTTGTCATTGCCGGGAGCGAAGCAAGTTTACCCTGAGTGTAATCGAAGGGTGGCAATCTCAATCCAATTCCAAATCGCCAATGGCGTCAGCCAGGGGTTCTGTTTGAAGGGAGTCTGTTCGGAGGAAAATTTGGGTCCGATTCCGGCGGCGGATTCTTGTACCAGACGGGAGCGGGCCAATTCGGGTCTGCTTTAGCCAAATCCTCGAATAATCCCCAACCCCTAAAAATACTTAGCAATTCCGGGGATTCCCACCAAAGTCCATAAGCAGATTTATCATCCCAGCCGATTTGCATGGTATATTTTACTTTGGGGGTCTCGAAAACAAAAAGCCCGCTATCTATTCTTTCACCAGTGTGTCTTTTTTTGAATCGCCCTATATCGTATTCTGTATGGTTTGCATCCTTAATACATCTTTTGATTACTTCGACCTTAACAGAGTCATTAATAGGAAACTCATAATGATATAGCCATTGGTTTGATTTAGGGAAACAGACGATAAACACTTTTACAAACTTAAAAGAATCGAATTTTGCAAAATTATCCTTCGTCACCTCGACTTCTGGCTTCTTTTTTGAACATCCAAACATACAGAGGACAAGTAATATGTTGAAAGAAATTAGTATCGTTTTCATAGTTTATCCCTCTTTTCTTTATGGGTTTGTCTTTAAATAGATATCCGGCATGTAAGCGACACCCCTTATTCTAAAGTTCCTAAGGACTTCATAGGTAGTAATTTTTATCGCTTCAGTAATTGCTTCGTCAGCACTTTCGCCGTCTCCCAATTGGTTCCAGAAGGTATTGAAAAACTGTTTATAGTAGGTATACCATCCTCCTATTACCACGCTGCCTGAACCGATGGCTACCTGATCCTCTTGGCATAAAATCGGCAGTTACTTCTACTGGCAGCTCGGCAACAAAAATAATTTCAACCGGAAAAAACTTAGTCCTGTCTATTTTATGGGTTTTGCACGGATAAGTCTTCGATCCCTATCCAGTCAATGGCCGCCGACATAACTGTCGAACTCATACACCTGACCCATACCGTAACTGAGTCAACGTTTTGCGGGAGCGTAATATCAGTGATCTCTCGGCCTTGCACCTCTTTCTCAGTCGATATTTCCATGAATTGTCCTTTAGTGGTGAACGAGGAGTCGTAGAGGACCATTCTGCCCGCTGCAAGACCTTTATTTCCGGAAGGTAAGGCATCGAGACCGGCCATTTGTCTCGGGCTAAGGTCACGACCATCGGGACTATTCGGTGCCGCGTGTATGGAAACGGACCACTGTCCTTCGTCTGGCTCGCTTAGCGTGGCCACACGCGCCTTTACTCTGTACGTGTGTCCCGTAGTCAGACCAATGAACTTCCTGAAAACACCACCCGTGCCGCCCTGAGTTCCCATATTGATGACCTGATAGAAAGGCTTGCTCTGCGGTGTTTTGACTGGGTGATACTGACGGTTTGGAACCGGGGGCAAATCGTTTCTTATGCCCTCGTCAAAACTTATCTTGTTCTCATTTGCATCCAAAGTCCAGGGCTGCCAGTTCGGAGCTATCCCGACGGTAAAAGGAATACCAAACAATTCTTCCTGGACATTATTGTTGAGGTGGATAGCTGCGGCATTCGACGGAATATCGTTGCGAACCCCAAATACCCAAATATTAAGATCGCTTGCTATGTTTGAGGAAACATGGCCGCCGCCAAATAGCTCAGCTATAAGCTTATGCTCACCTGGCGCACTCGCTGAATATTTGCTCAAGTCGAGGACATAGCTTTCTGAATTCCCCGGGAGAATAGCCCCTCCAATTATCCTGTGAAACATAATTCTAATGGAATCGTAAGTGTCCGGTGATGGGTTGCTCCATCTTAACGAAATGCTGTTGGCTTCTCGGTCATAGGTGCAGGTTAGAGAGTGGGGCGGCTGAGGAATACCTAACCCGACTTCCGTTCCGGCGATTATATAGGGACCGCAATCACCGACTAAACCCTTCAATTCGCCTCCGGATGAAGTGACAACTCTGGCTCCGGTTTCATGGAGGCCGCCGCGAACAATTATCCAACCGAAGGGATTTGTCTCCTCGATGACGTCAGCCAGTCGTTCTATTACCCTTTCAGCCGGCTCTCCTGCCGTCGTTTCAACGGTAGCGCATTTTGCCTTGCCCCCGAGATATTTATAGAATACCAGCGTTCCGCCCGATGCCTCGCCCGTGAAGGTAATGCAACAACGAGCCATTGCACTTTCCCCCGGTTGTGCGTCCGAACATTCGCGTGCCGATAATCCGGTTGCCCCAAATAGAATAGCAACTACGATTGTCGCAAAAGCTGTGGCTTTTTCTCGTCTTATGCACATCATATAATCCTCACTTTCTTTCTTGTGCTGCTCAGTGGCGCTACCCTTAGCAGCACGAGATTCGATGTTATGTTACCTCCATACGTATTTACAAGGGCCTGGCTCTCCATAATTTATTTCCGGGCTGAATTCTGACCCTTCACGACATAAACCTGTCCGTTGTCTGATGACAACGTTGGTAAGAACAACCTGCCAATTGTATTTGCCAATAGTCTGTTCATCACAGTACTCTGGATAATATTCCGGCCGGTCTCGAGTTATATGTCTGGTACCTATGATGCGCCGCCCGCTCGCGTTCTTCAAAATCCAAAAGTAATTGCCCCCGTGTAAACCCTATCCTGCCTCAAAACTCCATCGAGAGATTTTCCATATATCTATTGCATAGATGTGTTGGACTCAAGCAATGCGATCACAGGCCCATAATCTTCTTGCTCCAAGGCTATCTTTTGTTGGTGTCGTGCACACTCCATTCGCTTAATTGCTCGCTAAGCTCTCCCGATTCCCAACCAACACCACAGACAGTATTGCCATGGCGACTGATAGGTACAATGAACTTGTGCTTGTCTGTAATAACCTGCATTCGCTCAATATCTGCGATTACCCAGTCCTCATGTGCAAACCTGTCCTTTTCTCCTTTTATCGCTTCAGAAAGGAGTCTCAACACCTCTCTCACGTCTTCCGGTTCAGTAACCTGCACCCAAGGTTGCCAGTCCTTTGGCTTAGTGAACTCAGAACCAAGTATTTCGCAGAACGCTATCTTCTCAACTTTTTCGCTCTCAAGATATTCCCAGATACACTCCAATCGATTATATATCCTCCATGCATTTGATAAAGGATGTTTTCTGCCTTCACAGCACCCTGCAAGTTCAAAGATCACCTCCCTGAATTCTTCAAACCCAACTTCATCAACCGGAGCATTGCTGTCATCTGCGAAAAAAGCCACATTGCTGATGTTTTCTTCCCTCAGATTATTGAACAACTGCTTTAATCTGTGACATTCCGGGCTTTTACCCGGTGAAACACCGCGGTTACTCTCTGTACACCCGGTAAATGCAAGCAATATACTAACACTTATTACCAACGTATTTTTCATAATCCAATTTCCGATTATTCTATCCTTAAGTCAGTCAAATCTCCCTGACCCTTTAATCTGTAGTTATCGTGAGGCCCGTCGGGTATCCAGTCCGTCTCATTGATAGCATACATCAAAGCAGTATAAAGGCTGTCACCTTCTTCGAGCTTACTCCACTCGTGGATAGCAAAATGGTTAAACTTCGACGTTTCAGACTTCGGTACCTCTCCCCACCAGCCCTGAAAAACCTGTGTCCACGAGCTTGACATTCCCAAAGCCCAACTCATATCAGAATGCGGGAGGTCAAAAAGTCCCTGTTGTCCGCTTTCGCCTTCCATCAGTGTACCCCCACTCAGCTTCAATCGCCCGGTAAAACAACAATCAAAATGAACGAACTTCAACTGACCTTGGTTAAACCCTATTTGCCAGATGCTATTCGCAGTTGTCTCCAAGTTTCCAGGCAGCTTCTCACACCAAGAAGGAGCTTGACCCGGAGCAAAATCCGATTGCTTAACAGAATAAGCAATTCCATCACTGAGTTTTATTTTTGTCCTAAGAATTTCATCAGTTGTATAACCACCGTGATCGCAATAGTATATATATTTGATATTGCGATTTGCACCAAACCATGCAAGAACTTCATAGCTTGCTTGGCTACCCTTTAAGTAACGGTAAGGAACACTGCGAGTCCCAAAAGCGCCTCTGACCGCTTGAATAACTCCATAATCACCGAAGTTCCTCATCCACCAACTCGGCACGATGATTAAGGCTTTGATATTTGCTGGGACCTTTTCAGGGTCGAATTTCAATCCCAGCGGTTTACTTACTGGTGTTCCTCTTGTTCCAATCTCTTCGAAAACGATGGAGTCAAGGTCTCCAGAAAGAGTAACTCCTGAAGGAATAAATCCATGCAGATTTGGTCCTGAGTATATTTGAGACCATATAATGCTATTGTCCTCGTCATATATCTTGACAGAAACGTCGTTTGGGCCTGAGTAATAGGCACAGAAGTAGTGAGGTTCATTGGAGTCATAAGCATCACGGCAGAAACAATAGCTCACAAAGCAGTTGAAGGCACTATCTTTGAGATTCGAACAGGTAATTCGGCCAGAATTGCTGATGCTAACCGCTTTGAACTGGTGCATACCAGTACCTGAACTAGAGATGTCTACCGGCAGATGCTCTCCCTCTTCAAACCAGTATACCTCACCAATGTATTTCCCGTCAATAAGAAGAAATACACGCTGGGTATCTGATGTAAAATCACTTACTCCGACATCAATAAACCCATCACTCGAATCGCCATAAGTATTGATTTTTATGTTAGGGTCTGCGAGTTTCAGCCATTGTTCAGCCATCGCGTTCAGGTCGTCAATATCGTATGTTGTCCCCCAGCCGTCGGCGAGAATCGCAAAATCTTCAAAATCCACATCCAAGTCATCATCCAAATCAAAAGACAAAGACTCACCACTTCCTGGATTAGAAAAATCCCAAGCTGGGTAGTGAAAGCCAATATCCACATAATTATAATCCGGCAATTTATCAACATCGGTTGTTTTGCCGATAAGCCGGGTTTGCTCTATAAGCTCCAAGCCCGCGTTGATAAAGTTGCAGTCCTGCCTCAGGTAACACATCGGCATCCAGTCGGCACCCTCTATATAAGGCCAGGCCGTCTCTATCACCGCATCATATTCATCAAAGGCCCAGTTCTTGTCACTCGCGTTGCCGTAATATCCGGTATTAGTGACTATCGAATACATGTAACCGTTCACAATGGCAATCCCATACACGTAAGAACCGGATACAATATTATTTGTCAGCACGGCTAATCCCGCGTCGCCGGCCTCGGCAACGCCGTGCACGATTATACCGACATCCTGATAATAATCGCACGTATTATTCTCTATCGAAATATCACTTTCAGCCGAGCCTTGCCCGTTTGGATCGCCTAAGAACACCTCGATTCCGCTGTAGTACGACCCAAAAACAAGATTATTCCGTATATCCGTATGCCTCGGCCCGAATTCCACAATACCATATGCATTATTATAGAAGTAGTTGTCGCATATATCCGCATCCAATCTATTATCCACCACTATCACACCTGCATACGCATATTCGATGTGGCTGTACATTATCTTCGTATTGCTCGATGCGGTAGGCTCGATATAAATCGGACAGTAATAATCGGCGTATCCCGGCTCAGCCGAGTCCGACGTATAGACAACCGGATTGCCCGGCCGACCGGCTGAAATCAACGTACCTCCGTTGTTTACGAACATCGCTTTATCTGCTGCAAATTCAACAATCGCCCCCGGCTCAATCACGAGCAGCGCCTGAACATTCGCATCCGCTGTAACATGGTATGTATTACCCCCCGTCCATATCTGATTGGACGTAATATCCGAGCTTACCTCTATAGTACTTCTTGTTCCCTCAGGCATGTCTCCTGCCCTTAGCCAATTCGTTCTTTCCGTAATCACCCCGTCTTTACCTGCAAGCGACAAGCCTTCATAGCTCCCTCGCAACATACAAACGGTCTCATCAGCAATACCGGGACTCTCCAACAAAACCTGTTCCGCCTGCTCTCTCGGCCTTTCTATTAGTGCTGCCGGTTCATAGACTAACGGTAACTGCACCTCGCTGTCAGAGGTGCTCTCTTCTGGCTCAGCCGCCTGTTCCGCTTGCGGCTCCGGCGCCACCCAGCTTAGCCCCTCAAAGTCTATACCGATTACGGAGCTTGCATCAGCTTGCAACGAGTAGAACAAAAACAGTTTGTAAACTTCCGTCCCTGCTGTTACAGAAATTCCGTCAATAACCATGTTCTGGCCAGTAACAAGTAATACCGTACCAAACTCCCCGTCGTCGTCAAACACAAACCGATACGCCGTTGCACCGCCCGCATTGACTTCGTTCGGCCCACTCAACGGCTCAACGCTCCCTCTGTCTTCGCATATTACCGAATAGCTCTTCTCTTCTACATCACCCGCCCCCGACACGGAGATTATCAGGTTCTCTTTCCCTTCTATTTTGAGCGGCACTGTAGCATCAAGCCCGTTTATGCGCAGCTCCGGCGCCCCGTTCGCAAGAGAAACCACTATCCCCGCCAGCAAAGCCGCAAGATATTTTTGCCTTCTCCACACGGTAATCACCTCCTGAAACTATCAACATTTCAAAACAAACACCATTCATTCAAAAAAACAACCCGCTTACCCAGCAGGCCGGCACATAGACCATCACCGCCGGGATAACTAAAAATTGATAGACCTCCACTTTGCGCCTCACCCCCTGAGTGCGTTCTTGCTCTTTGCATCTCTTTCTCTCCTCTTTGCCTTCACCCCACTAAAGCGCTCACGTCTCTAATAGGACCCCCCAGATTAACTACCTGCCTGTCTAACACCCCAAAGCCGATTTGTCAAGCAATTTTTCCCCTTTTTATCACTTTTTTTCAATTAGGCCCTGACCACTCCCCTTGGCATGGCGAGGCCACAATCGCCAAAGTCTATCCCACCCCGCCGTTTGACGGGCTGGCGGAATCCGCGTCCACAAAACGAACTACGCAATACGCAATACGCTATTTAATCCCTGCACCCTGCACCCCTCTCCACCAAAGACAAAATCCATCCAAATCCTGTAATCCTGTCTAAAAAACCCTTGCCCCCGCAATACGCGATACGCAATACGAACCCAATCCGCGCGAAAAAAACTCGGCATGCCAGGCATACTTCAACCAGCCAGAGACCAGCGACGAGAGACGAGAGACGAGAGACGAGAGACGACTTTATACTATTAGTTTTTCTAATAGTAAGGCCCCCAAATCTTCCAAAGAATTCTCTAAAAAACCCCTTTTTTTCGCGTTTTTTTGCCTTTTCACAGCCATTTTTCGCAGATTTTTTCAATTTTTTTCAAACTTTCGCACATTTTCCCAAATGCCAAAACCCGCCTCGTTTGCCCCTCTCGACCCCGAATTCGCCCTTCCCGCCCATTTCTCCACCCCCCTCTTTGCCCCCCTTCTAACCCCTTTTTAACCCTACTATTAGCTATACTTATACTACCCCCCTACCCGCAAAATCGTAAACTTGTCCTTGCATGCCCTAAGCGGGGATCGAAAATAGTAAATATTAAATTGAACCCCCCTCAACCTTTACCTGCCGCTCGCTAAGCGACTGTATCCGCCTCCGGCAAAACGCCAAACAAGATAAGCACAATCAATGCCGGCAAATCAACCGCCAATAGTGTCACCATAGGCGGCACATCAACCGCCCCGAAACACCCGCACCCCTCCGCTCCCGACCAGACATTGTAAATCTGAACGCAGAAGAATATCGCAAAGCAAACCGTTGCCACCCGCACCGCTAATCGCTTGAAAACCCCCGAAATCAGCCACGTCCCCATCAATAACTCAAAGCAAATCTGAAAAATGATAAAGCCGATATACACCACACCCCCGAACCCATCTCTCTCAGGCGGCTCCGCCACAAGCTGCCAGCCCTTCAAAATCGCCGCCACAATCAGCAGCACCCCAAGCAGCCGTATCACCACATCACAAACCACACGAACATGCCGAATCCCAATCTTCACACGCCGCCCTAACCTGCAACTTTATCCGCCTCTGGCGGACTGCAACTGCCGTTTACACCTTCACCACGCTTCCCCGCTCGTTATAGCACACCAATTCGTGCTTCTCACCGCTGTAGTGCACCGCCGAATGAATTATCACCCGCTTCTCGTTCACCTGCTCTATCTGCGAAATCGCCGTCCGTTTTTCGTTCTGAAGATAATCCGCAACCTCCGGCGACACAAACATCTCGATACGCTTAATCTGCTCCTTCGCCGCAGACAGATTCACTAACCGAATTATCTCTATCGCGCTCGACTCATGACTCTTTACAAAACCCGTCCCCCCACAGTTCGGACACGCAAGATACGTACTCGACTGCAGGCTCGGCCGCATCCGCTGCCGGGTCATCTCAACCACTCCGAACCTGCTTATACGAAGTATCTTGCTCCGCGATCGGTCACCCTTCATTGCCGCACGAAACGCCTTCTCCACCTCGCGACGATGCTTGTCGCTCCGCATATCTATAAAATCGCAGATAATCAAACCGCCAAGGTCGCGGAGCCGAAGCTGCCTCGCTATCTCCTCCGCCGCCTCCAGATTCGTCTTGTATGCCGTCTCCTCCGCGCTCGTATGCTTACGAAAACGACCGCTGTTCACGTCTATTGCCACCAGCGCCTCTGTCTGCTCTATCACTATCGAACCGCCGACCTTCAGACCAACGCTCCGTGACTGTACCTTTGTTATCTCTCCTTCTATCTTGTACTTGTGAAACAGCGGAACCTTACCACTGTAGTGTGAAGCACGTTTTCTCAAACGAGGTGCCGCTATCGAAAGAAAATCCTTGATTCGCCGTACAACTGCCTCTGAATCGCACACTATCCTCTCGATGTTACTGTTGAACACGTCCCGAAGTGTCCGGATAACAAGGTCCGACTCCTGATAAAGCTCTGCCGGCGCCTTCGCCTTGCCCGTCCGCTTCTCAATCGCCGTCCAAAGACGCCGCAAATACCGAAGGTCATTCTGTATCTCGCGCTTGCTGCTGCCCGCCCCCGCCGTCCGAATTATAAAACCTATTCCCTTTGGCGGCTTGATTTCATCAAGTATCTGACGCAGACGCCCTCGCTCATCCTCATCCTCAATCTTGTGAGATACTCCGTACCTATCCATCCACGGCATCATCACCAAGTACTTCCCCGGAAGTGCCAGATACGTGCTCAGCGTCGGCCCTTTCGTGTTTATCCCCTCCTTCGTCACCTGAACCACCACCTCGTCGCCCTTATGAAGGCAGCTCTGGATCGGACGACGCTCCTTCATGCTCTTGCGACGACCTATGCTCTCCCTCGGTTTCCCGCCACCGCCCGAAAAGTACCGCGGGTGAAGGTCGCTTATATGAAGAAAACCGTTCTTGCCTATACCAAAGTCAACAAACGCCGCCTGTATCCCGCTCTCCACGTTAACAACTTTCCCCTTGTATATGTTCCCCACGTGTCTGCCTAAGCTCACTCGCTCGATATAAAGCTCCTCAAGGCGTCCGTCTTCGACTACCGCTACCCTGCACTCTTCGCTCTCCGCGACATTTATCAGCATCTCTCTTGGCATCTTTTAATCTCACACTTCTGTTACAGTTGTTCTTTTTACACTTCCTGCCAGTCAACTTCCGTTCGCATGACCGGCAACGCCAGACTGCTCTCATCGAGACCCAGTGCAGACAGTACCTCGTCCACACGTATCGACCCCGATAAGCTGATTTTACATCTCACACTTACTTTACTGCCCTCTAACTCTATCGTCTCTATGTATCCTCGCACATCAACACGCTTTCTCCTGCCCCCCTTCCCGAACTCCCGCACAACCTCAAGTCGCTCACTGGCCATCACCGCTTCGATTCTCGCCCGTAAATCATCCCTGCTGCAGCCATCCACCACGCTCATCATATATCTTGCCGACACAGGCCGAGGAGCACCTCGCGAACCCGAAACTCTTCTCTCCAGAACATCCAATCCCTCCACAAGCTCCTCGCTCAGCCGCGACTTGAATACCTCCGCTTCAAACCCCGACTCCTCACCTTCCATCTCCACACAAAGCAGCTCCGCATCCGACTCGACCCCCACCGCCCTCGGCAGCACAAGCGAAAGCTTCGGATGTGGATTGTACCCCTCAGAATACTTCAATGCAAAACCCGCCCGCACCAGCGCGCGCTCAAACACGCGGGCCGTCTCTAAATGCGACAGAAACCGCATATTGCCGCGAACTCCAAATTTCACCAGTACCAGCATCGTCCGTCCCGAAACCCTCGTTGCCGTTCAACGCCATCCCTCAAACCGGATGCACCATATCGAACCCGTCAGAATGCCTCCGGAAGAATCTTGCGCGCCGCATCACGAAGGTACGTCGATATCTGCCTCTCTGAATTCATACCCAATACCTTGCGCGTTATCTTATTGCAGCTCTCGATAGTCACCGAACGGATAATCTGCTTTATCTCCGGTATCATCGGCGATGCAAGCGACATCTTTCTTATCCCAAGGCCGAGAAGAAGCATTATATGCTCCGGCTCCGACGCCATCTCACCGCATATACTCACATCAATGTGCACCTTGTGCGCGTCCTGTATCACCGTCCGTATCAGACGAAGAACCGCAGGGTCCACCGATGAATACAACGTCGATACAAGCTCATTGCCCCGGTCCACCGCAAGCGTGTACTGCGTCAAATCGTTTGTCCCTATACTGAAAAAATCAACGTCACGAGCAAGCAGAGCGCCCGTCAGAGCCGCCGACGGCGTCTCTACCATTATCCCCACACCTATGTCACGGTTGTAAGGTATCGACTTCTCGTCCAGATCCTCCATTACATCCCCAAGTATCATCTTCGCCTGCATCAGCTCCTGAAGGTTCGTAATAAGCGGAAACATTATCTGAACCTCACCGAGAACCGACGCCCGAAGTATCGCGTGAAGCTGTGTTTTGAACATCGTCAGATTCTGAAGACAGAACCTTATCGAACGAAGCCCAAGAAACGGGTTCGGCTCCCGAACAAATCGTTTGCTCTGAGTGTACTTGTCCGCTCCAAGGTCAACCGTCCGAATCACAACCGGACGATGCTTGAACACACTCACCGTCTTTGCGTACGCCTCATAGTGCTCCTCCTCCGTCGGCTCCGTCTCACGGTTCAGATACAAAAACTCCGTCCGGTACAAACCTATTCCCTCACCCCCCCTCTCCAAAACAAGCCCCGCTTCATCCGGAAACTCGATATTACCGAGAAGCGTCACCCGAACACCGTCTCGCGTAATCGCCGGCTTCTCCCGAATCGCGTCCAGACGATGCTCCATCTCCACGAACTCAACCGCGTATTCAAGGTATTGCTGAATCGTCGCATCGTCGGGGTCAACGATGGCAATACCACGATTACCGTCGATGATGACCGTCTCGCCTCCGCTGACGCTCTCCGTAAAATCCTCCAGCGCCACCACCGCAGGTATCCCAAGAGACCTCGCCACTATCGCCGTATGGCTCGTACGACCACCCGCGTCCGTCGCAAAACCCTTCACGTATTCCTTGTTGAACCCCGCCGTCAGTGTCGGACTCAGCTCCCTCGCCACTATCACAACCTCGTCCGTCAGATCATGCAGGGCCTGGCGCTTCTTACCGAGAAGGTGCCTCAAAAGCCGGTGCTCAATATCATAAATATCCGCCGCTCGCTCACTGATATACCGGTCTTTCACCTCCTTCGTAAAATGCGACGCTATACCCCGAAGAGTCGACGACACCGCAAACTCGGCCGTCACCGATTCCGACTGCACAAGGTCCGTTATCTTCTTCTTAAGACTTCGGTCGTGAAGAAATCGCAGATGCACCGCAAAGATGTCCTTGATGCTGCGCTCCTCGATACCCCCTCGACCCGCCTCCAGACCCGTCAATTCCGCTGTCGCATCCCTGAACGCGTTCCGGATACGCTGCGTCTCGATAAGACGCTGCGACGGCGGTATCGAACGACGAGGTATCCGATAGTCCTCCGCATCTATCACCAGACACTTCGCTATCGATATCCCCGGTGAAACCGCAACTCCCTTTTTTATTTCCATTCCAGAACTACCCGAATCTATTCCTTTTTCTTTTCATCAGGCCCCGGCTCGTCGAATTTCTTCACTTCCACAAGCTCTCGCAACGCCTCTATCGCCTTCGACGCATCAGGCCCCTCCGCTCGTATCTCAAGCTTCGTCCCGTACGTCGCCGCGAGCATGCTCATCTGCATTATGCTCTTGCCGTCAACGCGCGTCTCTCCGTTGCTCACCTTGATTTCACTCTCAAACTCACTTGCCGTATCAACAAACTGCATCGCTGGACGCATATGTAGTCCCTCCGCGTTCCTTATCTCCACCTCGGCTTCGCATACCACCTCTTCCAATGTCTCGTCTCCTGCCTGCATATCCTCTTGCCGCGAAAAAAACGCCTCAATTTCATTCCTGCAATAATGGGTTCTCATCCGCCTCCCTGAGCAAATCTGCTATCTCCTCCGCCGTCTGAAACTGACGAAGGAACTTGCGGAACTTCTCCTGCTGGATATGCTTGAAAATCTTCTCCATCGCCCGAAGGTGACTGTCCGGATCCTCCGCCGGACTTATCAAAAGAAAAACCGTATAAACCGGCTGTCTGTCAAGTGCCGAAAAATCAATTCCCTTGCTGCTCTGACCTACCGTCGCAATTAACTCCTTCACCGCCTTGTGCTTCACGTGAGGAACCGCTACGCCCTTTCCAACGCCCGTGCTCGCCTCGTTCTCACGCTTTATTACAGCACGTATTACCTTCTCTAAATTACCCTTCCCAAGCTGACCCGCTTTCTCCAGTGCACCTGCAAGCTCCGATATCGCACCGTTACGGTCTGTTGCCTGAAGTTCCGCAACTATCGCTTCAAAACAAACAAAATCCGCAAATTTCATTTCTGCCTTCCAAAAAAAACCGCCCAATAGGACATTCTGCCGCTTCTACGCTACCCTTGTGCCGGCTACCATCAAAGCTGCTTCTCGCCCCCCGCGTGCTTGTGGTTGCGCTCCTTACTCTTTGCATCCCGCAACTGCCGCTCAAGTTTATGAACAGCCGTATCGACGCACGCGTATACGTCCGTCCCACGCTCTGTCACTACAAATACCTTGCTGTGCTCGCCACGCGCAATTACCTCCACGCTCATATTGCCGCCGCCGTCGCTGCCGTCAACAACAACCTCAATCTGATTGATAATGTTGTAGTAACGCGGCAGCTTCGAGGTCTTCTCTTGGGCGTGACTCCTCATACCATCCGTGATTTCTATGTGTTTGCCTGTAATTGTAAAAAGCAATTCAGTTCTCCTTAGAGCCTATCCTGATAATCGGCTCGTTATGAGGCCGAGCGAAAAGACTGAGGCCAAGGCGGCAGGGGCAAAATTGCCACAGGCGTAGCTAAAGCTACGTCGAGGACGATTTCGCCCCGACAACGCAGGCATCGGGCTTTGCAGCAGGCCGTAATAGAACCGGTTTTAGGATAGGCTCTTAACCTTTATAAACCCTCGTTCCACTAAAAAAAACCGTCCCGACTCCTGCCGGCCACGCCATTATACATCAACTCGCCGAAATTTCACCTCTAATCCCAACAATCAAACCACCTTTCGAAAAACTCGCAATCCCGCCCCTAAACTTTTTTGTTCCATTTCTTCCGTTGCTCCCTTAGCTCCGCAACAACCCCACTGTATTCTTGCTTTTCGTACAAATTTACCCTCTCAGCCGCGTCGTTCTTCAAATCATAAAGCGACCCGTTCCGCCCAGCCCCGGTCTCGGCCGCAAACTCAACAAGCTTCCAATCCTTCGTCCGCACCATCACGCACCGCGCCCCACCGCTGCGAAGCTCCTCATACATATCAGTCGCATAATCGTGCTCACAGAAGCACGCCTCCCGCCACTGTTTCACCTCCCCCTTGATAAGAGGCATCAGACTCCGACCGCTTATCCCATTCGGTACTTCCAATTCGCAAAGCTCCAGCAGCGTCGGCATGAAATCCACCATTTCAACCGGCGCCTCAATAACCTCCCCCGCCGGCAGCAAGTCCGGACAGCTCAAGATAAACGGGACCTTCACGTTCTGTTCGTAAAAGCATCGCTTCTTCCAGAAACCGTGCTCGCCCAGCTGAAATCCCTGGTCAGAATTGATGACGATAACCGTATTGTCTAACTGCCCCGCACGCTTGAGCACATCGAGCATCCTGCCCACCTGCGTATCTACCAGGGCCACCATTCCATAATAAGTACCCCGCGCGACGCCTATTTGTTCTCTTGTAAGTTCCGCACTGGCATAGACTTGTATATTTTCCCGCTCATACTTCGGCTTGCTCGACAATTCCTCCTCGCTCGGCACCGGCAAGTCTATCGTCGCCGGGTCGATAAAGTACTTGTCCGGCACCACGCACGGAACATGCGGCGCATGAAACGATACCCGCAAAAAGAACGCCTCATCCTTACTCGCCAGCTCCGCGAGCGTATCCACCGCCAGCGTCCCCATCCGCCACGTGCTCGACTCCTCCGGCTCCAACGGCACCGCCCCCCCTATCGCCCAGCCGTGCGTCTTCGTAACCGCCGCAGGATACTCCCGCCCCGCTTCCTTCAGTTTCCGCCGTATCTCTTTGGCCCGCTCCATATTCGGCGTCCCCGCCCAGTCCTTTTTGGCCCGTATCTCACCCGTCACACCAAAATACGGCTGAACGTCTCCCTTGCCCTCCCAATCCTGCCGATATCCGTGAATCTTCCCCACATTATTAAGGCCAATTCCAACCTTCTTCCAGGCATTAAGTAAATCTGGCTTCGGCTTGGGCCTCTCACCCCGCCGGGGCCCCATAGAATTGATGCCCGTCTCATGCGGATAGTAACCGCTCTTCATACTCGTCCGCGAAGGAACACACACCGGATTCTGCACTATCGCCGTCTCGAACCGAACCCCCCTGCCCGCTATCTCATCCATAAAAGGCGTCTTCGCCCAGCTCGTCCCATAGCAACCAAGCCCATCGGCCCGGCAGTCATCCATCATTATCCAGAGCACATTCGCCCGCTTCCCGCTCGCGCCATAAGCTGCTGCCACTCCATTATTCAATATTAAACCTGTCCCCACAGACAGTAAGCGGGGATCGTAAATATTAAGTACCCCTGCCCCCACCGAAACTGCAAACCCCTTAATAAACTCCCGCCTGCCCAATTCACTTTTCATATCCCACTCCACATCTCAAAGCGTACCAATATTCAATATTAAACCTGTCCCCGCAGACAGTAAGCGGGGATCGTAAATAGTAAATGGTAAATAGTAAATAGTAAATGCTCTCGCCCCAAACCCCGCCGACGTATGTTTCAAAAATTCCCGTCGTGTCAGCCCGCCTCTTGTCGCCATGTCCGTTAATTTTCCTTAGATAATTTTTCTGCCGCCTCAACCTTCTCCCACATCTGCTGCCGGCAGAGCCGCCCCCCCCTGTCCCGGCGATATCACCCCCGCGCTCACCGCAAACCGAAGTGCATCCTCTATCGTGATATCCAGGTCGAGCGTATCCTCCTTCGGAACCATTATCACAAACCCAGTAAAGGGCGTCGGGCTCGTCGGTATCAGAAGCGTCAGAAACTCACGTTTCTCCTTGTCAACTACCTTCCGCATCCCCGACCCTGTCACGAGCGCCATCGACCATATCCCCTTCCGAGGATACTCCACCGCAACCACTCGCGAAAACATCTGCTTTTTCTCTTTCTGTCCAAAGAAAAAATCCGTCACCTGCTTCACGTATGGATACACCTGCCGAAGAAAAGGAGTATTCATTATAAACTTCTCGACCCCTCCCCATATCGCTCGCCCCACTACGCTCGCCAAAAATGCTCCTACGACAAACACTGCCGCCAACGCTATCAAAAAACCCGCCGCCGACAAACCCGCATCTATCCAGAATCTGTCAAGCTCCTCCGCCGAACCACCCGCCTTGACAATCAAAAACCCTATACCGTGCTTGATATGAATCCCGATCTTATTGTGGATGAACTGATAACCCCAGACGAACACCCATATCGTCACTATCGTCGGCAGTAATACCGCAAGCCCGCGAAAAAAATAACTCTTCAATCGCCCCGCCATAATACTCTCAAACCCTAATGCCGCTCACATTCTTCTATATTTAGCCCCCGGTTTCACCGGGGGGTTACCCCGCCTTTGGCGGGTCACCATCGCTCACCCTGCCCCTCTCGCCGACCTTACTGCTCCTCCTGCTCGGTGTCAACCTCAAACTCCTTCGGCAGATGTGCCCCCGCAATATGAATAACCGCCCCCGGCAGGCTCGCCAGCATCCAAACCGCACGCTGGCAAAGTGCTATCCCCATCGCAGGCCCCTTCGCCACACTCGCAAACGTCGTAAACAGATAATAAAGCGAACCCTCAACCACCCCCGCCCCGCCAATGCTCACCGGTACCGTACCCAGCACCCACGTCAGCGTAAAGAAAACATAGAAATACTTCACGCTCGCCTCAATACCAAGACTACGCCCCACAAACCAAAACCCCGTTATCGTCGTAAGCTGCATACACACCGTAAGACAAAACGCCGCAGCAATCGTAAAAGGACGCTTGAAGTACAGCACCGCCGCAGCACGCAGCTTACGCCAGACCTTCAAAAACACTCCCTTCACACGTCCCCACACCTTACACAGCATCGCCCTGCCGCCCTGCGTCGCACACAGCCCAGGCACCACCACACACCCAACCCCAAGCAAAACGCCAATCACCCATTTATATTCTGCAATCGCACTTCCCACCCCACCCCCTTCACTCGCACGAATCTCATCCGTAATCCCCTCACCACGCAAAAACAACGCGTAGAAAAATCCCGCTATCACAAACGTGCTCGCAAGCCCTATCCCCCTGTCCACGAACACGCTCAACGCCGCCTCGAACCGCCTTTTGCTGTGCTTCGTCACGTACCACGCACGAACCAAATCGCCACCGACAGAGCTCGGCATAAAATTATTATAAAACAGCCCCAAATAATGAAGCTTCACCGCCGCCAAAAACTCTATATGTATCCCCTGGCTCCGAAGCAGCAGCCACCACCGAAAACCTACAATCACCTGCCCCACCATAAATATCGCCAGCGACCCCGCAAAAACCCACAGATTCAGCCGCTCGAACGTCGCAACCAATTCCTCCCACGTCTTCGGCTCACGCGCCCACTGCACTCCCCACGCCACCGCCGCGCAAACCACCCCCACTCGAACCGCCGTCAGGATATGTCTCCTTTTCCGTTTTCCGCCGTCGCCCAACTCTCATTCCTTAAATCTCAAACTGACCGCTTTGCAGACAAAAATTAACGTAACCTTTTATTCGCTAATATGTTCTGCGTTACAAAAAATACGATAAAACCAGCTATCCGCCACCGAAAGCCCCCGGTTTTATGCCGGGGGTTCTACACCGCAGGCGGATTCAACAATTTTGCATATAGCACGGGCATCTTGCCCGTGATTAACGTCGCCTCTATCATTCCGCGTCTGTGGTCTTCGGTCTTTTGGATTTTGATTTTTACACTCTCAAACTCACCATCGGTCAGTTTGAGATAAAAACTCTTGTCGTCGCAGATGATAACCGCTAAATTGGTCGCTGACAATCGCAAATGCGTCTGTCACTTATATCGGCAAAATCGTCGCAACGACTGCTATTTAGCCCCCCAATTTTATTGGGAGGTTCTAAATGCCATTACCTTAATTAGGAGTTTATAAGCATGACCGCCGACAAACCTATCGAAGAAAGAACCGAATTCACACCACAATTCAACGAACAAGGCCTCATACCCGTCATCACTCAGGACGCCCACACGGGCCAGGTTCTCATGTTCGCCTGGATGAACCGCGAAGCACTCGACGAAACCATCAAGACCCGGCTCGGAACATACTATTCCCGCTCACGAAAAAAGCTCTGGAAAAAAGGCGAGCAGTCAGGCCACATACAAAAAGTAAAGCAAATCCTCACAGACTGCGACCAGGACTGTATCATACTTGAAGTCGAGGTCGATGCAGGCCAATGCCACGTCGGCTACTACTCCTGCTTCTACCGCGCTCTAAAACCCGGCTCGCAAACCGAACTCGAATTCATCGCCGAAAAGACCTATGACCCGGATGCCACTTACGGCAAGTAACCTCTCCGCAACCAGCACCCACAATCCAGATATTTAGCCCCGCAATTTTATTGCGTGGGTCATAAAAACTTTCGAAAGGCACGCTCCTGTTTCGCCCCGCCTGCCTGCCCTCAAGGTGAGCTTCGCAGACACTACAAACGGAGGGTCCCGACGTGGTTTGTCGGGGTTTATTGCGGGGTCTTTTTTTCCAGAAAAAATATGTGACTTCCATTCCACACTACGCTATAATTTGAATAAAGGCGAGCGCAAGCTCGTCTGGGCCGTCGGCTTTGGGTGTGGACCGGCGGCCCGCTCTTTTATCTCACCACCACCATTCCCACCCACGAACCGAATCCAAATATTTAGCCCCCAGATTATACTCTGGGGGGGGCCTACTTCGCCTGCCCCAGACTTCGTTCAGCCGGTCAAAAATGGAAGCGCACGCTTTCGTGATCGAAGGCGTGCCGTTTCGAAGAAGCTTGCTTCGAGAGAAACGGCCGCCGAGAACACCAACCGGCTGAACACCTGTAATCTTCGTGGCTCTTCGCCTGCCCAGCACCAAACCTGTCCTGAGTGTAATCGTAGGATAGACCGCTGGCGTAATTTGGTGCTGTGGTGTCCTCTGTGGCTACACTTTATCTGTTATCCGTGCCAATCCGTGGTTTGAACCTTTTTTTGTTACTTTGTGCCTTAGTGTCTTAGTGGTGAAAATCCGCGATTAAAAACTCTTTACCTCCTCGCTCCCGCTGAGTTTATCCTCGCTTGTCCTCGAGGGATTGCTACTTTGGTCCTGCAGCAGAGGAACTGCTCGCCCCCTTGGCTCAGCAACAGAGGACCCCAAAAACACACTTCCTTTCGCAACTTTTTTCAATTTTTTTCACACTTTCGCGCGTTTTCGTCACACCAACCCCCATTTTTCGCCCAAAAACGCAGATCCGCGCGCAACCATGTCCCCATAAGTCAAGTCAAAAACCCTGTTTTCAGCCCAAAAATCGCAGCGCAGCGGAGATCCCGGACTCCGATCCGGGACCCAAGTCCCAATAACCACCTGTCCAATTACCCTCCCAAAAAGCTCCCCATTTTACCTGCTTTACCCATTTTGACTAAAGATTCTTCCACCCCTCCACCGATACGTTATACTACCCAATTTAACATATGACGTCAATTGAGTCCGATAGCGTAGTAAAACACGCAAATTACAAAGAACAGAACGTATTTTGGAGACCACATTATGATCACCCCAGACATCCACGAACGCTATTTAGACGCCCTTCTAAAGGGCGACAGGACCTCCTCACGTGCTGTAATTGAGCAGACCATGCAGACCGGCACCACTACAAATATGGTTTACATCGACGTCATCTGGCCGATTATGGTCGAAATCGACAAGCTCTACAGAGAAGACCGTATCTCCCGTGTCCAGGAGCATTTAGCGACACGCATTAACCGTACAATCGTCGATCAGCTCCAGAACAAGCTCCCCCACAGACCCCGAAAAGGCAAGAAAATCGCCATCTCCTGTGCCCCAGAGGAGCTACAGGAGCTCGGCGCACAGATCATGGCTGACCTCTTCGAAAGCGATGGCTGGGACGTCCGGTTCCTCGGCGGAGGCCTAACCAACGATGATATCCTAAGTTACATCCACGAATACGCACCGGACATCCTCCTGATATACGGCACAACACCAAGGCAGGCGCCAGCCATCAGACAGCTAATAGACAGGATAAAGGAGGTTGACGCCTACCCAAGTATGCGTATAATGGTCTCAGGCGGCCTGTTCAACCGCGCCGATGGCCTCTGGGAAGAAATAGGCGCCGACCTGTTCGTTCCGGCAGCCAACCAGGCCCTCGAAATCGCCTCCGGTGAGGTACCGGTAAAGCCGGCTACGAGAACCATCAACCGTAGAAAAAAGAGACGCCGGGTACCAGCCGACCAGCAGTCCACTCAGGTTGCCTGATTTTAACTTGGAGATAAATTCTTTACACTCGGCCCAATGCTGTTGACAATAGGCCGGCGTTCGTATAAGTTAGTCATCCCAACGCTAATACGATAGCTGAGCGATCCAGTGGCGTGAAGATGGGCAGCTAAAAGACAGCACACTACAGCCAAGTCGTGGGACTGTACACCCACTGTGGTTCGACTTATCGGACAGATATGCATTAGGTGTGGGTGCAAAAGTGCCGAAGTATATAACAGAAAATTTACAGTTTATTTGGGGGGCACCAAATGGGAAGATCATGGACAAAAGCTGAAATAAAGCTGCTGAAAAAACTCTTCCATTTCACCAAGACGACCGACATAGCCAATCAGCTCGACAGGCCACTCTATGTAGTAGCATATAAGGCAAGAAGGCTCGGTCTGAAGAAAGAGGAAGGTCATCTACTCTGGACCAAAAAGGAAATCAGCATACTCAACAAGATGTTTCCCGATTACCGGTTCAGTATAGAAAAGATCGCCGACCGCCTCGGACGGGGCATCAAGGCAGTAAGAACAAAGGCCAACCAGATGGGCCTGAGGCGCGCCAAGCGGCCCAGGTAGCAAAAACCACAAGAAGCACCGATATTGGGCCTTCAATTCACTTCATTTTTTGAAGAGGCCATGGCTGTAGGTAGCGTAGAATCAACATAGGTAAGCCCCGACGGGCTTTCTCTGTCACACCACCGGGCATACGGGTTCGTACCACGGCGGTTCGGCTGGTTAAGCTGTTTTCTGTTCTGCCAACAAAGCAAGGCCCAGCGTATTAAAATTTCTCACGCCGGCATATTTCCTCCATTAACAAAACAGGTAACGCCGGGTCTTCGGGACTACGCTTCGCCCTGGACACTTCAATCCCTTTACCGGCAGCCATCGGGGCTTCACCCTTACTCTCTGCCATAAAGGCCGGCTCTGACTGGATTTTCTGCCACTTTGGATTATGTTCCGGTGCTTTTTAAGCAGGTGTATGAAAATCTGCATCGTCTTTGTCCGATACCATTGCGGTGTTGATGGTTCATTTGTAGTGTCCAGCCGATTTTTTTGACAAAAACCTGAGAACAATAGGGATGGTATGCGCTTATTGAATGCGGCAGGCCGCCAAATACCTCAATTTATTGCAAAAACGAGAATTATCAGCGATTTGAGATTGCCGCATCTGAAAAACGGGGCACGGAAAAAGATTCGGGACAATTCAACCTCCGTTTGCCACAAAAAAACGCCTGAAATCACGGGCTGTGAGAAATACGGGTTAGTCCGAGACCTGCCCTGCGAAGACAAGCCGGCTGGTTGCCCGCAAAAGCTGCGGCTGCTCACCGCGACGATGTCGTCAGCCCGTCACAAGCCACGCAACAACGCACAATACCAATGCCGTGGCCACCATAAAAACAACTATGGAGCCGAACAGAAGCACCGACTCTTTCAAAAACGTAATCGCCGTTATCTCCGAAAGCTTCGTTGCCTTGTACACGACCGACACAGCCGCCAGCAGCGGCAAAAGCAGCAGCAGCGACTGTACGTTCGTGCCGATCTCCTCCGGTGCTGTGAAGCTCGCCATAACAGAAAGAGCGTACGCAAACATCTCACTTCCCCTCCGGTATCTTGCCCGCGCAGGCCATATACACCGCGTTGATAATACACAACAGATTCAGCAGACCGGCAATGCTCGTGTATATCTGCCCGATCTCGTTCGGCCTGCCGTAAACAGGATACTCGCCAACCGCTGTTACATGCCCCACCGCCGCCACCGCCGGCGAGCTCAAAATCTGAGCCAGATACCACAGCTTGGCCCCCACCGGGTCAACAACCCCGATGGACCCCACATACAGTCCTACACAGAGAGTAAGAACAATGGCCACAAATATTATCAGCCCCCGCTTGTATTCCCTGAGCACCACATACCCCCCTCCCGGAACCAGCCAGCCCGCTAATCCCACTGTCAGCATAAGCAGCGCACGATTCTCTCGCGAATCGACAGCCATCACAATCCTTCCCCCCCGCCCTCGTCCATAGGATCCGATGCTTCCTCTGCCGCCGTCTGTTCATCGCTCTTGACCGCTCTGAAATCCATTCGCTTGACTATGTTCTCCGGATTGTAGTGCACTGCCGCCAGCGTTTGAGCTTGGCCAAGATCCGCCATGTACGCCTGCCGCGCCTTAATCAGTTCATAGTCTTCACGATAAAGCCGTCCGACGCTCAGCTCCTTTATGCAGTAAAAGCCCATCCCGGGCGCAAACTCAACTATCACGGGTACCGTATCGAGAGAGTTACTGTCGGGCGGAACCAGAGAATACAGCTTCTCTATTAATTTGCTCTCCATGATTCTTCTGTAGATGAACGCCTGCCCCATCGCGTCCCCCTCATTCCTGACCTTCAGCGTTTGAATCGCCGCATTCGAAATTCTCGCCATGCCCGTTTGATTTGTCAGCCGAAATGGTCCTTCCGGTTCGTCCGCAGCGTTCGGCTCACCGGCCTGCTCACTCGATGCGTACAGTTCATTAAACTTATCAACGGTGCTCTCCCAGCCGTTTGTCTGGGCCTCTTTGATGAACTCCTCCGCCCTGGCTCGCGTCGTATCCAGCGCAGCAAGCTTCTTCAGGTCATTGGCCACCTTTTCTCTTACCGAATAGGAGTCTTCGTCCGTCTGCTGCTCGCCGAATTTTATCGTCGCAGTATTGAAGGTATAATCCACGCTCTCGGGCGCATGGGCCTTCCGGGCCCCTGTCACCCGCACAAGAGCCATGATTCTGCCCGCATATCCGGCGAACCGGGTTCGCAGGTCTCTCAACGGCCCTATGTTCTGGTACATCCGCGGCTTGGCGGCATCAAACGCCCCAAGCTTACTGCTGCCGAGCTCGTCTATCGCAAAGGTCATCTGCACCAAACTCGTACCCGAAGCACCCCCTGCCGTCCGCACATAAAGCATGCCGAGATACTCGTCTGACTGCATGCGGATTGCGTTAAGCATTCCGGTCTGCCCGCTGTAAACCGGCAAATCGTATTTCTCGCTCAGCTCCTCAGCGACGGCCTGGTAATCACCCGCCAGTTCCCTGTACTTTTCGGCACTGAGCTCCGTCGGCTCGGCGCCTGCCGTCTCGAGAGCCGCCTCAGTCAGTGTCCTTGCCTCCTGAATAAGCTGCTCGGCCTTTGTGCTCACCTTGTTCTCCAGCAGCGATTTGGATATCAGCTCCGCCACCTCGGCAAAACTCTTCGTCCGCTCCGTCAACGCCGAGTTCGGGTCGTTCGGGTCTGAAGGCACCTGCTCAACAAGGCCGGGGCTGGCCCTGTTTCTCTGATAGTATTCCTCCGCCTCTTCCTGCGTGGGCTGCTCGACCACACCCGCAACATCGTCGAGCTTTATCACAAGATACTCAAGCTGTACACTGTCCCGAAGTTTATACCCAAAACCGTAAGGATTCTCCTCACTCACCTCCCCGACAAAGTAATCCCTGTATCTGTCAAACTGCCTTGCTGTCTCTTGGTCACCGGCCTCGCCGACATCTTTCAGGAATATGCTCGGCTCAAACCGAACATACTCAACGTCGATCCCCTCGATCGAGCGGCTCGTCATCTGCTTTACCTGCCGAACCGTCAGGTTCTCCATCGAGCACATCATCTTCGCATACTCAATTACTGCCAGCAGATTTCCAAACGTCTGGAGAATCTGTTCTTCAGAAACCCCCTGCCAGCTCACTATCGAGTTGATCACGCTTGCGTATGTAGCACCTCTTCGCAGGCGCGGCAGCATTGCACTGAGCTGGTTCTTCATTTCATCGTTCGGTATCCTCAGCCCCGCAGCACGTGCCTCGTTCTTCAGCAGAAACCAGTACACTCCCGGCGGATATGGCTTTCGGTAAACGGCGTCGATTTGGTCGTTGCTGATTTGATGGCCGTCCCTTATGACAATCTGCTTAATCCTGCCGCTCGTCTCCGCAGCACCGCTCTGCTCGGCAAAAAGCAGCTCCCCCAGTAAAATTACACGCATATCCTGCGACGGAACAAAACGCAGGTCCTGGGGCCGAATCAAACTATCCGCACCCAACATCCGAAGCACCTCAAGCTCCTGCCTCGCTACCGCCAGGTCGTAGTTTGTTATCTTGTGCTTCTCGCCGTAGTAGGCCGCTAAGCTCTTGCGCCCCGTACTCTGCCTCTTGCCCATGCTGGTAAGCCACGCACTGCCGACAAAAACGAGCATCAAAACGATGACCACAACCGCCATCAGCTTCTTGTTATTCTTGCGAAACCACCTCATCAAGCTCATATCCGTGCTCCAAAAATCCGGTGTTCGTCGGTTTTTAAACCCTGATAGTATAACCCGCCACTTCCGTATTGCAAGCAAAATAGAACGCGAAAAACACGATGCAGGTACCCCATCGACTCCGCTTGGACCGCGCACGAGGGCTTGCCAATCACGACAAAGGCCCCTGAGTTCGTACTTGTGAACATCCGGCAAGCACAAAAAATAAATTCCTTGCACTTGCACAATCCGTCAATCATAATAGTTGCCGGCCGATAGTGGCCGGATGAGTGCAAAAGACCTTTGACATCCGTGCAGCGGCTCGAGCTTATGGAATTCGAATTTGAAGATAAGTCGAAATCCAGCAGTAGGAGAGAAATTATGGACGCCGATCAGCCCAGAACCAGCGATTTAGTCGATTCCACGGACTGCCTCGAAGCCGTCGGGGTGTTTCGATTTTGGAAAAACGTTTTGTTTTTTGTTCTGTTTCTTTGCCTGCTGCTGCAGCTTGGAGCATTTCTCGCAACGAACTTCGGCTGGGTAAAAACCGAAGACAAAACCAGGCCCGAGACACTACCCGCCGCCCAGGCCGCAGAAACCGAAAAAACCGTCGAGCTCGTAAAGGCGGCTGTGGAAGTCCCCGAGGAAATAATGGAAGCGGCAAAGCAGGTTACAGCCGATGCCAACGCACCTGCAAAGCCCGCCGGGCAGCAGCCGGAGCAGCCACCCCAGCCGAGCCAGACCGAAACCGACCAACAGCAGACGAAACTCCGGTTCAGGCCCAGCTTCAAATACCTCGCTTTTGGCATTCGCTTCATTAACTTCGTGCTCATACCCTCGGCACTGCTTTACTGCCTGACCATGCTCTTTATCATCAAGGTCTCACTGCATGGCCGGCTCGGCGGAATAAACCACATCTCAAGAGCGTTCTTCATCTCGATGTTCTTCGTAATTTTCCTCCTGCCCTGGCAGCTGCTCTTTAAGCCGGTCTTTGCCGGTGTGATGTTCACGCCCGGCGAATTGCTCACCGCCTGCACCGCCGAAAAGGGAATTTGGGCAACGGGCTTCTTCTACCTGCGCTTCATCGGCTACTGGCTCTTTGTCCTGCTGCTGCTCATCCTGGCACAGATTCGCAGCATCCGATGGACAAGGGCGACCCTCCGCCGACTCGAAGTCATATAAGCCCCTTGACGCTCCGACTGCACTGTGGCCGTAGCCAGGGCAGGTTTGGACGAGGTTATGGATTACGTCATGAGCTGCCCTGAGGGCGAGTGGTAGCTTCACGAGAGACACTATTCTGTCCCTGAGTCAATTCTAAAAAGAAGCGGCCGTGCCGGGTAAAGAGCACGGCCGCTTTTGTTCGAGTCAATACCAGGTCAACAGCTTAGTAGC
>JAUVYV010000018.1 GCA_030602885.1 Phycisphaerales bacterium
ACTGCCTTGAAATGCGTGAGTTACGGCAGCCGGCAGAGAATTCTTGGACACTGATTCACACTGATTGACACTGATTTTTGAAAAAGTTCAAGGGCTGAGAAACAAAATATAACATCTTGTAAATGGGTGGGCATTGTTGAATCCTCCCCGGCTACGGCTTCGGCCTTCGCCGAGACGAGCGAGTTTAGGATATTCACTTTCTGCATATGCGCTTCACCGGAGGGCTAAAGCGGCCTCCATAATTAGGGATAGATCCTTCGACTACGCTCAGGACCTCCGCTTCGCTGCGGCTCCGTCCGTCCCAAGGGTAAGGATCCCCTCTACCCTTGGGACGGACTTGCGCGGTTGGTGCGAAAATTCGGCCTTTTCGGCGCAGCCAATTTGCGTAAGTGCTTATGCAGACAAGGGTAAAAAAAATTTGGAATTTGGGTTTTAAGGCGCAGAGCGTTGCGCATTTGCGCCAAACGAGCGTTTGAATCGAGGGTCAGAACACAGAATGCAGAATGCAGAAAGCAGGAGGTTCACCGCGAGAACAGGAAGACTAATCGCGGATTGGCACAGATTATTCACCGCAGAGGACGCAGAGAACGCAGAGATTTCTTTCATTTAA
This sequence comes from Phycisphaerales bacterium, assembly GCA_030602885.1. Classification (GTDB taxonomy): domain Bacteria; phylum Planctomycetota; class Phycisphaerae; order Sedimentisphaerales; family Anaerobacaceae; genus JAUVYV01. The sequence goes on from JAUVYV010000018.1 coordinate 611, forward strand.
TATGAAGATGGTAAGACAAACCACGGATACCCCTTCGGTAGGCACAAGTTAACGCAGATTAACACAGTATTTTACCGCGGAGGACGCCGAGGACGCAGAGATTTCTTTCATTTAACACGAAGATGGCAAGACAAACCACGGATACCCCTTCGGTAGGCACAAGTTTGCGCGGATTAGCGCGGATTATTCACCGCAGAGGACGCAGAGAACGCAGAGATTTCTTTAATATGAAGATGATAAGGCTAACCGCGGATTAGCGCGGATTATTCACCACCGAGAACGCTGAGATTCTTGTCAGGCACGGATTTTTGTAAGCCACAGAGTTCACAGAGACCACAGAGATTTTTTGTCAGACACTGATTAACACTGTTATTCAGTCAGCAGGGTGGACTCGCATGGCGGCGTGCTCTGAGCAAGCTCATGCGCCGCCGTCCTTTGCTCGTCCACAAGAGCTGCGCTCTTTATAGCTGCTGACTGAATATGAAATTACTTTTTTACCGCGGAGGGCGCTGAGGACGCCGAGGGGTTCAGCCGGAGTGTGTTCTCGGGAAGTGTTCTTCTCAAAGCAAGCTTTTTCAGAACACTCCACCTTCGATCACGGAAGCGTGCGCTTCCATTTTTGACCGGCTGAACCAAGGTTTTCCGTACATGTGAGGTTCCATTTTGGCTGAGTTGGGGGATTTTTGTTTCCTTCGATTTTACTCCCCTCAACTGCGTCTGGGGCAGGCAGGACAGGCTTGAAAGTGGATGCGGTATTTGTAGAATATGGCTCATGGCGAATGAAGACAGGTGACTGTTTCACCAATCGGACATTACGAGTCAGAGGCGGAGAATTTTCTTGCTTTTTTGGCCTGTTTCTATAATACTTGAAAAGAGAGTTGTGGATAACAATGTGTGTGCTAAATAGGCAACTGAGGCCAGTGTTGACGCTGGTCGTGAGCAAAGTCTTGACTATTGAAAGGATGTGTAGTGGCACCTGTTGCAGGGCAGAATCCGGTTTTCACTATCGGTCATAGCAACGTGCCGATTGACAGGATTATCTTCTTGCTGAAAAAGAGCGAGATTGACGTTGTGGCGGACGTTCGGAGTATGCCATACAGCCGGCATGTTCCCCAGGCGAACCGAGAGAAGCTCGAAGAGGCGCTTAAGATTGAGGGAATCAGATACATCTTCATGGGAGAGCAGCTCGGAGGACGACCTATGGACATCGAGATTCACGATGAGTGGGGCAATCTTGATTACTCCGAGCTTGCCGCTTCAGATTCATTTCACGAAGGACTGAAACGAATAGTCAAAGGCTCAGAACAGTACAATGTTTGCGTTCTCTGCAGCGAAGAAGACCCTTTAAGATGTCACCGTGGCCTTCTTATATCGCGAGAGTTGGCGAAACTCGGGTTGGAAGTACGGCATATACGACATGACGGGAAAGTTGACGGCCAGGCAGGGCTTGAAGAGCGGATACCGCTGGTGCAGAAGGGATTGTTTGACGGGTTTGTGGACAGTACGCCACGAGGGTGTAAATAGTTTTTGGCCGGGTTGGTGGATTTTTGTTCCCTTCGATTTTACTCCCCTCAACTGCGTCTGGGGCAGGCAGGGCAGGCTTGAAAGTAGATGCGGTATTTGTAGAATTAGGGCCATAGCGAATGAAGGCAAGTTCGCTGTATGAAGACAGGTAACTGTTTCCGTTTTCCCCGATGTTAGGGAGATGGAGAATCCGTGAATGTGACCATGAGTGAGAAAGTGAAGAAGTAACTCATGTAGATAGGTGGGCAATGATTGAAATTGATGTATCTGGCTCGAAACACGTGTGTGACAGTTCCATTAATTCTTGGATTCAGGAAAGGTACCGGAACATACAGGAAGCCAGCGCAGAGTTCTGGTTCATCATATCAATTAAGTCTATCGGAGTTGACTTAAGGTTGCCTTCTGCCGGAGCGCCGCGTACCAGAGGAAAACTAGACTCGTGTTTCAACTCAGATGAGCGGCGAATTATCGCAATGTGGCGTGATATGGGAGTAGCACAAGGAAATGACATCAGGGTCTTATTGAATTTTCTTGACAAGTTGAAGCGGGAGGTAGCTTAGGGAGAACTGCTATGGTCAAAGTATTCATTTCGTACTCTCACAATGATGAGGCCGACAGGAATGAACTAGAGAAACACCTAAGTGTTCTCAGAAGACAAAAGCTTATAGAGCCATGGAATGACCGAAGGATACTGGCAGGAGTAAATTTAGGAAATGAGATTGATAAAAAATTGACTGAATCCGATTTGATACTACTCCTTGTGAGCCCTGATTTTCTTGCGTCAGAATACTGCTACAGCAAGGAAATGGAGAAAGCCCTGCAAATGAGGAGGGAAGAAATTGCATGGGTAATCCCAATAATACTTGAATACTGTGACTGGAAGAATACTCCGCTGAAAGACTTACGCGCCTGTCCGAAGGATGGGCAGCCAATCTCTGAGTATCCGAACCCCAACAAGGCTTTTCAGGAAGTCGTCGAAGATATCCGGGAGGTAATCGATAAGATTCGTGCTGAACGTGCAGATGCCTGTGAGACAGCGCCGAAAGAAGTTTCTGCAAAAGGAGATTTGAAGTTGCAACCCGTCTTTGTTGATGATGTTCGGTCGAGCAACCTGAGAATTAAGAAGGGATTTACAGACTACGAAAGGGACTCGTTTAAGAAGGAAGCTTTCGAGTATATAAGAAAGTTCTTCAAGAATTCACTGGATGAGCTCAAGAAACGAAACCCGGATATTGAATACATATTCGAGAAGGAAGCTAATAAATTCTATGCTACGGTTTACAGGTCGGGATGCGAAATCGCAAGTTGCTCAGTAATAAACAGAGTAGGAAACGATTCTTGGCGAGGCATCACTTATTCGCGTTCAAAGCAAGATAATAGCGTTAGTTCGCTACTGACAGTTCAAGATGATGGGTATAGCTTGTTCTTGGCACCCACGTTGATGATGGCTAATAGCAATGAGCCGTTGTCTCAGAGAGGTGCTGCCGAGTTATATTGGAACAGGTTTATAGAACCATTGCAACAGTGATTCGCGGGCAGTAAGCCTCCATACTATTCACCACTTACCAATCGTTGTTCTTTGTGGCTTGGTGGTGAGAATATCCGTGTCACGAGCTACATTCTTTTGTATCGTGGGCCGCCGGCGCCTTCGGGTACGGTCCAGCGGATATTATCAAACGGGCATTTACGCTGGCAGGTTTTGCAGTGCAAACAGTTGGAGGGGTTGGCGGGCTTTACTTCGTCGCCAATCGTCTCATAAACGCCGGCAGGACAGAATGTAATACACGGTGCGCCAAACTTCGGCTGACATTTGGTTTGGCAGATTGATTTATCGAGAATCGTCAGGTGCGAGGGCTGTTCTTCTCGATGCTCGGTGGCGGCGACGGCGGTGAAGGTATCCTTATCGAAATCCTGGTTCGGCTTGAGACGATACTTGGCAACCATCATCGCTTCGTAATCCGGCTCGGTATTGAACTTCGGCAGTAAATCTCCGAAAACCGATAGCGGCATGCCCTGGAGCGGGCCGAACTTAGCGACCGTCTGGCGGAACTTGGCTGCACTCTTCATCTCCTTGGCGACGTTGGATTTGAGAATCGAATCGGTGTATTTTACCGCAGCATCTGTCGGCTGGTCGGTACAGTCGGCAATCGCCTTTGCGGCCTGCATCCCGGAATCTATCGCGTTGTGCAGGCCCTTGATTTTAAGCATATTAACAAAGCCGGCGCTGTCGCCTAATATCATCACGTTGCTTTTGCCGATGCTTCCCGTGGTCGGGTCTCTCGGCACCGCGTACCAGCCGCCTTCGGGTATCATCTTTGCGCCGGCCTCGACGACTGTGCCGCCTTCGATATATTGCTTTACGAACTTGTGCTCTTTCAGCCGGGTCAGTGCATCCTGGGTATTGAAATCGCAGTATTTCCAGTCGGCTCCTACAATCATACCGACGCTCAGATGCTCCTGCACCCCGGCATAGACGATTCCGCCGCCGAACATCCCAGGCCCAATCACAGGCGTCCATATCGGATAGCCCATTGCGTGGACAACCCGGCCGGCTGAGAACTTATTATATTGCTCGGCGCTTACCTTAATCAGCTCCTTGACGCCGACCGAGTAAAGCTGAGGCGTTTGTCGCTCCAGGCGGGCCTTTTCGACAAACTGCTCCGTTAGCAGCCCGTCGCAACCCTCAGCCAATACCACAAACTTCGCCTCTATCGTCTCACCCTTGACGTAGTTCGGCTGCTTGCGGCCTTCCTTATCAAGGCCCTGGTCAACAAGTTTCACTCCCCTCGCTTGTCCCGTTGCTTCATCATATAGAATATCCTCCGCCGCAAAACCGCAAAGGACCTCAACCCCGATGTCCCTGGCAATCCGGCCCATCCATTTGGTCAGCCGGCTGATGGAGACCGAATAATCACCCATATGAATCATCTGCCCGAAACCCAGGCCAAACATCTTCGCCAGCTTCAAAGCGATGAAGATATTAAACGAAAGCTTCCTGCCGAGAAGGAACATCACGTTGTCTTTGTCAATCTTAGCGTGCAGAACGTTTTTGGCAGCGTCACTGTCCCGCCAGAGCGGCGCCGCCGAATCGAGCAGCGTATGAAGCGGCTCCGGCTCCAATACCGCACCTGATAGGTTATGGTTGCCTAATTCAGCGCCTTTTTCAATAACGACCACTTCCGTTTCAGGCCGCAAAACTTTAAGCTGTATCCCACACGCCAAGCCGGCAGGGCCGCCGCCGACTACCAGCACCTCGGCTCTGTTCAATCCTGTATCGTTCGCCACCCCTATGACTCCATTTACTATTTGCTATTTACTATTTATTATTGAAGACTTCAGACTACAGACTACGGACCATAGACTTCGGTCTTCGGTCTTCAGTCTTCTAATGCCTTCACCAACTGCGGTATCGTCTCTTCAACTGTCCCCACGATATAATAGTCACACTGCTTAAATATCGGTGCGTTCGGGTCGCTGTTAATCGCTACTATCGTCTCCGTATTCGCAACCCCTATCATGTGCTGAATCGCACCGCTTATCCCCAAAGCGACATACAGCTTAGGACCGACCGCTGTGCCCGTCTGACCGACCTGGTGCACCCGCTCGATAAATCCCTGCTCTACCGCCGCTCTCGACGCACCTCGCTCCACCGATGTATCCAGGCGTCTGTCGAGCGCATCACACAGCGAACCTACTAATTGCTCATAGTTGTCGCGGTTCTGCATCCCTTTGCCGCCGCTGACTATGGCCTTGGCCTCGAAGTTCACATCGCCGGCGCCGAGCTCGGTCTTGATTATCTCTAAGCTGATATCGTTCTTCGTGATGTCCACCTTATGCTTTACCACAGTTCCTTTTCGAGACGCATCTGCCGGTAGCCGCTTCATAACCCCCGGCCTGGCCGTCGCCATCTGGCTCCGCGAATTCTTAGTGCATATCGTCGCCATCACGTTCCCGCCGAGCGCAGGCCGCGTCTGAAGCAGTATCCCTATCTGTCCCTTCCGCGAGCTGTCCCTGATATCAAGACCCGTACAGTCCGCCGTTAAACCGCACTTGACCCTGTAAGAAACCAGCGGCGCCAGAACCCGCCCCTGAGGCGTCGCCGCATACAATACTATCTGAGGCCAGTACGTCTGTATCGCATCCGCAATCGCCTTGCGATGCGCTATCGGGTCAAACTCTGCAAGCAGGTCATCTTCAACGAGGTACACATTGTCCGCTCCCGCCGCTATCAGCTCCTTGCTTGTCCCCTCTAAGCCCTTGCCGGCCACCACAACCCCCACCTGTGTCTCAACCGAATCCGCCAGCTCCCTTGCCTTGCCGATAAGCTCATAAGTCGCCGGATGCATCACCCTCTCGCGGTGCTCCGCCACGACCCATACCTCGCCTTTGTAGCTCGGCTCGGTCAGCTTCAGACCCTCAAGCATATCCTCCAGCGCCTTCTTGTGAAACCGAACTTCCGAAGACTCTAATATCTTCTCCTTGGCCGAATCGTCTGTCTGCTCAACATCACTTATACCTAATTCCTCCAGTGTCTTTCGCAGGGCCGCAAAATCCTCGGCCTCCTTTGCCGTTCCTTCGAAGCTGCGGTCGAGCCTGTCCGAACGCTTAGCCGGCAGAATATACCTGCCAACCTCGCCGTCGCCCTCTTCGCTTGGCTCGCCGTTGCCGCTCGAAAAGCTCTCAACCAAAATCTTCGCTAATTTCTGTGCGTCTTTGACATGCTCACACTTCCTCGATGTTTTGCCCGGCGGAAATACGCGTATAACCGCCGTCTTCGACCCCTTCGCTCCAATCATGCTCGCATTTATCTCCTCGCTGCCCCACATGAAGACCCGCGTCCGGTTCGCTTGCCGTGCCAGTGAAAACGTCGCAAAAAGCGGATACTCGTACTTCGCAACCGTCACCACCACCGGCGTTTTTCTCGCAGCGACCACCTGGCTGCCCCCGCTGATTATGCGCGTAAACTCGAACCTTCCATTCTTGTATTCCACGTCCGTCACGTATGCTATGCACGGCAGCTTGAGCTCCTCCGCTATCTGTGCCGGCACCTGAGCCGTATCACCGTCAACCGACTGCATCCCCGTTACGATGTAGTAATCCTCGTTGCCGCCGAATACGTCCTTGACAATCTTGCGTATCGCATGAGCCAGCGGGTTCGCCGTCGCTACCGTGTCCGCTCCACCGAGCGCACGGTCCGTAAGCAGGACCACCTTGTCCGCACATCGGCTCAAGCTGTAACGCAATACATCCTCCGCCATCGGAGGCCCCATCGTCAACGCCACGATCTTCGCACCACCGCCGGCGCTAAGCTTGCGCATGTGATTCGCAAAAGCCAGCGCCTGAGAGTCAAGCTCATTGATCACACTCGCAAGACGCGTCCGAATCAGTGTCCCTGTATCCGGATCGAAGGCGTTGTCCGTTATTTGTGAAACGTCCGGAACTTGTTTCACCAGGACTATGTAGTTGCTCATTTGCCTTATCCTGCTCTATTATTGCACGTATTGGTTATACAGCGAACTTTACAGTTTACCCAACGGGCACTGTGATGTCAAGCAAAATGGTCTGCGACCTGCTTCGCCACCGCCTGAGCCGCAGCCGGATTCGAAAACTTTGATTTTCAGCTTGCCTTCTCTCGCCCAATACTGTTTAATTCCAATTCCGATCATTGTCTGAACTCGTGTGCATTTGATAACTCTATTTTGCTGAGGTAAACCAAAATGGCGGATCTAAAGGCATTGGCTGATGCAGTGATTAAAGGCGACCAGAACTCTGCAGTCGAGATTACCAAAGCCGCACTCGCTGATGGCGCACCGGCCGAGAGTGTTCTCAATGACGGCCTCATCGCCGGTATGGACGTTATCGGTGTCAGATTCAAAAACAATGAAGTCTATATCCCTGAAGTACTTATTTCTGCCCGAGCAATGAAAATGGCTATGGAGATACTCGAGCCGGAACTCGTTAAAGCAGGTGTGGAACCCGTCGGCAAGTTTGTCGTCGGTACCGTCCAGGGTGACCTGCACGATATCGGAAAGAACCTCGTCGCTATGATGTTCAAAGGCGCCGGCTTTGAAGTCATTGACCTCGGCGTTGATGTCTCTGCCGAAAAGTTTGTCGAACAGGTAAAGGCAAAGGACGCTCACCTGATTGGTATGAGCGCGCTTCTGACGACCACTATGCCTGCCATGGAGCAGACACTAAAGGCAATCAAGGACGCAGGCCTGGCTGTAAAAGTAATGGTCGGCGGTGCCCCCGTAACACAGGGCTACGCCGACAAAATAGGCGCCGATGGGTACGCCCCCGATGCCGCCTCCGCCGTTGACCTCGCCAAGAGACTCATCGCCTGAGCAGGAAACCTGTCCACATTCCTCAGTAAGCTTATAAAACAGCGCCGATGGGCGCTGTTTTTTTGCGTCCAATCTGATAATATATGTGCAGGGCTGTTACTGAAGACTGCTGCGGCAATGGAATGACGGTGATGCAGTTTGCGGAGAATATATGAGGCCGATTCGCAACGAAAATCTGGCGCAATTGCTCATGCAGATGCGCTTCACCCCGCCCGCCAAACGCAGCAGGCAGCTCAACGCCGCGGAAAAACTCCTCTCAATCATCGATGTGGAAAAAGAGTATCCTTTCGAGTTTGTCTATTACAAGATCACCGGTCACCGACCGAAAACTGAGATTCCTCAACAGCTTGTCAGGGGAGACCAGCTCGCAGAGGACCTCAGAATCCTCATCTGGAAACTCTCAGGCCAGCTCGCCGCCCCCGTTTCACTGCAGCGAGAGAAAGTTTACACTACCGAAGAGCTTGCCAAACATCTCAGCGTCTCGGCAAAGACCATCGCCCGATGGCGAAAAAAAGGCCTGATGACACGTAAGTTCCTCTTCGACGACGGCAAGAAACGGCTCGGCTTCCTGAAGTCCGCTGTCGATAAATTCCTCAGGGAAAATCCGTCACTCGTCGAGAGTGCCGCAGGCTTCAAACGCCTCACAAAAAAAGAAAAGGACGACATTCTAAGACGCGCCGTCGCACTGGCCAAAAAGACCGACCTGAGCAGACGTCAGGTCATCGACCGGATAGCACGCGAAACCGGCAGGGCACACGAGACGATAAGGGCCGTGCTCGGCAACTACCGCAAGAACAGCTCAAAAAAGGCCCGCGTCCCGGTTCAGCCGCGCGGCGTAATCAGCCCCGCCGACGCCGCCGAACTCTATAAGCTATACAGACAGAATGTCCCTGTGGACGAGCTTTCAAAGCGATTTGGACGAACCAGAAGCTCCGTTTACAGAATCATAAGCCAAAAAAGAGCAAGAGCGCTGCTCGCTAAAAAAATCGAATTCATACCAAGCCCCGAATTCCAGCGACCCGATGCTCGCGACGACATCCTCGCAGAGCCCCTCGACTGGCACCTGCTCTTATCTCACACTACAGACTGCCCGCTTAACCTGGAGAACCATTCACTACCGGAATACATCGAGGCCCTAACGAACACCCCCATCCTCAACAGAGACACCGAGCTCGAGCTCTTTCGAAGATACAACTTCCTGAAATTCCTCGCCTCCACCGCCAGAGCCGACCTCAGCCTGGCCAGGCCCCGAGGCCGGTTTCTTGAACAAATCGAAAGTTACCTCGAACAAGCTGAGACTATCAAAAAGATACTCGTCGAGGTAAACCTCCCACTCGTCGTCACCATCGCAAACAAGCACACTACTACAGGCGCCAACCTCCTTGACCTCGTCAGCGAAGGAAACGTCTCTCTTATGAACGCCGTCGAAAAATTCGACTACACAAAGGGATTCCGTTTCGCCACCTACGCAACCTGGGCGATCGCAAAGGACTTCGCCAGAAAGATACCCGCCGAGGCCCTGCGACTGCGAAAAACCACCGACACCGACATGGAGAAGCTCCAAAAGGACTTCAGAGCAAAAACAGCCGCACCGATCGTCGCAATCGAACGAGCAAGGCACAACCTCATTAAGCTCATAAAGCAAAACCTCGACGACCGCGAACAGTACGTCATTATCAGCCACTTCGCCCTGACCGGAACCCTTATCAGAAAAAACAGAAAGACCCTAAAGCAGATCGGCGACGACCTCGGCCTTACCAAAGAGCGCGTCAGGCAAATCGAGCTTGTCGCCCTCCAAAAACTCAGACAATCCCTCAGCGCCGAGGAATTCGACCTCCTCACCGGCTGAAAGCACCTTATTGGGGACTTTTGTATTCGGTCATGGCTTGACAGGGGCGTCCTGATTTGCGATAATATACTTCGCCGGTTTTGTAAGATTATTTCTTATGAGCGGTTAGGGGCAATGCGGTTTTTATGCCTCGAATCTGCTTGCTGCTGAGGAGGTGTGATATGTGCAGAGGGTTTTCTGTTTTTGTCCTGGTTCTGTTCTTTCTTGCGATTCCAACCGTTGCCCGTGCGGATATTGTTATTGAGCAGGAGGGATATTCTCCGCAGGTCAGTGAGCGCGGTGCAACTTCGGACCAATACACGATTGCTTTAACACAAGGGCCGACTTCGACTGTTACCGTCGATATTGACTCACTTGAAGCCAGCCAGATCAGTGTTCCGTCTGCGGTTGTATTTACACTCGCCGACTGGACGCCGAAGACGGTTACGGTAACTGCTGTTGATGACATTGATATCGAGACACAGCCTCATTACGCCGTCATACGCCACACCGTGACTAGCGCCGATACATATTATGACGAATTTGAGCTTCAGGATGTTATTGTCACAATCAACGATGATGATTGCGGCTCGCTGGGCTACCTCAACGAAGACCTCAATGCCGACTGCAATGTTAACTTCCTTGATTATGCGATGCTTGCATTTAACTGGCTCAGCGCGACAGGCCCCGGCGGTGACATCGACGGTGACAACTACATGGACGGCAACGACCTGGCCCGGCTCGCCGATGACTGGCTCAACTGCACATGGCCTCACCTCGAGAGATGCTCAAAACCTCTCAGCCTTAAACTACTCTGCGAATACCGCCGGGACCCCCTCGGCGTTGACGAATCCAACCCGAGACTGTCATGGGTAATCGATACCAATACACGCAACTTCCATCAGAGCGCATATCAGATTCTTGTTGCATCGACACTTGAAAAACTTACCGAGACACAAGCCGACTTCTGGAATTCCGGCATGGTCGGCTCGGATGAGTCCGTCAATATTGCCTATGACGGCAATCCACTTTCTTCGGGGCAGCTTTGCTACTGGAAGCTCAGGGTCTGGGACGGTTTTGGCCAGGATTGTGACTGGAGCGAGCCGGCGCAGTGGTCCGTGGGCATGCTGAATCCCGCCGACTGGCAGGGCATCTGGGTCAACGACGGAAAACCCACGCCGGCAACGTATGCAGATTTCTTTCAAGACGACCCGGCGCCGCTGTTCAGGAAGGAATTTTCCATCAGTAAAACCGTCACTCGCGCAACGCTGTACATCTGTGGTCTTGGCTACTATGACGCCGCCATAAACGGTCAGGCCGTCGGTGATGCCGTTCTCGACCCCGGCTGGACTACGTACTCCGAGCGGGTTCTTTACGTTACCTATGACGTTACCGACCTGCTCGCACAAGGTGATAATTGTATCGGCGTCACCTTAGGCAACGGCTGGTACAACCCGCTGCCGATGGAGCTGTTCTGTAATTTTAACTTCCGCAACTTTCTGCCGGTGGGACGTCCTCGTTTACTCATCCAGCTTAACATCGAGTACAGCGACGATTCGACCAGCTCAGTTGTCACTGATACGTCATGGAAGGTCGGCGAGGGCCCGCTGCTTCGCAACAACGTTTATATCGGCACGCAGTACGATGCCCGCCTCGAGCTCTCTGGCTGGGACTTGCCCGGTTTTAACGATACGGCATGGGCTGATGCAAATCAATCGCTGGAGCCGATTGGCCCGTTGCGTTCTCAGCTTACCCAGCCCATTCGCGTCACCGAACTAATAAGTCCCGTCAGTATCTCCGAGCCGCAGAGCGGCGTTTATATCTACGATTTCGGCCAGAACTTCGCCGGCGTCGCACGACTTAATGTTACCGGAGCATCGGCTGGGACAAGAATCCGAATGCGCTATGGAGAACTGTTATACGGTGACGGCACTCTCGATATTTCGACGACGATAGCGGGCTACATAGGCGCTTCCTGGTGCCAGCCGGAACCGCCCGGAACAGCGGACCAAAATGATGTGTATATATGTAAAGGCACAGCATCTGAAACATATACTCCGCCCTTTACCTTCCACGGGTTCAGATACCTCGAGCTTACCGGCTATCCCGGAACGCCGACACTCGATACCGTCGAAGGGCTTCGTATGAACTCCGATGTTGACAACGTCACGGACTTCGCCTGCTCAAACCCGATGTTCAATACGCTCTGGAAGATGTTCGACTGGACCCTCAAGAGTAATCTCCACTCAATTCAGTCCGACTGTCCCGGTCGTGAGAAGCTCGGCTACGGCGGTGACATCGTTTCATCTTCCGAGGCGGTAATGTTCGACCTTGACATGTCCAACTTCTACGTAAAGGTCGCTCGCGACTTCAACGACGCCGTTCGGCCCAATGGCGGCCTGACCGAGACCGCTCCTTATGTCGGAATTGCCGACGAGGGTTTCGGCGGCGGGTCAGGTCCTATCGGCTGGGGTACGGCTCATCCGATGCTGCTTTGGCAACTTCGTCAATACTACGGCAATGTTAAACTGCTATCCGAGCAATACGAGGTAATGAAGGCTTGGGTGGACCTGTTGGCTGCAAACGCCTCCGGCTATATAATATCAATCGGAATCGGCGACCACGCCTCTGTTGATTCGAAACCCACGCCGCTGACGAGCACCGCGTTCTTTTACTATAACGCAAAGCTCTGTGCCGATATCGCGGCATTGATAGGTGAAACCGCCGATGCCGCCTACTACGGTAACCTCGCCGACAATATCAAAACCGCTTTCAACAATCAGTTCTTCAATTCCTCAACAGGTGTTTACTCTACGGGTACACAGTGCTGCCAGGCATTTGCCCTCTACTTCGACCTTGTCCCCGACGGCTACCGTGATATCGTCACTGATGTTCTCGTCGAGGATATTATCGATAACGCAGGCCATCTCACTACCGGCATCTTCGGAACAAAGTACATGTTCGACCAGCTCACTGCCACCGACAATGCTTACATCGCCTATGCAATCGCCAATCAGAGAACGTATCCCGGCTACGGCAACATGATTGAAAACGGAGCAACTACAATATGGGAAAACTGGGGCGGCGGCGGCTCTCGAAACCACCCGATGTTCGGCTCTGTCTGCGAGTGGTTCGTAAAGGCCCTGGCCGGCATCAATCCCGAACCCGATGCCGTTGCATTTGACCCTGTCATAATAAAACCCAACATCCTTGCAGAATTATCCTGGGCACGCGCCTCCTATAACTGCGTGCGAGGCCCAATCGAATCCTACTGGCGGCTGGTTGACGATGTGCTCTACCTCGATGTCACTATCCCCGGCAATACAAGTGCCACCATTTATGTCCCCGCCGCCGACGCAAATGACGTCAACGAATCCGGTACCCCGGCCCTGTCGGTTTCGGACCTGACTTATATCGGTATGGCCGGCGGCGCCGCTGTCTTCGAGGCAGGTTCGGGTAAATACAGCTTTACATCGACCTCGCCCACCATCGTCGCCGACAACGACCCGCCGATACCGGCAACTGCGACCTGGAATGCAGCCCCGTACGCAATAAGCTCCAGCTCAATCTCGATGAGCGTTAATTCCGTCAAGGACCTTTCCGGGGTGGAGTATTACTTCGATTGCCTAACGGCAGGGGGTCACGACTCCGGCTGGCAGGATTCCACCGAATACACCGATACGTCACTTACCCCTGATACGCAATATACATACCGCGTCAAGGCCCGTGATAAGTCCGTCAATCATAACGAGACAAATTACTCATCCAATGCTTCGGCAACTACCTATGCGGCAGGCACTGAGCCAATCGCGTTTGACAACGCGACCTCAGACGAGAGCAGCTCCGGCGGCTCGTCGCTTTCATTCTCGCACACTATCGGCTCCGACCCCAACCGGCTGCTCGTTGTCGGCTTAGCTGCGGAAGACCAGACCCCAGCCGACCTTGTGGTGAGCAGTGTCACCTATAACAGTGTCGCTATGAATCTTGTTTCCGGCTCCAGCTCGACCGTGGGCAGCGACTATCGAATGAAGACCGACCTGTATTACCTGCTCGAGACCGACCTGCCCTCATCCGGCTCATACACCGTTGCCATAAACTATTCAGGCCCCATCGACAATATAAACGCCGGCGCGATTTCCCTCGCCTACGTCGCCCAGCAGCCCCGCGAAGCGGTTAATACCAGTACCGCCACGTCAAGTCCAATTTCGACATCCGTCACGACGGTCACCAACGGTGTATGGCTTGTGGATGTCATCGGCTGCGGCAACCCCGGCTCGTTCACGGAGAACGCTTCGGGTATGGTTGAGAGATGGGATATATCAGCCGACAGCTCTACCGGTGCGTCCGGCACCAAGCCCGTCCCATCGGCGGGAGCAACGATAATGAGCTGGCAGCGGTCAAGTGTCAATCGGCTCACTCACTCCGTCGCCGCGTTCGCACCGGCAAATGCCCCCTGATGGATTATGACTTAAAGTTACATAGATTCTAACACATCGGGCAGCGTATTCGGGTATTATCCAGAGCGAAGTCATAACCGGGGCAGATTTTTTCGGCAATCATTGCCTAATACCGATCTGCGCATCAGCTTATGTATATCAGGTACAGGCCTCCGGCGATAACGAGCAGGCCGCAGATTCTCTTTAGAATCACCGCTCCCTTCGACTTTTCGGTCCAGTTCATGTACCGCTGCACCACTTCCGTAAATGTCCCCGCGAAAACAATCACCGAACAGTGCCCCACTCCGTAAACAACCAGCAGCAGTATCCCGTAAAGAAGATTCGTGGACGCCAGCCTGAACGTCACCGCTAACATCGGCGCCATATACGCAAACGTGCACGGCCCAAGCGCGATACCGAAAACAAGACCGAGGATAAAAGCAGCCAGCATACCCTTCTTCTTCATCCCAACCTGCCCCGGCCCCGACCACGGCATCGGTATCACATCCAGCAAATGCAAACCCACAACAAAGAATACAACCGCCACAAAGTAATTCCCGTATTTCCCTACATCGCCCATCATCCTGCCCGCCGCCGCGGTAACAGCACCAATCGCTCCGATGGTGAACAGAATCCCCACTGCAAAGAGCGTGGAAATAATAAAAGCTCTTTTCGTCGAAATCCTCCCCTGCCCGTCTATAAATCCCACTATCAGCGGAATACTTGCCAAGTGACAAGGACTGAGAACTATGCTTAGTACCCCCCATACAAACGCCGCTCCGACCGCGACCACAGTAGCCCCTTCAACAGCCCTTGACAGAAACGTAAATAGTTGTTCCATGACCTCTTTGTCCTCCGCACATTATCTACTTCGGGGAACATTCTCCGATCTTGCAGGCCTTTTTTATCTGTTCCGGTAAGAGTTTCATCTTGTCGGCCAATGCCTGGTTTATAGTGATCGTCCTTCCGGTCTCATAAGGATTTCGTTCGAGCCATTTTCCCAGATTTTCGGGATTGACGAAGAAACCCTGGTGAAAGCACCCGGCCGAGCCCCACGTACCGTTCGCTTTTTGCCGCTGTCCGAACCAGGCAACAGCACCGGCCGGCTCTATCGACGCGACGCTGCCGTCGAACGTCTTGACCACAATCGTCTCGCCCGTCAGGCGGTCGCGTTCATGCACTTCAATGTCCAGTCCAGTCCGAGCCGCCACTCCCATCGCACAGTGTGAGCAGCAGCCCCAGGTTTGAACGCCCCCTGCGATAACCGTTGCCGCATCCTGAGGATAACAGGCCCGATCGCAGAATCCGCAGCGATTAGACAGCTCCTTTTCCTGGAGAGTCGAAAACGCAAGGATATTGCCCCCGCTGGCGATACGTTCCTTGACAGCTTCGGTTCGAACGGCAAAGGCCCTGGTCCATGGCCTGCCTGTGGTCTCATCCTGTCCGTACAGGAAGAAGGCCTCGCTAACCGGCACGCGATTGCTCGTGCCCCAGTCCGTCATCGAAACTTTTTTCTCAAATCCGGTTTTGTCCTCCGTCAGACAGGAATACATTATGAAATAGCAATGCGGACTGCAGAGCCGAACAGGCCCCTTGTCTGTATCCACCACCACAAGCGCCTTCGGCTTAATCGTACCATCGCACATGTAGCAGATTGTCTCTCTCGACCGGCTGTCTGCCTGAGCGGGAACGAGTCTCTCAATAAACACACCGCCCGATACTTTCGGTACTTTAAACTCGTAGCCCAGCTCTTTCCACTTGGCAAGAATATCCTCTTTCGAAAAGAAACCCTCGTGGCGGAAAAGCTCTTTTCCCGAAGCATCGAAGAAAACTTGCGTCGGTATGACGCGGATACCATATTCGGCTCCGGCATCCGGATTCTTCCACACGTCGATGAAATCCACCTTCAAGTGCCCCTCATACTCCTTCGCAAGTTCGGCCAGCATCGGAGCCATCATCTTGCACGGAATGCACTTGTCCGCCCCCAAATCCACGAACCGAACCGTTTTTCCTGTCGCTGCTTGGGCCTGCTCAACGGTGTCGGCTTTGCTATGCGCACTCGCCGGCTGAATCGGCTCAGCGGTGTCCCCGCGATTATGCTTAAGCGCGACAACTCCTGCGACAGCACCTGCAAGGGCTGCGACTATTATAATTCGCCAAATTAGTTTCATCCCGCATCACCTTTCAATTTATTAGCTCCGTAGCCTTATCTACCACCTTTGCCACATTCTCGTCGTTGGCGGCATACCTGTTCTTCGCCCATCTCTTGTCTCCTTTCAAAAATCAACTGAGCATCTGTTTTATTTCGCTCACACTCGCTACCTTGCCTGCCACCTTCACCTCGCCGTCGATTGCCAGAGCAGGTGTCACCATCACCCCGAACTTCATGATGTCATTTATCTGTGTCACCTTCTCTATCTCGTATTCGATTTGCGTTTCCTTCGCCGCCGCCTCTGCGTTGGCGGCTAATTTTGTGCACTTCGGACAGCCCGTCCCCAATATCTGTATCTTCTTCATGTGTCGTCTCCGAGTTTGGCGGTTGTGAACCAGTTTTGCGTTCGCAGACATACCTTAACCAGCATCAGCATTACCGGCACCTCAATCAGCACGCCGACAACCGTCGCCAAAGCAGCGCCCGAAGACAGGCCGAACAGCATCGTCGACGTCGCTATTGCCACCTCAAAATGATTCGACGCACCTATCATCGCCGAAGGCGCGGCGTCGCGGTATTCGAGCTTCAGCATTCTCGCCCCCACGTAAGCTATCCAGAAAATTAAATTCGTCTGGATAAACAAAGGTATCGCTATCCACAGAATTGTCAGGGGATTCGAAAGGATTACGTCGCCTTTGAATGAGAACAACAGCACAAGCGTAATGAGCAGCGCGATGATCGTAATCGGCGTCAAAAAATGCAGAAATCGCTCTTTGAACCACTCTTCTCCTTTAGCGGCTATAATCCATCTTCTCGACAGATATCCTGCCATCAGAGGCAGCGCCACGTAAATCCCTATCGAAAGAACCAGCGCCTGCCACGGTACCGGCAGCCGACCCACACCCAGGAGAAAACCACCCAGCAGCCCGTACAAAAACAGCATCGTCAGCGAGTTTATCGCTACCATTACAAGCGTATGGCCGTCATTCCCTTTGGCCAGGTATCCCCACACAAGAACCATAGCCGTACACGGAGCGATACCTAACAGGATGCAACCTGCCAGATAGCTTCGCCACAGCGGAACCTCCAGCATCTTTACCCCGTTTTCCACGACCACCGTTCCGACACCGTACTGTCCGCCAACCGGCAAATCCAGACCGAACGGCATCTTCACAAGGTCCGTCGCCTCGGGGCCGATGAAGCCGTGGAAAAGCACGCCAAGGAACAGGAGCGATATCGCATACATCGTAAACGGCTTAATCGCCCAGTTCACGAATAGCGTAAGCCCCACCGGCTTTATGCTTCTCCCCGCCCTTAGAACCTCGCCGAAATCTATCTTGACCATTATCGGGTACATCATAAAAAACAGGCAAATTGCAATCGGTATAGACACTACCGGTGCATTACCCACGTAAATAGCTATCGAATCAAGCCACCTTGCAATACCCGGCGCAAAACGTCCAAGAACAATCCCGCCCCCGATGCAAAGAAGCACCCATAAAGTCAGGTACTTCTCGAAAATACTCAAACCTTTTTCTTTCATGGCAGCAGATGCCTCCGACCCTGTTACAAGACCCTTTAATACGCTTAGGTCTTGTCCGGGCCCTTTCTCTTATCACTATCACACATAAGCTATCGGCTCGATTTTCTCACCGAGTTCAGCTTCAACGCTGCCTCGGCGACTCGCAGACCAAGTTTCTTTGCCGACGCCACCCCGAACTCATCTTTCGTGATGTCGTCGTTGTAGTTGTTCCAGAGCGTTGCGCCCTGATAAGCATTGGGCTTACCGCCTACGGGGACCATTTCGTAGCAAAGCATTGCCGTCAGGATTTCCTGTATCACAAGCTCCTGTCCGCCGTTGCGGTAGGTGCCGACCGACACGACGCCCACCGGTCTGTCCGCAAGAAGAAACTCTGGTACTCGCAGAACGGCCAGTCTCTCGATAAATGCCTTGCACAATGCGCTCATGCTGCGGAAATAGCTCGGTGAACCGATGATTAAGCCGTCAGGCGCGGGGTTGCGCAGCATCGGCAAAAAGATATCGAAGTCGTCTTTGGGTTGTTCAAATACATTCGGCTTGGTGCTGGAACCGATCCATCCCACAAAGTTGTAACCACCAAAGTCTATGAAGTCCGTTTCGATGCGCGCATCAGCCGCTTTTGCCGCATCCAGCGCAATTTGAACCGCCGTCGCTGTAGTTTTGCCCTTCCGAGGGCTGCATGAAACCCCGACGATTCTTACGGTATCTGAATCCGAACCGGCTAATGCACTGCCCGCCGCCGAAACCGCGGCAGTTGCTCCGATTGCTTTGGCCACAAATTCTCTGCGATTCATTGCATGTCTCCTTTCTGATCGGTCGTAATGCCCATACTTCACATCGTTTTTCTGCGCCCAGATAACCAATTCCGATTTTTCACTTACAGCAGCTATATACACCGTCCCTGTTAATAGAATGTCCCGAAAACCATTCCTGATACCGTCGCCATGATGATAACCAGCAAGACGAAGGCGGCTGTTTTCTTTGTCCCCATCACTGAGCGTATAACCAGCATATTAGGCAAGCTAAGCGCAGGCCCCGCTAAGAGCAACGCAAGTGCAGGCCCTTTTCCCATCCCGGCGCCTATCAGGCCCTGCAATATCGGCACCTCCGTCAGCGTCGCAAAGTACATAAACGCTCCCGCCACCGCAGCAAACAAATTCGCCCAAATCGAATTGCCCCCGACCGCAGCATTCACCCACCCATTCGGTATCACACCCTCATTACCAGGCCCGGGCCTGCCTAATAAAAATCCCGCCGCCAAAACACCGATCAAAAGAAGCGGCAATATCTGCCTGGCAAATCCCCAGCTCGACTCAATCCACCGGACAACTTCCGCCCGAACAAACCAAAACCATATCTCTGCGGCGAACAAAGCCAAAAGCCCCGCCACCAGAAACCATCGCAGCCGATATATCCACTCGTAAACTCCTCTTTTCTCCACATCCTCCATCCCTTCCATCAGCTCCGCCGGTATCTTGTGCTTCTGCCCCCCCGTATCGACAATCGTCACTTCCTTCTCTGTCTTGCTGACCAATGTCCCTTCGATGTTGTATGTCGTCAATCCACCCGGGCAGCACAAAAACACCGCCCGAACATCCCCGCTCCGCGCCCAGTTCGCAAATACTAATATCCCTACCATCGTCGCAAAGTACACCGCGTTTTTCCACAAAGGTCGATTCACCTGCATCTGCGGCATTGCCGCTTGCGCGTTTGCCTTGGCAATCTCCTCTCTGCGAAAGATAAAGTGCATCGCCAGTCCGATTACGATACTGAAAACTACCGCGCCGACCGCTCGTGCAATCCCCATCTCAAGACCGAGCACACGCGCCGTCAGTATTATCGCCAAAACATTTATCGCAGGCCCCGAATACAAAAACGCGCTCGCAGGACCAAGGCCCGCCCCCATCCGGTATATCCCTGCAAACAGCGGCAAGACAGTGCACGAGCACACCGCCAGCACACTTCCCGAAACACTCGCCACACCATATGCCAGAACCTTGTTTGCCTTCGCCCCCAAATACTTCATCACCGACGCCTGGCCCACAAACACGCTTATGCCGCCCGCAATAAAAAACGCCGGCACCAAACACAACAGCACGTGCTCCCGCGCATACCACTTCACCAGTGCCAGCGCCTCACCTACCGCATTATCAAAACGCCCAGCTCCCACAGGCAGATAAAAACACGCCACAAAAACAGCCACTACGGCCAACAGCTTTTTCAATTCCGCTCTGAAATCCATACCGTTCCCTGCTACAGCGCGCTAAGCAGCTTCTCGTTTTCCTTGACCTGCTCTTTCAACAGCTTGCTGACACACCCAAGAAAATCGAAAACACATGGGCACTTGAGTCGATACATCACCTTCAGTCCCTCCTTGCGTGATTCCAGTATCCCCGCCCCGACCATCACCGACAGATGCCGCGAAACATTCGACCGCTCCGCACCGACATACTCGGCTATGTCACACACGCATCGCTCCCCATCCCGCAAAAACTCCAGCACCGCAATCCGAAGCGGCTGTGCTATCGCCTTTGCAATCTCTGCCTGCTTTTCGAAGAGTAGCTGCTTTTGTCTATTCGGTCTCAATTTCCAAACCTCCAAATTCTGACTTCATCACCAATGCCTTATCTGCTCTGTGATTATGTGATTATATACTCACATAGTAGCGTTGCGTTCACAATATTCCAGTCTCTTTCTTCAAAAAAAAATCCCGACCCTCTAACCTGCCCCCCCCCAGGACCTCGTTTTGCCCTTCCCTTTGCCCGCTTTCTGTCTTATAATCGCCCTCGTGAAAGCTCTGCAGACACCATCCGCAAGAAAGAGCCGACTTGGCATGCAAATTTGGCAGGGCCTCAACCATCTCCTGTGGCCGGCCGTGTGCCTCAACTGTACCGCCGCCTTATCCCACGCCGACGCCGACCTCTGCCGGACATGCTCACAAACCCTTCTTTCTGCTGCCGGTCCCGACTATTGCCCATGTTGCGGCCGAGACGTCAGCCCCTACGCCCTCACAAATAACACTTGCGCCGATTGCCAAAACAAAGATTACAATTTCGACCAAATAGCCCGCGCCGGTATCTACAGCGACGCCCTCCGCGATATGATACTCGCATTCAAAAATGGCAGAACAGAGCTCCGGTATCTCCTCGGCTCCCTCGCCGATTCCGCCTTACAGGCGAGTTCCTTTGCCGGCAAAATCGATTTTCTCGTCCCCGTCCCGCTGCACTGGTCAAAGCGCCTCATTCGCGGCTACAACCAGTCCCTCCTCCTGGCTAAAAAACTCACGATACCGAGTGCCAAAATAAATACCGATCTGGTCCGCATCCGCTATACTAAAGAACAGCCAACGATGGCCAGCCCTGCCGCCCGCACAAGAAATGTCGCAGGCGCATTCGCTGTTAGGAAAAATCACCATTTCGCCGGCAAAAAACTCTGCCTTATCGATGACATTAAGACAACCGGAGCAACGCTTAACGAATGCGCAAAGATGCTCAAACAAGCCGGTGCCCAGAGCGTATTTGCAATTGTCCTGGCCGTCGCAGGCCAAAGCATAAACTGATTTCTAAGTGCAAATTATTGAAAGAGCCATCATGTCGGACAAACTGCTCATAAAAAACTGCGTACTCTTCGACGCAGGGCAAAAGCAGACTACTTCAGTCCTTATCGAAGACGGCATCATTTCTCAAATCGGCCCTGTCGAACCCGACGCCACGCTCGACCACGTCCTCGATGCTGCCGGCCATATCATTGCACCCGGCTTTATCGATGTCCATATCCAGGGCGCCGGCGGCGCAGATACCCTCGATGGCACACGCGATGCCCTCGAAAAAATAGCCCGCACCTGTGCACGCTTCGGCACTACCAGCTTCCTCGCCACCACCGTCTATAATACCGACGCCGAAAACGGTCACCTTGCCGTTGCCGCCGACTGCACCGGCCAAAATCTCGGCGGCGCTACCCTGCTTGGAATTCACCTTGAAAGCCCCTTCATCTGCCCGAACAGAAGGGGAATGATACAACCCAATTGTATCACCGCCCCCTCAGACGCAATCTTAGACAAAATCCTTGAGATTACCGCCGGCAAACTCAGGATGATGGTGGTCGCTCCCGAACTATCCGGCAGCCTGTCCGTAATCAAAAGGCTCGCCGACAGCGGTATCGTCCCATGCTTCGGCCACTCCGCCGCAACCTACGAACAAACCTTGGCCGGATTCGATGCAGGCATCTGCCACGTCACTCACATGTTCAACGCAATGCCCTCGATTCACCATCGCTCGCCGGGCCCCCTTGTTGCTATATTCAACACACCATCCGTCACCGCGCAATTGATATGCGACGGCGTCCACATTCATCCATCCGTCCTCGACCTTGTCTTCAGGACTATCGGGCCTGAACACATCGTTGTTATTACCGATGGAATGTCCGCCCTCGGTCTGCCCGACGGTTTCTATACATACAACAAGCTCGCATTTGAATCGAAACAGGGCGCCTGTCGATATGATGACGGCACACTGATAGGCTCAGCCGTCCCTTTAAATCAGATGCTGGCCCGGCTCAGGCAGTTCACCGGCTGTTCTTTTGAAGTCGCCGTTAAAACCGTCACCGAGAATCCCGCCAAAGTCCTCGGCATCTACGACAAAAAGGGCTCAATCGAACCCGGCAAAGACGCCGATTTGGTTCTCGTAAAACCAGACCTCTCAGTTTTTGCAACCATCGTAGCCGGAAAAGTGGTCTATACCGCTTAAATAGCCCTCATTTGGTGCAGGTGGCTTAAAGCTTCTCGTATTTCATAATCGCTCTGTACAGGCCGTTGATGCTTTTCCCGGCGACGATTTGAGGTGCGTACTTGTCATTGCGAGGCTGAAGCCGTACCTTGTGCTTAGCCTCAAAAAAGATTCGCTTGAATGTCGTCTCGTGCGGCGTTGCAAAGCGAACGAAACAGTCGTCCCCGTTGTGAACCTCGGCGGCCGGGCTGAATATCACTACGTCACCTGCCTTGAATTTCGGCTCCATCGAGTCACCGAAAATGTAAACTGCAAACACATTCGGGTCGTGAAGGTCGGGGCAGCGAACGTAGTCGTCCGCTATCCCGACGGGATAGTCCATGTCGTCGAAATCCGCCGGGTATCCCGCAGAGACCTTGTTTATAATCGGGACTAACTGCGACGCCGGCAGGGTAGGCCCCTTCTGCTTGATACTTAACGCGCTTTTAGTAAGCACCTTACCAAGCTGGTTTAATCTGGTGCGTCTGTTCATCAGGTTCTTGATTATCTGCCGCCACTTCTTGTTCTCGGCCTCGAAAGATTCATAATCACTGCGGACATCGGCCGGCATTCGCTCCATATGAGCTATGTGCAGCAGCACTCCTGGCTCGAATTTCAAAATTCGTTCGAGCTTGTTCAGAAGCTCGTCGCTCGGCGGATTTTTCACCTTACCCGTCTCTATCGTCGATAGATAGGGCTTCGAAAATTCCACCTTCCCGCTGACTTCATCCAGAGTCAGGCCGAGCTCCTCACGCTTATCCCTTATAATTTCACCAAGCGACATAACAATACCTCACATTTTAATCAGATTTCCACAAGTTCATATTTTCTTGTACCAAGCCCTATCCGCTCGGCATGTCCCAACTGCCTTCTCGCATCCAGCCCCTTTTTCTCGATTAGCTCGTCCAGTTTCTTGTCTCCCGTTTGCTCAATCATATTCAGCGCCGCCGAATCGACCGCGACCGCATCCGTCGACGCCAGTATCCCGATGTCCTTTACTATATTACGCATATCAGGCGTCCCAAAGCAATCACAATCTTCTGTTACCGATATCGCGTAGTTAAAAAACACGGCCCTGCCCTCCTTACCGGCAACCGCACCCAGTGCATGCTCAGCAACTTGCCTTTGCAAAATCTCGCTCTCGGTGCCGAAATCATACTTTACGGCGTCGAATCGGCACACCGCAACACATTCGGCGCAGCCGATGCACTTGTCCTGGTCTATGTGAGCCTTGATATCATCCAGTGTGATTGCTCCTTCCGGACAGTATTTCTCGCACTGCCCGCACCGTGTGCAGTTGTCTTTCACCGATGGCTTCATCGCCGCGTGCTGCCTCATCTTGCCCTTCCTGCTCGAACAGCCCATCCCTAATGTCTTCAGCGTCGCCGCTAAGCAAGTCGCCAAATGTCCCGTGCAGTGCGACACGGAAAGTATCGACTGACACCGAACTATATCGTACGCGATGAATACCTCTTTATTCAGCTCACTGTTTATCTCGACCGCCGTCTCCGCCGTCCCGAACAGCCCATCCGGAGCGATAAAAGGTATGCCCAGTGTATCGACCGAAAAACCATGTTCCGCGGCGAGCACATAGTGGTCAATCGCATTATGTCTCCTGCCTGTATAAAGCGTGCTCGTGTCTGTAAGAAACGGCTT
This sequence comes from Phycisphaerales bacterium, assembly GCA_030602885.1. GTDB lineage: Bacteria > Planctomycetota > Phycisphaerae > Sedimentisphaerales > Anaerobacaceae > JAUVYV01. The sequence goes on from JAUVYV010000018.1 coordinate 24,854, forward strand.
CGTCTTCAATCTAATCAGCTCTTCAACAAGGCCCTTGATACACCCCGCCTTTATATATGTCGTATTGCCCCCTTCGCCCACGTGCACCTTCACTGCCGTAAAGTCATTTTTCTCAAAGCACTTCGCAAACTTACCTGCCTTGAAAAGCTCCACCGACTTCTTGGAGATTACGGCCTCGCCTTCCTTGACCGATGCCTTGATAAAATATACCTTTGAAGCCACAGATTCACCGCCGCAAAGTTTCTAATATATTTCATTCACCCATACCGGCAATCGCCTGCCATTATATTCTTTTCCTTACCCACTGCAAGTGCCCGTGTTCCAGATAATCGTCCAGGGATTGTGGGAGATTTTTGGCACTGTCCGCTAACTGCTTGATTTCAAATCGCTTTTTGCAAGTTACTAATCTCCTTACCGCTTCTAAGATCCGGGGTGGGTGGAGCGGTGTTGATAGAGTGCAAATGGGGCGAGATAGTTTCTTAGTCATTCAAGCTTGGCGAAGAGGGTCAAGGGGCTTGTTTTTGTAATTTTGACGGTGGTGAATTGGCCGGCGAGGGAGGTCGGGCCGTTGAAGACAACGATGTAGTCGGTGGCTGTTCTGGCGACTAATTGGGGGTAGTTTTTGCCTTCGGCGAGATTGAGGTGTGGTTTTTTGCTTGGTCCTTCGACGAGGACCTTGACGGTTTGGCCGAGGAATTTTTTGCTTAGCCGGTCGCTGATTTTCTCCTGCACTTCGAGCAGTTTGTAGTTTCGCTGTTTTTTTATTTCGAGCGGGACGGTGTCTTCGAGGCGTTTGTCGGCGGTGGTGCCGGGGCGGGGGGAGTATTTGAAGACGAAACAGCTTTTGTATTGTGCTTCTTTGACGAGAGCGACGGTTTCCTGGAAGTCATCGTCGGTTTCGCAAGGGAAGCCGACGATGAAATCACCGGCAAGAGTGATGCCGGGGACGATTTGCCGGGCTTTGGCGAGCAGGTCGAGGTATTGTGTGGCGGTGTAACCGCGGTTCATCGCCTTTAAGATTTTGTCGGAGCCGGACTGTGCGGGGATGTGGAGATAGGGACATACTTTGGGCAGGTCGGCCATAGCCCGGAGAATCCGGTCATAGTATTTTTCTGATGGGTAGCTTGTGACGAATTTGAGCCATTCGATGCCGTCGATTTGCGAGAGCATTTCGAGCAGGTCGGCGAGGCAGTATGTTTTGTCGCCTGCTTTGTATTCGTATGCGTTTATTCGCTGGCCGAGGAGGGTGATTTGTTTTGTTCCGGTATCTGCGAGTTTCTCTGCCTGAGCGATGATTGCCTGTGGAGATCGAGAGGTTTCGGGTCCTCGGACGTATGGTACGATGCAATAGGAGCAGAACTTGTCGCAGCCTCGCATCGCTCGGATGTATGCCTGGGAGGGGAGGGTTTTTTCTTCGGGGCCGTAGATGGTTTCGAATTCTTCGAGTGCGTCGGCCTGGTCGGGTGGTGTGGGTTTTCGGATTTGGTCGGTTATGGCGAGTGCTTTTTGCTTTTCGCGGAGGGTTTTTGCGATAAGGTCTGGAATCTGTGGTATTTGAGCCGGGCCGCAAACGATATCGACAACACCGTCGTCGAGCAGCTCGGCGCCGAGGCGCTGTGCCATACAGCCGATGACACCGACGACCAAATCAGCCTTGTGCTGCTTGATATGCTTCAAATGGCCGAGATGAGAGCGGACACGCTGCTCAGCATGCTCACGAACCGAGCAGGTGTTGATGATGACAACGTCGGCGTCTTTGACAGAGTCGGTGAGCATGTAGCCGTTGTTTGTGAGCGCGACTTCGACGAGGGCCGTGTCGAGCTTGTTCATCTGACACCCGTAGGTTTGGAGGCACACTTTCATAGTGTGCCTCCAAACCCAGGCATGGGTGTCCCTGCTCTTAGATTTGCCAAGGCAAATCTGCGGGGACATCCAAAAGACTTATGTAAGACTGTCATAGTATTTAACCTCTTAGAGATAGTATAGCGACTACTGGTCTGTTCGTGTCTGTGAACTTTCGCACTTTTTAGGCGGCTGGTTTTAATGATTTATCAACACAAACATACCAACCTCCCGATGTCTTTATCGGAAATAAAGATAAGACAAGAAGGTTGGCATGAATACAATTATTACTTCGGCATGGAATACTATAATACAATACTTTTTTCCAGTTTTCATCGCTCCCACGACAGAAATCTTTCTCAATCTCGTAACCGGCTGGGTTCTCTGCATCGCAAGACATACCATCACTGGCATCTTGCCATTCGCCGACCCGAAAGACACAAGGGCACACGATGCCTATCATCGCTTTTTCCCAGATGCTTCCTGGGCAATGAGCGAGTTGTGGAGACTTTTGACGATTCTGCTGGTCAGGGTGTTTTACCCAGCCGGTGATGCACGTGAGCAGTGTAAATGACGGCCCGGCAACCTTCCTGCTGGACAGCTCGCGGTTGTTTTAGGAGGTGTGGAGACGGCGACGGCGGGAGAAAAATAAATGTTGAGTCGAGAAAATTTTTGTTGTGGGTCGGGCGCAGACGGATATAATTCTGCCGCCAAAAAGCATAGGGATTTCTAAGGGTATTGCTTCCCGGAAGGCAGAAGGTTTTGAATGCCGGGTGATGTCAGAGAGATTTAAGGGACAGTGGTTGAATGAAAAGGAAGAAGAAGAGCGGTAAAAACAGGCTGACGACGGCGGAGATACGGAAGTTCAGGGAGCTGCTGCTTGCGAAGCGCAATGAGATACTCGGCAATGTTGCGACTATCGAAGATGAGACGTTTCGCAAGGAGCGCAGCGAGCTGTCGAGCATGCCGCTTCATATGGCGGATGCGGGTTCGGATAATTTCGAGCAGGATTTTGCGCTGGATTTGATGGACAGCGAAAGGAAGCTTCTTGCGGAGATAAACGAGGCGCTTGACAGGATCGAGGAGGGGACGTATGGGGTCTGCCAGGGCAAGGGTGAGGCGATACCGAAGGCGAGGCTGAATGCGATACCGTGGGCGCGATACTGTGTTCAGTGCGCGGAGATGAAGGAGAAGGGGCTGCTGGAAGAGAAGGAAGAGGCCGACTCGTACGGCGAGGACGAACAGGAAGGTGACGAGTAGTAACCGGCAGCGAGCAGGGGGTGGTTAAAATTGATAATTTACTATTTACTATTTGCTATTTGCTATTTAAGGGGGGGAATGGATTGCGGATAGGGCAATTACGGCTAAGACGGCCTAAGACGAAATGGCAATTGCGGTGGTTATGTGGTGTTATATCCGAGCGGTGGGTTTGGCGTTAGTATTTCTATTCTGTAGCAGCGGCGACGGGCTGACGTTTCGTCTGCTGCTCCATCGGCTTTAGGACTTTTTCCATTTTGCCGGGGTTTGTTGACTTTGCGAGCGCTTCTTCTCTTCCGATGAAGCCGGCGAGGTAAGCGTCTTCGATGCCGTGGTCCATGCTCTGCATGCCGAACTTTCTTGATGTTTCGATGATGTTTGCAATTTCGTAGATTCTGTTTTCCCGGATGCAGTTTCTGACAGCGGTGGTGCAGAGGAGTATCTCGACGCATGGTATCATTCCGGGCTGATCGATTCGCCTGAAGAGGGTCTGTGAAAGGACGGCCTGGAGGGTATTGGCGAGCATTGTTCTGATCTGGTTTTGCTGTCCTGCGGGGTAGATGTCTATGATACGCTCGATTGTCTGAGCGGCGTTTATGGTGTGCAGTGTGCTGAAGACGAGGTGTCCGGTTTCAGCGGCGGTGACTGTTGAGCGGCATGTTTCGAGGTCGCGCATTTCGCCGACCATAATGATGTCGGGGTCCTGTCGGAGGATGCGTTTGAGGGCGGCGGCGAAGGAGGGGCAGTCGAAACCGATTTCTCGCTGCTCAATCATGCACATTTGGTTTTCGAGTGCGTATTCGATGGGGTCTTCGAGGGTGATGACGTGCTTTCTGTACTTGGCGTTTATGACGTTTATCATTGAGGCAAGTGTGGTGCTCTTTCCTGCGCCGGTGTGTCCTGTGACGAGGACGAGTCCTCTGGGCAGGTCGGTGAGCTCCTTTACGATAGGAGGGAGGTGCAGGTCGTCGATTGAGGGGATCTGATTTGAGATAAGCCGGAATGAGATAGCGATAGTTGCTTTTTGATAATGTGCGTTGACGCGGAACCTGTGTCCGTCGTCGAGCATGGTTGAGAAGTCTGCGTCCCTTTCGGTTTCAAATTTTTTGTATCTTTCGGGGCCGATCATTGCGAGGACTATTTCCTTGGCATGTTCGTTGCTGACGACGGGAAAGTCCATATCGTTCAGCTCGGTGTTCTTTCGCAGCACCGGGGGCAGTCCGACATTGATATGCACGTCGCTTGCGCCTTGTTCTATAGCTTTTGCGAGTATCGTTTTGACATCAACCATCTTTATACTTTTGCTCAATGGCGGTTTTATCTGTTTTTGTAAGAGCAGCTTCGGCAGTCTGCTTTGGCGATAAGTCTTGCGCTGGTGCGATTCATCGCCGAAATGACTGCACCCTTAAATCGGCAAAAATGGAGGGGTGCTCAAGCGTTTTTTTGCGTGGGAAAGGCAAATATTTGGCCTTGAGGTGCAGGGGCATTTTCATGGGTCTGGAGGGTGGAGGTTTTGGTTGCGGGCCGGTGAGGGGCCGATACGTTGTTATATGCTTTGGATTGCGGTTCGGCTGAGGACGATGCCGTAGAATCGCCAGATTTGCTCGAATTTTTTATGGGACATATATTGCTTTCCGAAGACGGGGTCGGCGACGGTGACTATTTTATCGGTCACTTCGAGTACGGCAACGCAATGGTCGAGGAGGAATGCATCTCTTACGATCGCCAATGTGACTGTTTTGTCTGGAAGTTGAGCGACGGAGTTGAAGTGGCGGAACTGACATTCGAGTCCGTCCCCGGCGTAGCGGTTATCGAGGGCTTTGTAAAGGCACCAGGGTAGGGTGCCGGCGATTGGGCTGGTGTGTGAGAGGACGGCGATTTCGCCTTCCTGAGCGGGCAGGCCAAGGTATCGCAGTGCTGTGACTGCGGCGGCAGGGCCACAGGTGTAGTTGGTTGTCTGGAGGCAGACGTTGTTCAAGTCGAGTTTTGTCTGAAGATTCGAGAGGTCGTCTGCGATGAGGGCGGGTACGAGAAATGGCAGGACCGACGACCAGAGGACAACGGCGACCATAAGAAGCAGGACGATGACCCGTTCGAGTCTTCGCTGAAGCCGCCGGAGGAGGGTAGAAGAGCCCATGGTTACGGCGAGGCAGATGATGACAAATCTTGTGCGTCCGCCGGCGATGCAGGCGAGCACCGGCATGAATGAGCGTGCGCTGATATATGTGGCTGCCAGGAGGAGGGCGATAAGTGCGAGAGGGAAGAAATAGCCCCAGGCCCAGTGGATTTTTTTCGAGCGTGAGATGGCGGTGGCGCAAAGCGTACCGAGGATAGCGGTCAGGATTACACCAAATGTTTCGAGCCAGGGCTGCATTTTTTTCTCCCCGGAGCCGCCCTCCTGGGCATTTGCTGCGTGCACCAAAAGGACGGGTTTACGGCTTATTGTGAGCGGTTCCCGACGATAACAGAGGCGAAGGAACATGCTCACTTTCTTTATGTCCCCAGTATAGCAGAGCAGGGTGGCGAAATCAAGGAAATAATGGGGCGTTGTCCGGTTTTGGCTGTGGCTTGGGGCGTGCAGGTGTTGGTTAGGTGACTGCCGAGGTATTCGGCATAACCGGCAGAATCGCTACGACAGATTGTAGGCGTCGTTCTGCCCAGCGAGGAGTTCTGGGCACGGGGTTCAGATTCCACGATTGGTACTTCGGGATTCATCACGCCGAAATCAATGGCTTTCAAAAATAAAACACCCTGCTTTGGCTAAACAGCTAAACATGTTGTGGATGAACCGGAGCCGTCTTTTTGCTATGCCTCGATAATCTGCATGGACTGCTCGTTTAGAGCAAGTCCCCTATAGGTGGTTGGCGACGTTTAATCCGCCGCAGGCGGATAAATATGATTGCCGGTAAATTTGTTCAGATTGTTGGTGTCCTCTAAGATTATCGACCAAAGCCTGAAGTGCTGAAAAATTAGCTGTTCAAGTAAATAATTTTGTGATTGACTATAGAATCGGAACTGACTGTATTGTAACTGGATGCCCTCGAAGCAAAAAAATGAGGGAAGAAAGATTTTATCACTTGACTCCGAGCTCTTCATAGGTTGGTTGAAATATAGCGAATCAATATATCCACAGCTTCTCGCTTATCGCCACGATGTTTTTTGCGTTGCTCTTTCAAATCATCCAATATTTTTTTTGTCCAGCCATCCCAAAGCCAAACAATAACCCCGGCAGGCCGGGACAAAAAGTGTGTTAAGGAGCATTGAGATGAAGGGACTTTTTTTTGAAGTGCTGATGTGGTCTGTGCTTTTGTTGAGTGGTTGTGCGACGGGGCCTGAGCAGGTGAGTGTGACAGAGAGTGACATTAGTGTGAGAGAGCTTCGGTGCGAGTATCACGTCGATCCTGTGGGGATTGATGTGGTGAGGCCTCGGCTGAGCTGGGTTACGCAGGCGAGGGGGCGAGGGTGGAAGCAGGGGGCGTATCGGATTCTCGCTGCGAGCAGTCGTGAGAAGCTCAGTAAAGATAAGGGAGATTTGTGGGACACGGGGAAGGTGGAGTCGGATGCTTCCAATCAGATTGTGTATGGAGGAAAGAAGCTTAAGAGCAATATGCAATGCTATTGGAAGGTACGTGTGTGGGATGATAAGGGGAAGGTATCCGGGTGGAGCGAGGCCGGCAAGTGGAGTGTGGGGCTTCTTTCGAAAGATGATTGGAAGGCGAAGTGGATTGGCGATGGCGTACTCCGCAAGCAGAGTATCGGGATGAGAGAGCAGTATGGCAACTGGGTGAAGAAGTATGACCGTTATTATTATCCGTGTGCTCATTACCGCAAGGAGTTCTCGGTTGGCAAGGGAGTCAGAAGGGCGGTGCTGTATGCGACGGCGCGGGGGATTTACGAGATGTATATCAACGGCCAGAAGGTTGGTGAGGATTACTTTTCACCGGGCTGGACGGTGCATGAGAAGCGGTTGTACTACCAGGCGTATGATGTCACTGAGTTAGTGAAGTTGGGAGAGAAGAATGCGGTTGGTGGAAAAGTGGGTGACGGGTGGTATGCTCTGATGCACAACAAGGTTTTTGCGGGCAAAAAAACGGGATTGTTGGCGCAGTTGCGGATTGAGTACGAGGACGGCAGCAGTGAGGTGGTTGTGACGGATAGTTCGTGGAAGCTGACGATGGACGGGCCTATTTTGATGTCGGATATCTATAACGGAGAGGAGTATGATGCGAGAAAGGAGATAGACGGCTGGGCAGAAGTCGGATTCAAAGACAGGAGGTGGGAGGCGGTGATTGTTCTGGAGGGTACGGAGGCGGTGCTGACTCGGCATCCGGGGTCGCCCATCCGGAAGACGATGGAGATAGAGCCGGTTAAGCTGAGCGAGCCGAAGGAAGGCGAGTATGTTTTTGATATGGGTCAGAATATGGTCGGCTGGGTTCGGCTGAAGGTTGAGGGCCAGGCGGGGACGAAGGTGCGGATGCGGTTTGCGGAGATGCTGAATGACGATGGGACGGTCTATTTGGAGAATATGCGCAGTGCGAAGGTGACGGACTACTATACGCTGAAAGGTGAGGGAGAGGAGGTGTGGGGGCCGCGGTTTACATATCATGGGTTCAGATATGTCGAGGTGACTGGTTTGGCGGGCGAGCCGGGCAAAGATGCGATAACGGGTGTTGTTGTTCGGTCGAATGCGCCTATTACGAGCAGCTTTGAGTGTTCGAATCCGATGCTGAACAAGCTTTACAGCAATATTATGTGGGGCCAGCGGGGGAATTACTGGGAGACGCCGACGGATTGCCCGCAGCGTGATGAGCGATTGGGCTGGACGGGTGATGCGCAGGTATTTGTCCGGACCGGCGCCTACAATATGGATATCGCGGCATTCTTTACGGCGTGGCTGCAAACACTGAATGATAATCAGCATGGCGACGGCCAGTATCCGTTTATTGCGCCGAATGGCGACCCGGGTTCAAGTTCGGGGTGGAGCGATGCGGGTATTATCTGCCCGTGGGTGATGTATTCGGTTTATGGCGATACGCGAATACTCGAAACGCACTACGACAACATGGCCAAATGGATTGACTACATGAAGAGCACAAGTAAAGATCTGATTCGGACGAACTGGGGATTCGGCGACTGGCTGAATCTCGATGGAAAAGGTAAAGGTACGCCGCTGCCGGTGATAAACACTGCGTATTTCGCGTATAGTACGAGCTTGATGGCGAAGACGGCCGAGGTTCTCGGTAAAGACAAAGACGCCGCAATATATGACAAGCTTTTTGCGGATATAAAGAAGGCGTTTAACGAGAAGTTTGTTAAAGAAGGCGGGAAGATTACGGGTGATACGCAGACGGCGTATCTTTTGGCGTTGAAGTTTAATCTTCTGGACGGCAACAAGCGGGCACTTGCGGCAGAGCATCTTATTAAAAGGATAGAGGAGAAGGACTGGCATTTATCGACGGGGTTTTTGGGTGTGAATCTTTTGCTGCCGACGCTGGAGGATATCGGTCGGCTTGATGTTGCATATCGGCTGCTGCAGAACGAGACGTATCCATCGTGGCTTTACTCGATACACCAGGGCGCGACGACGATATGGGAGCGTTGGAACAGCTTTACGAAGGAGAGCGGGTTCGGCGACGCCGGTATGAATTCATTCAATCATTATGCGTACGGCTCGGCGGGTCAGTGGATGTTCGGGACTATGGGGGGGATAGATACGGACGGCGCCGGATTCAAGAAGATAATCATCAGGCCCCGGCCCGGCGGGGGTATCAGTTTTACGAAGGCGAGCTATGAGTCGATTCACGGTGAAATAGCTACGGACTGGAAGGTGGAAGGGGACAAATTCAAGCTTGATGTGACTATTCCGGCGAATACGACGGCGACGGTTTATGTGCCGACATCAGATGCGCAAGGTATTACCGAAAGCGGCGTTCGAGTCAAAGAAGCTGACGGAGTGAAACTGCTGCGTCGAGCAGGTGAGACGGCTGTGTTTGAAGTAGGTTCGGGACGGTACAGTTTTGAGTCGCCTATTTAGAGCCGATTATCAGGATAGGCTCTTAGTACAGTCGGGTATCGATAACGGAGAGCACTATGAGCGGGAAAGATTGTACACGGCGTGATTTTCCGAAGGCGACAGGTGTGTGGGGGGTGTTGCGGAGCGGCGGCGGTTGCCACGGTGCAATACAGGGGACACTGCGGGAACTATTTACTTGACGGCTTGATAATAAACAAGTTAGACTAACGTCAATTCGGATCACGGAGGTATCCCATTTCGTTTCTGTGAGGTGCTTCATTATTTTTTTTTGCTCGGAGGAGGAAAAATGGGCAGGCATCGTTACTATTTGGTTTTGATTGCGGTAATTGCCTTGTCGGTAGTCCCTGGGGAGGCGGCGAGGGCGTCCACATGGGTAAGCGGTTCGGATACAACAGGCGAGATGGGCGTTTATGGAACGAAGGGAGTGTCGGATGCGAACAATGTTCCCGGCGGGCGAGCGGGGAGCGTTTCGTGGACGGATTCGGAGGGAGATTTTTGGCTGTTTGGCGGCGAGGGTCTTGATGCCAACGGCAGCAGCGGGCGTCTGAACGACCTCTGGAAGAGACAATCGGCCGGCGAGTGGACGTGGGTGAGCGGCTTGAACACGGTCAATCAGGGCGGTGTGTATGGTGAAGCAGCCCACCCGAATAATGTTGCCGGTGCGAGGAGAGGCAGCATATCGTGGACAGACTCAAACGATAATCTGTGGCTTTTTGGCGGGCAGGGAAAAGACAGCAACGGTGATGTTGGATACTTAAACGACTTATGGAGATTTGAGGGGGCGAACTGGACATGGGTAAGCGGCTCCGATTCGATAGACCAGCAGGGCTCTTACGGAACGAAGGGGCAGGCACATCCTTCGAATGTGCCCGGAGCACGTTCGGACAGTATCGGGTGGAAAGACGCCAACGATCATCTGTGGCTTTTCGGTGGGATAGGCGGCAGTATGGATATGGGCTATCTGAACGATTTGTGGAGATATGACGGAGCGAACTGGACGTGGGTTGGAGGGTCGTCAACTGCAAATGAGGCCGGCGTCTATGGCGACAAGGGAGTGGCGGATTCGGCGAACATTCCAGGGGGACGGTTTTTCAGCATTTGCTGGACAGATGCGAACGAGAACTTATGGCTTTTTGGCGGGTCGGGTTATGACAGCAGCAGCACAGGGTTGTTGAACGATTTGTGGAAGTTTGACGGGATGATGTGGACGTGGGTGAGCGGCTCGGCGAGCAGAGATGAGACGGGAGTTTACGGGAGCAAGGGGGTGGCGAATCCGGCGAATGTGCCCGGCTCACGGTGGCAAAGCATAGGGTGGGTAGATGGCAATGGTGATTTGTGGCTGTTTGGCGGGGATGGTTTCGACAGCATCGGCGAGAGTGGCTATCTTAACGACCTGTGGAAATTCGAGGTTGCCGGCGGTGTTTGGGTGTGGATGGGCGGTGCTGAGACGGCGGACCAGACGGGGGTATATGGGGTCAAAGGTGTGTCTGAGCCGGATAGTTTTCCCGGGGCGAGGAGGTCTGGTGTTTGCTGGGCCGATGTTCAGGGCGACCTCTGGCTGTTTGGCGGCGAGGGGTATGCTTCGAGCACATCCGGATGGCTGAACGATTTGTGGAAGTTGCGGCGTTTCTGTGACCGAGCGACGGTGGGTGATTTGAACGGTGACTGTATTGTGAATATGGCTGACTTAGCTGTGATGACGTCGCATTGGCTCGAGGACAACTGGCATTACTGAGGTACGGTAAGGCCGCTGAGTGCGGATTGTATGTTTACGAGGCCATGAGTTGTCTGCCTGAGCTGTTTTTGTAGCTGTTTTTTCTTGACTTTGGCTTGCTAATCGGGTAGATTTTAAGGGTGGTTACAAGGGAACAAGGAGGGTTCCCGGAGGACGGGTAAAAAAGCTCCATTTTAAGCTCTGTCCGGAGTTTGCCGTGCCGGAGGTATATTCGGTGTTGCGGCAGCGTTGGGTTGAGCGGCAATGTCCTCGACCCATGGAGGGGGCCGGCCTGTATTTTGTTGTCTTTTGACGGCGCCCTTGGAGCGGCTTAGTGCAGTTTGGACCTTCTGCGTGTCGCCCAGGGCGCCGGTTTTCTGCGCTGTTTGATTTTACCTTTTGCCGGCTTAGTTTTCTTGACTTTTTTTCCTGTGAGCAGTAGTCTATACGCTGTGGAATTTGGCCAGTTCTGTCCAGTAATGGAATGCGGAAAGCAAGCCGGGCAGTCGTTCTTTTAGGGATGGTTTAGAACTATGAAAAACCCCGACAAGCGAGAGGAGCGCTTCGAGAATATGCCCATTCTCGACGAGCTCAAGAACTCGTATCTGAACTACGCCATGAGCGTGATAGTCTCGCGTGCTCTGCCGGACGTTCGGGACGGATTGAAGCCGTCGCAGCGACGTATCTTGGTTGCGATGAACGACCTGAATCTTGGCCCTCGCAGCAAGCACCGCAAGTGCGCCAAGATAGTCGGTGATACGGGCGGCAACTACCATCCACATGGTGACCAGGCAACATACGGGACGTTAGTGCGGATGGGACAAAACTGGAGCATGCGGTACTGTCTCGTGGACCCTCAGGGCAATTTCGGTTCGATAGATGCGGACCCTCCGGCGGCGATGCGGTACACCGAGGCGCGGATGACTGCGGCGGCGACGGACATTATGGAGGACCTCAAGTACGACACGGTTGATTTTGTTCCGAACTACGACGAGACGCGAACGGAGCCGACTGTCCTGCCTTCGAGGTTTCCGAATCTTTTAGTGAACGGCTCGACCGGTATTGCTGTTGGGATGGCGACGAACATTTCGCCTCATAATGTCGGCGAGATATGTGATGCGCTGCTTTTGGTAATTGACGACCCGAAGTGCGGTTTTAAGGACATAATGGCCAAGCTCCCGGGCCCGGACTTTCCGACCGGAGGGATGATCTGCGGCAAGAAAGGGATTGTCGATGCATACACCACGGGGAAGGGACATCTGAGGGTGAGGGGCAAGGCGGAGATTGAGACGAGCAAACGCGGCAAGGAGAGGATTATTATTACGGAAATCCCGTATATGGTCGTCAAGACGACGATCGTCTCGAAGATGGCTGACTGCGTTCGCGGAGGCCAGATAGCTGAGATTGCCGATATTCGCGATGAGTCGGACCGTCGCGGGATGCGGATAGTGGTGGAGCTGAAAAGGGACGCGGATGCGAATGTTGCTTTGAACAAACTTTTTCAGTACACGCCGCTTCAGACAACGTTTGCGATTGCGAATGTTGCGCTGGTGAACAACCGGCCTGAGGTGCTGAACATCAGGCAGATGCTGGACTGCTTTATCGATCACCGCAAGATGGTGATTCGCAGACGCAGCCGGTTTCTGTTGAAGCGGTGCAGGAACCGGGCGCATATCCTGGAGGGGCTTATCCTTGCGGTTAGTGACATCGATGAAATTATTGCAATTATCAAGAAATCACCGGATGCACCGGCAGCGAAACTGAATTTGATGGCCAAGCCGTTGAAGCTTGTTGAGTCGGCTACACTGAAGAAGCTTCTGCCGAAGGAGTTTGTGAAGGCCAAGAGCAAGGGCAAGCATTATCTGACGGGTCCGCAGGCGGATGCGATTTTGACGATGCAGCTTCAGCGGCTGACAGGGCTGGAGATTGAAAAGCTCGCGAAGGAATATGGCGAGCTGATGGAGCAGATAGAGGGTTACGAGGCGATACTTGCCGATGAGCGCGTGCTGCTTGATATTATTCGCGAGGACCTTCACGAGATTAAGGGAAAGTATGGTGATAGTCGTCGTACCCAAATTACAGGAAGCGTTGAGCAGTTTGACATTGAGGATTTGATTGCGGAAGAGGAAGTTATTGTCACGGTGAGTCACGGCGGGTATATCAAGAGAATGCCGGTTGATACTTATCGAAAACAGGGCAGAGGCGGAACGGGCGTCATCGGCTCGGATACGAAGGAAGGGGATTTCATCGAGCATTTGTTTGCAGCTTCGACCCACGATTATCTGCTTATTTTCACGAACCGGGGCAAGTGCTATTGGCTGAAGGTGTATGACGTACCCAGCATGTCGCGTCAGAGTAAGGGCAGGAGTATAGCGAATCTTCTCAAGCTCGGTGACCAGACAATCGCCTCGGTGATAAATGTCGCGAAGCTGACCGGCGGCGAAGACGATGAAAAATCCGGCGGGCTTGAGCTTGTCATGGCGACGCGGAACGGATTGGTAAAAAAGACAAAGCTCAGTGCCTACAGTCATCCTCGATCGACCGGTGTGATTGCGATCAAGCTCGATCCCAACGATGCACTTATTAACGCGGCGCTGAAGACGGGGCGTGACCATATTGTTTTGGGTACGCGTGACGGGATGGCAATACGTTTCGACGAGCAGCAGGTGCGCTCGATGGGCCGGGTGTCTCGTGGGGTCATCGGAATCAAGCTTCGCTCCGGTGATGCAGTTGTCGATATGGTGATTGCGGAAGCCGGTGCGGCGCTGTTGACGGTTTGTGAGAATGGATACGGCAAGCGGACGGGTCTTGACAACTACCGGCCTCAGAACCGTGGCGGCGTCGGGCTTAAGAACATCAAGACCAGCTCACGAAACGGCAAGGTTGTTGCGTTGAAGATGGTTCAGTGGGCGGATGAGCTGATGCTGATTACGGCGCACGGTATTATCATTCGGACAGGTCTTGACCAGATTCGTTCGATCGGCAGGAATACGCAGGGGGTGCGGCTCATCAAGCTGCGGGAGGGTGATAAGCTTGTTGCTGCTGCGAAGATTGCGCCCGAGGAGCCGGAGAACTCGAGGCGGAAATCGAACGGTAAGCAGGAAGCGAAAGCCGAGGCTGAGCCGAAAGCCCAGGAAGAGACGAGAACGGAGACGAAATCCAGACCTAAGTCTGTGCCCAGACAGAAAGCAAAGATGCAGACAAAGGTCAAGGCCAAGGCAAAGACGAAGACCACGACCAAGAAAAAGAGCAGGAAAAAGAGCCGCCGGTAGAAATGGCGATTGATTAGGTTTTGCCTGAAAGCGAAGATGGCCAAGGGTAAGCGGAAGTCAACAGACAAGCACGGACGCATTTATGTCGTCGCGGGCAAAGAAGAGACGCTGGTAAACATCCGGTGCAGCGAGCTGCTTGACGAGCTGATCGAGCCGGAGCAGCGTGTGACGGGTCTTTTTGATGTGGATGGGGACAAGGTTTCTGTCTCAGAGGTATTCGACGAGCTTCGGACGCTGCCGTTTCTGGCCGAAGTAAGGGTTGTTCTGATAAAGAACGCCGAGAAGTTCGTCTCGGCGAATCGTGAGCTGCTTGAGAAGTATTTTGACAGTCCTTCGTCAACGGGGGTGCTTGTGCTGACGGTCGGCACCTGGGACAGCAGGACGCGACTTGCGAAGAAGCTGGGCAGCGTGGGGACACTTATTGCGGTTGAACAGCCGAAGCCGTGGGAGCTTTGGAGACATCTGGTTTCTTATGCAAGAGATGCGTACGACAAAACCATTGCCGAAGATGCGGCAAAGCTGCTGGTCGATTTAGCCGGTGATGATTTGGCCCGGCTTTACGGCGAGGTCGATAAGCTTGCTCTGTTTGCAGACGAAGAAAAGTGCATAACGACAAAACATATCGAGTCACTGATAGGCCACAATCGTTTTTTCAATGCCTTTGCAGTGATTGATGCGTGTCTTGCGGGCGATGCCGGTGGGGCGACGGAACGGCTCAGGAGGATGTTTGCAGAGGACAAGTCGAGCGAATACACGGTTGTCGGTGCATTTGCATATCATTTTCGCAAGATGTGGACGGCGAAGAAGATGTTGGCTGAGGGGCAGAGCGTCAATTCGATAGCGGGCAAGCTGCGTATGTGGTACAACAAGGAGGCGCAGTTTCGACAGGTCAGGAAGTTGTCGCTGAAGCAGATTGGCGACCGGCTGCAGGAATTGGCGGGGATTGATTACGCGATAAAGCGAGGCCAGGCCCAGCCGAGAGTGGCAATGGAGCAACTGGTTTTGAATATTGCCTGGGCGGTAGTTGAATCAGGACAAGTTCCGGGGATCGCAAAGGAGTCTGGTTGAGAGTGAATCGGATCAGCAGGGACGGTTACTGCGTGTTATTAGTGATCTCAGCGGGGTCCTTATTGTCTTCTATGGCCTCTATTTTTTGAACCCTTCTTTGGTGTCTGCCGGTGCCGGCAAAGTCGGTGCTGAGCCATACCTCGACCATTCTGCGCAGCAGCACTTCGCCGAGCAGCTCTCCCGAGACGCAAAGGACGTTCGCGTCGTTATGGTGACGCGAAATCTGCGCGCTAAGCTCGTCGTAACACAGCGCAGCCCTTATCCCCTTTACCTTGTTTGCGCTGATACTCATTCCGATACCGGTACCGCAGGCCAGTATTGCTCTGTCGGCGCGTTTTTCAGCTACCGCCTTGGCTGCGAGGTATGCCGGGTCAGGATAATCGATCGGATTGCTGTCGGCAGTCCCGACGTCTATGCATTCGTGGCCAAGCTGCTCAACAATTGTCTTTATCAACTGTTTAGCCTTGAAACCACGATGGTCACTTCCGATTGCTACTTTCATATCAAAATTTCACCAATCCTTTTCTTAGTGCCTGCATCAATTAGCTCGGCACATTCGTCATAAACGCTCTGCGAGCGGCCTATCGGGTCGGGCACATCCGTTTCTTCAACCAGCAACATGGTTTTTCCCGCTGCTTCGGGACTTAGCCCGAGTATTGTTTGCAGGTGCTCCCGCGCCAAGGAAAATATCAGGTCGTTTTCTGCAACGAGGTATTGAGTCAGCCCGTTGCTTCTGTGTCCGCTGATGTCAATTCCCCTGGTCGCACAAGCCCTTATGGCCTCGATGGTTGCACCGAACCCGACCATCCCAATAGTGCCTGCAGATGAAATCTTATACCCTTTTTTTTCGAGCTCGTCAACCTTGCAATTCAATTTTTCTGCTAAGTATTTCTTGCACATTCCCTCGGCCATTGGGCTCCTGCAGCTATTGCCGGTGCAGACGAAGAGAATCCTGACCTGTGAGCTCTGCTCGAGCTCGGCCCCGGACAAAGCGCCCTCGCGCAAGACGTGCAGGCCGTTCTTGCCTATTTTCACAACGGTGCTGCTCTTTTTGTATTTGCAGGGGCCTGCGTCGAGTAGAAGGTCGATTTTGCCGTTGAATCGGCGCAAGACCGCACCTGCGTCGATAGGCGGTTCGTCACCTGCGAGGTTTGCGCTTGGGGCGACGACCGGACTTTTCGTCGCGGCGAGCAGGGCAGCGGCCACCGGATGGTCCACCCAGCGAATGCCTATCGAATTATCGCGGTAGAGGTTGGCGAAAACGTCGGTTTTGAGGTTTTTTTTCTGCTTTTTGAGGTCATGGTCGGTCAGTTCGAAGACGATGGTCAGTGGGCCTGGCCAGGCGTTTTTGACGAGCTTGGCGGCCCGCAGGCCTATGGTGGGGACGTAAGTATCGAGCTGGTCACCGGTTGCGATGTGCAGGGTGTAATACTTATCTGGTGAGCGGCCTTTTAGCTGGTCGAGCTTACGGAGGGTATCGTTTGCCACGCGAGCTGCGATGCCGTAAACGGTTTCCGTAGGGAAACTTACAAGGCCGCCGGAATCGATTGCTTCGGCGGCTTCGTTGATGGCGGCGGCGTCGATGTTGTCTGGGTCAATTGTTACAACCTTTGTCTCCATAAGCGCTTAACATACAACAACCATTGGATAATGGCAAGATGCGTTCTTAAAGTTGTGTGGCGAGTGTCTGACTACATATTCTGGCGGTTATGCGGATAGCTTTTTCCGGGCAGACCAGTATCGTTTCCACAGGCCGCTGGAACGTACCGACGCAAGAGCCGCCAATATCCTCGGCAACGGAGAAAAAACACTCTACCGAAAAATCAAAGAATATAACCTCTAAACGTGTCTCGTGACCCGTGAAGCGGAATATGCTTCACGTTTTTTTCTTTGCCTTTTCACTTCTTTTGTGTTATTTTACTTCCCTGAATGCGTGATGCGGACATCTTGAAAAGTGCAGCAAAATATGAGATAAGAAAATTGAACCGAAGCAGCGGCTAAATTGGCAACAAAACGTGTGAAACTATTGCAAATGTTAACCAAAAAAATATGCAAAGAAAAAATCGAAAGCTTCGCTTGATGTGGCTTCTTTACATTATTAAGGAGAGGGAAAAGTTTTACACGGGAATAACCACCGATCTCAAAAATCGCTTACACCAACATGGTAACCCTCCATTGCTTTATAAAGAGCCTTTTCAAAATAAACATCAAGCTGCGCGAAGAGAAAGGCAGATTAAGGGCTGGTCAAAAGCAAAGAAACAAGACTTAATCACAGGACTCATTAGGTGAGTTTACACTGAGGAGCACAGAGACGAAGTGAGCCCTGCTCGGAAAGCTTCTAATGTTTCACTGTCCGCAGGGCTCGAACCATACAAGAACGTTGACATTTATTTCGCTTTTTCAGCAAGCTTAAAGTATAAATCTTTGAAATCATATATATGCTTACGGCCATAATTATCTGCCAAAAGCATTGCTTCTTTTCGAATCTCTTCTACATCTTTATAATCATTCTGTAGTTGTTCAACATGCTGTATAAATTCTGCAAGTTTTTCTTTGTAAATGGAATAATACATAGGCATCTGCTCATCATTCACTGCTTTATTCAAACATTTCAAGGCTATAAGTTCATTCCCCTTTGAAGTATCTAAAACGCCTTTTATAAAATCGGTTACTCGCCAATGTTTACCAAATCTTCCACCGAGTAATTCTAACGTTTTATAAAGCAATTCGAATGTTTTTTCAGCTTCTATTGGTGAATCTTTCACCCATTTTACAAACTTTTCTGCTTCTTCTCTGTTCGCCTCTGGGTTTTGTTCAATTTCTTTAATCCTTTCCTCCCAGTACCTCTCCAACCTTTTAGCTATTTCTCCCTCGTCTTTTTTCTCTTTTATGGCTGTAAACCCGGTCGTCAAAAATCCTGCCGCTTTCCCTCTCAATTTTGCGGATGCTTTCTTATAAAACTCAACCAAAATAGGATCATCATATTCAATCCATGAATTAAAAAATCCTATCATTAAATGTTCTACAAGTCCCTCATCAGGCTCTTTGTCATGCTTCCCATAGATACCAGTTCCAATTTTACTGACTGCATGCATATATTTCCCGCGCTTTTCTAAATCCTCGAAAATTGTCTTATAGGGCCTGCTCCATGTTATATAAGAACCCCATAAAACATCCCATGTTTTGTCATCCTTCTCATCAAATATGTCGTCTAATTTACCTTCTACCCATTTTTCTTCGAGACCGTATACTTGAGGAAACCAAACACCCAAGACGCACCTTATCCTTTCGTCTTCGATTTTATCAATCACTTCTTCAAGCACACTACGGATTCTCGCACTCCATTGTTTCTCATAATTCTTTTTATTTTGATTTATAGAAGCTAAACCGAATTTCACAACAAGTGAAAATGCTTTTCCTGCCACACAGTTAGCGCTCCTCTGAAATGGGTCCTGTCCGATTTCACTTATTTCTCTTTCATCTTTATATCTTACCAATGGCTCAATGATCCCCCAAATCACTTCTCCATTTTCTGTTATTTGCTTTGTTTTTATTTCTTTGTCTTCAAATATACCCTCTATAATATAAATTATTGAATTATATACTCCTTCATAATCCTTATTCAAACCCTGTTTATTTACAACATATTTAGCATGATCAATAAATCTTACTAAACTTTCATCTTCAATCTTTTTCTCTCGCAAAACATTCCAAGCCCCATGAAAATATCTTTTCAGAAAAATAGGTTTTAGTTTAATTATCTCTTCATCTTTCAGTTTGGAATAATCATCTATTCTTTGTTGTGCGACTTTCTCGAAAACACCTTCTAATCCTTCTTCTGGGGTATGAAAAAAGCTCTCTTTCTTCTTATCTATCTTCCACCTTGTGGCATCGCACAAATATTCTATTGCTTCTTTGGGCTCCATCTTACACATTTCATCTACGGTAATAGGTGCCCCCTCTGTTTCTGCTATATCCATCCCTTCCCCAAGATGAGGCCTTGGTGCAAGAATTTCATCGTCAGCTTCGCTTTTCTCTTTATATTCTTTATAAAGCTCGGGATAACTTTCTTTAACTAAAAACAGTTCTCTCGCCTTTCTTGAATTCTCTATTGTTTCAAAATCTTTATCAGTAGCTTCCCTTCTTTCTCGTTCCTTAAACCATTTTGATATTCTCTTTTTTTCTTCCTCATCAATTTTATTTTCTTCTTCTACCCAATTTTCAAAAACTTTCTTTGATTCCGTGCTGATCTCCTCAAATTTGTCATTTAGTAATAGCCTATATTCATACCACCAGTAACTCTTCTCTAAAAACTCTGGATTTCCAATTATTGAATTAATCCTTTCTGTCTCCATACCAGCAGGTGCAATTCTCAGCAAATACATAATAATCCGTTGGAATACAACTTTGTTTAGACCTCCAAGATAATCCAACATCTCCCCAAAATGTTCAGGTTCTTTTTCAATGACCGCTTTTCCTATTTCACATATGCCTCCCACAAGTATAGCTACAATGTCTCTTTCGAACCTATCACCAATTTGGTCAACCCTCTCAATTGTTATGTTAAAACCGCTCTCAAGTCCATAATTTTCGCTGTCAAGTTCCTCAAGACCTTTATTAAATGTATCCGCCAACAGCTTTGCCGCCCTTAATGGGTCAATCTCCCATAGTTTTTTGTAATTCTTGAATACTAACTCTTGATAGTGATACTCCTCGAATCTTGCTCTTAGGTCACTTGTCCCCTTCTCTCCCTTCCATACCTCAAGCAGCATCTCTGCTATCACAAAAGCTTTATCTGTCTCAATATCAGCAAGTTGCCTCATAACCTTGGCTGCCGAGTCGCCAACAAAGTACCAAATCTTATTAACACGTCTTTCCAAAAGTTTTCTGGCTAAAGCACTCGCCTCACTTACGAACTCAGGTCTTTTTTCCAAAAGATCCAGTAATGTATCGAGGGATTTGTGTTGAACAAACCCGTCTTTCGCATCTATTCCTGAAATAATGTCAATAACATCTTCCGGAACCTGTTCAACAACCTTTGATAAATAAACTGCCTTCATCCTACCAACTCTGCTAACTTCATCATCTTGTAATTCATTAAACTCTCCAGCTTCTTTTAGAATTTTCACCCATTCTCCATTTTCACACTTATCGTAAAAGTATACTGCCAATGCTTCATCATCCCTGATTATTGTAAGCAGAACATTAAATTCGACTGGAGCAGGCTCCATATTCATTAAAACATCAAGCTTTTTTGCTTTATTATAAAAATCTTTCATTCTTCTACCTCAATTTCCATCGTTACATTTCTTCCAGGTAAACCAACATCCAAAACAGTTGTTTCAGTTCTTACATAGCGCTTCTTCTCAGTTTCCAAAAGCCATTCATTAAGAAAATTTTTGATATACTTCCGAAATTCTGTGATTTCTTCAAACTTTCCGAAAAAAACTATTTTCTCCTCTTTAAGCCGCTCTTTGAATTGTTTAACCTTATCGAGTTGTTCGTCAGGTTTTTCCCATCTATCCTCGTTAACTTTTTTGAAATAAACACCTATCTTACACATTCGAAACTTCTTGCTTTTCAGATGTTCTTTCAGAAGGGCCTCAGCTATATAAAATTCCTCCTCACTCCCAGAGGAGAACGGCCAGTCGTCGTCATTACTTGGTAGAGAACCCCATCTATCATATAATATCAATATGTAACTATCGCACCTAATAAGATGTTTATTGATATATTCCTGTGGTCTACCATACGCTGAAGGAAAATCTCCATAAGCTACATGACGAAAATAAATGTCTAATTGCTTTGCATATCCCTCATTAATTTCAGTAATCTCATCACACATTGCTTTCCGCTCATCTTCTAATCCACTCGGTGATCCAATGAATATTTTGAAAATCCTGTCATTTCTATCTCTTCCATCTGTTTTAACTAACCATGTTGGCTCTGGTATCTCTCCAATTTTCTTTTTCCATTTATTTTTCAGGATAAAATAAATTATTACCCCCAATATTATGAGTACTGCCACTATTAGAAGACTAAAAATAAAATTCTCCACTACGGTATTCTGTGAATTTATTTGTGCTTGTAAAATACTCATAAGCAAGCTTCTAAACTTTTTTTAAAGCTACAAATTAACCGCAATCTCCTCCCACGCCAAACATTAACTTTAAAATCAAAAAACTCCGCACCACACCATCAACAAACCTCAATTTACCACAAATTCTTTCGTGAAGAATTTAGAACATCCTCAACTTTTCAAATATTCTCAATGAAGTTTCCGCTTCCTAAGTGTAATTTATAATTATATCTTATTCTAACATATCCGCAACCCAAAAAACCCGCGATTTAATTCTGTCCTCTGACTTCTGTCTTCTGACCTCTGCCTCTTTACTTTCTTTCGTGTCTTTTGGTCAATTTTGGCTAAGTGTAGCGCAATTTACGTCACTTTTCGTTCATTTTTGCTCATTTTTGCGCATTTTCACCCACTTTTGGCGCACTCTTGCCCCGCACGAAATAGGCCACTGCCGCAATTTGGTGCGGGGAAATGGTCGACCAAATGCGCAAGCCGGAGCTTGCCTGCCGTCCATTCGGCGGGCAAAGCGGAGGTCCTGAGCGAAGGCCCCAAGGGCCGAAGTCGAAGGAGCTGGCCCCCGAAAAGGCGAAATTCATACGAACGGTTGAAACGATCGTTTAGCGCAAATGCGCAAGGGTTTAAAACTTAAAATCCAAATTCCAATTTTTTTTTTACTCTTGTCTGCATAAGCACTTACGCAAATCGGCTGCGCCGAAAAGGGCGAATTTTCGCATCAAACGCGCAACTCGACGCTAATTACGGGGGGCGCTTTAACCCCTGATGAAGCGTATATACAGAAAGTGAATACAGTATCCTAAATTCGCTCGTCTCGGCGAAGGCCGAAGCCGTAGCCGGGGAGGCTTCAACAATGCCCACGCATTTACAAGATGTTACCTTTTATTTCTCAGCCCTTGAACTTTTTCAAAAATCAGTGTCAATCTGTGTAAATCTGTGTCTAAAAAACAAACCGCCTATCCTGCCCAACTTAACTTGCTGGCAATTTACAACCTTTTTATGCAAAACAAACCCAATGTCAAAATTATTAGACAACATTTAACTCTATGCGCAAAAAGGACTTACAGAAAATTTCTTGGAAAATGCCGCAAAAAAACAAACCCAAACAAACCCAATTCAAACCCAAAACAAACCCAATTCAAACCCAATTTCGGAGCGCAGTTTACCCGCCGCAGGAGAAAAATGCCGATTCTAAATTCTAACTGCTATTCTCCTTTTTGTCTGTTGCCGGAGGCGCACATTGCAGCTTCGAGAGCTGCTCCATCAGAGCATACCGCTGTACGGCATCACTTGTGGCAAGCTTCATCAGTTGCTCTGCCACCTCGGGCTTTGACTGACGAAGTGTACGGTACCTGTTCTCACCATAGGCATACTCTTCGAACCCGAGCGTCGGCGCCTTCGAGTCAAGCTGCAGCGGATTCCTGCCCTGCTCTTTCAATCTCGGGTCGAATCTGTAGAGAGGCCAGTGCCCGCACGCAACCGCCTGCTTCTGGTGTTCATACCCGTTGACAAGGTTGTATCCGTGAGCAATACAATGTGAGTAGGCAATTATGAGCGACGGGCCGGGATAACCCTCGGCCTCTGCGAATGCCTTTACCGTCTGATTGGTATTCGCGCCCATCGCGACCTTCGCCACGTATATGTTGCCGTATGTCATAACCAGAAGTCCCAGGTCCTTCTTTGGCGTGCCCTTGCCGCCTGCCGCAAATTTCGCCACAGCAGCCCTCGGCGTTGACTTCGACATCTGCCCGCCTGTATTCGAATAGACCTCTGTATCGAGTACAAGTATGTTAACATCCGCACCGCTCGCCAGCACGTGGTCAAGACCGCCGTAATCGATATCGTACGCCCAGCCGTCACCGCCAAGAGCCCAGACACTCTTGCGAACCAGGTAATCTGCAACTTGCAGCAACTGCTTGCATTCGCCACAGTCGCTCTTTTCACACTGCCCTTTGAGCTTGGCGACCCGGGCTCTCTGCTCTTCAATCGCTTCCTGGACAGGGTCGTTCGCCACCGTCGCAGTCTGGATCTGTTCTGCAAGAGAACCATCCACACAACCTTTCGCAGCAACTTTGCCTAACAGCTCAAGCGCTATCTGTTTGAATCTCTCAACCGCAAGACGCATACCCATTGCAAACTCGGCATTGTCCTCGAACAAGCTGTTGCTCCAAATCGGCCCCCTGCCGTCCTCTCGCTTCGTGTAAGGTGTCGTAGGCAGGTTGCCGCCGTAAATCGATGAGCAGCCCGTGGCGTTGCCAATCATCGCCCTGTCGCCAAACAGTTGGCTGAGCAGCTTGACATAAGCCGTCTCTCCACAGCCCGCACACGCGCCGGAGTACTCGAAGAGCGGCATTATCAACTGGCTGCCCTTGACGCTGTTGCGTTTGAACAGCTTCGCGTCGGTATTCGGAATCGACAGGAAATAATCATAGTTCTCGCGCTCCTGAGCTCGAAGCGGCTCCTGCAGTGACATATTGATTGCTTTTCGGCCGGTGGGCTGCTTGTTCTCATCCTTCTCCTGGGCGGGACATGCGAGCACACACGCACCACAGCCCGTGCAGTCCTCAGGTGCAACCTGAACCGTAAACTTCATACCGGCAAAATCCTTGCCCCTGGCATCGGCGCTCTTGAACGTCTTCGGGGCCTTATCAAGATGCTTTCCGTCGTAGCCCTTTATCCTTATCGTCCCATGCGGACAAACCAGAGAGCACGTCCCGCACTGAATACAGACATCCGGCTCCCATACCGGAATGTTGACGGCGACATTGCGCTTCTCGAATTTGGTTGTTCCCGTTGGCCACTTGCCGTCTGCAGGCATCTTGCTGACAGGCACCTTGTCGCCACGCAGCGCCATAAGCTCTGCGGTAACCTCTTTGGCAAAATCCGGCGCATCAGAAGGAACTGCCGACCGCATCTTTATCCTGCTCGTCACTCTGTCGGGAACCTTCACCTCAAAAACCTTGTCAAGTGCACCGTCAACAGCCGCATAATTCATCTGAACGACCTTTTCTCCCTTCTTGCCGTAGGTCTTCTGAATCGCGTCCTTGATGGCCTTGACGGCCGTGTCAAGCGGGATGATGTTGCTGATTTTGAAGAACGCCATCTGCATAATCACGTTGATTCTCGCACCCAACCCGAGCTCCTGAGCAAGCGAAATCGCATCAATAACATAAAACTTCAGCTTCTTATCGATAATCTGCCGCTGCACCTCCTGAGGCAAGGTATCCCATACCTCATCGGCACCGTGCATGCTTGTCAGAAGAAACGGGGCGCCCTCTTTTGCACAAGAGAGCATATCATACCTCTCTAAGAAGCTCGGATTGTGACAGGCCACGAAATCGGCCCTGCTAACGAGATAAGGCCGTCTGATGAGCTTGTCGCCGAACCTCAAGTGTGATATGGTAATGGCACCTGCCTTCCTGGAGTCATAAACAAAGTATGCCTGCACATAGTTGTCCGTCTGCTCGCCGATTATCTTAATCGAGTTTCTGTTCGCCCCGACCGTCCCATCTGAACCAAGACCATAAAACATCGCCGAGTAAAAACCCTCATCAGACACACCGAAGGACTCATCCACATCCAGACTTGTATCGGTCACATCGTCAATAATGCCCACAGTGAAGTGGTTCTTCGGCTCGGCGGCATCGAGATTGTCAAACACTGCCTTGACCATCGCGGGCGTAAATTCCTTCGAGCCAAGCCCGTATCTGCCGCCGACAATCACAGGGTACTTATCGAACGCCGCCTGCCCAGCCCCCATCGCCTCTCCTATCGACGTGCGAACATCCATATAGAGTGGCTCACCGAGTGAACCCGGCTCTTTGGTCCTGTCAAGTACCGCTATCTTTTTGACTGTCCTCGGAAGTGCACCAATAAAATGCTCGATACTGAATGGTCTGTACAGCCGGACCTTTACCAACCCTGCCTTTTCACCTTTGGATGCCAGATACTCAACTGTCTCATGAGCAGTATCAGCACCGGAACCCATCATGACGATTATCTTCTCTGCATCGTCGGCCCCCACGTAGTCGAACAGGTGATAGCTGCGCCCGACTACCTTGGCGAACTTGTCCATCGTCTCCTGCACAATCTCCGGCGTCGCAAGATAATACTTATTCACCGTCTCTCTGCCCTGGAAATAAACATCCGGATTCTGTGCCGTACCGCTTATCATCGGCCTGTCAGGGCATAATGCCCGGGCCTTGACAGCGGCCACCAGCTCATCGTCTATCACGGCCCGCATATCATCTTTCGTCAGCTCCTCGATCTTCTGAACCTCGTGGCTGCTCCTGAACCCATCGAAGAAATGCAGGAAAGGCACCCGCGAAGCCAAGGTCGACTGCTGGGCAATAAGGGCCAAATCCATAACCTCCTGAATGCTGCAAGAGCAAACCATTGCAAAACCAATCTGCCGACACGCCATCACATCCGAATGGTCGCCGAATATCGAAAGTGCCTGACAGGCCAGTGACCGGGCCGATACGTGAAAGACCGTGGGCAAAAGCTCGCCGGCTATCTTGTACATATTCGGAATCATCAGCAGCAGACCCTGCGATGCCGTAAACGTCGTCGTAAGCGCACCGGTCGCCAGGGCGCCGTGTACTGCCCCCGAAGCACCGCCTTCAGACTGCATCTCCGTCACCGAAGGAACAGTGCCCCAGATGTTGGGCTCGCCATTGGCCGTCTTCGCGTCGGCCATCTCACCCATCGATGAGCTCGGCGTAATCGGATATATGGCAATAACTTCATTGGTGGCGTGAGCAACGTGAGCAACGGCCGTATTGCCGTCTATCGTGACCATCTTGCGACTCATGATTCTTTGACCTCTCTTAAATTAAGGATTTACAAGTACTTACACCTTCAGCCGCCGCATCAACAGGCAAAAAACAAGCCCATCTGCGACAAATACTACTTGCTCAAGGTTCCGGAAAACCCGTTGGGTGCACGCATTTGCGTCAAACTACGCGCGCCGTAAAACCCTTTCTTATACAATTCTTCTCCCTGCTGAGCAATGCAAATCTTTCCGAATAACCCCGAAAGACACCAGAGATGCTACTGGGACTTGACTATCGTCGCAAGCGGTTCCCACCCCCGATTATCCAACCCCTGCCCCCCAACAGAATCGCAGACCATCCTCTGCGGTCAAATCGCGATACCGGCAGGCGCATTGGCTGACAATTCGCTCTTCACTATCCAAATCAACATAATCAACTCAAATTTGGGTATCCACGCCAATGGTCAAGTGCGCGCAAAAAAATAAGGAGTATCACACTGAGGTTCTCAGGAACACCCACACCCAAAATGTTCCCAAGTGCCGCTCAGCCGATACTCCTCTGTATTGAAAAGGCTGCTATTCGCCCAAAAAAATGCCAAAGATCAAAGTCGCCCGCTGTATCCGTTCCAAAACGCTACCTTAACTATACGACCAATTATACAGATTCTGCACAGCCAATAGTATCGGGATATCCCTGATTTTGCCTGATAAAATACCTGATTCGGGCCTGCTCGCCGACGGAATCCGCCGCCACAATCCAGGAAAACGCCTTTTGGGGGCTGCTAAGTATCGAGCGAGGTAAGCCCCTTGCGAACTGCGTATTTGGTCAGTTCGGCAATCGTGTGAATGTCCAGCTTGTTCATTATCTGCCGGCGATGTGTTTCAACCGTCTTGACGCTGATGTGCAGTTTCAAGGCGATCTGTTTGGTCGATTTGCCCTCGGCCATAAGCTGCAGCACCTCACGCTCCCTGTCGGTCAAAACCTCCGAGCTCGAAAAATGCGATTTCGAGAGTCGATGCAGATAGTCCTCCACGACTACCCCGGATATTGAAGGGCTAAGATACGTCTTGTCGTCCATAACCGCTCTTATCGCCCTGGTAAGCTCCTCGAAGGCACAGTCCTTGAGTAGATAGCCCGCGGCTCCGCTTCGCAGCATCTCCGTCACAAACAGTGAGTCCGAATGCATCGACAGGGCAATAACCTTAACGTCCGGATATTTCGTCGCTATCTGATGCGTCGCCTCGACTCCATTCAGGTCAGGCATTGTCACATCCATAATCACAACATCCGGCAGCAGCTCATCAACCAGCCGAAACGCAATGCGACCATTTTCCGCTTCGGCCACCACTTCCATATCGTCTTGCTTTTCCAGCAGTGAACGCAGCCCCTGACGAGTTATCTTATGGTCATCTGCCAGCAATATTCTTATGCTCATCTCTTTTCTCCCTTCCGGCCCTTGCCCTCATTATCCAAAGGTACGATTAACGTCACTCGCGTACCCTTGCCCTGCTTCGACTCAATGGTCACACGTCCGCCAATATGATCCAACCGCTCCCGTATATTGAACAGCCCAAAGCCCCCGCTTTGATAGTCACCACCGCCGATTTTCGACGCGTCGAATCCTGCTCCGTCATCTTGCACCGTCACCCGTATCTTGTTGCCGACCCTTCGAGTCGAGACCTTCGCCTGCCTCGCGCTCGCGTGCTTGACGACATTGACCAGCAACTCTCGCACCGCCTGGAAGAGCAGCACCCGAATATCGTTATCAAGCGGCTTGTCTCGTCCGTCATCCTTGAAATCGACCGCCAGATCGTAGCGCTGCCTCGCCTGCCTCGTCAACCAGCCCACCGCCGCTTCAAAACCGAGTTCATACAGAACCGGCGGACTCATCTCAAACGTAAGAGCCCGGGTGCTCTCAATAGTTTGCCCTATCAAATCACGAATCTCTTCAAGCGGGTGCCGCAGATCCGGCGATTCAACAGACTCGGCCAGCGATTCCAGCTTCATCTTGCTTATTGCCAGATTTTGACTGATGTTGTCATGCACATCCGTGGCTATTCGCCGCCTCAGTCGTTCCTCTGCCAAACTCAGCTCCGAAGCCAGAGACCGCAACTGCTCCTGATAAACCAGCAGTTTATCCTCCGCCTTCTTCCGCTCCGTGATATCTTCAACCGTGCCTTCGTAGTATAGCACGTTGCCTTTCTCATCTCTGATAGTAACGGCGCTCTCGCAAATAAAAAGTTTTGTTCCATTACGCCTTATCCAAACGGACTCAAGACCAATCACCCGACCTCCTCTTTCTACATGCCGCTTGAACGCCGAACGCGGAGTGGATACGTCGATACCATGCTCCTCCAGATTTATCTTCGCCAGCTCCTCGAACGACCCATATCCGAGCATTTTTAGCAGCGCGGGGTTTGCCAGGAGTATCCGCCCGTCGGGAGTGGTACGATACAAACCGACTGCGGTGTTCTCAAATATGGTTCTGAACCGCTCCTCGGCCTTACGCAGCGCCTTCTCGGCACGCGTTCGCTCGGCAATTTCGTTCCTCAGTTCTTCGACTGCCGCCGCAAGGTCGGCCGTTCGCTGTTGCACCCTCGCCTCAAGCTCATCATGCGCCTTCTGCAGCGCCTCTTCAGCGAGCTTTCGCTCTGTCGTATCTGTGAAGAAACCTACATTGGACGACCTTCCGTCTATCGTCACATTCGTTGTATTAATATCCGCATATATGATCGTTCCGTCCTTTCGCAGACAGGGAATATTCGCCACCAGAGTCTTCTCATTCCTCACCTGTGCTTCGAACTCGGACACAACATAATCCAGCTCTTCCTTCGGGTGAACGTCCAGCACGCCCATGTTGGTCAATTCTTCCTCTGTGTAGCCGAGCATCTCGCATATTGCCGGATTGGCATATCTGAACTTCTTCGTCTCAACATCTGCCACCACAATCCCTTCTGCAGCAGCGTGGAACATCTCCTTGTATCTCTCTTCCGACTCAATCAATGCCTGCTCTGCCTTCTTGCGCTCCGTGATATTGCGGCTCACGCCGACAATGCCGATTATTTCCCCCTCACTATCAACCAGCGGAACCTTCATAGTCAAACCGCATACCCAATTCCCCTCCTTATCCGTATCGGATTCCTCGCAGTTGACCATCGGCTTTCCCGTTCGGAGCACCTGCCGTTCTTCTTCCTTGCACTGCTGAGCAATATCCGGCGGGTACAAATCAAAATCGGTCTTGCCGACTATATCTTCCGGATTTGCCATACCGTGAAACTTTGCAGTGGCCCTATTGCAAAGCACAAATTTGCTCTCCGTGTCTTTTACATAGATCTGGTCGGGTATGTTGTCTGTGAGCGTGCGAAGCATCCTCCGTTCCTTGTCCAGTGCCTCTTGCGCCCTCTTGCGATCTGTGATGTCACGGTTGGCTCCCACTATTCCGATTATATTCCCGCTGCCATCCCTCCAGGGCAGCTTCGTATTCAGCGCCCATTCGGCCTCACGCACGCCGTTAACACCCGGCTTCTCCTCGTTAATAACCGGCCTGCCGGTTCTCATTATCTCCCGTTCTTCCTCAAAATAGGCCTGGGCCTTTTCTTGAGGATAAAGGTCGAAATCGCTTTTACCAATCAAATCATCGGGCGAAGCCGCTTCGGCATCATCCGCAACCGCCTTGTTGCAAATGACAAAACGTCCCTCTGCGTCCTTCACAAAAATTCGGTCCGGCAGACTATCTATCAACGTCCTCAGCAGATTTTTCTCCCTCGCCAGGGCTTCCTCGGCCTTTTTGCGCTCCGTCATGTCCACCGCAGTGGTACAAATCAGCGATGGACTGCCGTCGGAGTCTCGGATAAGCCAGATATTCATCAACGTAGGAAACTCGGTCCCGTTTCTGTGCACATGCCACACTTCTTCGTTTTCTACGCCCTTACCAGTCTCAAAAACCCGCTTTTTGATTCGCCTGACTAAATCGAGTTGCGAATCCGAATGAAACATCTCCAAATTCTTCCCCATCAGCGCCTCCGACGCATAACCGTGCATCGCCGCGAAGCTCTCATTGGCATAGACAAGATTCCCCTCAAGGTCGGCCATGGCACAGCCGTAAGTCGCCAGGTCGGCCATCTTCTTGAATCTATCGAGCTGCTCCTGCGCCTTCTCGTGTTGGGCCTCTATTTGCTCAAGCCGTCCGAGCCGGCTGCGCAAGTCACCAAGCTCCTCCACGAGTTGCTCTCTGCTTTTTTCGCTATCACTCATCCGCTACCCTGCCCGCTCAAATCGAAAATATTGTCCTGATTTGAAATATTCACCCCATCCGTGGACCGCTCTACTCGTCGAGACCAAAGAACTTCATCCAATTCTCTGTCTCGCTTTCAGTAAGGCCCTGTCGCTTGGCTGACGGTTCGTTGCGGCGCCTTTGCTTTCGGCCAAGCTCTTCGCGGACATCTTTCCAGAAAACCTCCGATTTCACCGTCGTTGCTCTTCTCAGTCGAGCTGCATCACGCAGCCTGCGATCGCTGCTGACTATCGTCAGCCGTCTCGGGGCACTGCTCGCCCGTATTTTATGCTCAATTACCGTATCACAATCACTCGTCCGACCGGAAAAACTAACTTCCAGATTGCTTATATTATCGAATCCGCTCTTGTCAGGCGGGCCTATACCGTCGAAGATAATCTCGCCGCGCTCGCCGATCAGCTTCAGATACTTGCCGAGTATTCGACACAACTCAACGTCTTCGACCGATTCCTCGTTCTCATGTGAGTCTCGAATCGACCACAACAGATTGTGACCGTCAACGATAACCGGCATCAGTTAACACCAGCAGAAAATCTTATTTCGCCGCCTACGATTGTCTTTTCGACTTTGCCTTTCACCCGCCAGCCGTGATAGGGACAATTCCTGCTTTTTGAGCGAAAACTCCTCACGTCAATCGTGTACTCGGCATCCGCATCGATGATGGTCACATCCGCCTGTTTGCCCTTGCCCAGCGTACCCTTATCAACTCCGATTATCTTAGCCGGCTTTTCCGTCATCAGCCGAATCAGACCCACCCAGTTCAAAACACCGGGCGATATCAGCGCCTTTTCATAAAGCCCCAGAGAACATTCCAAACTCGCTATACCGAATGGAGCCGCCAAAAATTCCAGCTCCTTTTCGCTCTGCAGGTGTGGGGCATGGTCGGTCACTAAAGCATCCACGACCCCCGCCGCAATCGCCTCTCTCAGCGCCTCGATATCCCTTTCCGTGCGAAGCGGCGGATTCACCTTGTAATTCGTGTCATACTCGGCGCAGTTTTCTTCGGTCAAAAGCAAATGATGAGGCGTCACCTCACACGTAATCGGCAAAGAATCCTTCTTGCCATCCCTTATCAGCCTGATCGCACCCGCCGTCGAGACATGCTGGGCGTGGTAACGCACCTTTGTCTTTTTGGCAAGCTGGATGTCCCGCCACAGCATCGCCTCTTCGGCCAGCTTGTCTATCCCGGGAAGACCAAGTACAGTCGAGTGATACCCCGAGTTCATCACACCGCTGCCCGCAATCCGCTCGTCCTGGCAGTGCTGCGCAACGACCACATCGAACATACCTGCATACTTCAGCGCCCGAAGCATCACTGCCGGGTCCTGAACACCGTTGCCGTCGTCGGTAAAACCCACAGCGCCCGCCTCTGCCATAAACCCCATCTCCGCAAGCTCAACGCCTGCGCGCCCCTTCGTGATAGCTCCCATCAGATAGACATGCGTCTTTCTGGCCTGCCTGGCCTTTCGATGAACATATTCGACATCGGTCTCATTCTCTATGGGAGGCCTTGTATTCGGCATACACACAACCGAAGTAAATCCCGCCGACACTGCCGCCGCCGAGCCGCTCGCTATCGTCTCTTCCTCTTCGTCGCCCGGCTCGCGAAAATGTACGTGAATATCAATCAGCCCCGGCACAACAAGCTTACCCGTTGCATCGATAACCGTTCTATAATTTTGCATTTTGAATTTTGAATTTTGAATTTCTTCTGCGACCTCCGCTATCACCCCATCGACAATAAGAACGTTGCATTTCTTGTCGATAGCATTGGCAGGGTCTATCACCCGCCCATTCTTTATTAATAGTTCAGATTTCACAGCAAAATAATCA
Source organism: Phycisphaerales bacterium (assembly GCA_030602885.1). Lineage (GTDB taxonomy): Bacteria > Planctomycetota > Phycisphaerae > Sedimentisphaerales > Anaerobacaceae > JAUVYV01. The sequence goes on from JAUVYV010000018.1 coordinate 57,034, forward strand.
ATAAACCATAATCAATAATCATTTTTTCTGCGCCGCCGCCTGGTTGACTAAAAACAGCACCGCCATCCGCACCGCCACGCCGTTTGTCACCTGTTCGAGAATAACGCTGTTCTTACCGTCCGCCACCTCACTCTCCATCTCCAGCCCTCTGTTGATCGGCCCGGGATGCATCACTAAAATATCCTCCTTGGCCCGCTTCATCCTCTCAACCGTCAAGCCGAAGTAATGCGAGTATTCCCGCACCGATGGGAACGGATTGCCGCCCAGACGCTCGAACTGAATCCGAAGCATATTTATCACGTCAACCTTCTCGATAACCTCATCGAGCGAATAGCTCACCTTTACCGGCAGCTGCTCAACCTGCCCCGGCATCAGCGTCGCAGGCCCCACAAATGTCACTTCAGCGCCGAGCTTCGTCATCGCCCACATATCACTGCGGGCAACACGAGAGTGCACTATGTCGCCGACTATCGCTATCTTCAGACCATCAAGACTCCCTCTTAGCTTGCGGATGGTATAGACGTCCAGCAGCCCCTGTGTCGGATGCTCGCAGAAACCGTCGCCCGCATTCACCACGCAGGCATTTATATTCCTGCTCAGCAATTTCGCCGCACCCCCGGCACTGTGACGAATCACAACAATATCAATCCCCATCGCCTCGAGGTTGCGGGCCGTATCGAGAAGCGTCTCGCCCTTGCTCACCGAGCTGCTCTTTTTGGTGAACTCGACAACGTCGGCGCTCAGTCGGCTCGCCGCCAGAGCAAAGCTGTTGCGCGTCCGAGTGCTGTCCTCGAAAAACAGATTCACCACGGTCTTGCCTCGCAGGGCCGGCGCCTTCTTGACCGTCCGCGAGCTTATCTGCTCGAAACCCTCCGCCGTATCAAGTATGTATGTAATCTCTTCGGCGCTGAGCTCCCTCAGGCCCAGTAGGCCCTTCCGCTCCCACCTGAACTTTTTACTCTTCAACGCCATATCCCTCGCCTGGGTGAAACTCGCTTACCTTTTGCCCGACACTTTTCCGACGACCACCTCTTCTTTGCCGTCGGATTCGCTAAGGAAAACCTGCACCGATTCGCCGGATGCAACATCCGCCTTGTAGCCCGTGTAGTCGGCCTGTATCGGAAACTCCCTGCCCGCCCTCTCTACAAGGACCGCTAATCGAATCCCCCTCGGCCTGCCTAAGTCTATCAAAGCATCCAGCGCCGCACGAGTCGAACGCCCCGTATAGAGCACATCATCCACAAGGATAATAATCTTGTCGTCGATATCAAAGCCGATCTCGGTGGTCCGCACTGCCGGCTGTGCACCGCCCTGCGGCGAATTCAAATCATCCCGATAAAGCGTTATATCCAGCGTCCCGCAAGGCACCTCTTCGCCTAACTTTTCACTCAGCCGCGACGCCAATCGCTGCGCAAGAATCTCACCCCTGCTGCGAATACCTATCACCGCAACGTCGGCCTTGCCCTTCGCATCACGAACAATACCGCCGGTCAGCTCCCCCAGAACCTGCTCTATCTGCTTTGAATCGAGGATTACCTTCATAGTTTACAACTCACCCACATCTAAAGTGGACATTGTCCGAGCAAGTATAGCAGAGACCGCCTCCAATGGCAACATTCCTAAATCAACTTTTCTACCCCCACCTCGAAAGCTCCGTTACCTCTCCCCTTATAACGCCAACGCCCTCAACGTGTTTCGCCCCTCCACTCGTCGTTTGGGTAGAGGGGGGTTATGTTTACCCCGTGAGATGGCGCCGGCCTATCTCACTTGGGGGTAGTTTGGGGCCGGGATCGGAGTCCGGGGTCTCCGCTGCGCTGCGATTTTTGGGCGAAAAACAGGGCTTTTGACTTGACTTATGGGTACATGGTTGCACGCTGACCTGCGTTTTTGGGCTAAAAATGGGGGTTGGCGTGACGAAAACGCGCGAAAGTTTGAAAAAAATTGAAAAAATTTGCTAAAGGGAGTGTGTTTTTGGGGTCCTCTGTTGCTGAGCCAAGGGGGCAACGGTTCCTCTGCTGTAAGACCAAAGTAGCAACCTCCCGAGGACAGCGAGGATAAACTCAGCGGGAGCGAGGAGGTAAAAAGTTTTTCATCGCGGATTGGGACAGTTGGTTCACCACCAAGACGCAAAGACACGAAGAAATTGGAACCACGGATACCCCTTCGGTAGGCACAAGTTGACACGGATTATCACGGATTGCGGGGTTGATTATGGAAATCCGCCTACGGCGGACTTGTTTGCCGGGCGAAGGGGCGATATACTCTATGAAGCGTGTTTGAAATCGATGAACGAATTGGAATGGAGAAGAAGAATAGGTGACTGTGGGGGTGTTGAAAAAGTGGCGTAATGAGAATTTTAGCCCTAATCCCGAATCCCGGCCTGAAATCGCATGTTGTTTTTTTGTTTACAGGGTTTTTCAACAGCCCCACTATCCCTGCGACTGTCCCTCAAGACATTGCTTTCTTTGATTGGCAGATTGACGCTGATTGCGCTTTGGTGTATTTTATACAGTAGACATGGTTCCAATGCAAAGATGTCTGGATTCACGTTGCTATGAAAGGACAAGATTATGCCCTTTGAGTACTGGGGTTATCAGTTTGAGGGAGCGTACACCTTGCCTGATCTTTTGAAGTCGAACGCCGGAGTCTACGTTATCTGGTGTGAAAGCGAAGGCAACTGGACTGTGCTTGACGTTGGGGAAGCTGCCGACGTGAAGAAGCGGGTCAAGAACCATGACCGAACTCGCTGCTGGGAAGAGCATTGTCGAGGCACAATTTATTATTCAGCAACCTATACGCCAAGTCTCCAACAGGAAGATAGAATGAAGATAGAAGAAAGAATAAGGAGCTTGGCAAGTCCACCATGCGGTAGCCGCTAGGGTATTGTTCCCTCTTGGTTGCCATGTGTGATGCAGCGATTGAAGGCAAATATGAGAGGCATGTTTGAAGACAGAAGAATCAACGAGATTATGAAAGCAGCCAACGGCGGACTTGTCACTTTCAAGCCGTACATTCGTAAGCCAAGCATTTGACGGGGAATCGTGAGTCATGGATCAACCATACGGAGGGATTAGACTGGACATCCCAACGATCAACGATGATCCTGGAGATTTTGACAGACTCTTCGGACTCTGGCAGGTGGTCAACGATTCTTGTGGCGACGTGACGTTTGACTTTACACCATGCCGCTTTTTACGTCCTAATGCGATCGCGTTCCTGGGTGGTTTGGCACGTTTAATTCAAAGCCAGAATCGTTCAGGAACGTTCGATTGGGAGACAGTGAGCGATCCAGTTCTGGCAATACTCAGACAAAATGGATTTGCTGGCGCCTTTGGATATATACATACTTTAGGAGGGCCTGGCAGCTCAATACCATATCGAGAAGATAGAACTTATGCAACTGGTGTAGAAAATGATATTATAAACTATCTTAAATTTAATTGGTTAGGCACTGGTTGGGTTCGTGTAACTTCCAGACTTAGAGACGCAATTGTAGGAAGGGTTTGGGAGATCTACGCTAACGCATTCTTACATGCTAAGTCGAACATTGGGGTCTTTAGTTGTGGCCAGTACTTTTGGCAGATGCATGTTCTCAAATTAGCTGTGGTAGATTTTGGTGTTGGTATTACAACAAGTGTAAAACAGTATTTTAAGGAAACGCATTCTGCGGAAGAGTTAGATGCAGCAGTTTGTTTAGAATGGGCATTTCGGGAAAGAACTTCAACAATTAAGGGGGTAGGACGCGGAAATGGGCTTAGTCTTCTTAAAGAATTTGTAAATATTAACCATGGAAGACTTGAAGTCTACAGCCAAGATGGGTATGCTTTGATCGAAGGCGGAAAAGAAAAATTTAATAACCGACGGAAATATTTTCAAGGAACGCTGGTAAACATTACTCTTCGCTGTGATAAGAAGTACTACCAACTTGTTGATGAAGGCCCTTCTGGACCCTTGTTTTAATAAGGAGAAATCAGGATGAACGTAGAAATAAAAACTTTGGTGGGTGATAGTTGTGTGACATCAGAAGATGGACAGCGTGTTTACGATGTAATTTATCCCAAGCTGGCAGCCGGTGAGTCAGTTTGTTTGAATTTCTCCAATATACGGGTTTTTGCGTCTCCCTTCTTCAATTTTGCCATCGGGCAGCTTCTTAAGGACTTAGAACCCGATGCTCTGAACCAGCTGCTGAAAGTAGAGAAAATTACTGCTGATGGCTTGCTCATATGCCAGCAAGTCGTAAAAAATGCCAAGGAATACTACAGGAATCCGGAGACAAAGAAAGCCGTCGATGACATTCTGAAACAACAAGCGGAGGACGAGTAATGCCTGTAAACTATGTGATTGGCGCGGATATCATAGATATCAGAGTAGATACACCAGGGCCCGAAGACGTTTTCCTCGTGGATTCAAATGTCTGGTACTGGATGGCCTACACCAAAGCAAGCCTTGCGAACAAACCGCCGTGGCCGCAACAAATTCACGACTATCCTACTTTCGTAAATAAAGCCATTGGTGTAAGCGCAAAGCTGTACCGATGTGGGCTATCATTTGCAGAGTTAGCACATCGCATCGAAAGAACAGAACTGGAAATCTTCGAGAAGACCTTTGGGCGAATCTACCCTAAAGAATACCGCCACAACCACCCTTCACAGCGCTCAAATGTAGTGAGTGAAGTTAAAGCTGCGTGGGCACAGGTCAAGACAATGGCATCGTCTCTGGATGTTACGATTAATGATGCCGTAGCGGATGCCGCGATTGGCCGTTTTGATAATGAGTGCGTCGATGGATATGACCTGTTCTTCTTGGAGGCAATGACTAACGAGAAAGTAATCAAGATCATTACGGATGATGGAGACTTCGCGACTGTATCAGAGATACAAGTCTTCACTGCAAACCAGAACGTTGTCACTGCCGCACAGAGCCAAGGCAAGCTCGTAACGAGATAAGCCTGATACGTTGGGAGCGAATGAGTCTGCGGACGCGTAAAAGATATTACACCGCCCCAAGTTCCAGTCCGCTAGGCGAGTAAACTGAGGAAACTCCGCAAACCAGACAGTCACCTATTTTGCTAAAAACAGCAGAGGAGACGTTTAATTGGGCCGTATTGCGTATTGCGTATAGTGGATGGGGGTTGGGATGGCCGCCGCACTTACTTCTTAGGATGGGGGTTATTGAAGCGATTTCGAGTGCCGGGTTGACGAACATCAGAGTTAGGGATTGTGGTTAGATGTGGAAGTAGGTGCGGGGTCTTCGCTTCGCCCGCCTACGGCGGGCAAGCTTCGAGGGCTTAAACATTTGTTGCAGGTGGGTGGTGGTGCGGGTTGTTCGATTGAAAAATGTCGGCAAATGTGGTATAATGCCGGTGCCGGTTGTTTTTGGAGGTTGATACTTAGTTGGATAAAGTACGTGAGACTCTCAGGGTCAGGAAGGAACGGGCTGTTCTGGTCGGTGCTGTTGCGGGCAGGAGCAAAGAGCAGGATAACCTCGAGGAGCTGACGGCCCTGGCAAAGAGTGCCGGGGCGGTTGTGGTTGATAAATTTCAGCAGAAGCTCCGGTCGATAAACCCGGCCCTGTACGTGGGCAAGGGCAAGGCAGAGCAGCTTGCCGGCAGGGTCAGGCGATTTAGGGCGGACGTTGTTATATTCGACAACGACCTGCTGCCTCGGCAGATTCGCGAGCTTGAGAGAATAATTGAAATCAAGGTCATCGACCGCAGCGAGCTGATTCTCGATATCTTCGCGACCAGGGCCAAGACCAGACAGGCCAAGCTTCAGGTCGAGCTTGCGCAGCTCGAGTATACGTATCCCCGGCTTACGCGGATGTGGTCTCATCTTGATACGGTGGTTGGCGCCGGCGGGGCGACGGCGGCAGGTGCGGTCGGCGGTATAGGAACGAGAGGGCCTGGTGAGCAGCAGCTTGAAATCGACCGGCGATTAGTCAACAAGCGAATCGGCGAGCTGAAAGGCGAGCTTGAAAGAATCGACAGGCGCAGAGTGCGTGAGATCGACGGACGAAAGGGGCTGTTCAAGATTTGTTTGGTCGGATATACGAACGCCGGCAAGAGCACGCTGCTGAACGCGCTGACCGATGCGGATGTGCTTGTGGAGGACCGGCTGTTTGCCACGCTCGATACTCGCACGAGGAAATGGGCGCTGGGCGGCGGAAAAGAGGTCCTGCTGAGTGACACGATAGGCTTCATTAAGAACCTGCCGCATCAGCTCGTCGCCTCATTCAGGGCGACCCTCGAAGAGGCCATCAATGCCGACCTGCTCCTGCATATTGTCGATGTTTCGAGCAGCGAAGCCCTCAAGCAGATTGAATCGGTGAATAGTGTTTTGGCTGAAATCGGGTGCGGTCGCAGGCCGAGGCTTCTTGTATTGAACAAGGTCGATGTCGTCGGGGCCGTCGGCACCCTTGAGATGCTTGCGACGGTTTACAACGAGGCGGTGTGCATATCGGCCAGGACGGGGAGTGGCCTGGACGAGCTCAGGGACGCCGTACTGGCACAATACAAAGGCGCCGAGCTTGTCCTTCGTGTCACCGCAAGCCAGTCAAACGGCAAGGTGCAGAGCTTCCTTAGAGCATACGCTGCTGTCCTGGATGAACGTTATTCCGACGGTCAGGTGCTAATCGAGGCAAGGCTCGGCCGAAACCAGTTGGCCGACCTGAAGAGACTTCGCCCCGAGAGCATCGAGGTCATCCGGAGCCAGGACTCCACACCCTAAATTGAATAAGGAGTCATATTTTATGAAGGTTTTGAGATTGGCCGTTATTTGTGTGACACTTACTGTTGCCACCGGTGTCGTTGCTGCCGAACGCACTTACGTAAACCCGGTCGGCGGCGATATCCGGATGGGCGACCCGTTCGTGATGAAATACAAGAACAGCTACTATCTCTACGGCACAACCGCCGGCGACGGATTCAAATGCTGGAGCTCGGCCAATCTCGTGGATTGGAAACCCTTAGGTTACGCATACCGCAGAGCAGAAAGCTCCTGGGGCGGCAAGACCTACTGGGCGCCGGAAGTCGTTCACTACAAAGACAAGTTCTATATGGTCTTTAGCTGCCAGCCCGCCGAGACGGAAAAATTCTCGACCCGCATCTGCTTAGCCGTTAGCGACAATCCGCAGGGCCCGTTCAAAGACTATCGCGCGGCGCTGTTTGATTTGGGCTACTCCTGTATCGATGGTCACATCTTCGTCGATGACAACGGCGCACCGTATCTGTTCTACGACAAGGTAGGTTCGGTCGGTGAGCCCTGGAAAGGTGCGGAACACGGCCACCTGTATGGAATCATCTATGCGGTCAAACTCAAAGACGACCTGTCGGAAATCATCGGCGAGCCGATCAAGTGCACAGAAGCAGACGCAAAATGGGAACTCTCGGTGACACCGGGTCACACGCCCACCCGCTGTAACGAAGGCGCCTTCGTCCTGAAACACAACGACACATATTACATGACGTATTCGGCCAACCACTATGCCGACCCCCTGTACGGCATAGGATATGCGACAGCAAAGTCACCGCTTGGCCCCTGGGCCAAGAGCAGCGACAATCCCATAGTGAAAAAGGACCTTTCCGTCGGCGTCTCAGGGCCGGGCCACAACAGCATCACAACCAGCCCCGATGGGAAAGAGCTGTTCATGGTCTATCACGCCCACGCCAATATCGAAAAACCCTCCGGTGACAGAACCGTAAATATCGACCGACTTGTACTCGAGAAAGACGGCGGCCTTGAGTTGATTGGCCCGACCCGTTCGCCTCAGCCGATGCCCTCGGGAGCCAAGTGACCACCTTCACAGACGGCTTGCAGCGGTGAACCATCTCTCGGCCGGGCGCATGTTAATCGCGGTTCATGGCCGGCTTTTGCGGAGCTGTTCGAGCTCCTTTTTAAGCTCCGTTGCCAGGTTGGTGTCACCGGCTGTACGAGCCAGAGTCATCGCTTTTTCTGCGGTCTCGATGGCCTTGTCGGTCCTGCCGGCGGCGGCATAGGCGGCAGCGAGAGTCCTAACGTAGGACGCCGTTTCATACCGCGTGACTTCGCACGCCTTTTGCGCAAGTGCAACGGCCCTGTTCGGATCGTCAAATTGCCCCCGGCCGGTTGTGTAGATCAGCGCAAGACCGTCAAGAACCTCGGGCCGATTCGGAGCCAGCTCCAGTGCTCTGCTCATATACTCTGCCGCAGCGGCCGCATCGCCCTTTTCATACGACAACTGCCCGAGTCGAAAAGAGACCGGCGCCTCCACTGCGCGATTAAAGCTCAGGCACTGCCGATAGTGTCCGGCTGCCTCGTCGAGCTTGCCCTGGTCTTGAAGGACCATAGCAAGATTGTAGTGCACATCAAACGCCTCAAGCCCGAGACGCAGTGTCTCCTGAAAGTGTGGTATCGCTTCCTGGCTGTGCCCGAGTCGCATCAGGATTATTCCCAGGACATTGTGCGCCTGTCGAGAGGCGGGACTGAGTTTCAGGGCTGTCCGGGCGTGCGACTGCGCCTGTTCGAGCCGGCCCAGCTTGTAGTAAGCCATCGTCAGCTCGAGGTGTGTCTTCTTGAGAGGAGGATTTTGCAGGGCCAGCTCGAGATGTTGCCTCTGTGGCCTGTTGGGCTCCTGCCAGTTCGGGTCAACGACTTCGATATATTTCAGGTGGTTATTAATTACCTCTTCGTTGTCGCCCTGCTCAAGTGCGATGCTACCGAGATAGACATAAGTCTGCAGGTGCTGCGGCCTCTGTGAGAGCATCTCGTGACATAACGTTTTTGCCTGCTCGAATTTCCTCGCGATAATCAGCGGCCTTATTGCCATATTGGCGCGGTGAAAATCGATGACGTCCTTCGCATCTTCCCGTGTTTCGTCGAATTCGAAGCTGTCATCGACGTGGGCTGCAGCGAGATAGCCGAGCGATTCGATACTGCGGAGCGTTTTCTCGTCAATGGCAATATTGCTGTCGGAAGACACTCTGTATACAAGCTCATCCAGCTTGAGCTTAAGATGCTCGTGCATCAGATGTGCCCGCTTGGGGTCGGTGTCAATCATGTTGTGCTGCTCTTGTGGATCGGCGAGGAGGTCATACAGCTCGGGTCTGGTTGTGTGTATGTACTTGTACCGCCCTGCGACAATGCCTAAAAGAGGATTGCATCCGTAAATCGTCGGCCATAAAGACTCGCAGTAAAAATACCTTTCACCGGTTGATGTCGTCTTTCTGCCGAGACAGCCGGACAGGTCTTTACCCTGCATGGCATCGGGGATATCAATCCCGAGCAGACTGCATATTGCAGGTGCTATGTCGACAAGCCCCACCCTGTCACGGACCCTTGCCGGTTTATTATGACCCGGTATCCTCATAATCAAGGGTACTCTCAGGGCCCCTTGATATATGAAAAAACCATGCGTGATTTCAGAATGTTCGCCAAGCATCTCTCCGTGGTCGGCGGTAATGATAAGCAGCGTAGAGTCATAGAGTCCCAGCTCTTTCAGCTTCTCGATTACTTGCCCGACGCAGTTGTCGGTATAGGCGACTTCTCCGGCATAAAGGTTGTCACGAAAGAGCAGAGAAAACGGTGCCGGCGGCTCGTAGGGAAAGTGAGGGTCGAAATAGTGCAGGAAAAGAAAGAACTTTTCATCTTTGTGCTCCTCGAGCCATTTGACGGCAAGCCGTGTTGTTGCGCCGCCCTTGCGCGTGGCCGGCTTGCTGCCTGCCGGACCCGGCCCCATCTCGTCCTGGTAAGTCTCGAAACCTCTATCGAGACCGTATGCCGAATCGAGAACGGCGGCGCTGACAATTGCCCCTGTCCTGTAGCCGTGCTCACTCAGTATCTGTGCAATCGTTCTGTTGTATTCTGCGACGTAGTACGTGGCGTTATCATGGACCTGATGATACAAGGGCGTTGTGCCGGCAAGCATTGTAGTATGCGAAGGCAACGTAATCGGAGTGGGCGCTATCGCGTTTTCAAACAGAGCCGATTTCTTCGCGATCGCATCGATATTGGGCGTAATCTTCTTCGGATAGCCGTAACAGCCGAGATGGTCCGCACGGCACGTGTCGATACTTATCAGTATTACGTTTCGTATCTCAGCCCCGCTGGGACCACCGGCAAAAAACCACACCGCGACAAAAGCAACTGCCGCCGGCACAAGGACAAATATCACGATTCTCGTCTTCATATACTCGGCTCTCTGCGATAAACTAATAAGGCGGCGGATTAACTACTCTAACCTTGTTTTCACGGCAACTTTGTGTATTATATAGCGCCGGATACAAAAAGTAAAGGGCCAAAGTGATTTGTAAGGTGGTATCGTAAAATGTTCGAGCACGTTTCAATTATCGGCGACGGGGCAATGGGCACCGTCCTTGCCATTCTTCTCTGCGATAAGAAAATCACCGCAAAAATGTGGGGATATGACGCTGAGCAGCTAAGCCACGTAGAGCAAAACCACGAAAACAAAAAGTTCCTGCCCGGCTGCAAGATACCCGAGGCGCTCGTATTTGACCCCGATGACAGGACTATAATGACCGATGCCGACCTGCTCATCTCCGCCGTACCCTGCCAGTATATGCGAAGCATCTGGACCCGCCTCAAAGGTTACGTTCCCGAAAATGTCCCCATCGTCTCCGTTGCCAAAGGTATTGAGAACGGGACTCTGCTTCGTCCCACTCAGATAATCGCCGATGTGCTCGGCCGTGACATAAGCTGCGTCGCACTGTCAGGCCCTACAATAGCCGACGAGCTCGCCGGGAAACTGCCCGCAACCGCCTGTGCCGCTTCGAGTGATAAGCAGCTCGCAAAGCAGGTGCAATACACCTTCAATACACCCTGGTTTCGCATCTATACGAATACCGATATCGCAGGAGTCGAATTGGCCGGCGCTATGAAAAACATCATTGCCATCGCCGCCGGCATCATCGACGGCATCGGCGCCGGCGACAACGCAAAGGCCGCCCTGCTCAGCAGAGGACTGGTGGAGATAACCCGCCTCGGTATCGCAATGGGTTCCAGACCTCAGACATTCGCCGGCCTGGCCGGACTCGGGGACCTCGTCACCACCTGTATCTCACCAAAGGGGAGAAACCGCTCCTTCGGCGAGCGTATCGGCAAAGGCCTCACAGCACAACAGGCCCAGGCCGAAACCGAATCCGTTATCGAGGGTATCGCTACCTGCAAATCCGTCTATGAAGGTCTCGTCCGAAAATACAACGTCGAAATGCCCATCACCCAGGCCGTTTACGAGGTTATCTTTGAGAATAAGCCCGTCGGCAAGGCCATCGCCGACCTGATGAGCCGCGAGCTGAAATCCGAGTTAATCGATTACTAACTCAGGGCGTGCCGGCTGCGATTTTGTACAAAAGTTCTTGATTGCCGTGCCGGGTTGATGATACTATGCCGATTCGGCAGCGGGGCGGTTAGCTCAGTTGGCTAGAGCGCCTGCTCGACACGCAGGAGGTCGTTGGTTCGAGTCCAATACCGCCCATTACGAAAATAGCCATTCTGGAGAGGGGCCGTTCCCCCATGATAGACCAAACAGTACAGGACTTGAACCTGTAAAATGCTCGAACCCAAACCCTTGTGCTTGCCCGCGTGAGGAATACTTCTCTTTTTTACCCGTCCTCCGCGCGGCCTCGCAAACGCCAGGAACACTTAAAATTTAGCCCCTCAATCTTGTTGAGGGGTTACCCCCCTGGAGTTTACCCTCGAGATGATTCTCCTTGGCCCAACAACAGAGGGCTGGGGCCACTCCCCCGTAATTCGCCTGCCACTTGTCCCGGCGTAGCTTCACTTGTCTCGGCATAGCCTTTGGTGAAGCCGGAGAGTGAAGACGGACCCAGGCGACTATTTCGCCCCTCCACCACTGGCCGCCCTCCCCCGTAATTCGCCGTACCGCCACCAACTGAAGCGTAATTGCCCGTAAACTTACAGTTCCTCACTACCGGCTCACAATTCTCATTATACATCCCGCGGATTCAGCGTGAGCGCCTTCGGCGAAACGCCACCAGACCCCCTAAACTAAGCAACGCCACCGTCCCCGGCTCCGGAACTACAACCAAAGATGTTATCTCACCGTAAATCCCGGTGTGTGCATCCTCGTCTATGCCTACGCCCATCCCACGAAATGCGGTGAAGAAAGAGAGCGGGGGAAAGGTCTCGGGCAACGGAATCGCATCAGTCGCACCTTCAAGATGCGGCCCCTGCAGTGAAAAACCGACGTCGACCGGCTTGCCCCAGTCCACCTCATCAAATTGCATCGGAACCCCATCCTGAAAGACCGTGCCATCGCATAGCGGGTCTGCAGTACCAGCGACCAGACTGTAATAGTCAGCCCCGAAACCTACTAGCAGGCGAGACCCCAGCCCCGTGGGGTCTGCGGCGAACGTGTAATTTCCCACGGTGAGTGTTATGTCGAGCATGTCGTAGCCACCGTTATTGTCGCCTGGGTGGTCGTCGGGGGCAAGTGTGTCGTAGCGGAAAAATACACTCATGGGCGAGCCTGGCACGACCGAACCGTCCAAGCTAAAGCCGGGTCCGAGGTTCGCATCAGTCACGATGCCCTCCAGTCGAACCTCCACAATTGTTGCGTTTGCCAAACCGCACGCGCAAGTCACAACTGCCAGTAGGATCAAATATGCGATTTTCATTTATCTATCCTTTCTCGGACTATTATGCCGGTAGCACGAGTCCGCTCACCACGAAGAACACGAAGGGACGCGAAGTATCTCATTTATCAGTTTTAATTATCTTCGCAGGTCTTCGCGGCCTTCGTGGTGAACTTTTCTCCTTCGTAAGGCCGCCAACGCGCCCAATCCCAATAAAACCACTGTCCCAGGCTCGGGGATGACACGTAGCAAGGTCACCTCCCCATAAATCCGGAAGTACCTGTCTTCGTCGATACTAACACTGATACCATTGCGCTCGGTGAAAAAAGGCAGCGGCAAGAATGAGTCTGCATCCGGAAGGGCGTCCGTTGCTCCAGGCCATATCGGGCCTCGCAACGTAAACAACGCCAGGTTAAACGTTGTCCATTCCAATTCGGCGAACGTGAGCGCAGTATCGTTATAAAACATGGTGCCTTCAAAAGCAGGGTCCGAAGTCGTAGCTACGTACCCGAACGTGGACTCGTTGTACGCGACCTCGAAATGCGGCGCGCCACCGGACATCACATCATGCATGAATGTATAGTTTCCAACGCTCAGTGATAGGTCAAACATATTATACGTTCCTATTGCTTCCAAAGGCTGCATGTCGGGCGACAGAGTGTCGTATCGGCAGAATCCGCTCATCTGCGTCCCGACCTCTACTGAGCCATCCAATTCAAACCCAGAGACCGTATGTACCCACGTTACCACTCCCTCGACTTGAACCTCGACAATTTCCGCCCGTGCCAGGCCGGACGCGCCGGTCAGAAGTGCCAGTAGAATCAAATATCCCATTTTCATTTATCTATCCTTTCTCAAACTATTATAACATAAGTATGAGCGCATGTCAAGCGGCTCATCTAAGCGACTCACAGATTGTTCAGAAAATAGGTAATCTTCTCAGCCATTGTC